>CALWUY010000096.1 GCA_944384855.1 uncultured Clostridia bacterium | reverse complement strand
ACGCCGGATTTCATCCAGGCGTCCACTTCGCTGATTTTGAATTTCCACAGCCTGCCGATCTTGGCGGCGGGCATTTCTCTGCGCTCGATCCAGTCAAGAACGGTATCACGGCTGACGCCCAAATATTCCATAATTTCTTTCATTGAATACCAGCGTTCAAGGTTGTTATCCATAGCGGAATCCCCCATTTTCACGAAAATACAATACTACAAGATATATTATATCACATTTTTTGAGATTTCACAAGGCTTAATAGGGGTTTATTCGGGGTTTACAAGAAAAAGTCATAAATTAAACGGCAGAAAAAAGCCTTCTTTCGAAAAAATCGAGAGAAGGCTTTGAAACTATTCCTGCCCGCCTGTGCGTGGCGGATGATAAAACGGCATTCTTGGGTTTGCATTATGGCTATTGATGCGGGGCAGGCTTTCAAGCGGGATAGCGTAGAACCGTTCTTTGATAAAATTCCCGTTCATGCCGTCGATGATTTTTGCAGCCTGTTCTGCGTAAGCGCCCGTCACATCAAATTCCGCAAGACGAATGATCTGAAAGCGGCGCTTACCGTTGGTGGTATACAGAATCTCTCCGGCTTTTCCGTCACCGTAAGGCGTATAGGCGTAGGCGGCTGACTGCACTGTTTTCTTGTCTTTTTCTTTTATGACCGTTATAGCCGTTTGTTTTAACAAAACGCCGTCGCAAAAGCCCATAGCGCACAGTTCCCTGGCAAACTTTTCGATTGCCGCTTTGCGCTTTTTCTCAATGCTTTTTTCGCCCGACGCGCCTTGTTTTAACGCAATTTCTGCATAGGTGCTGGGCTTGAAAACGCCAAAGCAATCAAAACATACGCCGAGGGAAAGAGATAAAATCTGCTTATCCTTCGGGGAGATTTTGTCGGCGGCATCGCGGAAATATGCGCGGTAAATACTGCGCAGCACCTCGCCGAACAGAGATACCGACGGATCTTCGATAAGCTCGTCCGCAACGGTGCCGTCCGCCGCGCTTTCGTTTTCTTCTGCCGGGACAATGCCGACGGGATATTCGCAAGCCTTGCCGACGGCAACAAGCTCGGTAACTTTTTCTTCGGAAAATCCGGTTTCCTTTACGGCAAGCGCAATACGCACATCGGCGGAAAGCTCGGGAGCGCTGTTATAAATGTGCATGACCTTTCGCAGCTCGGCATATCCGTTTTGCGTCGGCACGGTGCAGGCGTTTTTCGTTGTGCGGATATAATCAAGCTGGCGCTGCACCGCCGCTTTTTTTACATACTGCAAAAGCGGAATGGGATCGGCGGCATCGTAATCGAGAAAAGCAAACCACAGGGTCTCCAAAAAGATTTGCTTGATGTCCTCGGCATCGTCCGCAGACAGATTATAATGTGAAACGAAACGCTCGGCGCGGCTTTGCAGTACCGGCTCGTAAGCGCGGATAAACGCCTCGAAATATCCTTTATCACCGTTTTTGATTGCCTCAACAAAATATGCGTTCAGATCATCGAACCGCACACCGCTTTTATCGCTTTCGGTAAAGGCGGATGCGCGTTCGATTTTTTCTTTGCAGAAATATTTGATACGCAGAATTTCATCGTTAATTTCCCAAAGCCGCAGCTTGCCCGAACGGACAGAAGAAAGAATATCGTTCCATATCATCGGTTCGTGCAGCCGCTTATCCGTAATGCCGCAAAGCAGTTTTTCGGCAGCCTTTTTGTATTCGGCGTCCATACGCGCACCCCCTTCCCAAAGAAAAATGATATTACTTTTTACCCAGTGCCTCTTTTGCCTCGTTGATCAGGTTCCGTAAAATCATATCCTGCTCATACTGATTTTGCGCGTAATCAAAATCAATCTGTGCCTCTTCATAATGCCGTTTAGCAAGCTCGATAGCCTTATCGCACACATCCACATCATATTTGGCGGACGGCAGGTTTTTATTGGTTTTGTGCTTTTCATTGCGCAGAGAATCGTATCTCTTTTTCCAAATCGCATAGCCGAAACCGTCCTTTTTCTTTTGCTTCGGCATATTCAATTTGTTTTTTGCAACATAGGCGCAGGGAACGCCGTACTCCGGATTGACGGTGCTGCAATACAGTTGCTTATGCGCCGTTTGCATAAAGAAAAATCGGTGACAGATTCCGCACTGACGGGAGTAATGCCCGGCGGCAAGTCCGGCAAACATATCGGTGATATAAAAATTGAGCATCCGGTTAAACATTATCCTCTTGCCGAGAACGCTGCCGCTTTCGGTTGTCATGATCACGGGAGCGTATTCCACGGTCGGGTGCAGGGTGAAATTGTTGAAGGCTTCCGCATGGTTGCTTTGCTCTATTTTTTTGGTTATTTCGGGATCGCCGAACATTTCCCGCGCAAGCTCCGCCAATTCATGTTTGGTTCGTTTATCGTTTTCCGTGAGATTCACAAAGTACACATTTGCCACGCTTAAAAAGTTGAGCGTGTCTCCGGCAAGGTAAATATAAGAGAACGC
The DNA here is from genome assembly GCA_944384855.1 of uncultured Clostridia bacterium. GTDB lineage: Bacteria > Bacillota > Clostridia > Oscillospirales > Acutalibacteraceae > UBA737. The sequence goes on along the minus strand of CALWUY010000096.1, from coordinate 5,017 downwards.
GATCCAGGAAAACGCCGTCATGTGTGCGCGGAGCCTGTTCTCTCGGGGCAATTGATCATAAAAGACCGTGCCGCATTTTCGGAAAGCATCTTCATAGCTTTGCAGCGCACCCTTACAGAAAAATCTGTTCAGAGCCGCATATTCTCCGTCGGTGTCAAAATGACAAAACGGCGGGACATCCTTGACGTAGTCCAGTATATCAAAAAGGCTGTTCTGTATTTCGGAGAACAGTTCAACGGAATATCCTTCGCCTGACCAGCGGAGGCAAAGCTCATACAAAGCGTCGCCCTTATAAAAAAGCGTCTTTACCCATTCGGGCGAGAGGCAAAAAATCTCGTGCGTGACCTTCCCGGCAGGATATTGCTTTCCGTTCAGCCGGATATTCGTATCACTGAAATCAACGGCAAAATGGTTGAAATACGTTTCGCCGATAGGTCTTGTTTCGATCAGATTCATGTGCGCCACCTCGTTTCTGTGATCAGTATACCATAAAACCGTTTCGCTGTCACCGGAAATTACAAAAATTTCAGAAACGAATTTTTGCGCTCACAGCATTTTATGTGATTTTTCTGTTTTCAGACATTAGATAGATAGGAGAGCAAAAGCACCGGTTCCGCCGCCGCTGTTTTCGCTCTTACTTTTTTACAAGGAGATTTCAGTATGGCTGACGAAAAAACAAAACTCGCCGTTATCGACGGCGAAACCTTAATGGACATGAAGCTTCCGCCGACAAAGTTTTGTGTCGACACCCTGCTGCCGCAGGGATTGTGCATCCTCGGCGGCGCATCAAAAATCGGTAAATCGTGGTGGGTGCTGGATCTGTGTGTGCGTATTGCAAAGAGCGAACCGATGTGGGATCTGAAAACAACCGGAGGAACAACGCTGTATCTTTGCTTGGAGGATACGCTGCGCCGTGTGCAGAACCGTCTGCTTTGCATCACCGATGAAGTTCCGCCCAATGCGTTTTTTGCTACCTCTGCCGGAACGCTGTCCGACGGGCTGTGCGAACAGATACGTGATTTTGTGAAAGAGTATCCCAACACGGTTTTTGTTGCCGTAGATACCTTTCAGATCGTGCGCAACAACGGTATCGACACCTCTTACGCAAATGACTATGAGGAAATACGGATATTGAAACGGCTGGCGGACGAGCTCGATATCTGTCTTCTGTTGGTGCACCATCTGCGTAAACAAGGCGACAGCGATCCGTTCAACAAACTGACCGGCACCACCGGAATCGTAGGTGCAGTGGATACCGCTTTCGTGCTGGACAAGAGCCGCCGCAATGCCGACAGCGCCACCCTCTACTGCACCGGTCGTGATGTGGAGGACCGTCAGCTTGAATTGCGGTTTTCCAAAGAGGAATTTGTTTGGAAAATGCTCGGAGACAGCATGGAGAACCGGGAAATGCTGCTGCCGAAGGAGATGGAACTGCTGATTGATTTTATGAGAGTGCAGAAAAAATACAGCGGCAGCAACACGGAGTTTTGCGAACGGTATAACGAATACGCAGGACAGGCGGTATCGGCAAGAGGACTTAAACGGCTGATGAATCTTTGGGAATATCGCCTTGCCGATTTCGGCGTGAGTTTTCGCAGTCACCGCAGCAACGGCGCCCGACTGCTGGAAATCGAATATTCCTTTTCTGCCGGTGACGAAAGTGCCGTTGGTGACGGTTAAATCGGTGTACCCCCAATCGGTTCGTCCCAAGCGTTCCTTTCGTCCCTGTCGGCGGTTTACAGGCGATTTGTGCCGCTTTCGGCGGGGAGTAGGGTAAACCGACGATGCACCGGAAACAAAGCAAATTCGGGGCGTTTGCGGGAGCGTCGGTTTCACCGATTTCCCGGACTTCGTCCGGGGCAAGCAGAGCGTCCGGCTGTCCGGTCGCCGCTCGTCGCAACTCGCCTTTTCGGCTCGTTTTGCCGCAAGCGGCAAAAGCGTCGCTTTTCGGGCGGTTGCTCCTCTCCCCAAAAAGTCTTGCGACTTTTCGGGGACCCCATTATTTTCGGGCGGCAGCCCGAACCCACTGAACTTGGAAACGGAGAGTGATAATTATGAGTAAACAAAGACGGCGTGACACCACGCTGACGATTCGGCTGACCAAAGCCGAAAAAGAACGCATCGAACGCAATGCCAAACGCGCCGAGCGCAGCATCACCGACTATCTCGTTTTACTGTCGCTGGAAACGCCCATCCATGTTGCGGAAGATGTGAAGCCCCTGCTGATCGAACTCAAACGCATCGGCAATAACCTGAATCAAATCTCGGCGAAGATCAATGCCGGCGCGTTTCGGTCATACAACTTCGAAGATATGATCGACGGGCAAAAGAAAATCTACGAGCAGTTGCTCAGCATTGCGAGGAAAGGATAATGGCAACGGTAAGTTTTATTCCCGAATCGAGGCAAAGCATCAGCGCGATGAAAGCGGTGATCGACTACTGTTTGCAGCAGAAAAAGGTGGCGGACGAGGACAGCGGCCGCCGATTGGTGAGCGGCGTAAACTGCAACGGCGAAAATGCTTTCACGGAATTTATGGCAACCAAGACTGCACATCACAAAAAAGGCGGAATGAATTTTTATCATTATGTGCAGTCCTTTTCGCCGAGCGAAAGCGTGACCGCCGAGCAGGTGCACGAAATCGGATTGGCGTTTGCGAAAAAGGCGTGGCCGGGGCATGAGGTGCTGGTAACCACGCACACCGATGTTGCACACCTGCACAATCACTTTGTCATCAACTCCGTGCATTACGAAAACGGAAGAAAACTCCGCCAAAGCCCCGGCACGCTGACAAAGCTGCGCTCACTCAACGACGGCATCTGTCAGCAGCATGGGCTGAGTGTTCTGGAACCGTATAAAAAAGACGGTGCAAACATTTCCAGCCGCGAGTACCGCGCCGCGGCAAAGGGTGACAGCTGGAAGTTCAAGCTGATGTCCGATATTGATTTTGTGATGAACCGCAGCGGCAGCCGTGCGGATTTTATACGGGAGATGCGGCGGCTCGGCTACGGTGTCACATGGACGGACGAGCGAAAATATATCACCTTCACTTGCCCGAACGGAATGAAGTGCAGGGATATTCGCCTGCACGACGAAAAATATTTGAAAGAGGTATTGGAATATGAATTCACAATCAGAAAACAGCACACAGCAGAACTTGGCAATGGATATGCTGCGGAAGAAAAACACACGGACGCTGTTCGAGCTGGAACAGATCCCGTATCAGCCGCAGGTGTATGCGATCCCGATAGAACAGCGCAAGCGGGAGAGCAAGCTGCTGGCGGACGCGGTGGAGTTTCAGACGAAACTGTATCAGATGATCGAACGGCTGGCGACGGCGGAGGAACTGAGCGACCACTGCACCCGGATACAGAATATCGAGGCGGAGTATATGGAAAAGACGGTGCGGGAAGTGGTGACGGAGAACCGCAAAACAGCGGCGCAGATACAAAGCCTCGTCGAACAGGCTGGGAAGAATCAAGAGCGGTTTATTTTGAATTGCTCCGAAACCCTTTCAAAGAGTACCGAGACGTTGGACAGCACGATAGAGAAACTGCGCCGAAAAATATTGAAAATTATGATAGCCACGGCGGTATCGGCGGTGGCGCTGTCTCTGCTGGTCTGCGCGGTATTCTGGAAGCTGGCAGTATAATTGACGGCGCTTCCGAGGACCCGGAGGAACGCCGAAAGCGCATTGAGGCGCAGGAAAACGCCTCCAACCTCGGTGCCGTTATCGGGCTTGCGGTCGGTATCCTCACCGCCGCGACTGATTCGGGAGATGATATATCGGCAGAAGAAAACGAAGAACCGATTATGGAAATGTAGAAGAAAGGAATTGCCTATGACGAAAAAAGAACGCGAAAAAGAATTGCGCTGCTATCCGGCGGCACTGACAGCCGCCGAGGTAGCGAAGATACTGCGAGTCAGTACAAAAACCGTATACAAGCTCATCAAAGAAAAAACACTGCCGGCGGTTAAGGTCGGCAGAGAAAACCGCATTGCCAAATCGCAGCTGATCGATTATTTACAGCAAAAGGACAGAACAGGTTCGAACCCCACAGTCTACTTTCTTGAGAAAACTTCCGATAATGTCTGGACTTGTGAACCGACTTGTGGTATTGTTCGTGTTGGCAAAAACAAAAAAGGAGTGATGACGAATGGATGTCAAAAACACACTTGCGGCCAGCGTACAGGCTAAGAAAGGCCGTCTGTATGCCGTGATACAGGTCAGAGAAAATGGCAAAACAAAACCCGTATGGCGCGCCCTCGGTCTTCCCGAAGGCTCAAACAAATCAAAGGTGAACAAAGCGTACCGAGAGGTGGTACAAGCCTTTGAACAGTCATATGCCGAGCAGATTGCCCAAAACCAAAAGCCCGCCTCGGATATTCCGATCTACGATTATATGTGTGCCTACTATAAAAAGATCGAGAAAAACATTCAAAAAAGTACCGCCGAAAGCTACCGCGGAATGATAAACGGTAGAATTCGGCGGTATTTTACTGCCCGCAGTAACCTGACGGTCGGAAGCATCACCGCAAAGGACATTGAAGATTTCTATGATTGGATGTTCGAATCACACGTTGTTGCCAACACCGTTATCCACTACCACACCGTCCTGCACAGTGCCTTCAAAAGAGCATTCAAGGACGGGCTGATCGAGTCAAATCCCTTCGACCGTATCGACCGCCCGAAGAAAAACAAGTTTACCGGAGATAATTATTCCGAGGAAGAACTGATCGCTATGCTGGGGCTCATCCGCGGGGATATTATCTATCCCGCGGTGATGTTAGCGGGCGGTCTGGGGCTGCGCCGCAGCGAGGCGTTGGGCGCACGGTGGTCGAGAGTGGATTGGGAAAAGAAAACCATTCTGCTCGACACCAAGATCATTGAATATAAGGAAAACGGCAAGGTCATCGTCGAACCCGTAGAGGAAATGAAAAACAAATCCAGCCGCCGCACGCTGCCGCTGCCGGACCCGGTGTATGAAATGCTGTGCGAGGAACGGGAAAAGCAGGACC
>CALWUY010000095.1 GCA_944384855.1 uncultured Clostridia bacterium | reverse complement strand
TCATCTTTTTATCCTCCTCTGTCTAAATATAATTTATATTTTTATAAACTCTACGGGATCATATTACCTGCCGACTTATAGAGATCATACCACTGCTGCTTTGTTAATTTAACCGTTACAGCTTCACATATAGCAGATAAACGGTCCGGATTCATTGTTCCAATGATCACCTGCTTGAATGCCGGATGTCTTAGAATCCAAGCTACTGCTACCGCAGATGTATTAACCCCCTGCATTTCAGCCACTTTTTTTAATTCTATATTCAGCTTTTCATACTTAGGGTTATCAATATATACTCCTTCAAAAAAACCATACTGGAATGGTGACCACGCTTGAAGAGCAATATCATTTTCTCTGCAGTATTCCAGCACCCCATCAGATCGATCAATAGCCGAATCAAAATAATTATTAACGGTTAGGCCTGCATCAATCAAATTCGTATGCGTTACATTAAATTGCATTTGATTAAATATAATATCCTGTTTCACAAATTTACGCAGATGTGAAATTTGAAAAGAATTTTGATTACTTACTCCAAAAAAGCGGACCTTTCCAGATGCATAGAGCTCTTCAAATGCCTCTGATACTTCTTCTGGATCATATAAGGTATCTGGTCGATGAAGAAGCAACACATCTAAATACTCTGTCTGTAATCGTTTCAGGCTGCCATTAACCGCTTCAACAATATGGTTCTTGGAAAAATCATAATATCCCTCCTCCGCACAAATACCAGCCTTGGATAAAATATAGATATTTTCTCTCATGACACCTGTTCTCTTCCACGCCTTACCAAATTTTTCTTCTGACACACCATTTCCGTAAATGTCTGCATTATCAAAAAAATTAATACCATGATTTAATGCATTCTGCACAACATCATATGATGAATCGTCAGATAATGCATCCATTCTCCAGCATCCTAGCGCGATCTTAGATACTGTTAAGCCATCTCTGATTTTATTATATTCCACGAAGCTCCTCCTAAAAATCAATATAATCCGGATGATAACCAATCCTATGATTAATATTTAACGCATCAATTTTATCCATCTCTTCTTTTGTTAATTCAAAATCAAAGACATCTATATATTGCTGCATTTTATGTTTCCAAATTGTCTTAGGCGTTGTAACTACTCCATGCTGCAGACTCCATCTTATCCAGATCTGAGTATTTGTTTTTCCATATACCTTTCCCATATTGGATATAACTTCAAAATCATCATAATAATCTCTTTTTCTTCTAGGATCCTTAGAATGATCCGTTGGATCTTCTCCAGGTTCATACCATTCCCCTCCCCTTGATGATTCCAAATTATAAAGAGGTTTCGTTGGCAAATACAAAGGGTCCTTCTCAAACAAACCACCAAATACTATATTATTCTCCATACAATAATTTCGTAGCTCTTTACATGTAAACTGCGGATGAAAATGACTCTGATTTACCATTGGCAGGTATTTTGTATAGCCATCTTTTTCAATCAAATTCTTAATTTTTTCTATATGATGGATCTCAAAATTACATCCTCCTATTGCTCTTGCTCGCCCATCACCATAAATATCCTGCATCTGCCACCATGAAGGCATCATCCGTTCGGAGAAGGCCCAATGCATAGAAATAAGATCAATATAGTCCATATCAAGTTGAGCCATCGTTTCTTCGAAACCTCTATAAGTGCAGCGATCCCTGATATCATCAATACAGATCTTTGATGCTATAAAAAATTCCTCTCGGGGAATACCACTATTTTTGATCGCAATCCCCAGCGCTTTTTGAGTACGATAAGTCTCCGCCGTATCAAAATATCTAAAACCAACATCAATAGCATCTTCAATAATCTCTACCTGTGTTTTTAGATCATAGGCAGTTTCTTCTGTACTATAACCAAGAAGCGGCATCTTGACTCCGTTCGATAACGTAACTGTTGAAGTTAATGACAATTGCTCCATATACCTATCCCCATTTCATTAAAAATCAAACAAATCGGGATCCCAATTAATAGGGCCTTCAAAGTTCAATGCATCTATTGCCGACATATCCTCTTTAGCGAGTTCAAAATCAAAAAAATCTAGATTTTCCCGTAATCTTTTAGAATTATGGGACGTTGGAAGCGGGCACACGCCGTGCTGCAGATTCCATCTTAAAACAACTTGATACATAGACTTTCCATACTTCTTTCCAATCACTCTAAGTATAGAATCCTCTGATTCATATTTCAGTCTGCATAGCGACATCATTGAAATATATCTAATCCCATAAAATTCATCAAATTTACGAACATCATTACTCATACACCACGGAGAAAATTCATCTTCCTGGACATGTGGAAGCACATCACAGTTGCGCATAATCTCTACAAAATGATGACGCTTAACATTGCTTAATCCCAAGGAACGAACATGTCCCGTATAGTAAAACTTCTCACACGTTTTCCATGCATCAACAATTTTTCCAATAACGGGCCAATGCAAAAGATAGCAGTCAATATAATCTGTCTGTAATCTCTTAAGAGATTCTTCAAATTGACGCATCATATCAACTTCTCCCCGCCGCATCGCCGTATCCCACATTTTAGATACAATAAAAAAGTTCTCTCTTGGAATACCACTTTCTTTAATTGCTATTCCTAAAGCCCGTTCGGAATGATAAATAAACGCTGTATCAAACATACGATATCCTGCGTCTATTGCATCCAAATAATTTTTCACCTGTTCGTTTATAGTACGGCCTTGAGCATCTCCATATCCCACAACCGGCATACGCACTCTATTATAAAGTTCATAATACGAATCTTTATTTATATCTTTCATAATAATCCTCATAATAATTCTATTTGAATGTACTCCTGCTCCTGCGCTCTAAAAATTTCCCCAACTTCTTTAAGTGCTTCATTTTTTCCATATTCAGGGAGCGCTGGATCAAGCATTTTTTGAATTACTGCTGCATAATTAGCACAAAGATCATCATTCATAAAATAAGTAATCGGACGACTTGCAAAACCATCTTCTACCATTTCATATGCATCATACGTATACGTATCATACATTTCCGGATCAGGTATATATGATTTATTGGTAGTCAGTACAGAGAATTCCTTTATCAATGTCTCCGCTACAAAATCACTGGTATACCACCAATTATATAAATCTAATGCTGCCGCATTTTCAGCCTCTGTCCCTTGATTAGAGACTACATATCCTTGACAATTTTGAATAAAATAGGAGTTTTCATCATCAATGCAGAACGGTCCTATCTCCCATTCATCTGTAAAATTCGTATCATATTTATAGTAGACTCCTGTTGTCCCATAATCAAATTCCCAGCCATATTTACTTTCTCCAGGAAATACTTTCTCTACCATAACATTCTGGTCATACGTAATTGACTCTGGATCTACATACTCATACATCTCTATCAGAAAATCAAAAAATTTATTCCAATATTCATCTGTAGTAGGGTCTATCGTCCCATCAACAAGCCCTTGATATCTTTCCGATGCACTCTCTCCCCCTAAAACAAGCGGTGCATTCCCCATATGATTATAAAGCACCTGTGCCGTCTGGAGATATGTGAGCCCCATATAGCCGGCATCGTAAAGCTTTTTAAATGCATCAAAGCATTCCGTTTTCGTTGTTGGTATTGATTCAATACCAACCTCTGCTAATGCTGCTTTATTCCATATAATTCCATGAATCTCGTAATTATAATAGGCACCATAAATACCTCCATCCCAATTAAAACCATCTGTCATTCCATCACTTACATTTGCTATTGCTGCAGAATCACTTACGTCTTGGAGAAGGCTCTTATACTCATAACCAAAGCTGTCACCCCGCATATTAAAAATATTAGGAAGGTTTCCAGCTGCTTGGAGTGCTTTTAAATCGCCAAACAAATCACCGGATTCTGCCGTATATACCGATATCTTTACTCCTGGATGTTCTTTTTCATATTCCGGGAAAATAACATTTTCAAGAAGATCCACCCAATCTGTTTTAAATGTAGCCCACACCAATTCAATCTCTTCTTCTGATTCCACAGCGGTAGTCGACACTTCTACATTTCCAGAAGTTTCTTTTATCTCCTCAGAGCTTTCTGATGACCCGCATGCGGTAAGACATATCATCATGATCACACTTAAAAACGCTAAAAATCTTTTTCTCATTTTCAATCCTCCTATTTTTTATTCTCATTGTAAGCATTGTTTAAGTTTTCATTCGTTAATGGTGCTAATACCCCCGCTGGTATTAACCAATTTTTAGCGGCATAAGGATTTACTTCGCAAATAGTCCCCGGCGGTACAATCACTCCCATCGGAAAGCTTTTTGCTTGTCCGCCTGCATCCCATTCCTTTAACACAATACATTTCATATTTAACCTCTCTTTCTTAAAAAATATATTACATCCTAGCCTTTTACAGCTCCAGAAACTGTTCCTTCAATAATATGTTTTTGACCTACTAAAAATATAATAAGAGGAGGAATTAAACAGAGCACAATAGCTGGCAGCATATTGTCCCATCTTGTTCCACTACCAGCCTCTCCTGCAATCTTTTTAAGGGCAATCTGTAGTGTATAATTCTCTTTATTAACACCTAATAAAATAAACGGCAAAAGATAATCATTCCATATATAAAAAACATTTAAAATTGTAAATGTACTTATAATTGGTTTTAAATTAGGCATAACAACTTTAAAAAATGTTTGTAAAGGATTACACCCATCAATAATTGCCGATTCCTCGATATCATAAGGTATCGAATACACTGCTCCGCTTACTAAAATCACAGTTATCGGCGCACACATTCCAAGATAAGAAATACATACCCCAACAATATTACCCGTTAATTGAAGCACACTCATTACTTTTACAAACGGAATCATTGTTGCTTGAAATGGAAGTGCCATTGCACCAATAAACAAGATATATAAAATTCTATTTATTTTTTCTTTATGCCTAGTCAGCCAATATCCCGTCATTGTACCAAATAGTATAAGCCCCATACACCCCATTACTGTCACCAAGGTTGTATTCCATAATGATTTCCAATAATTCATAAGCCTCGCTGCTCTCGCATAATTTTCAATGTGCATGGCTGTAGGTAATTTCAATAAATTAAAACTTATTTCATTATTAGTCTTAAATGAATTCATAAGTACTAATACAAATGGAAATAATACAAGAAACAATGTAGTTCCAATCACAACACTATATATGTTATTCCTAATCAATTCTCTTTTTGCTCTTTTAGTCTCCATCATAAGGCCACCTCTCTCTTCGATGTTAAATACGACTGAAAAGATGACACTGCTACTACAACTAAAACAAAAATTACTGCTTTAGCACATCCATATGCCATTTCATTTGATGAAAATGCAGTATTAAAGATATTCATTGTAATAGATTCAGAACTTCTATACGGATTTCCTGCCGTTAAAGCCAAATTTAAATCATAAACTCTCATACAGGTCAAAAATGTAATAAAAAAGGCTCTGGTTATTGTCGGAGTTAATAACGGAAATTGAACATAAACTAACGTTTTAAAACGCGATGCCCCATCAATCGAAGCTGCCTCCATCACATCAATTGGCAATTGTATAAGGCCAGAAATATAGATAAGCATTGCATATCCCATCTGTGCCCATACCTGGACAATCACGAGTCCCCAAAAAGCAGTATTAGGAGTAGAAAGCCATCGCAATCCAAAGAAACCAATTCCTGTAGTAACATATAATTTCTTAAATAATCCCGTAAAAATAAATCTCCAAATGAAACCTAATACTAATCCTCCAATAGTATTAGGAATATAAAAGCCAGCTCTAAAAAAATCTTTACATTTAAGTGGTTTTATCAAAAAATATGCCAACACAAATCCTAATACATTTATAAGCACCAACGAAACAACAGAAAATTTAATAGTAAACCAAAAAGAATTCCAGTAATTTTCATCATTTAAAAGATCTATAAAATTTTCTAATCCAATAAATTTAATAGACTCTCTTATTCCGTTCCAATCTGTAAGTGAATAATAACACGTCAATATGAATGGAAAAAGTTTAACCAAAATAAATCCGAGCATAATAGGAGTAATAAAAACAAACTCATATATAATAAACTTAAAAATTCTATTTTTATTTCTAGATTTTTCAAATATTTTCACCAAATCACTCCCTATTTTCTTTCGTTTGTCTATTCATATTATACATATTTGCCTAACCCATTTCTATAAATATTAAATGTTTATATATAGAACTAATCAGACTAAATTCGATCCATATTATGAGTCAATCTTTGTTTTTTTATATATAGCATCTTTGTTTTTTTATATTATTATTGTTTATTTTTGAT
>CALWUY010000094.1 GCA_944384855.1 uncultured Clostridia bacterium | reverse complement strand
ATAACCAACCGCTTTAGCGGTAGCTAAGAGTCCGCTTGCGGTTGGCAGATCATTTCAGTGGACTTTCAGTCCAGCCAGTAACAGCGGCTTACAGCCGCAGAGCAAACTACCGGCTTAGCCGGTAGTCATGATTTTTCTTGAAAATGTTTTTTTGTTTTGTAAATTATGAAAAACATTTTTAAGGAGAGTGCTTGATGGGTAATAATGCAAGTATAAAAAGAATGGAAATATATATGGCAAAATTATTTTCGCAAGGGGGGTCTGTTCAGTGTGGAGAACGTCCGGTACTTATTGTACAGAATAATATTGGCAACGCAAATTCTCCAACAGTTATTGTTGTACCACTGACAAGTAAAGCGAAAAAGGATATGCCGACTCATGTTGAGATTCCGATTAAAAACGGCTTAACGGTTGAATCTGTTGCATTATGTGAGCAGATAATAACATTGCCTGCAAATAAATTAGAAAGAAAAATGGGAATGATTAGGGATAAAGGATTAACGAAAAAAATTAATGAAGCATTGAAAGTATCGTTGGGATTAATTTAGTTATTACATAAACAAAATAATGTGATGGATTTATGCATGAGTCAACCATTTCTATTAAATATATGTTTCTTGACACCTAAGCATCAGTTATGATATAATATAAACAAACAAATAGATAGGATGTGGTATGAATGAAAATCATATTTACTTATTTTCGAATTCTTGTGCGAAAACCACCTATTTATTTGTATTTGGGAAATATAAAAATTAGCAGTTGACGCATAAGACTTTGTGATTTTACAAGGCTTATGCGTTTTTTTAAAAGGGAGGCTTTTTATATGTATTCTAAAAGAATATATTTGTGTGGAATATTCATAATTATTTTAACCATATTGAGTCTTACCGCATGTGAGCAAAGTTTTGATATTCCGCCACAATCCGATTTAGCCACAAAGGATGATTTGAATTCTGTTTGTATATATACTGAAAAAACTAAATATATATCTTCGGACAATTTTATAAAATACAAAATTACTAATAATAGTGATGATGATTTTATTTTCGTTGAGGGTGTAGATAATTTTATTTTGCAGAGATATGAAAATGGATCATGGAATGATTATCCTTTCAAGGATAATAGGAGTACAACATTTGAGTGCTATGAGCTTAAAATATCTAAAGGAGAAAATATAGAGTTTGAAATTGAGTTAAAAAAGCATTTTAATATTCCAATGGATAAGGGTTATTATAGAATTAAACATGGCGTTATTTCAAATGTTTTTTTAATTGAGTAGGAGGTAAAGATTATGAAAAAAAGTATATTATCAATTGTTATGGTTCTCATAATTTTTGGTTTGCATTTTAACGTTACGGCAGAAAATATTAAGTCAGACTCGACTGAAGGATTAATATTATATAGATATGATGCAACAACAAATAAAGTTACACGGTTTACACAAAGCGAATTGCAGAATAGAAATACGCAATTGTCTCAGTCACCTATTTTTAATTATTCATCAGATGTACTTAACACTGAAGAATATGTTCCAGATCATTTACCGAGAGAGGTTCCTATACAAGAGGATTCTAGGCTATTATTAGGAACATGGACAGAAATCAATCCAGCAACTTCCGGTCAACATCGTAATACAGTATACATTTCATATAGAAAAAACGGAACTACACGGAGAGCAAGCGGATTTATGATTGGACCGGCTGCGGTAGTGACTTCAGGACATGTATTATATAGTGGTGGGAATTATGCGACAAATATAGTAGTTACACCTGCAAGAGCAAATTCATCATCGCCATATGGCTCTGCTGAATACAGTGGAATAGTTGTTAATTCTGATTGGGTAGATGATGGTAATACAAATTATGATTGGGGTATAATCGAACTAGAAACAAATATTGGCGATAATGTTGGGTGGCTAGGTTTAGAAACAAAACTTACTTCTTATAACAACAAGGAAATAAAAGCAAGTGGTTATCCGGGTGAAGTTGGTGGTGATCCGAAACAAACTTTGTATAGAACGAGTGGAACTATATGTTCGTCAAAAACATATAAACTTTTTAGTGATGATACAAACACTATAGATGGTATGAGTGGAGGACCATTGTATTATTATAGTTCGGAAACAGGGTACACGGCAATTGGGTTAATAAGAGGTGCTGAAGATGGAAAAAATTGTTTTATTAGATTCACAAGGAGTCTATTTAACTTATTGTCATCATATATAGATTATCGTGCTTAAACTGTTAAAGATTTTATTAATAAAATCTTTAAGTTGAAATAACATGAGATGAATCGAATCCGTTGATAATATCTATTATTGCAGTATTAGTGTTTTAATAAAGATAACCTTCTTGGTAAAAATCCAAGAAGGTTATTTTTGTATCAAGAAAACCACTCGCTAAGCGAGTGGTTCAATAGAGGCTTTTGCCGATGAGTAAAAAAAGAACTCCTATGGTATAATGCAAAGGGTCTGCCAACCACAAGCATTAAAGACATAGGAGGTCAATTATGAAAATCGACAAAAGTAGTATAGCACACACAGCGTGGAATTGCAAATACCACATAGTATTTGCACCAAAGTACAGAAGGCAAGTAATCTATGGAAAGATAAAAGCCGACATAGGACAAATAATAAGAAAACTATGTGAATGGAAAGGTGTAGAAATCATTGAGGCAGAAGCTTGTCCCGACCATATACATTTATTGGTATCAATACCACCCAAAATAAGTGTATCAAGTTTTATGGGATATTTAAAGGGAAAAAGCAGTTTAATGATTTTTGACAAACACGCAAATCTAAAATACCGATACGGAAACCGAGAATTTTGGTGTAGAGGATATTATGTAGATACCGTAGGAAAGAACAAAAAGGCAATAGCAGAAT
>CALWUY010000093.1 GCA_944384855.1 uncultured Clostridia bacterium | reverse complement strand
TTGGATCCTAAGGACTTCGTTGGTTGCGGAGATGGGATTTGAACCACATGACCTTCGGGTTATGAGAATTTCTATCGAAAATCCGCAATCCCAGTAATGGCAAGGGTTTGCAAGCGTCAAGGGTATACACTCGCCGACGAGATGCCGCCCAACTAAGTTGATTTTTTCGTACTATATTCTCTTTTTATCGCTTTATAGCTGCAATAGTATTGATTTTGAGTTCTTAAAAATGTCAGATATCCGAGACCTTGATCTAAAACAAGGTAGCCATTCTATTTTTTAAAATATACATATATGCATACATAGTTGAATACGAAATATCTATTGCTTAACCTTCGTAATACTGCAAACGCAACATTAAAAACTAGATGGTACTGTTGTCATTAATCTACAATAACTGGGGTATTTAGCACATCCAAAAGCAGCATTGTTCCGATAACGCATCATGCGTTATTCCGATAGCGTTGATATTGTTCCGATAAATTAGTATAATAACCAAAGGTGAGACTGCACAGCGTACCAAGGAAATTATCGTTGAGTACACCTACTACTCCAATGCAATTGAAGGAAATACATTCATGCTTCGAGAAACCGATCTGGTACTGCGCGGGTCAACGACCGATAAGCAGTCTTTAAAGGGTATATAAAAGCGGTCGGCCATAAAAATCATTTGACTATGTAAGCGAACTAGCAAAAGAACATGTTCTGCTTTCTGAAAGCATCATCAAACAAATCCATTACCTGGTTCTTGCCAATAAACCAAAAGACTGGAGAGTTCCCGTTCGTGTCATGGGTACAATGCAGCAACCGGTGCAGCCTTATTTGATTGAACCTCAAATGGAGAAACTGCTGCAGGGTTATGCTCAAAGCATCGAGCATATTATTCCGCGATTGGCTCAATTCCATCTATATAAGCTCTTTACACACGCCCTATACACTCGATTCCATACGCAGCATATGGATGGCGATGTAATAGCATCAATTATATTTTTCATTTCACTTTACTTTTGCGCTAATTTCAATTATAATATTAGTATGAAAGGAAGTGAATATCATGAGCCAAATCAAGCAGCTGGACCATCTGCTGGAAAGCTATGACGGTATGTTGTGTACCGGGCAGGTAGTCGACGCCGGAATCCCAAAATCTGTTTTTTATCAATTTGTGCGTTTACGCGGCCTGGAGCAAGTGGCACATGGCATCTACCTATCCAAAAACACATGGATGGACGCCATGTACCTGCTGCATCTGCGCTGTCCTCAGGCAATCTTTTCGCATGAAACTGCCCTGTTTCTCCATGACCTGACTGACCGGGAACCACTAGCTTACTCCATCACTGTCAAAACAGGATACAATCCTACCCGGCTAAAAGACGAAGGTCTCCAAGTCTATACTATTAAATCCGAACTGCATACGGTAGGACTGACCGTCATGCAAACACCGTTTGGGCATGATGTACCCGCCTATAATAGAGAAAGAACAATCTGCGATGTAATCCGCAGCCGAAGCCATATTGAAATTCAAACGTTCCAAGAATCACTGAAAACGTATGCCAGACAGAAGGATAAGAATCTGCGAGTGTTAATGGACTATGCCAAGCTATTCCGGGTTGAAAAAATTTTACGCCGGTATTTGGAGGTACTTCTATGATAAAAACATCCAGGCAGCTAAAAGATCTGATTCGCAACCTATCCAGAAAGAATTCCGCCGATGCACAAATTCTAATGCGAAACTATATGATGGAGCGTTTTCTGGAACGTATCTCTCTTTCCATCTACCGTGACAAATTCATTCTCAAGGGTGGAATGCTGGTAGCAGCAATGGTCGGACTGGATGCCCGCTCTACGATGGATTTGGACGCGACAATAAAGGGTGTCAATGTTGATGTAAAAGACGTAGAGGAAATGATAACCCAGATTATTGCCGTTCCCATCGATGACGGCATAACTTTTCAGATAAAAAGTATTTCGGAAATCATGGACGAAGCGGAGTATCCAGGCATACGGGTTACGATGACCGCACTCCTCGATGGTGCGCGAATCCCACTGAAGATTGATATTTCTACTGGTGATGCCATTACTCCCAAAGAAGTCCAGTACAGCTTTAAACTCATGCTGGAGGACCGTTCCATCAATATTTGGGCGTATAATCTGGAAACTGTACTGGCAGAAAAGATGGAAACGATCATTACCCGAACGACAACCAATACTCGTATGAGAGATTTTTACGATATTACCATTTTGCAACAGCTATACGGAAATACTTTAAACCCTCAGGTCTTCCATAACGCACTGATGGCTACTGCTCGCAAACGCGGTACTGAACGGTATCTGGCAGAGTCGGTAGACGTCTTTGATGAGGTCGAATACAGCCCCATCATGCAAAATCTATGGACAGCATATCAGAGGAAGTATTCGTATGCAGCTAATTTGAATTGGAAGACAGTCATGGCTGCCGTACGACAGTTATATGCCTGTTGTAAGAATCCAACTTAAGTACGCCACCACTCGTTCCACAACCAGTGTAAGTAGAAAACAGGCACTTTGCTTTGGTAAAAACTATCTATGTATATAAGAGAGACCTCCAGTACGGTGCAGAACAAAAACACCGCATTGGAGGTCTCTTCCATTCTTATTATTATCATAATTATATCACGATGCAATCAATTAGCTCTGCTGCCTTTCTGCTATTCTCCTGCAGGGCATGTACATAGATGTTCATAGTTGTCGATATATCCGCATGACCCAACCGCGCCTGTACCGTCTTGGGATCGACACCCGCTCCACAGAGAAGCGTTGCGTTTGTATGGCGGGTATCTTGCAGGCGGATATGCGGCAGATCGTTTCGTTCCAAAAAACGGCGGAATTTCTGACTCAGACTGTCGGGATTATAGGGTGTACCATCCTTCTTACTGATTACGAATGGACCTGCTGCAGTATTCCGGTATTTTTTGAGCTCGCCGGTCAGTTTTGGTCCCAGCGCCAGTACACGAACTCCAGCCTCCGATTTAGGGCTCTTTTCGATTACGCGTCCATTCGCAAGTACATGATTGCTATGGATGCGAACGGTACCTTCGTTCAAATCGAAGTCATCCCACCGGAGTGCCACAAGTTCCCCCCTGCGCAACCCCAGGGAGAAGGCAAGGAGAAGCAAAAGATAGATACAGTCGTTCTCTCCTTTAGCGCGTTGCAGAAACGATTCGACCTGCTTACATTCCAAATACCTGGGCTTCTTCCCACCCTTTTTCGGAAGACTCACATGATCGCATGGATTCTCCGGGATAAGATGGAGTTCAACCGCTTTTTGAAGAGCTGCCCGCAGAACAATCAGGATATTGCGAATACTTTTCCCACTTAGCGGATGATCCGCATTGGTAAGTGC
>CALWUY010000092.1 GCA_944384855.1 uncultured Clostridia bacterium | reverse complement strand
GACAGTGTTTCCGAGGACAATGCGGCCGCAGACGGCGCTGTGTACCTCTACCCGGTGCTCCAGGCGGCCTACTGGGTCCACTTCGACGCCCAGGGCGGTACGGCGGTGGAGTCCCAGTCCGTCCAGGAAGGCGGCGAGGTGGATGCGCCTGTGGAGCCCACCCGTACCGGCTATACCTTTGATGGCTGGTATACGGAAGCTGACGGCGGCGATAAGGTACCCTTCCCCTATCAGCCTGCGGATACCACCACTCTGTATGCCCACTGGATCGCGGGCGGCACCAAGTACACCGTGGTCTACTGGCTCCAGGACGCCAATAACCGCGAGAAGTACAACTATTACTCCTCTGAGGAGAAGTACGGCGCCGCCGGTGAGGAAGTGACCCTGACCGAGTGGGAGGCAGAGGAAGCCACGGTGCAGAATGGCGATGGCCAGGACGTTACCATCGGTAACTTCGCGCGCAGCGACACCGCCGTCATCAAGGGCGATGGCACCACCGTGCTGAATGTCTACCTCAATCTGGTGGAATTTACCTTTACCTTCGACCTTGACGGCGACGGTCGGACGATGACCATCGACAGTAAGACCTATGGTAAAATCTTAATCTGT
Organism: uncultured Clostridia bacterium; assembly: GCA_944384855.1. GTDB lineage: Bacteria > Bacillota > Clostridia > Oscillospirales > Acutalibacteraceae > UBA737. Next base: position 3,339 of record CALWUY010000092.1, on the reverse strand, counting down.
CGCAAGGAAGAGCATACCCATAGTATATTCTCTGGTTGCTATTTTTGGGGAACGCTGGTCTGTAACAAAGAGGAGCATAGTCATAATCCTTCCTGCTATGAATCAAATGTCTATGCTCCGAAGTTTGTATACGGCCAGGATGTATCCAAGCTGTGGCCCAGCCGTGAGACTGCTGAGTTCAACTTTAACTTTGGTGGCTGGGATCCCGATGTCAGTTCTTCTGACTGGGTGACCAAACGGCCGGTGATCACCTCCGAGATGCTGCCCTCCGAGGGAACCTCTGTTACGCTGACTGCTATCAGAAATGATAACGAGAAAAAGGTAAACTACTGGTTTGAGGCGCTGCCTGGCCAGACCGGCCGGTATACCCACACTCAAGGCGAAGTGACCTATATCTGGAGTGAGGAGTATTCCCAAACATATGCCTCCAGCGGCAATCTTAGCGCCAAGCAAATTGCCGGCATGGAATATGTGGGAAATGGGAGATATGTAGCAGAGCCTTATGCCAACTACAATTTCCTCTACACCCGCAACCGCTATACGCTGTCCTTCAATACCCAGGGCGGCGCGACCTCTGTTGCTCCTCAGACAATGATGTTTGAGCAGAGCCTCAGCGGCACGGCCCCCGGCGCCTATGTGGAGGACAAGACTACCAAGGAGTTGGACGGTGTGACCTACACCTTCACCGGCTGGTATACGGTGCCAGAGTGCTACCCCAACAGCAAGGTGGACTTTGCCACGGCTACCATGCCGGCCAACGACCTTACGCTCTATGCCGGCTGGGATTCCCAGAAGGAGACCGTCTATGTCTACCTGACCCTGGAGGGAGATAAGGCGGAGGAAACCTGGGCCATCACCTATGGGCAGAGTGTCCAGACTTACCTGGAGAACAGCTCACTGGAGATGCCCGAGATTACTGTGGCTTCCGGCGAAGAGTTTGTGGGCTGGTGCATCAAGGAAGCTGACGGCAGCCTGACCCTGTACTCTCTGGATGCTCCTGTTACAGGAGACCTGCACCTCTATCCCCTGGTGGTTTCCACCGCCGGATATCGGGTGACCTATTTTGAGGGTGAGGGCTCCGGCACTGTGCCCGTGGACAGCCAGGCGTACCAGTATGGCTCCAAGGCGTCGGTCCTGCCCGGCAGCGGCCTGACTGCCCCGACTGGGATGGTGTTCAGCCACTGGACATACGACGGAGAAAAGTACCTCCCCAATGACCAGGTGGAGATCCCCAACCACGATGTGACCCTCACGGCGGTGTATGTCAATGAGGTGGACGTCCCCACGGTCACCGTGACCTACAACGCCAACGGCGGCACGGGAGACGATGTGACCACCAATCCCATGCCCGTCAACTCCCTGTTTATGGTAAAGTCGGATACCGAGTGCGGCTTCACCAATCCTGGCTACAGGTTCATCGGCTGGGCCACGGAAGCGATTCCTGCTTCTGGAACGACCCTGATCCAGCCTGGTGCGGCGAGGCGCGCCGACAACGACAATGGTGAGAACATCCTCTATGCCCAGTGGGAGCAGGCGGTGTTCAACATCACCTATAAGCTGGATGGCGGCACCAACGCTGACAGTAACCCTAATACTTATACCTATGGCGCAGGCGTTGAGAGCTTCGCACCTGCCACTAAGACCGGGTATACCTTCCAGGGCTGGTACAGCGATGATGATTTTACCACGCAGGTGACCAGCATTGGCCCCACCGAGAGCGGTGACAAGACCCTCTACGCCAAGTGGGAGATCAATAAATACACCGTGACTTACGAGGGCAACGGTGCTGACAAGGGTTCGGTCACTGACGATAAGAGTCCGTATGACTACCACGATACGGTGACCGTACTTGGCCCGGGCAATCTGGAAAAGACCGGTTATGAGTTCACCGGCTGGAATACCCAGGCGGACGGTAACGGTACTGATTATGCCGCTGACAACAGCTTCGCTATTGAGGCTGACATCACCCTCTATGCCCAGTGGGAGAAGGACGAGAGCCAGACGAAGACCCTGAGCTACACGGTGGAGTACTACAAGGACGGGGTGAAGGTGGATGCCGACACAGAAACCGTGACGAAGTCCGTGTGGGTTGGCAGCAACATGGTGCCTGTGGAGTCTGACGACATCAACACCACGGACAAATACGTAGGGTACGACTTTGAGAAGACGGATCCCGAAACACTTCCTGAGAGCGTTGCGGCGAACAGCGTGATCAAGGTGTACTATGTGAAGGACCTGACGGATGTTCGGGACCTGAGCTACACGGTGGAGTACCATGTGGACAGCGCAGAGGGCGAACTGCTTGCGAGCGAGTCTGTGACCGTAAAGATCTGGGTGAACGACAGCACCTACATGGTGAACAGCGTTCCCGAGAAGATCTTCACTGGCTACAAGAAGGCGGAGAGCGGATCCACCGTGCTGCCCGCAGAGGTGTCCGACGGCGGTAAGATCTATGTGATCTACGAGAAGGACCTCAGCGTCACTAAGACCCTGAGCTACACGGTAGAGTACTACAAGGACGGGGTGCTTGATGAGGATGCTACCCAGACCGTGGAAGAGAAGGTGTGGATCAACTCCACGCAGACGACTCTGACGGTCGACAAGAATAAGATCAACACCACGGACAAGTATGAGGGCTTTGCGCTGGACTACACGGATCCCGCTGAGATTCCCAGCACGATCGATGACGGCAGCACCATCAAGGTGTACTACGCCAAGGACGTCAAGGGCGGCGGCGATGACGGCGAAGAGGGCGATACGATCCCCGACAAGTACCAGGTATTCGTAAAGTATGTGGTCACCGAAGGCGGCGGCAGCCTTGAAGGTACTACCTACAAGGCCTACGATCTCCGGAACGCTGACGGTACGCTGAAGGATTCCGTGGAGCTGACCTTCCCCACTCCCGTTGCTGAGACCAAATACGTCTTTGACGGCTGGACCAATCCCGACGGCGTGACGGTAAAGGGAACCACTATGAGTGGTTTCGTTGTGGAAAAAACCTATACCTTCATCGCCAACTTTGCCAAGGACGACCTGGTGGATCCCACCGAGGACGAGGATCCTGACAAGCCCGGCGATGGTATTGCCGACAAGTACCAGGTAGAGGTCAATTACAGGGCCATCAATGGTACCGTGAGCTTTGCCTCCACTGCGGTGACCAAGAAGGATGCCAGCGGTAATCCTGCTGAAAACGGCACGGCGAAGCTGGCTGCTGCCCATATCCCCACGACGACCCCCAATGTTGGTTATATTCTTTCCAACAATCCTTGGGCCCCTGCGACTCCTGTGGCGGGTATGGAAGTAAAGAATGGTGATACCTTTACAATCACCTATGTCCTT
>CALWUY010000091.1 GCA_944384855.1 uncultured Clostridia bacterium | reverse complement strand
TGCAGCAGTTTTACAGCAGATTAAAGGTAAGCGGAAGAAAAATCCGTGTGGAAAGATACGGCGAAGGCTTGTCTGACCGTATGGTACGAGGATGCCATGCTATATGCCGTAAAGGTTTGGAAAAGGCTGTGGCAGACGGTCTCATAAGAACAAACCCTGCAATCGGTTGCAAACTACCACCGAAAAAAGCCAAAGAGATGCAGGTGCTGACGAGAGAGGAAATGCAGAGGTTTATGGCACAAGCCAAAGCAGACGGATACTTTGAATTATTTATCCTTGAACTCTGTACAGGAATGCGCCGAGGTGAAATCGTGGCTTTGCAATGGGATGACCTTAATATGCAAACGGGCGCACTGCATATATCCCGTCAGGCAACAACGGTAAAGGGCAACATTCATATATGTGCGCCGAAAACAAAATCCTCAATCCGCACTGTAATACTTCCGCCGGACATTGTAAAAATCCTTGCGGAGTATAAAAAACGGTAAACTCACGGTGGATGTTCCCATCACCTATAAAAGAGGACTCCCCACGTCATCCTTCTGCGGTACTAAATATATTGTACAGAACCTTGGAAAAAGCCGAGTGTAAGAATATACGCTTCCACGATCTTCGGCATACCTTTGCTACCACAGCTCTTGCTAACGGGATGGATGTAAAAACGCTGTCGGTGATGATAGGACACATATCATCGGAAACAACGCTCAATATATACACCCATATTACCGACAATATGCAGCGGAGTGCGGCCAACAAAATTGAGCAAGGCTTCGGCAGAAATGAGGGCAGCTTGAGTGAGGTGGAGCAAACACCCGAACAAACAGCAAAAACGCCTGTGAAGCCGAAATTTGAACCGAAACAACCGAAAATTCGCCGTCCCGGCACCGGATGTATATTTCAAATCAGTGCAAAAAAATGGGAAGGCAGCTACTCTCCGAAATTGCCTAACGGGAAAAGAAAAAAATTCAACATCTATGCTGATACGAGAGAGGAATGTGAAGAAAAGCTCGCAGAGATGATCTCTCAAAAGAATGCTGAAATCGCCGCCGAGAAGGAACGGCTCAAGACAGAACAATCGGCATAACGCAAACGGCGGTAAGGAACAAAAATCCTTGCCGCCGCAGTTTTATTGAAAAAGATGTTAATATGTGGTATGATCAGTTCAATAAAATAAAAATTTAATTGGAACAGAACCTTTGAGTTCACTTTAGGTGTTTATGTAGTGGCTATCAAATACGGATTAGGTAAATAGTGGTTTGGCAACCCTCGGTTGACACATTGCAAGGCTCTGTTTGGTTGCATGTAAACGTCAAAAACACTATAATGACGTTACAAAGGTGACAAGGAGGTAATGATAATGATTTTAGCGGATAAGATAATACGACTCAGAAAGAAAAACGGTTGGTCGCAGGAAGAACTTGCCAATAAGATGAATGTTTCCCGTCAGGCAGTTTCCAAATGGGAAGCAGCACAGACCACGCCTGATTTGGAAAAGATAGTTCAACTCAGCAATTTGTTTGGTGTGACGATCGATTACTTGTTGAAAGACGAAATCGAACATGAGGAATTTACGGACAGCACGGATGAAACGCCTATCCGAAGGATTACTCTTGCAGAAGCAAATGAATATCTTGAACAGAGGAAAGAGGCCGCGGTTAAGATAGCAATCGCCACATTCCTGTGTATTATATGTGCCATTCCTTTGTTTCTTTTGATCACATTAAGTGAGATGAACGCACTTCCGATTGCCGAAAATACCGCAATCGGAATCGGCGTGATTGCAATTTTTCCCATCGTAGCGATTGCGGTCTATATATTCATTCGTGTTGGTTTTAAAAACGCTCCGTATGAATTTTTAGAGATAGAACCCTTTGAAACTGAGTATGGTGTTACAGGACTTGCAAGAGATAGACAGAGAGCTTACCACAGTACATATGTGAAATATAATTATAGCGGTGCATGCAGTTGTGTTCTATCGCCCGTACCACTTTTATGCGGTGTATTTTCAGAAAACGGTCTGCTTACGATGATTTTGCTTTGCATTACTATGCTTGTTGCAGGAATTGGTGTGATGTTTTTCATCGTTGCAGGGGTTAGATGGGCAAGTATGCAAAAACTTCTAAAAGAAGGCGAATTTTCTGGCAAAGGAAAACGAAAGAACAAGATTAGTGAAGCAATAGGGACATCATATTGGTTGATAGCGACCGCAGTTTATCTTGGGTGGAGTTTTCTGACTGACGATTGGCATATTACTTGGGTGGCATGGCCGATAGCAGGAATTTTGTTTATAGTGGTAGAGCTTATTTGTAACCTCGTGATTGATAAGCAAGACGAAAAATAAAATATCAGTTTGTCTGAGCGGCAAAATTCAATATGTCGAACTGATAGCCAAGAATAATATATGAGCACAAAGAGGGCTGACCGGAATAACCGGTCAGCCCTCAAATTTTGAGCCGCAATAATCAAAGAAAAAGGATTTTTGCAGGCCACATTTGATTATGTGGTCGTAAAAATATGAATTTTTGAAAAGTGGAGGGTAAGTGCTCGAAAAAGACATAAAAATTGACCGAAAGTGGAGGTAAAACCTCAAAATTCGGTCAATTTTTGGTCGAGGTGACAGGACTCGAACCTGCGGCATCTAGTTCCCAAAACTAGCGCCCTACCAACTGGGCGACACCTCGGAATATCATTTGCTGAGATAATTCTTACTATATCTTTTAATTATCACAGCACTGAAAATTTACTCAGCGAAAACTATTATAAATCAATCATTATAGTTTGTCAATCAAAAGTTTGATTACAAGGTAAACTGTAGTCAATGCAGCATATCCTTTATGTTAAATAATTAATATAAATTTTAAAAATATTAAAACCGTTGTATAATAAAGATATTTTTATGAAAATTAACAGATAGTTTGAGAGCTATTTATAATTTAATATAATTGATGTGATAAGCGTAAGCGCTGAAAAAGTAATTATTTACGGAAATAATGAACGTGCCGGAATTGATACTGAAAAAAGCCGACAAATTTATATAAGGCTGATTAAACAGCGTTAGGCGATGGCAGTTATATAATATATCCGTTTTTGAGAGGATTTGAATGAGATATAAAAAGCAGGTTTGAAGGATTATCCAATTCTTCAAACCTGCTTTTTATTTAATGTTTTTGCGAAATTTTAAGTAATCTTCAAGTATTATGACTGCCGCTACCGCGTCGATAACTTTTTTGCGCTTTTTACCTCTGGTATCGGTAAAATTTAAGGCGGTATGAGCGGAAACAGTAGTACAGCGTTCATCCCACAATACCACTTGTATACCTGACTGCTCTTTAATTTTATCAGCTATATCGCTGCATTCTTCAGCCCTTGAGCCAATACTTCCGTCCATATTCTTCGGAAATCCGACGACTATCAGTTCTGCCGAATGCTTTTTTGCTGAATCGCAGATTTTCTGTATCAGCCGTTCACTGTTATATTCGTTAATGACTTCTTTAGGAAATGCGAAGCTTTCACTGCTGTCGCTGACGGCAATTCCGGTACGCGCTTTCCCTAAATCAACAGACATTATAATCATTTTGAATTTCCCTTCATAAAGGACGCGAGTCTTGATTTTCTGTTCACGAATTCTTCCGGAAGATGTGTATAATCATTAAAAAATATAACATTCGGTTTAAGGCTGTCATCAAATTCGATCAGGGTAACACCTGTATTTTCGCACCATTCTACATTTTTAAGTTGGTTGATGTCTCCTTTTAAAAGACGGCACATAAGGCAGCGTATTACTCCTCCGTGAGAAGCCAGTGCAACGGTTTTGTCCGGATTGTTTTTTGCTATTTGCAGCACGGTTTCCCATATTCTGCTGTACGCGTGACGCATTGTTTCTCCGCCTTCGGGTGCAAAGTCCTGCGGATGGTTGTCCCAGGTATCCGCAAGTCCGGGAACGGAATTAAATGCCTCGACAAACGGTTTGCCTTCGACTATTCCGCCGTAGAGTTCTTTAAGACCTTCAAGCGTTTCAATTTCGATATTTCTGACGCCGGCAACTGCCTGTGCGGTTTTTACCGCTCTTTTAAGCGGACTTGAATATATTCTGTCAATAGGTATACTGCTGAAACGCTCCTCAAGATATTTTAACTGAACCTTTCCCAGTTCGCTGATATCAAGGTCACTTGAGCCCTGGAAAAGCCGCAGGACATTTCCCATTGCCTCACAGTGACGGATTATATATATTTTTGTCATTTTAATCACCGCTGTGATTATACCACAATAAAACCGAAATGGCAAGCGGGTTAAATACAGATTTCGTTTTTCAGCTCTTTACCGTCAAAGTAATCTTTTAAATTCTTCATAGTCGTTTCGGCAATTGCGTTTAAAGCTTCACGCGTGAGGAAGGCCTGGTGGGATGTGACTATAACATTCGGCATTGATATGAGTGTGGAAAGTGTGTCGTCGTGTATAATTTCATCAGAGTAGTCTTCGAAGAACAGTTCGGTTTCTTCTTCGTACACGTCAAGCCCTGCTGCTCCTACTTTTCCGGTTTTAATTGCTGCTATCAAATCTGCCGTGTCTACTAACTTTCCGCGCGACGTATTTATTATAAATACACCGTCTTTACATTTTTCAAGTGTGTTTTTGTTTATCAGTTTGTAGTTTTCTTTGTTCAAGGGACAGTGCAGTGATATTATATCGCTTTGGCTGAAAAGGGCTTCAAGTGATGTGTTTTCCCCGCAGAACAAAGAATTAGTGTATGGGTCAAATCCCAGTACTTTCATACCGAATCCTCTGCATATTTCGGCCATAGCGCAGCCTATTTTACCGGTGCCGATTATACCTACGGTTTTTCCGTGAAGGTCGAATCCGGTAAGTCCTTCAAGAGAAAAGTTGTGGTCGCGCGTGCGTATATACGCTCGGTGAAGCTTGCGGTTTAAGGTAAGAATCATACCCATTGCATGTTCGGCAATGGCATACGGTGAATATGAGGGCACCCTGGTGATACGGATTTTTCCTTTTGCGGCTTTAAGATCAACATTATTGTAGCCTGAGCATCTGAGGGCTATATGCCCTACTCCCATTTTTTCAAGTTCCGAAACAACATGACTGTCTATGCTGTCATTTACGAATACGCATACCGCATCATAGTTTTTAGCCATGCTTACGGTATCGATATTGAGCTTATTTTCAAAAAACCGTATTTTTATGTTTGAATCCGAAAATTTACCGAAACTTTCCCTGTCATAAGATTTCGTGTCAAAAAATGCTACCGTTTTCAAAAAAATTCCTCCAGTTTCTTAATTCTGATGTCCGTCAGAGCGGGATATTATGAGTAGTTATACTAAATTGTTATTAGTATTTACCCTTATTATCGTCATATATACCATTGAAAAAGTACTTTTTTTACAGTATAATTGTTACAATTATACTTAAATATACATATAGGAGGAAGTTTAAATGGTTAAAAAGTACCTGAACAGGCTTTTTATCGACGGACTTTCCGGTATGGCATACGGATTGTTTTCCACGCTTATCATAGGCACGATAATATGTCAGATCGCCAGTATAGTGGGAGATAATACAGTCGGTACATATCTTACTGCGGTAGGCAACTTTGCAAAGACCATAACCGGCGCCGGGATAGGTGTGGGTGTTGCATGCAAATTAAAGGCGGCACCGCTTACAACGGTATCTGCGGCGGTCTGCGGTATGATAGGAGCCTTTCCGAGTATTGCCACTGAGAGTTTTGCAATAGGCAAGCCCGGAGAACCGCTCGGCGCATTTATAGCTGCGTATGTGGCGATTGAAATAGGTGCTTTGATTGCCGGAAAAACAAAAGTGGATATATTGCTTACGCCTCTTTGCTGTATTTCAGTGGGAGCTGCGGCAGGATTTTTTGTGGGTCCGTATATTTCGGCAATAATGAATTGGCTCGGAAATTTAGTAAACATTAATGTCGAAAAATATCCTTTCTTCGGCGGTATGGCGATTTCGGTGCTTATGGGAATAATTCTTACACTGCCTATTTCGTCTGCGGCGATAGGAGTATCGATGGGTATTACCGGTCTTGCGGCAGGCGCCGCTACAGTAGGATGCTGCTGCAATATGATAGGTTTTGCGGTAATCAGTTACCGTGAAAACAAATTCGGAGGACTTATAGCGCAGGGTCTGGGGACCTCAATGCTTCAGGTTCCAAATCTTATGAAAAAACCGATATTGTGGCTGCCGCCCGTAATTGCGAGCGCGATTTTAGGTCCGGTTTCATCATGTCTGTTTAAGATGGTCAGCAATCCGGTGGGATCCGGTATGGGCACTTCGGGTTTAGTAGGTCAGTTTATGGCTTATGAGAGCATGATATCGGAAACAAGCCTTACTCCTGTACTGGTTTTACTTGAGATATTGCTTATGCATTTTATCCTTCCGGGAGCAATTTCGTTAGGAATCGCGGAAGGCATGAGAAAGCTTAATCTTATAAAAGCCGGTGATTTGAAACTGGAGTCTGCAAATGCGTAAGAAAGAGATAGCTGCTGAAGCTGTTGCGAGACTTGAAAGGCTTTATCCGGATGCGGTATGTTCTTTAAACTATACCGACGCATTTCAGCTGCTGATCGCCACGAGACTTTCAGCGCAATGTACAGACAAGCGGGTAAATATGGTTACTCCGGGATTGTTCAAAGAATTTCCCACTGCCGAAAAAATGGCTGAAGCAGATGTAAGCCGATTGGAAGAACTTATAAAAACATGCGGCCTTTATAAAACAAAGGCAAAAGATTTAAGCGAGATATCAAAAAAAATAGTGGCCGACTTTAACGGGATAGTGCCTGATACCATAGAAGAATTGACCACTCTTTCCGGTGTAGGCAGGAAAACCGCGAATTTGGTTTGCGGAGATATTTACAAGAAGCCTGCGGTGGTTACCGATACCCATTTTATCAGGATATGCAATAGGCTCGGACTTGTAAATACGGATAATCCGCTAAAAGTTGAAACTGAAATGCGAAAACTTCTGCCGCCGGAAAAATCGAATGATTTTTGCCACAGGACAGTGCTTTTCGGGCGGGATGTATGCACAGCGAGAAAAGCGTACTGCGATAAATGCGTACTGAATGATATATGCGCCAAAAAAATTTGAAATGTGAGACAGTATGAAGGAAAAATTATTGATTTTAATTAATAAAATGACAGGTACGCATAAAATCAAGGCTATTATTGCGTCTGTGATTTTGATTTTATGTGTAACCACTTCAGCTGCGCTGGTTTTCGGCAATAACGGCGATTCAGCTGAAAATAAGGCTTCATCTTCAGGCAGCAGGCAGACTGTCACCGACCAGCCGCAGCCGATAAGTGAGAAGTCCGATGTGCCGAGCACGTCTGAACAGGTTTCATCTTCGGTGAAAACAAATACTTCTTCGAAAAAGCCTGCAAGCAGCAAAACACAGACAAGCAGTAAGGCACCTGTGAAAAATACTAATATCGTATCAAATACAGATTATAAGTATAATACGAATCTTGATATTGAAAATAATATTTTTATGGATTCGCTTGTGTATACGGGATATAATCTTAAAAAACACCGCGCGGACGGACTTATGTGGCATTATGTTCTGGCATCTCAGAAGCGCGGCAAGGGCTGGCTTTCGGATATAACTTACGGCGGGGGTAGCACCGGATATGAAACAGTCAACGGCAGACCGGACATAAGTTTTTTTGAAAAACACGGACTGGTGTGTGCATCGTATGTTACGTATGTATATTTTAATTATTTGCCTAATGTAGCCGGTATAGATACTTCTTCGCTTGACCGTCCGGCAAAATCGTACAGTGCAAACGACTGGTATATTGCCGCGCAGAAATGGGTGAAAAAGGGATATTCAAAGACTATTCCATTTACGGCAAGTCTTAATTCCGGATTTATTAAATTCAAGGCTAAAGAAACTATACCTATAGGTTCGATTATAGCTATGAGCGATGCTACAAAGCCGGGGAGCAAAGCTTGCAGCCATGTGTCCATTTATGCCGGATACAAGAACGGATATAACTGGGTTTTTCATGTGGGAAATGCTAACGGCCCGGAATTTTGCGCTATTGAGCGTATGCATTTCGGTCCCGACCCGCAGTGGCCGTTAGCCGTAATTACCACACCTTCTAATATAAGAATGGCGGCATTGCTCGAGGTTACTGTTAAGGATAATAACGGAGCGGCTTTAAGCGGAGTAAAAATCAGTCTTAAAAACACAAAAACCGGTGAACTGAGGAATATCGGAGCAACAGATAAAAACGGCTGTGTTAAAGTGGAAAATCTGTCTTACGGGGATTATACCGTTATACAAACGGTACCCTCAGGGTACAGCTGCAGCGCGCCGTCTGTAAATGTTAAGCTTACAACTGCGTCCAACAGCTACAATAAGGTATCTTTCACGGACGAGCTGATACCTCCTGATGAACCCGAAACGCCACCGGAACCCGAAATATCTTCAGAAGAGGCAGTATCTTCCGAAGAAGACGCATCCGATGAAGCAGGAACAACTTCCGGTGACAAAGAAAATTCAGATATAAGTCAGAATAACAGTCAGTATGAGGAAAATACTCAAAACATTGAATAATATAATATTTTAGTGATTTCATGAGCAGCGGCAGGAATTTTTCCTGCCGCTTTTACAGTATAAAATATTGACAATATCAATTGCTGACTGTATTATCGTTTATAGAAGAAAGCAATGTTTTTCGGGATAAAGAGGTGTGATGTTTATGAAAAAAGAAATTTTGGAAAAATTGGATATGATAGATGAACTGTATCCTAAGAAACGGGTAGAAGAAAGCAAGCAGCGCATTACGGATATATGGAATTGCAGGCTTCCTAAGGACAGATATCCGTTTGTGATTTCACCTATGTTGTATTCGGCTTACGGAGATATCCAAACACCTTCGGAACGAGTTATGATAACATTGGAAGATTTAATTTCAAGAGCAGTATTTACAGATGATACAATACCTTCGGTATTTCCCGGTTGCTTGCAGACAACACTGCCGAATATGTTTGGAGCAAATGTTATAGGCGAAGGTAGCAACAGTGTATGTGAAAAAATAATTAAAAAGTATTCAGATGTTGATAATTTGAAACTTCAAATGGGGAAGGACAGCATAGCATATAAGTGGATAGAATATGAAAAAGAAGTTTTGGATTTGACAGACGGAAGAATATCTGTACATATATGTGATATGCAGGGACCGTTTGATGCGGCGGCTCAGTTATGCGGATATGATCAGTTGATGCTGATGGCTTATGAAGATGAGGAGCGATACGCCAGACTTATGGATTTAATGAGTGAAGCATTTTGTATGTGCTGGAACGGGCAAAAGGAAGTACTTGGTGACAATGGAATTATGACACATTTATTTGCGTGGGATTATATGCCATTCAAGGACTGTGCTGCAATGTCAATTGATAGTCTGGTAATGCTGTCGCCGGCATTTCTCGAAGAATTTGTGCTGCCGTATATGAGAAAAATCAGCAGTCGTCTTGGAAAGTTAGTTGTTCATTCCTGCGGTAATTTTGGTCATAATATACCTGTTTTAATGAAAGAGGATTATTTGATAGGTATCAATGCATCACAGATGACGACAGAACAGATGCTGGATTGCGGGTTGACTAAAAATAAAATAGTAATTGTGGGCTCGAATGCTGAAAATACAGAAAAATCGTTATTATACTGCAAAAGAAATAATGTATACGCAAGTTTAAGTACGGGTGAGTTTTTTCCGTTGGATGAAACTGGGCAAAGGGCAAAACATTCAAAGGATTGGAGTGCAAAGGAAAGGAAATCGGCTCTGAGTGTGAACAGGCGTTTGTTAGACGCCGCTGCTCTTTAAGATAATGAAGCTTTGATTCTTAGATATTATTTGCTGTATTAACAGTCAGTGCTTATTTTGCGGATAAAGAGAATAGTTTGCCGATTTTTGCCGGCTTATGACAGAAGACCGAGCTGATAATATAAGTAACGCGGATTATTTGGTTGAAAATTACTGCTGTTTATTTTATAATATTAAACAGTTTAAAAAATAGGGGCGACTGTATGAAGGAAATTTTATTGGACGCGCTTTCAGACAGCGTAAAAATGATTCCTTTTTTGTTTGCAGCATATTGGCTGATTGAATTTGTCGAGCATCGGCATAGCCGCCGCATAGAAACGCTGCTTGCCGGAGGAGGAAAATTCGGATTTTTGCCGGGAGCGTTTCTCGGCTGTTTTCCGCAGTGTGGTTTTTCTGCAATGGCGGCAAATTTGTATTCCAGCAAAGTAGTGACTCTGGGTACGCTGATTTCGGTATTTTTGGCGACATCCGATGAAGCGGTTCCGATTTTGATTGCGAGTCCTCAGCATTGGAAAAGTTTGATAATTCTATTAGCGGCCAAAGTGCTGATTGCAGTAGCTGCGGGATTCTGCATTGATTTTGTTTTCCTGAGGATGATTCCTCAAAACCTGCGCGGAGGATACAGCGGCAGAATTGAGCAGGTGGACTGCCATAAACACCGTCAGCATGAGGGAATACTGACGGCGGCTTTGCGTCACACACTGCATATCTTTGTTTTTATTTTTATATTCAATATCATTTTAGGCGCTCTTGTAGGATGGATAGGGCAGGAAAGACTGGTCTCTTTTTTATCAGGCTGGGGAATATGGCAGCCGCTTGTAGCGGGTCTTGTAGGGCTGATTCCCAACTGTACTGCTTCAATTCTTCTGACTCAGCTGTACATGGGCGGGGTAATAAGTTTCGGCGCTGTACTGTCAGGTCTTTGCAGCGGTGCAGGTGTGGGACTTGCTGTCTTATTCCGTTCCAACAAGAACTGGAGACAGAATTTATTTATACTCGGGCTGCTGTATGGTTTTTCGGCATGTGCGGGCATGGCAGCCCAGTTGATTTCAATTTTCATGTAAACAGACAACTTCAGTATGTATGCTGTATAAAATCAGATACATTTCAATTTACGTTTTTGAAAAAAATATTATCGGTTTTGATTCAACGGTACACAGCAGTATTTATGCCGCTGTTATTTTGCAGACCGGTATAAGTTATTTTGAAAAAAGGATTGCGTGTATAAAGTAAGCCCCGCGGCACTCCGTAAAGGAGCGCCGCGGGGCTTTTGCTGTATGGATTAGCAACATCCACAGTTGTTATCACAGCCGCAGTTGCCGTTGCTGTAATTGTTTCCGCAGCCACCGCAGCAGCAGAGGATGAGGATGAGGATTATAATCCAAGAACAATTGTTACCACCAAAGTTACACATTTAAGAAAACCTCCTTTTTGTTTTCATCACATACTATGCTGTTTTACTTATGGGTGTTACAAAACAAAAAAATTTAAAAAAGTATTTGACTTTTCCTGACCTTTCGTGTATAATAATAGTCAGGAAAGGTCAAAAAGAGGTGTTTTCGATGAGAATGAGCGATTTAATAACCCGGGAAATTATAAGAATGCTTAATGAGTCGGATGAGAGTACCGCTGAAATACAGCGGAATGAATTTGCGGGTATTATAGGTTGTGCTCCGAGCCAGATTAATTATGTACTGTCATCAAGGTTCACTCCGGAACACGGCTATATAATAGAAAGCCGCAGAGGCGGTGGCGGATATATAAGAATAAAAAGAGTGGTGTTAAAATCTTCGTCAGCGCTTATGCATATAATTAATTCGATAGGCGACGGTATTGACGCAATGACAACGAGAATAGTTATAGAAAACTGTCTGCAGTCGGGGCTGATAACGCATCAGGTTGCGAGAATTATGTCGGCAGCTGTATCTGACAGTGTGATACAGACTGTTCCCCCGGCACTGAAAGACCGCGTAAGAGCGGCAATTTTAAAACAAATGCTTTTAAGCCAGATTTAGCAAGGGAGTGTATGCTTTATGTTATGTGAAAAATGCGGAAAAAACAATGCTACTACGCATATACGGACAATAGTTAACGGAGTTGTGAGGGAAATCAATCTATGCGGTTACTGTGCGGCTGAGGAAGGATATACATCAATAGGACATAATTCGCTTGCGGGAATGCTTGCGTCCATGCTCGGAGATGTGGTCACTCCGCAGATAGCTTCCGAAGAGGTTAGATGTCCTGTGTGCGGAGCGACGTTTTCAGACATAGCAGAGACAGGAAAAGTGGGGTGCGCCGAGTGCTATAAAACATTCAACCGGGAACTTTTACCCTATCTGAAAAGGGTACACGGCAGCACAAAGCATTCAGGTAAAATTCCCAACAGAGCTCCGCTTACTGTAAAGGAGGATTCAGAGACCGTAGATTCTCTCAAACTTGAACTTAACAGGCTGGTAAGCGAAGAAAGGTATGAGGAAGCGGCAATCATAAGGGATAAGATCAGAAAAAAGGAGGCTGAAAACGAATGAGCTGCTGGTATAATATATCCGCACCGGAAGATGACATTGTAGTAAGCACAAGAATAAGACTTGCGCGAAATCTAAGCGGGATTCCGTTTCCGTCAAGGATGAATTCGGAACAGCTTGAACAGCTGAAGTCAAAGGTGAAAATGGCTGTCAGCGAGAGTAATACGCCTTTTGCGAAAACCCTCAAATATATTGATATGAATGCTGTTCCCGAAGTGGAAATCAATGCGATGGTAGAAAGACATGTAATAAGTCCGGAATTTGCGGCAAAATCAGAGGGCAGAGCCATTATTC
This sequence comes from uncultured Clostridia bacterium, assembly GCA_944384855.1. GTDB lineage: Bacteria > Bacillota > Clostridia > Oscillospirales > Acutalibacteraceae > UBA737. The sequence continues at coordinate 16,298 of CALWUY010000091.1, read as the reverse complement.
TTTCTGATGATGAAAGCATAAGCATTATGATAGGTGAAGAGGATCATCTGAGAATACAGGTGATTTTGGGAGGATTTCAGCTTGAAAAAGCGTATGATATTGCTGAAAGGCTTGATACGCTTCTGTACGACAGGCTTCATTTTGCGTTTGACGATGAACTCGGGTTTTTAACAGAATGTCCGACAAATCTCGGAACCGGACTCAGGGCTTCGGTTATGCTGCATCTGCCGGTATGTGAAAGCTCAGGTGAAATAGCGCCTTTAAGTGAGAATATAAGCAAAATCGGATTTACAGTAAGAGGAATGTACGGCGAGGGTTCGCGTTCTGCGGCATCGCTGTATCAGATTTCAAATCAGATAACCTTGGGCATAAGTGAGAAAAACGCGGTAGATAACCTGAAAGTTATAACAGCTCAGCTGATTGAAAAGGAGCGCGGTTTAAGAAATAATCTTGAAAGAATAAGTGTTGAAGACACAGTCTTCAGAGCGTTGGGTACTGTTAAAAGCGCGAGAAAAATAAGCGGAAAGGAAATGATGAATTTAATTTCGCGGATTAAACTTGGTACTTCTATGGGCATAATTAATTCGGATAAAAACCCTTTTGGCATACTTATTGAAAATCAGCCGTTTATGATTATGCGCAGATACGGTGAAATGCCGCCTGAGGAACGGGATATTAAGCGCGCACAGACTTTACGAGAGGAGTTTAAAGATTCTTCTCTATAAAACGATAGTAAAAGGAGGCAAACTTAAATGAAATATAATTTTAACGGATTTACATCAAAGGCGAACGACGCCTTGAATTTAGCTATAAGCAGCGCGGAACAATTGGGTCACACCTATGTTGGCAGTGAACATCTTTTGCTCGGACTTTTAAAAATAGGCAGCGGAGTCGCGTTTGCGGTTTTGAGCAAAAACGGTGTTGACGCTGAAAAAATCGAGGAGTTGATAAAAAACGATATAGGAAGAGGTTCTCCTACCAGGCTGTCACCGGATTATTTCACTCCGAGAGCTAAAAATGTTTTGGAAACGGCTATGAGCGGCTGCAGCAGTATGGGGAAAAAATATGTCGGCACTGAGCATATTCTTTTAGGTATTTTAGGCGAGGGCGACAACTATGCTATAAGATTTTTAAAATCGTTGGGAGCTGATGTCGGAGCCATAACAAACGAGATATTGCAGGCATCGGGCTTTAATACCAATGAATCCTCGTCTTCAGAGCCGTACGGAAAGGACAGTTATGCAGGAAAAGCCGATACGCTTCAGAAATACGGTACGGATTTGACGGCACAGGCAAAAAACGGCAAGCTCGACCCGGTTATAGGCAGGGAAACGGAAATCGAGAGGGTTATACAAATCCTGTGCAGGAGGACCAAAAACAATCCTTGCCTTATAGGCGAACCCGGAGTAGGAAAAACAGCGGTAGTGGAAGGATTGGCTCAGAAGATTGCAAACGGCGATGTGCCGGATATTCTTCAGAACAAACGGATTTTCACCCTTAATCTTACCGGAATGGTCGCCGGAACAAAGTACCGCGGAGACTTTGAGGAAAGAATCAAGGCAGTGATTGATGAAGTAATAAAATCAAAGAATATAATTCTCTTTATAGATGAGGTCCATACCCTTGTGGGAGCGGGTTCGGCCGAAGGTGCGGCAGACGCGGCTAATATTTTAAAGCCGGCTCTGGCGCGCGGAGAGTTCCAGCTTGTAGGAGCTACGACTATAGCGGAGTACCGCAAGAATATCGAAAAGGATTCGGCGCTTGAGCGGCGTTTCCAGCCGGTTACCGTTAACGAGCCTTCGGAAGAAGATTCTTTACTGATTTTGAAGGGACTAAAAGATAAATACGAGGCTCATCATAAAGTGACGATCACCGATGAAGCTATAAATGCGGCGGTAAAACTTTCTTCAAGGTATATAAGCGACAGATTTCTGCCGGATAAGGCAATAGACCTTATAGATGAAGCGGCTTCGCGCGTGAGGCTTAATTCCTGTGCTATGCCGCAGGAAGTAAAGGACATAGAACAAAAAATAGTTGACACCGAGTCTGAAAAAGACGAAGCGATAAATTCGCAGGAGTTTGAGCGCGCGGCGTCGCTCAGAGATAAGGAAAACGAATTAAAACAGAAGCTCCGCGAGGAAAAGGAAAAGTGGCAGCAGAAGAGCAATCATTCTGAAGGCGAAGTTACCGAAGAGGATATTGCCGAGATAGTATCCCAGTGGACCGGCGTCCCGGTAGCTCAGCTGACCGAGGAGGAAAGCGAAAGACTGTTAAGACTTGAAGAGGAGCTGCACAACCGTATTATAGGTCAGGACGAGGCTGTGACCGCGGTTGCAAAGGCAATCAGACGAGGCAGGGTAGGACTTAAAGATCCGAAGAGACCTATAGGCTCATTTATCTTCTTAGGACCTACAGGTGTAGGAAAAACCGAACTTTGCAAAGCTCTGGCAGAGGCGATGTTCGGCAGCGAGAATATGATGATAAGACTTGATATGTCGGAATATATGGAAAAGCATACGGTATCCCGTCTGGTAGGTTCGCCTCCGGGATATGTCGGCTACGAGGAAGGCGGTCAGCTTACCGAAAAAGTGAGAAGAAATCCTTATTCCGTAGTGCTGTTCGATGAAATTGAGAAAGCTCATCCCGATGTTTTCAATATGCTGCTGCAGATTCTGGAGGATGGTATACTTACTGATTCTCAGGGCAGAAAGGTTGATTTCAAAAACACTGTAATCATAATGACCTCTAATGTCGGGGCGCGGAAGATAACAGATAAAAAGATAAGTTTCGGTTTCGGCGAAAGCAAGGCCGACTCTGATTCCGCAAATATACGCGAAGAAGTTTTGTCAGAGCTTAAAGCCACTTTCAGACCGGAATTCCTCAACCGTGTAGACGATATTATAGTATTCTCCAAGCTGACAGAGCCGGAAATAAAGCAGATTGCCGAAAAGATGCTGGATAACCTTAATTCAAGGCTTAAAGGACTTAATATAACTTTGAAGTGCGATGATAGTGTAAAAACCGCGTTGGCCGAAAAAGGATTCGACGAGGTTTACGGCGCAAGGCCGCTGAGAAGGGAAATACAGAGTAAAATTGAAGACGCATTGAGCGAAAAAATTCTTGACGGCAGCGTTAAAAACGGCGATACGGTTGCCTGCCGGTTTGCAGACGGAAAATTTGTGTTTGAAAAAGAATAATTTAACCGGTCGGCACATCTTTCGATGTGCCGACCGGTTGTATTTAAAGGGTAAGCGTTTCTTCCTGTTCCATTTCATCTTTATAGTATTTTACAATTACAATAAGTGTAACCGGCAGAATAAAAAGTCCTGCAAATCCGAAAATTTTGATTCCGATAAACATTGCAAGCAAGGTGAAAAGCGGATGTATGCCCATTTGATTTCCTATTATTTTAGGTTCCGCAAAATTTCTTATTACGGTAATCAGTGAGTACAGCACTAACAGACTTACTCCGTCAGACGTGTTGCCGGAAAAAAAGCAGAATATACTCCACGGAATCAGTACGGCTCCGGTCCCGAGAACAGGAAGAATATCTATAAACGCAATTACTGCCGCAATCGCGATCGCATACTTTACTTTGAGTATTAAAAATCCGGCTGAAAGCTCTGCAAATGTAAGCGCCATAAGCAATAGGTAGCCTTTTAAAATTTTAAGAACGCTTTCAGATAAAATGTGTTTTATTTTTAATATATTTGAATAATATCTGCTGCCTAAAAGACGGGAAGCAAATTTTGTAAAACCTTTAAAATCTTTTGCAATAAAGCAGCTGGCTACCAGCGTTACGATACTGCTGAAAATCAGCGACGGCGCTTTTTTTGCCGCGGCCGCTGCGGCGGAAGAAACATATTCCGATATTTTAAGGGTAAGATTGGAAATTGTGCCTTTGACAAGCGTGCTTATGTGATTTGAAAGTTCGGGCGAGAAACGTTTTACTGCTGAAGCCAGTTTGTGCTCGGCTGAGGAAAGGAAATCGTTTATTTTACCGGAAATTGAAGGCAGGTTATTTATGATGTCACCTATCAGCAGATAAATCCGATAAATGAGAAATACAAAGAGCGCAGCCAGAATAATATACAGAGCCGCCGCCATAAAAGCGGAAATAATACCTGATTTTAATTTCAGCTTAGCTGCTATCCTGTTTGCAGGTTTTTGTACTAATATCGCAACGAACAATGCTATTATAAACGGAAGCAGATAAATTAGAAGAAATTTAACAGTTACGAAAAATAAAAGGCATATTGACAATATATATAATATATTGAAAATAAAAGCTTTTTTTGATTCATTATTCAAAATTTACCTCTCCTCACTGCAAAAAATTAAATTACATACACAAAATTACCATATAAAGTGAATTTTTGTTGATTTTAGGAAAGAAGTGTAGTAAAATAATTTGTAAGTCTTTTTTAAAACAGTATTATGTAGTTTTATATGTTTTAATTATTGATTATTAAGACATAAAATATACAGATCTTCGGAGGAATTTATGATAAATGTAGCTATTATGGGTCACGGTGTGGTAGGCTCCGGCGTTGCGGAAATCCTTATAGATCACGCTGACCGCATAGAAAAGGCGGTCAGGGAAAAAGTCAATGTAAAATATATACTTGATCTGCGTGATTTTGAAGGGCTTTCTTATTCTGATAAATTTATCAAGGATTTCGAAGTAATACTCAACGATGATGATATTAAAGTTGTGGCAGAGGTAATGGGAGGAATAAATCCTGCGTATGACTTTGTAAAAAGATGTCTTTTGCGCGGGAAAAGTGTAGCGACCTCCAATAAGGAACTTGTGGCGGCAAAGGGAGCAGAGCTTATAAAAATAGCGCAGGAGAACAATGTAAATTTTCTTTTTGAGGCAAGTGTGGGCGGAGGAATACCGATACTGAGGCCTATGGCTCAGTGCCTGTGCGCGAATGAAATCACACAGATTTCAGGTATACTTAACGGAACCACAAACTACATTTTAAATAAAATGATAGTGGATAATATGGATTTTTCCACTGCGCTTTCATTGGCACAGAAAAAGGGTTATGCCGAAAAAGATCCTACTGCCGATATCGAAGGACACGACGCCTGCCGTAAAATATGTATTTTAGCGGCTATGGCATTCGGTAAACATGTTTATCCCGAATGGGTGTATACTGAAGGAATAACCGATATCACGCTTGACGATGCGGAATACGCGGATAATTTCGGTTATGTTATAAAGCTTATAGGTCATACCGAAAAATTGGAAAACGGAAAAATAACGGCGTCCGTAAGACCGACTCTGGTGGGTAGAAACTGTCTGCTTTCAGGGGTTGACGGAGTATTTAATGCTGTAATGGTGACAGGCGACCAAACGGGAGACGTTATTTTTTACGGTAAAGGTGCCGGCAAGAAGGCAACGGCAAGCGCCGTCGCGGCTGATATGGTAGACTGCATAAAGCATTTGAATTCACGAAAATATTTGTTCTGGGAAGACGGGGACGAACTATTCATTGAAAAAAATTACGATAAGTCAGGCAGGTTTTATGTCTGTATTAAATCCGATGATTATGATTCGCTTTTGGAACAGTATAAATCGGTTTTTTCTTCACAAAAGACCGATTGTATAAAGAACGAATACCGCAGGGAAATAGCGTTTATAACCGATTGTGACCGCGAGAGCAGTATAAGGAAAAAATTATCCGGATTAAGAAACTGCGAGTATAAGCTTTTGCATACGATGCTTTGATTTTGGAGGGGTTTAGTTTATGGCACTTATAGTAAAGAAGTTCGGAGGTTCTTCAGTTGCGAATGCCGAAAGAGTTTTTAATGTTGCCAACAAAATAGTAGAGGATTACAAAAAGGGCAACGACGTAATAGTAGTTGTGTCCGCTCAGGGAGACACCACTGATGATCTTATAGACAAAGCAAAGGAAATAAATCCCGACGGCGCGTCCAAAAGGGAAATGGATATGCTGCTTTCGGCAGGAGAACAGATTTCGGTTGCGCTGCTTGCGATGGCGATAGAGAAACTCGGATGTCCGGTGAAGTCGCTGCTCGGATGGCAGGCGGGATTCGAGACTGACTCACATTACGGAATGGCACGCATCAAGCGTATAAATACTGAGAGGCTGCAAAAAGAAACCGATAAGAAGAACATAGTTATAGTGGCAGGTTTCCAGGGTATAAACAAGTACGACGATATAACGACTCTGGGCAGGGGCGGCTCAGATACGAGCGCTGTGGCTATTGCCGCGGCGATGAGAGCGGATTTATGCCAGATATATACCGACGTTGACGGTGTGTATACAGCCGATCCGCGCAAAGTTCCCAATGCAGTTAAAATGGATGAAATATCCTATGATGAAATGCTGGAGCTTGCGGCAATGGGTGCGCAGGTACTCAATAACCGTTCGGTGGAAATGGCAAAAAAATATAATGTTGAGCTTGAGGTGCTTTCAAGCCTTGAGGTGAAACCAGGTACTATTGTAAAGGAGAAGGTCAAAATGGAAAGAACGTTGATAAAAGGCGTTGCCAAAGATACTAATGTAACAAGAATTTCAATAATAGGACTTGAAGATACTCCCGGTATCGCTTTTAAAATATTCAACCGTCTGGCTCAGGCAAAGGTAAATGTTGATATTATTCTTCAGTCGGTGGGACGTGATAACACAAAGGATATAACCTTTACTGTGCCGAGTGATCAGAGCAAACAGGCAATAGAGGCAATAAAGGAACTTAAGGATACCTTGGATTATAAGGATATAAGTACGGATGAAAGCGTTGCTAAGATTTCGATTGTCGGAGCTGGTATGGAGAGTCATCCGGGAGTGGCTTCAAAAATGTTTGAGGCACTTTACAGCGCCGGAATAAATATACAGATGATTTCGACAAGCGAAATTAAAATATCGGTTTTAATTGATGAAAAATATGCGGACAATGCGGTTTCTGCCGTACATGACGCTTTTATCGCGTAAAACCGGCGTATATATCGTTTATCAGAATTTTTAAAAGGAGTGAACCTGAGTGGAGAAGGACGCGGTTTCTGCAGGCGTGTCGGAAGCGGGCGGTCTTTTCAGCACCGCTGAGATTAGGATACTTCTGTGTTATTTGATATCTTCAATCAATCAGCCTGTACCGGGAAGAATGCTTGCCGACGTGCTTCATTATGAAGGTATAGCCAATGTATTTGAGGTCAATGATTCCATAGCCGCTCTTTGTGAAAGCGGTCATCTGAAGCAGGTTGACGAAAAGGACGATACTTATATAATAACCGACAGCGGAAGAAATGCGGCTCAGACGCTTAAAACCACCCTTTCTATGACGGTAAAGGAGAGGGCGTTTTCGGCGGCGCTGAGGATGGTATCAAGGTTCAATCATTCGAGGGAAACGGATATCAAGATTTCACGAGAGGGAGATAAAACATTTATAACCTGTTCCGCAATAGACAGCGGCGAGCCGTTTATGAGCGTAAAGCTTTTAGTGACAGATGAAGAACAGGCTATCTATATAAAAGAAAGGTTTTTGGAAGATCCGTCAAAAATATATTCTGAAATTATAGATATGCTTACCAAGCGGAACAAGTAGGCTGAAAGGCAAAATCCGAGGCCGCTTTTTAAAGCGGCCTTAACTATTAGAAGCATAAATTATGAAATATAATACTTGAAAAACGGAATGAAATGTGATATAATACATCAAGTTTGTGAGAAAGTAAATATTTAGGTCTTTCAAATGTGCAGATTATACTAATTAAATACGGGCCTGTAGCTCAGCTGGGAGAGCGCTGCGTTCGCATCGCAGAGGTCAAGGGTTCGAATCCCTCCAGGTCCACCATAGAAATGCTCCGGTCGTTGGCCGGGGCGTTTTCTGTTTTTCAGCGCTTTTTATGCCGAAGGGTCTGTTCCAAACACCGCCGGAATAGCCGGAGAAGCAGCTGCATACTGTTATAAAAAGCAACGAATTGTTCATAATTTTTCTCTCGACATCCAGCCTCCAGCTTGTTATAGTAGGGAAACACGCAACAGCCAGTCCCCCCGTTTGCAGGGTTCAAACCGAATGCTGCTGCCAAAAGGAGAATAGTTTATGATCGTTCCTGTTATCTTATTCTGCATAGGGCTGGTCTGCCTGATTAAAGGCGGCGACTGGTTTGTGGATGGCGCTACCGGTATTGCCCGCCGTTTTCATCTGCCCGAACTGCTGATCGGCGCCACGGTAGTGTCCATCGGTACTACCCTGCCGGAGGTCATGGTATCCACCACCTCGGCACTGGGCGGACACGGCGAGATCGCTTACGGCAACGCCATTGGATCGGTAATCTGCAACACCGCCCTGATCGCCGCGCTCACCATCGCTGTACGGCCCGGCAAAATCGACCCCAAAAGCCTGCGCACACCGGTAACGTTCTTTTTCCTTGCCGCGCTGTTTTACGCCGGCATCGCCTACACCACCGGGTATTTCAGCCGGATTGCCGGCCTGATTCTGCTGGCTTTGTTTGCGATTTATATGATCACAACGGTGCGGCAGATGACCTCCAAACCGGTTGCTGCCGCATCGGAGGAGACGGCAGCTGAAACCGAGCCTCTTTCCAAGGAACTGCTGCTGTTGGTGGCAGGCGCGGTATTGATCGCCATTGGCGCCAACCTGCTGGTGGACAATGGCACACGGATCGCCCAGGCGCTTGGGGTACCGGAATCGGTCATTGCACTGACCTTTGTGGCGCTGGGCACTTCCCTGCCGGAACTGGTCACCGCCATTACCTCTTTGATCAAGGGCCATAGCGCTCTTTCGCTGGGCAATATTGTGGGCGCTAACCTGTTCAATCTGGTGCTGGTGAGCGGCGTATCGGTGGCACTGGCCCCCTTCAGCATCCCGCAGACCGCCCAGATTGCCGGACACAACGCCTCGCTGGTGATGGACATCCCGGTGATGTTCGCGGTCATGCTGCTGCTCACCGTGCCCGCCCTGCTGCGCGGCAAACTGAGCCGGGTGCAGGGCATCGTCCTGCTGGCCATCTACGCGGTATTCTGCGCGATCCAGTTCAGCATTTAACCCGCAAAAGAAACGGGCCGCTGTCGGAAAGGACAGCGGCCCGTTTGTTATGTGTTGTCCCGCTCCGGTGCGGGCAGCGCATCGGGCAGAGCAGTAAGGTGATACAGGCGTGCGGAATAGTCCGGCATGACCCGCACTTCCTCATTGTATCCCGTGCCGGTAAACCGGGATTTGCGCCGCAGGCCTGCTTCCATGAGAAGGTCTCCGGCGGCGGTATAACATTCTTTTTCCGTATCAAGCATATACCGGTCTGCCGCGGCATGAACCAGCAGTCCGCTGGTATTGACGCTGACCGGCAGCACCGCATTAAGAAGGGTGCCAAAATCCCGGATATCCAGCTTTTGCGGCCGGGATTCCACCCGGTACAAGCGATCCGGATCCAGACCCGCCAGCCGCAGCGGTGGTGTTTCGGTATTCGGCTCAATCCGGCCTGCCGCGTCCAGAACCAAGGCCTCGGTTTTGTCTTCTGACACCACCATCCAGGCACACTGTTCCCCACATGTTCCCGGCGTAAAGGGCGACGCCAGGCGGTACAGCTGTCCAAACTGAAACAGCGGCCGGTATTGCTTATAAAATGCGATCTGCGCAGCCACCGCGCTTTTTTCCGCCGGGGACAGGCGGGTCACATCCAGTTCATATCCCAGTATACCAAAAGCCGCCACGTCAAAGCGGGCCTCCAGCTGGGAGGTGCGCAGGGTCTGGTGGTTGGGAGAAGCTGCCACATGACAGCCCATCACGCTTTGCGGATACCCGCAGACGGTGCCCGTCTGTATCTTCATCCGCTCCCAGGCATCGGTATCGTCACTGGTCCAGATCTGTGGCATATAGCAGAGCATTCCCAGATCAAACCGGTTTCCGCCGCTGGCACAGCTTTCAAACAGAACCTCCGGGTGACTGCCGGTAACCTGCTCCAGCACACGGTACAGACCCTGCATCCAGCACAGGCCAAACCGGCCCTGCTCGGCCAGTACCGGGCTGTAGCAGTCGGTCATATGCCGGTTCATATCCCATTTGATGTACCGGATAGGTGCAGAGTCCAGCAGCGTATTCAGCTGGCTGATCAGATAGTCCTGCACCTCGGTACGGCACAGATCCAGCACCAGTTGGTGACGGCCGAGAGCGGGCGGAATACCCGGCGTCTGCACCGCCCAGTCCGGATGGCTGCGGTAAAGCTCACTGTCCGGGCTGATCATTTCCGGCTCTACCCACAGGCCGAACGCCAGCCCCAGATCGTTCAGTTTACGGCCCAGTCCCGCCAGTCCGCCGGGCAGCTTTTTGCTGTTGACCGAATAGTCCCCCAACAAACAGGTATCCGTATCCCGCTTGCCAAACCACCCGTCATCCAGCACAAACAGCTCAATCCCCAGCTTTTTGGCTTCTTTGGCCAGGCGCAGCAGCTTTCCCTCGTTAAAGTCGAAATAGGTGGCCTCCCAGTTGTTCAGCAGCACCGGACGCGGCCGGGTCGCCCAGGGACCGCGTACAATATGCCGCCGCACGAACCGGTGCATATTGCGGCTTACACCGCTGCTTCCCTGCCGTGAAAAGGTGAGAACGGCTTCCGGGGTGTCCAGTATTTCGCCAGAAGCCAGCGTCCAGCTGAAATGCTCCGGCTGAATACCGGACAGCACCCTTGTTTTGCCATAAGGGCCGGTTTCCACCCGCCCCAGATGGCTGCCGCTGTAAATCAGGTTAAAACCGTAGACCCGGCCCGTCTGCTCCCCTGCTCCCGGTTCCGCCAGTTGGAAAAAGGGATTGCAGTAGTGAGAGGAGTTGCCGGTGCTGCTGCCGAACTCCCGCACCCCCTCTGTGAGAGGGGCAGGCTGGGGATGGCGTTCCCGGGCCCAGGCACCGGTAAAGGTGGTAAGCGTATACCCCCTGCACGGCAAATCCAGCTGGCTGCTCAGGCAGCGCAGAACGGTTATCGGGCTGTCACTTGTGTTCCGAAGCCGTAACCGCCGCGTAATCACGTCGCAGGCGGGGTACAGAGTATAGATCAGCTGCGCCTCCAGTCCTTTCGTTGACGTAAAGGTGGCGATCAGCGTTTCCTCCCCTCCCCAGGCCGCCGGAAGCCCCTCCGGCGACAAAGGCGTTTCCCGCCGCACGGCGCCCGCAAAAGTCCAGTCGCACACCATACTGCCGTCGGCAAACCGGGCGCTGACCATACCCATCCGAAAATCGCCCCGGCCATCCGGGGTAAGCTCCAGGCAAAGATGCAGCAGAGAATCGGGCCCCGCATCGGGAACCGTTACATCCGTACCATAGCCCGCGCCCATTTTCTCCCGCAGAGACGGAATATCGGGCCGGATCTTTGCGCCGTAATGCAGCATCTCCAGCAATGCGCCCCGACGAGCCATATAATACCCGGTATGATCGGTTTCCAGGCAAATCAGATCTCCATCAATCCGGATCATTCTCCTCGCCTCTCTTTCAGGTCAGCTGCAATACGGCGGTTCATCTCCTCCGTCAGGGCATATTTTTTGCGGAAATAGAAAATGGATACCAACAGCCCCGCAATCGGCACCAGAATCATCAGAATGCGCAGTCCCAGCAGGGTACCCGCTGTCTGCGCCGCCGCCTCGGTATCCAGCCCGATCAGATCAATGCCCACGCCCGCTACCAGCACGCTGATTGCACTGGCCAGCTTGACTACAAAGGTCTGCATGCTGAAGATCACGCTTTCATTGCGGCGGCCGGTTTTCCATTCGCCGTAATCCACAGAGTCCGCCAGGAATACAGTGGTCAATACGGTAGCCAGACCAAAGCCGATATAAATGACAAAAGCAGCCAGCCCCAGAAGCGGCACGTTGGCCGATCCCAGACTTCCCAGCACAAACAGGAACGCATAGCCGGCAATCGTCACCCCGATTGAACCGGTCAGTATGGATTTGCTGCTCCAGCGGCGGCGCAGTATCGGCAGACTGACCATACTCAGGATCTGGCCCACCCCGCCGATGGTGCCGAACAGGCTGTACAGATCGCTGTTTCCGATGTCGTATTTGAAGAAATACAACGCCAGCTGGGTGGTCAGGTACAACGAGGCATTGAACAGGATGATACCCACGACCACCACCATGGCCTGATCATTGGCCAACAGGGCGCTGAACATTTCCCGCATGGTGGGCGCCTTGCCGGCGGGTATGGCCTTTTCCCGGATACCCAGCACGCAGATCAGCTCCGTAACCACAAATACTGCCGCAATGGCCGCGGCAAACAGCGCGAATCCCTGCCGTTCACCGCCACCGATCCGCACCACAATCAGCATCGTGAGCACAGTGGGCACCGCATAGCCAACGGCAGAGCAGGTACGTCCGATCACCGACAGATTTTCCCGTTCCCGGCCGGCGCTGGTCAGCGCGGGAATCATGCTCCAGAAGGGAATATCCATCATGGTATAGGTCACACCCCACAGCACATAGGCCACAGAGGCATAGACCAGTACGCCGGTTCCGGAAACACTTTCCGGCATGGCAAACATTCCGTAAAGCACCAGTGCATTGGTCACTGTACCGGTAAGGATCCAGGGACGGTACCGGCCGAAGCGGGTGTTGGTTTTTTCTACAATAACCCCCATCAGCGGATCATTGAATGCGTCAAATACCCGGGCCGCCATCATCATGATGCCGGTAAAGGTACCGCTGATTCCCAGCACCGTGTTGTAATAATACAGGATAAATCCGGATACCAGGGCATATACCATGTCCTTGCCAACGGCCCCGATTCCGAAACTAATTGTTTGCCGCATCTTGTGTCGCATCACAATTTCCCTCTTTCTGAATTATAAACGTCAAGGTCTCGGTATCCATTCCGGCAGCCTGTATGGTCAGACGCGCCCGGCCCGCACGTCCCACTGTGCGCAGATAGGTTCCGGTCATACCACCCTCCAGCGGAAGTATCGACGGGCCAATCAGCTCCGCATCCCCTTCCACGGTCAGGGTTACAGCCCGGCTGGCAAACGGTACCAGACATCCATTCTGATCCACCACCCGAATGCGGACAGTCGCCATATCCCAGGTGTTTCGTTCCGTCAAGGTCAGGGTATCCAGATGAACTTCCAGTTTCATCTGCCGTACTGGTTCCCGCACCTGCTGCGCAACCGGCTGACCGTTTCGGATTGCCTCAAACCGCCAGCTGGTAGCGATCTCACCCCAACCAGCCACATACTTGCCAAACAGATCCACCGCCTGCTGGTAGGTAATCCGGTTCACCAGCATAAGTTTAGCGGCCATCAGCAGAATCCGCAGCGGCAGGGCACCGGTTCCATACCGGGCGGCCGCCAGCAGGCACTGACGGATCTGTGCTGCCACCCCGGGAGAAAATCCTTCTTTTTCTTCCAACAGGTTTCCGATCCGGTCGTCAATCGGTACCGGGGGATGACTCATATGCGAATATGCCTTTCCCGGGAAGAATTCCTGCACGAATTCCCCGTTTTTGTACAGGCGTATGGAATCCGCATTGGTAAAGACATACACGGTACCCAGATCACCGGCCGGGTGCTCTCCGATATCCATAGTGCTGCTGGTTACCAGGACAGTATCTTCCCGGCCTTCCGCAGCGTAAACGGCAGCAGCGGGCTTCGGGTTCCGGAACATATCCAGAACGCCATGATAGCACACCCGGTCGCCGCTGCCAAAATCCCGGTGTGTATTATAATCAAACATACACCAGCCAAAACATCCGGCAATATCCGGCTGTGCCGCCACATCGTTCAGCACACGGGCATGACGCAGGGCGTGTTCCAGCCGTTTGCCTTCCCAATCACCACTTTTGGTTGGAAACATATGCCCGTTATATTCCGAGATCAGGTAGCCCTTGGTCATATCCGGCGTAACCTTCCGCTTCGGATCACATCCCTGATTCGTACCGTTATGAACAAAATCGTTGTAGGTATACACATCCTCCAGAAGATGGCTTTTTTTGAAGTTGCGTACCCCGCCGGTGGGGCGGGTGGGATCCAGACGATGGGCCATTTCGTTGGTACGCTGGTAAAACGCATCGTCATCGGCGCTTTCGTTGATCCGCACGCCCCACAAAAAGATGCTGGGATGATTGCGGTACTGCAGCACCATTTCCCGCACGTTTTCCACAGCCTGTTCCTTCCAGTTCTCATCCCCGATGTACTGCCAGCCGGGAATCTCGGTAAAGACCAACAAGCCCAGCTCATCACACCGATCCAGAAATGCATGGCTCTGCGGATAGTGGCTGGTACGTACAGCATTGCAGCCCAACTCATATTTCAGGATATCCGCATCCAGTGCTTGTGCACGATCCGGCGCGGCATATCCCATATAGGGCCAGCTCTGGTGGCGATCCAGTCCGCGCAGTTTGATTTTTTCCCCGTTAATGTATAGACCGTCTGACCGGAAATCCACAGTGCGAAATCCAAACCGCACCGACTTACAGTCCATCAGCATTTCGCCGCAGCGCAGTTCCAGCTCAGCAACGCACAGACATGGCGAGTCCGGACTCCAGAGAGGCGCATTCGGGATTGTCACCGTCAGCGCAGAGGTAAACGGTTGTTCGGTTTGCCAAAGTTCTTTGCCTTGACCATCCGTTACACGGATACGTAAAGAGCACTCATCCGCGGCAACCCCGTCAACGGAAAGAGAAAAAGCCCGGTCTGCGTTTCCGCTCACAAACACATTTTCCAGTAGCGCAGGGCCACGCACTTCCAGTGTGACAGCCCGGTACAATCCGCCAAAAGTCATATAGTCAATTGCCTTGCCGAAAGGCGGAATGTTCAGAGATTCGCGGCTATCCACCCGAACCAGGACAAGATTTTTTTCACCGAAGCGCAGATGATCCGTCAGATCGGCCGTAAATGCTGTATAGCCGCAGGAATGGGTACACAGCGAAACACCATTCAGGAACACCTCCGCCTGGTGAGCCGCTGCGCCAAACTGCAGCTGCACACGCCGCCCTTGCCAGGCAACCGGCGGGGTAAGTATATGCAGATAAGCGCTCTCCCTCTGGTATTCCTCTTCTGGAGAGCAGTTTGCCTGCATCATGGCAGTAGTGTGCGGAATGCGTACCCGTTCCAGCGTATCGGGCAGTGTATCCGCAGTAAGCCACCGTAGCTCTTCGTCGTAGAAAGGTGTAAACAGCCAATTATCATTTACAGGATATCGCATAGATCAGCACCTCCTTTCAATGCCTTCCATCAGAATGTCCATCATCGCCTCCAGTGCCTGTTGGTAGGTGATGCCGCTCTCCTGAAATCCGGGAGATGTAAGGAAATATTCCATACTGCCGATGACCATTCCCTGAAACACCGGTAACAAAAAAGGCGCCAATATTTTTTCATCAATCGCCTGCTTCAAAAGAGAAAGGGTAGGCTCCCATCCTGTTTCCAGGTGACGGCGAATGCTTCGATAGACCGAGGGATACTTCTCTGCCACCACTTCCACGCGATACCAGTCTACCTTCTGGTATTGCTCCGGAAGCACGATAATAAGGCGCCGGATTTTTTCTGTAAGCGACAGCGTTGTATCCTGCAAAATCCGTTGTTCGCATCGTTTTATCTGTTCGAACCCGTGCTCCGCTACCGCCAGAAGAAGTTCTTCTTTGCTGGCAAACATTTGATACAATGTTTTTTTGCTGATTCCTAACGAAGCAGCCAGTTCGCTCATCGTAAAATGAGTTCCCCTTTCAGATACCAGTTCCATTGTTGTTTCCAGGCAGCGTTCAAGCAATTCCATAAACGCACTCCCCCATTTTTAACCAAGCGGAAACCAAAATACGAAATCCGGTTTCCACTTGGTTTTATTATATCGTTGTATCGATAGACTTGCAATTGATCAAAAAAAATTCATCGCTTGCAGCAAAAAGCGATGAATCCGTTTGTCTATATTGCCAAGATGTTTTATCGGCCGGTCATTGGGAAACGACCAGTTTCCCGTGGGGAAA
Source organism: uncultured Clostridia bacterium (assembly GCA_944384855.1). Classification (GTDB taxonomy): domain Bacteria; phylum Bacillota; class Clostridia; order Oscillospirales; family Acutalibacteraceae; genus UBA737. Next base: position 359 of record CALWUY010000091.1, on the reverse strand, counting down.
GCAGCACAAAACAAAGCCACGCCCTGCCGCCCGTCATCCGTCCAACACGAACCTGGTGCGCTTCCAGACGAGGCCGTTAAGACCGACCTTCCGGTGGAAGGTCGGTTAGGCCGAGAGTCCCTGCGAGCTGAATCCAAGCGCGTAGCGCGCAGGATGAAGCCGCCCCGGGGAAATTTTATTTCCCCGGGGGAAGCGCAACAAAAAATCCCGACCGGATTGGTCGGGATTTTTCTGGTGCGCTTCCAGGGACTCATCCGGTTGCGGCGTGTCGCGCTGACATCGCGCGTTACCACGCGCTCGCATCGCTCTGCGCCGCTGCCCAGCCCGCTCCGGCTCGCTGCATCCGCCACTGGCGGCGC
>CALWUY010000090.1 GCA_944384855.1 uncultured Clostridia bacterium | reverse complement strand
GGATTTGTACATTAAAACAAGAAATATTTCGCTCGTAGAATTATCCGATGCGCGAGCTATGACAGCAAATGCGTTTTGTATTATATGTAATGCACTTGCAATACGGCGTTTCGGTTATGAAAACTATATAAAAGATTAACTATTAAAGTCAAGCCCAAAAATGAATGGTGGTGGTGAAAATCAAATGGCTCAAAAAGGGTATAGCAAAACAGAGGTCCTGAGGGACCCTGGCTAACTATCAAAGAATAATCAGACAGCCAAACGGTAAGGCGTTCGGGATTTCTCCATAGCAAATATCAGCCGAACTAGCTTTTTGGCAGCGTGAGAAAGCGCGACATTGTAATGCTTGCCCTCTGCCCGCTTCTTGGCGAGATAAGCGGAAAAAGTCGGGTCCCAGTGACAGACATACTTGGTTGCGTTGTAAAGTGCGTAGCGTAAGTATCGAGAGCCACGCTTTTCCATGTGTGGGTAGCAATTTTTAAGCTGTCCAGACTGGTAAGTGGAGGGGGACATCCCGGCATAGACCAATAACTTGTCCGGGGAGTCAAAGCGGGTGAAGTCGCCAACTTCAGCAAGGATCATAGCGGCCATACGGAAACCCAGTCCGGGGATGGTGGTAATGGGAGAATGTAGTTCATCCATACGGTATCGCCGCCCATTGTGAAAGAACCAAAGCCCTTTGAGCTACCGCCGAAAAACGATAATATGCGGCGTGTGTATGCTTATCTTTTAACCCGCCGCGGAATCGACCGCGATGTGCTTAATGCCTTTGTGCATAAAAAGATGATCTATGAATCGGCTGACTATCACAACGCCGTGTTTGTGGGCTACGATATGGACGGAGTTCCGTGCCATGCGCATAAACGTGGTACAGGAAGTACAAGCACCTACAAGGGAAACGCCGACAGCAGTATTCCGGAGTACAGCTTTCACTGGGTAGGTACAGATAACGAATTATATCTATTTGAAGCGCCGATAGATATGCTTTCTTTTATATCCATACACAAGAACAATTGGCGCTCACACAGCTATGCGGCATCCTGTTCCGTTTCGGACAGGGTGCTTTTTCAAATGCTGAAGGACAATCCGAATATCCAAAAGGTATATCTTTGTTTGGATAACGATGAAGCCGGTCAGAAAGCAAATGAACGAATATCCGACAAGCTGTTTATACAAGGTATACAGCACGAAATCCTCGTACCGCACCATAAGGATTGGAACGAGGATCGGCTGGCAGCCGACGGCAATGCTCCGCGCTACGACGCGGAGTTTTCTGTATCCAATGAAAATGAGGAAGAAGGTGAAGAACCGTGTCAGGTATTACAACTCTGATCTTCGTCGCCGTAGTGATGTTCTGCATTCTCAGCGGCGTTACCTTACTTGCCCACATTTATAACCTCAACAGCATTAAATCCAAGACGGTCGGTGACGGTCAGCACGGAACGGCGCGGTGGGCAACCAAATCTGAGATACGGAAAATATATAATCATATTCCGTTTACACCTGAGAAATGGCGCCAGCAGGCGGCAAAGGGAGAAACTCCGACCGTATCACGAATTATAAAGCACCGTTTTTTCAAAAAGAAAAATGAAGAACCGGATGAAGCTCTGCCGCAGGGAATCGTGGTGGGTTGCACAGGCGGCAAGCATCATACCACCGCAATGGTGGATACAGGAGATGTTCACGCGCTGATGATCGGTGCGGCGGGTGTCGGCAAGACTGCCTTTTGGCTGTATCCCTGTATCGAATACGCCTGCGCTTCGGGAATGTCGTTCCTCTCAACCGACACCAAAAGTGATGTTATGCGTAACTACGGAAACATTGCCAAAGGCTACGGCTACAATGTTTCGGTCATTGACCTGCGTAATCCTACACGATCCAACGGCAATAATCTCCTGCACCTCGTCAACAAGTATATGGACTTGTATCAGCAAGAAAACAAGCTCATATATAAAGCGAAAGCCGAGAAATACGCCAAGATTATCTCCAAGACCATTATCCTCTCAGGTATGGACGCTGCGAGCTTCGGTCAGAATGCGTACTTCTATGACGCCGCCGAGGGCTTATTGACTGCAACTATTCTGCTTGTGGCAGAGTTCTGTGAGCCGCAGAAACGGCACATTGTATCTGTGTTCAAAATCATACAAGAGTTACTTGCCCCCCTCAAGCAGAAAAGGAAAGAATCAGTTTCAGCAGCTTATGGAGCTTTTACCGAACGATCATAAAGCCAAGTGGTTCGCGGGAGCCGCGCTGAACACAGCCGAACAGTCAATGGCTTCGGTTATGTCAACGGCGCTGTCCCGACTGAACTCTTTTCTTGATTCAGAACTGGAACAGCTTCTCTGCTTTGATACCGAAATAGACGCGGAGAAGTTCTGCAATGAGAAATCCGCTATCTTCGTAATTATGCCGGAGGAAAATCCCGTGACTTATTTTATGATCTCTCTGATCATTCAACAGCTATACAGAGAAATCCTCGCCGTGGCTGATGAAAACAAGGGTAAGCTCAAAAACCGCTGTATTTTCTTCTGCGA
>CALWUY010000089.1 GCA_944384855.1 uncultured Clostridia bacterium | reverse complement strand
ATCTCGTTGCCCACCTTGGGGATCTCCACGAATTTGCCGTCCCGGAGGAGGATGAGCAGGGGGTTGTCGTACTGGATGATCTCGGCTTCCTCGTTGTCGATGATGTGGATGATGGTAAAGGTGGAGTAGGCCACCTTCCGCACCGCGCACACCGGCAGGGTCGCGGCAATGGTAGACACGCAGTCCTCCAGCTTCATGTTGGCGGCCATCATGGTGGAGATGATCTTAGAGGTGAGGGACGACAGGATATTGGCCTTTACGCCGCTGCCCATGCCGTCTGCCAGAACGATCACCGAGGAGTTCTCGCCCTGCTCCACGATCTCCACCCGGTCGCCGCAGAGCTGCTCTCCCCACTTGTTCAGGCTCATGTATCCGATGTCAGTACATAGATTATTCATCGTTCAGCGAATCCTTTAAGTTCGTCAATGCGATCTTGGTCTCGGCCGTGGTCTCACCCAGCAGGGAAGCGATCTCCTGCACCACTCGCATCTGTTTTTCGATGACGCGGTCCGTCACCTCGATGGTGGACTGACTGATCTCTTCTTTCTTCTTGCGCTCCCGCTCTTCCTCGGTCACGTCCCGCATGATGCACATGACGATGTGGTAGCTGCGGTCGTAGATGACGCTCTGCTCCACATAGCGCTTGTACTCCGCCAGGTAGATTTTCTCATCCCGGATGCTCCTGCCGGAGGACATCACGTCCAGGAACACCTTGGGGTCGAGGATGCGGATGACCTGGTCGCCCAGCACGTCGGAGGCGTGGCGGATGTTCATGATATGGCAGGCGGCAGAGTTGATCTGCTGCACCTCCAGGTCCTCGTTGAGGACGATGATGCCGTTGGGCGTGTTGTTGATGATGGTGTCGGAGAAGCTCTGGGCCTTCTGGGTCAGGAACGGCAGGCACATGTTCAGGTCCGCCTTGCCCTGGTACACCGCGATGGCCTTCTCCCGGCAGGTGCTGTAGCCGCAGGCGCCGCAGTTGAGCTCCTGCTCCTTGGTAAACTTGCCGGTCTTGTGGAGGATCTCCTCGATCTCCTTCTCCCCGGGCATCTGCCGGTGCAGGCCGATGAACCGGTGGTCCTTGATCAGGTCCTTGCCGTCGGGCTGGTCCACCACGAAGTCCTTCCGGCCGGCGTAGCGGTTCACCGCGATGGTGTCGGTGACAGGACGGCGCCGCTCCCGCTCCATGGCGGGGCCGCCGATGCAGCTGCCCGCGCAGATGGACATCTCGATGAAGCACTTCTTCAGGCGCCCCTGCTTGATGTCGTCCAGGGCGGCCAGCACGTTCTCGATGCCGTCTACCACCAGGTAGGCGTAGTCGGGGGAATCGCACTTCATGGTGCGCAGGATGCCGCCGGTGGTGGGGAACAGCCGGGCACGGCTCTCCTCCAGATGATCCTCCCCCTGCTCCACGGTGATACCCTCCTGCTTCAGCCAGTCGGAGAGCTCCTCGAAGGTGAGGACGCAATCGGCGTAGCCCGGGTAGGCGTCGGCCTCGGCCTTTTTGGAGATGCAGGGCCCGATGAACACGGTCTTGGCGTCGGGGTGCTCCTGCTTGATCTTCTGGCAGTGGGCCTGCATGGGCGACACCACGGTGGCCAGGTAGGGCAGCACCTCGGGGTAATATTTCTCTACCAGCGTATTCACCGAATGGCAGCAGGTGGAGATGATGACCTCCTGCTTGCCCTCGGCGATGATGCGCTCATATTCCGTTTTGACAATAGAAGCGCCGATGGCGGTCTCCTCTACCCCTGTAAAGCCCAGCTGCTTTAAGGCCTTCTCCATGGTGGCCACGGTGGCTCCCGGATAGTTTGCCACAAAGGAGGGCGCCAGGCTGGCAATAACCGGGCCGCTCTTGATGAGTTCCATGGCGCTGGGCACGTCGTTGCGGATCTCTTTGGCGTTCTGGGGGCACACCACGAAGCACTGGCCGCACAGGATGCACTCGTCGCTGACGATCTGGGCCTGGCCTGTCGAATACTTGATGGACTTCACCGGGCAGTGCCGGATGCATTTATAGCAGTTGACACAGTTGGATTTTTTCAGCTTTAAGTATTCAGTCATGGGGAACGACCTCTTCCTCCTCACAAAATAAAGGCTTTTACGGCAAGCTCCATCTATGGAAACCACAGATGGAGCCCTCCGCAAAATGGGTTTATTTTACTTTAGCCAGGATCTCTTTCTCGAAGAATTCCTTGGCGGTCTCGGGGGAGACGGAGAACAGCTTGTCATCCACCGTAACGTTGACGCCGTTGACACAGTTGCCCATGCAGAACGTGCCGCCCAGCTCCACCTTGTCCTCCAGATTGTTCTCCTTTACCAGGTACTGGAGCTCCTCCACGATCTGGCGGGAGCCTTTCAGGTGGCAGGAACTGCCGATGCAAATCGTACATTTCATGATCCATTCCTCCTGGAAATGCGTTCTATGCTATTTTTACTTTGATACAAGGCCTCCCCTGCCCCGCCCGGGGCGGGACAAGGGGCCTTGCGCTTGGCAGGGAAGTGCGGGGCTTATTCGTACTCGACCACGTTGACCCAGCTCATGAGGAATTCCTTCTCCTCGGGCTTGCCCTTTACGGACTGGGAGGCGGCCACGATGGGCAGCCACTTCTGCACATACTGCTTGGCGGTGTCGCTCTTCTTGCAGAAGAGGTCCAGGTACTTCTCGGCGGAGTTGATGTCGCCGGAGAGCCAGAACAGCAGGTAGGTGCGGGCGGCGTCGGCGCTGGCGTTGCCCTGGGTCACATGGGCCCAGTCCAGCACAGACCAGCTCTCCCCGTCGGGAGAAATCACCACGTTAGTGGGGTTGAAGTCACCGTGGCAGACCTTGTTGTGGTTGGGCATGGAGGCCAGACGGGCGTCCAGCTCGTACCGGGTGGTGGCGTCCAGGTCGGTCTGGGAGATCTTGCGCTTCATCTTCTCCTTCAGGCGGTTGAGCATGGGGCAGGTCTTGGACTGGATCTCCAGCTGGATGTCCACGAACTTCTCCAGGTACTCATCCTTCTTGTCGGGGTTCTCCGCCATCAGTTGGGCAATGGTCTTGCCCTCGGCGTAATCGGTGACGATGGCCCACTTGCCATCCACCTTGGTGACCTCTTCCAGAGCGGGGACGGGCAGGCCGGTCTCCTCCACCCGGGCGATGTTCAGCGCCTCGTTGAGGATGTCCGCCTTGGAATACCCTTCGTCAAATACCTTGATGACGTACTTGCCATCCCGGTAGATGGTCTTGGAATTTCTGACAGCGATTACCTTTTCCAGTTTCATGGTTAAAACTCCTCCGTTTCCTTACTTGCCGTAGTAGCACTTCAGGTAGATTTCTTTGATCTCGCTCATCAGGGGATAGCGGGGGTTGGCGCCGGTGCACTGGTCGTTGAAGGCGTTCTCCACCATCTCGTCCAGGGTATCCAGGAAGTACTTCTCGTCTACGCCGTAATCCTTGATGGTCTTCTTGATGCCGATCTTATCCTTCAGGTCCTCCAGGGCCTTGATGAAGTTTTCAAAGACCTCGTCGTCGTTCTTACCGGTGATGCCGGCGAACTTGGCGGCCTCCACGTAGCGGGCTTTGGCGTGGGGGTACTGGTACTGGGAGAAGGTGCCCATCTTGGTGGGGACCTCGGCGGCGTTGTAACGGATGACCTCGGTGAGGATCAGGGCGTTGGCCACGCCGTGGGGCAGGTGATGGTAAGCGCCCAGCTTGTGAGCCATGGAGTGGTTCACACCCAGGAAGGCGTTGGCGAAGGCCATACCGGCCATGCAGGAGGCCTCGGCCATGCGCTCGCGGGCGTAGGGATCGTTGGCGCCGTTCTCGTAGGCGGAGGGCAGGTAATCGAACACAGCCTTGATGGCCTTCAGGGCCAGGCCGTCGGTGAAGGGGGTGGCCATGATGGACACATAGGCCTCGATGGCGTGGGTCATCACGTCGATACCGGAGGCGGAGGTCAGGCCCTTGGGCTGGGTCATCATGTTGTCGGCGTCTACGATGGCCATGTTGGGCAGCAGCTCGTAGTCGGCCAGAGGCCACTTGGTGCCGGTCTTTTCATCGGTGATGATGGCGAAGGGGGTCACCTCGGAGCCGGTACCGGAGGAGGTGGGGATGGCCACCATCATGGCCTTCTCGCCCATCTTGGGGAACTTGTAGATACGCTTGCGGATATCCATGAAGTCCATGGACATGGACTGGAAGTCGGCATCGGGATGCTCGTACAGCACCCACATGATCTTGGCAGCGTCCATGGGAGAGCCGCCGCCCAGGGCGATGATCACGTCGGGCTCGAAGTCGCGGATCTGCTTGACGCCCTCCATGGCGCAGGCCAGGGTCGGATCGGGAGCCACGTCGTAGAAGCAGGCGTACTGGATGCCCAGCTCGTCCAGCTTGTCGGTGACGTTCTTGGTAAAGCCGCTCTTGAACAGGAAGGAGTCGGTGACGATAAAGGCCTTCTTCCGGTTGTACTCGGTCTTGAGCTCGTTGAGGGCGACAGGCATGCAGCCCTTCTTGAAGTACACTTTCTCAGGCGTTCTGAACCACAGCATGTTCTCTCTCCTCTCGGCGACTGTCTTGATGTTGATGAGGTGCTTGACACCCACGTTCTCAGAGACGGAGTTGCCGCCCCAGGAACCGCAGCCCAGGGTAAGGGAGGGAGCCAGCTTGAAGTTGTACAGGTCGCCGATACCGCCCTGGGAGGAGGGGGTGTTCACCAGGATACGGCAGGTCTTCATGGCAGCCTGGTGCTTCGCGAGCTTCTCCTTCTCCGCCACGTTGACGTACAGGGAGGAGGTGTGGCCGTAGCCGCCGTCGGCGATGAGGTGCTCGGCCTTCTCGATGGCCTCGTCGAAGGTCTTGGCCTTGTACATGGCCAGCACGGGGGACAGCTTCTCGTGGGCGAACTCCTCGGAGATGTCCACGCTCTCCACCTCGCCGATGATGATCTTGGTGGCCTCGGGCACGTCCACGCCGGCTAGCTTGGCGATGGTATGGGCCTTCTGGCCCACGATCTTGGCGTTGAGGGCGCCGTTGATGATGATGGTCTTGCGGACCTTCTCGGTCTCCTCTTTGTTCAGGAAGTAGCAGCCGCGCTTCTTGAACTCGTCCTTTACGGCCTTGTAGACCTTATCCAGCACGATGACAGACTGCTCGGAAGCGCAGATCATGCCGTTGTCGAAGGTCTTGGAGTGGATGATGGAGTTGACGGCCAGCACCACGTCGGCGGTGTCGTCGATGATGGCGGGGGTGTTGCCGGCGCCCACGCCCAGGGCGGGCGTGCCGGAGGAATAGGCGGCCTTGACCATGCCGGGGCCGCCGGTGGCCAGGATGATGTCAGCTTCAGCCATGAGGGTGTTGGTCAGCTCCAGGGAGGGCACGTCGATCCAGCCGAACAGGCCTTCGGGGGCGCCGGCCTTCACAGCGGCCTCCAGCACCACCTTGGCGGCCTCGATGGTGCATTTCTTGGCCCGGGGATGGGGGCTGATGATGATGCCGTTGCGGGTCTTCAGGGAGATCAGGCACTTGAAGATGGCGGTGGAGGTGGGGTTGGTGGTGGGGATGACCGCGCCAACCACACCGATGGGCTCGGCGATCTTCTTGACGCCGTAGGCCTTGTCCTCCTCGATCACGCCGCAGGTCTTGGTATCCT
>CALWUY010000088.1 GCA_944384855.1 uncultured Clostridia bacterium | reverse complement strand
CGGTAAGAAGAAAAAAGAAGAAGAGAAATAAGGCAAATAAGTAAGTGATGGGTTGTCGCTATCGGCAAGTCGGTAGCGACAACCCTAACTTTATTTTTGCACCGGATGGAAGTGCATGGCTTTATACGTAACCGTCAAATAAGTGGGTACATAGACACCCGTGAGATAATGAAAGTAGCGGAACATAACGGCAAGTTCTGCAACATACCGAAACACGGGAGGAAATGGAAATGACATCAAATGAGCTGAAACACAAAGCCAGATTACAGGAATGGGCGCTTACGGTACAAGATGAGTATTCCGCGAAAAACTGAACACCTTGACCGCCAAAGTTGAACAGTTCAACTTTGGCGGAATATTCACGAGCGCAATGAACAGCGTCAGGGCTACCGCAGCGGTCATTACAGCCGCAATCTCACCACCACTTCCGGAGATGTCACCCTCAAGGTGCCTAGGCTCAAGGGTATTTCGTTTGAAACTGCCATCATTGAACGGTATCGCCGCCGGGAGAGCAGTGTGGAAGAAGCGCTCATCGAGATGTACCTGGCCGGTGTATCTGTCCGGCGTGTAGAGGATATTACTGAGGCTTTGTGGGGCAGCAAGGTCTCTCCCGCCACCATCAGTGAACTGAACAAGAAAGCATATGTCCACATAGAGGATTGGAGGAACCGTCCTCTGCAAGGCGGACGGTATCCGTATGTCTATGTGGATGGGATCTATCTGAGCCGCAACTGGGGCGGAGAGTTTGAAAATGTGGCCATACTGGTGGCGATTGCGGTCAATGAGGACGGATACCGTGAAGTATTAGGTGCCTCCGAAGGTATGAAAGAGGACAAGGCCAGCTGGGTCAGTTTCTTCCAGTGGCTCCGCAGCCGGGGTCTGGAAGGAGTAAAACTTATCGTTGGTGACAAGTGTCTTGGTATGCTGGAAGCTGTTGGTGAAGTGTTCCCTGAAGCCAAATACCAGCGCTGTACCGTCTACTTTTACCGCAATGTATTCTCTGTCATACCGCGCTCCAAGGTAAAGCTGGTAGCCAAGATGCTAAAGGCAATCCACGCCCAGGAGAGCAAGAAAGCCGCCCGTGAAAAGGCCAAAGCCGTGGTAGAAGAACTGCACTCGATGAAGCTGAAAGAGGCTGCCAGGAAAGTGGAGGACGGCATTGAGGAAACGCTGACCTACTGCGATTTTCTCGGCGAGCACTGGACTCGCATCCGCACCAATAATGTGATTGAGAGACTGAACCGGGAGATCCGCCGCCGCACCCGTGTGGTAGGCAGCTTCCCGGACGGTAACTCTGCCCTTATGCTGGTCTGTGCCCGGCTGCGCCATGTAGCCGGCTCTCAGTGGGGCAACAAAAAGTACATGAATATGAAGCACCTGGAGGCAGCCCTTGAGGATGCCCCCATTGCTGGCAGACTTCATTCATATCAAGGTCTGCAAACCAAATTTGCGCAAAACTCTTGACACTACCATTTCTAATGCGCTAATTAGAAATTGTGATGGAGGTTTTTAATTTGGTTAGAAGCAAGAAAATTATGACTGAGGTCTTTCCAAAGCACTAGGGACTGCCGCAATCAAATGATTGATCAAATGCCTTAGAGCGTAAACTTAATAATTGAGCAAAATAAATGCTTCTTGGAAACATTGTATTTATCTGTACATAAGGATTTTTCACCTATAATGCAGGGCTTGTCGAGCATTTATTGTTTCGAGTGTTGCCGATAATTATAATTGTTTGTGGAAAGATTTAATAATCATTTTACTGTTTTAAGTTCCGGTAAGAAATTAATAAAAGCTACGAGGAAATTAGTGAATATAAGATGGAAACAACGACCAGGAAAGATATCGATTGCACGTTTGTAAATCTATAAAATTAAGCAAGTATTTTAAAGCATTTTTTTAACAATTATTAATAAGGGTTGAAATTAATTTCGAGCATAATCAGCAATAACAGGTTTATGCTCTTATGTTTTGTCCTTCCTGTCAGTGAACAGGAAGGACTTTTTTTATGCTGTCAAAATGGCTTTGTTACATAGCTAAATATCCGTAATCTCCGAATTTTTGATTTAAAACCCAAATTCAAAAATTCAAGGAGATTACCGAAAATGAAATATTCAAACGACTACGAAATAGTTGTCGAACATAAGTATTACGCCGTTTTTAGAGACGGCGAAGGCATAGAGCGAAAGATAGAGATTGAAAAGGAAGTGGCGGACGCTTTGGCAAAGGCACAGCGAGTCGAAAACAACCAAAGCAGATACGCCAGAAAATACACCGTATCACTTGATTCTCTGGATTATGAGGGGGAAGCCTTTGCCTCGTATGACGATTATCAGAAGGCTAAAGAGCCGCCGCTTGATGAGAAAGTGAAAACGGTTTTGAAACAGATGAAACCGAAACAGGCAAGGCTGCTGTACGAAATAGTTTTTATGAATAAAACGCAGGAGGAAATCGCCGCAAGAGAAAAGGTGTCGCAAGCGGCTGTTTCGCAGCGATTTGCGGTGTGCAAAACGAATTTCAAAAAAACTTTTGAAAAACTTTTTCCGAAAACCTTATATTCGGCACCTTTTTAATCCTAATAGTGAGGGGACATAAAAAGAACCTCCCAAAAAACTGACAACTGAATACCCATTCATCAAGCACATTACTTGCGTAGATAGCCGCGACCGTAGGTGCGCCAAGACTTCCTCGAAGCAAGCTTTGCAGTTATCGCTTCCGTGTAAACACGAAAGCTTGATAGCTTCGCTGCTTCTCCTCTCCCCAAAAAGTCATTCGACTTTTCGGGGACCCCGTTTTGGGGGAACGAGCGATTAAACCTATACGGCAAAAGCCGAATTGCAATCGGTGTTGGCAATGACATACGCAAGGGACAATGATACTTCCGTAATTCGCGGTCGGTCCACAA
>CALWUY010000087.1 GCA_944384855.1 uncultured Clostridia bacterium | reverse complement strand
TTGGTGCGAGTGTTCATAACGGATTTGATTAAAAAGAATTGAAATACCGGCAGAAACACACATATTTTTCATTCGCACATTTGTGTATTTCAAGGTTTCTTCGTAAAATAAAATTACAGAAACGAGGAAACAAGATTATGTCAAAATTTATTGAAGAATTCTATTACGGTAACATTGATCCTCAAGCCCGAAGCACTAAGCAAAACAAGACTGTTCAGAAACAGATGGAAGTCTTAATGCTTAATGAGGAATTTCTAACCGAGGCACTTACGGGCGAAAACAAGAAGAAGTTTCTTGATTTCGTTAATGCTTGGAGTATCGTCAACGGAGAATCGAATCTCGATAGCTTTATTATGGGATTTAGATTGGGAGCAAACTTTACCTACGATACTTTCGTGTCAACTGAAACGCCATTTAAGGATTTGCTGAAGGAGTGAAAGATATGTCAAAGAAGTATTACATAGCACTCGACGACTATGAGCGACGAACTATTATCAACTGCCTTAATGAAAAACGAAATAAACTTATTGCAGACGGCAAATACACCGATGCAGTTGATGAAGCGTTACTCAAAATCCTTAACGCAAAACAAAAGAAATTCAAAGTGATCTCCAAGGAGGCTTAACTATGGAAAAGCGTATTTACAATGAACAAACGGGTATCGGCTACACCTTGCAAGGCGATTATTACCTACCTGATTTAAAACTTCCAAACGAAGAAACCAAGTCTGTTGGTTTGTGGGGACAGCAACACGCAAGATATTTAAAACAAAATCATAAGGTTTTGTATATGAATTTGCTGACAAGCGGAAAGTTGAACAGCTATCTTGCCGACATTGACGAGCAAGCGGAGGATTTATTTTTTCGGCTTGTAAAACATATGGCAGAGCGTGAGGGTGTAACTGAACAACTCAAATCAGATAACCAAATGGAATGGGTAGCTCGGATGAATAATATTCGCAATAGAGCCACAGAAATTGTAAAAGGTGAGTTAATTAATATTTGAATCTAAGATTGAAAGGACACTACCTTATGTGGTGTCCTTTTTGGCGTAAATCAAATTTTTTTCTCATTTTTCAATATATTATTGTGTTTTGAGACAGCTTGTGCTATAATATAAGAGAATTAATAGGAGGTATTCTTATATGGCAGTTACATATAACAAACTTTGGAAATTAATGATTGATAAGGGCATCAACAAAACCCAACTTCGTACCCAAGCTGGTATTAGCACTAATGCAATGGCAAAACTTGGAAAGAACGAATCTGTTCAGGTAGAGGTCCTAAACAAAATATGCACAACACTTAATTGCGGCGTAGATGATATTCTTGAGTTTGTGGCTGCGGAGGAAGAATAAATGCAAATAATTTCACTTTTTAGTGGTGCCGGCGGTTTGGACTTGGGTCTTATTCAGGCTGGAAACACAGTCGTTTGGGCAAATGATATTGATAAAGATGCTGTTGCCACTTATAAAGAAAATATTAGTGAGCATATTGTATGTGATGACATAAAGAATATAGACATTTCTACTCTTCCTGATTGTGATGTTGTTGTCGGTGGATTCCCCTGTCAGGGGTTCTCACAGGCAAATATGCTTCGAACACTTGATGATGATAGAAATCAACTATATAAGTTTTTTTATAACACAATAAAAATTAAGCAACCAAAATACTTTATTGCAGAAAATGTAAAAGGGATTTTAAGCCTAGGCAAAGGCGAAGCAATAAAAAGGATTATTTCTGATTTTGAAGCGGCTGGATTTATTACATCTGTTAATTTAGTTAATATGGCAAATTATGGTGTGCCTCAGACTAGGCAGCGTGTGATTATTATTGGTCAAAGAAAAAATTTAGGCGATAAAATGAAATTTCACTTCCCTGTACCTACACATTCAAGAAGCGGAGAGCCAAAACCTTGGGTTTCGATAGAAGATGCTATTGGACATTTCCCAGATCCTGATAAAGAAAACAATGTCCTAAATCATATATATTCTGCTTACAAGGTTTCCTATCGTAATTTTACTGGTCACAGAGAAACTGACCCCACTAAACCATCTCCGACTATTCTAGCAAGAGGAAACGGTAAGGGTGGCGTATGTGCGATTCCACATTACAATGGTAAAAGAAGGTTGACAATAAGAGAAAGTGCCAGCATTCAAACATTTCCGGAGACATTTCATTTTAACGGAACTATGGGGTCTTGTTATCGGCAAATTGGAAATGCCGTACCAGTAAAATTTGCAAGACTTTTGGGCGAAGAGTTAATTCGATTAGAAAAGGAAGAAAATATATGAAAGTAGTGTCTTTGTTCAGTGGCGCTGGTGGTTTAGATTTAGGTTTCAAAATGGCTGGACATGATATTCTTTGGGCAAATGATTTATATGAAGATGCTGTGAATACATATCGTTTGAATTTAGGAGACCATATTGTTTGCGAGGATATATCAAAAATAGACCCCGAAGACATACCCGAGTGTGACATCATTATTGGCGGATTTCCATGTCAGGGATTCTCTGTGGCAAATATGAAAAGACACATAGGCGACGAACGAAATGAACTGTATAAGCAGTTGATTCGAATCATTAATGCCAAAAAACCGAAATTCTTTTTGGCTGAAAATGTAAAGGGACTCACCAATTTAGCTAAAGGAAAAGTGTTTGAAATGATTTTGTCCGATTTTACTCAACTTGGATATAAAGTGAAATCTAAAGTCCTTAATGCTGCAGACTATGGTGTTCCTCAAACAAGACAAAGAGTTATTATTGTCGGGGTCCGTAATGATGTAGACTTTGAATATGAGTATCCTCTGCCTACTCACCAAAAAGATGGAGAAGGCGGTTTAAAAAGATGGGTAAGTGTTTCAAATGCACTTTCTGATTTACCGGATCCCGACCAGCCTAATGATATACCAAATCACGAATATTCAAAATATAAATTAGAGTTTAATGGTTATTTAGGTCATAGACCTTTAGATCCGGACAAACCGGCTCCTACTGTTACAGCACGTGGGGATAATAAGGGTGGTGTAGTTATTTTACCGCACCCAAATGGTCAACGAAGAATGTCTTGTAGAGAATTAGCTAGTGTACAGAGTTTTCCAGTTGACTATAAATTTTCAGGTAATAGATCATCTGTTTACAGACAGATTGGCAATGCGGTTCCGCCCCTTTTAGGTTATGCCATAGCCAATGTTTTTAATGAATATAAGGAGGTATAAATATGCTTGCAAAGAATTTCATACCTACGAAACCATTTGATGAATTCAAGTGGAAATGGGCGTGTCTTCAATGCACAGAAGGCTTAAATGACCCTGTAATATTACTTGGTGTTCTTTTTAGAATGAGAAAGTTAGAGCCTTTAGGTGTAAAATACAGTTCTGACGAGTTCGCAAAAGAATTAATCGACCTTTCTAATGATGTAAAAGATTCTATCGGTGTGGATTTGGAAAGACGAACTGGTGATAGAAATCTTATCCGAAATTCAGGTCAGTATTGGCGTGCGGTTGGTCTCATACCACCAGCAGATCGTTCAGGACAAATTAAATTGACTGAATTTGGTAGAAAGGTCGCAGATCACGACATTTCCCAAACCGAGTTTGCCGCTATCACTGTTCAGACATTTAAACTGCCTAACTCAAACATTCAAAGTGAAAATGAGTGTAGACTATGGTTACAACACGGAATAATTTTGCATCCATTGAGATTGCTTCTTGAGATTGAAATGAAGCTGAATGAATTAGGTCAAGGCTTCATCACCACCGAAGAATTGATTAAAATAATTATTCCTCTTTCTGGCTGCAAAGCTGAATTGCAGGATTATATAAATTTTATTCTGTGGTATAGAGCTGGTGAAATCTCTTTGATAGGATGGCCAAATTGTTGTCCCGAGGCAAATGATATGCGTATTGCTCGTGAATATCTTTTGTTTCTTTCTAATTACGGATACATTATTCACACTTCGGGCGATACTCGTATGGAAGAGAAATATAGTTTAAACACAATTATTGACGATGAAATAAGAGAAATCATTGCAGAAAAACCTAAAGATGAGTCTTTGCTTAATGCGCTAGAACAGATTAGAGCAACAGAGGTTATTGCAGAAGTTGAGAGAAAAAGAGTTCAAACATCTCGAACAGCTCGTCCCAATCAAGCTAATTTTAGAAGAGAAGTACTTAAAGTATGCCAACGCTGCATTATTACTAATGTCACTATGCCTGAAGTTTTGGAGGCTGCTCATATCAAACCCTTCAAATATAACGGAGAGGATACTGTTGCAAATGGATTTGCAATGAGAACGGATATTCACACTCTGTTTGATACTGGTCATCTGCGAATTTCCGAAGATGGTATTGTTGAATTGTCTTCAAGGGCAAGAATGGACTATGGGGCCTCAATCCCACCGCGAATTGTAGTACCCGACTTTACTAATCGTGAATTTCTGCGTTGGAGATGGGATAACTACAACGGAATGTGATTGCTTTCGTTGGAAATATTGGAACAAAAGTATTGATATGCTGCTGATGCTGCTGATTCAATGTTTTTTGCCCACCCGTGACCACAATTGAGCAAAGCATTGTTTTCTTTTTTTAAAATGCACCAAAAGTAATGTTCAGTATTATTAAATGTTTCGCTTTCTAAATTAATTTGAATGGTATAAATATATATCACCTCACTCGAAAGGAGTATGTACAATATGATAACTTTTAATAACAAAACACAAGAAGAAATCAATCGACTGATTGAGATAGGAAAAAAGTATAGGGATAACAGATTAAGTGAATCGCTGTTATCAGATGTTTTGCAATCCTTGAAGAACGATCCTGAAACAATGGAAAAAGTTAAAAAGTTTTTGTTGTCTCAAGGAATAGAAGTGGTACCAAGTCTTTTTGATGTAGAAGAGATGGAAGATGATGAAGTGGCTGAAAGCGGAAATCAAATTAAGCCATACGATCCTTCTCAAATAGACATTTCTCCTAAAAATCAATCTTTAGATCTTCTTCTTAACAGAGTAGAAAATGAAGAAATTGATTTGATGCCCGACTTTCAACGGAAGGCTGGGCTTTGGGCACCAAAACAAAAAAGTCAATTGATCGAGTCGCTTGTATTAAGAATTCCTCTTCCCGCCTTTTATTTCGATGGTACAGACAATGACAAGTGGATTGTTATCGATGGATTACAACGCTTGACAGCATTGAAAGAGTTTTTTATTGATAAAACTCTTAGGCTTACAGGTTTAGAATTTCTTAAGGATTTAGAGGGGCTAGGCTGTGATGATATGCCTAAAGTTTACTTGCGTAGAATGAAAGAAACGCAAGTTATATGTTATATTATTAATCCTGGAGCGCCGATTAATTTGAAATATAATATATTTAAACGTATTAATACTGGCGGTCTACACCTTGAACCGCAGGAAATTCGTCATGCTTTATACCAAGGTTTTGCAACAAACTACCTAAAAAAACTTTCTGACAACGATACGTTTAAACGGGTAACCGGTTATTCTGTTCCTACTGACAGAATGATGGATAGGGAGTTTGTACTTCGCTTTATAGCATTTTATGAATTAGGCGTAGATAAATATGATGGCATTGTAGATGATTTCTTAAACGCTGCTATGGCACTAATTAATAAAAAATACAATAATAACCCTACATATGCTGATGCCTTAGAACAAAAATTCCTGTTTGTATTAGAAATATCTGAAAAAATATTTGGTCGTTTTGCTTTTCGCAGGATGCCAGATAAAGAGAAACGTCGTACAATAAGTAAGGCACTGTTTGAAACTTGGACTGCTGTATTAGCCAAGCACTCTAGTGAAGAATTGGACAAGCTTGTACTAAACCGAGAATATCTTGTAGAAAAGTATATGCCTATGTTTACCGAAGACGAGGAATTTTATAACTCTATAGGTAGTGGTAAAATTTATTCTGTGAGGAAAAGATTTGAGAAAATAGAAAGTTTGGTATCTGAGGTGTTGAACTATGCTTAACTCCATCGAATTAAAAAATTTCAAATGCTTTGCAGAATTGCATATTGACTTGGCGGGGCTGAATATTTTCTCTGGATTAAATGGCATGGGAAAATCAACGGTAATTCAAAGTCTGTTGTTATTTAAGCAAACTCAGGAGCAAGGGACAAATTTAAATCACTTCTTTTTAAACGGTAATTATGTTTCACTAGGAACAGGGCAAGATGTATTGTTTGAAAACGCAACTGAAGAAAAAATTTGCTTAAAGTATACCGAAGAAAATGTTATTACGGATGTAAATCTTGAATATAAAGCCACATCAGACGTGTTAGATGTGACTTATCCGGTTGGAGAAATCTGCGGCTCTCTTGGAGCTGATTTTGAGTATTTAAATGCAGAGCGGTTATCACCTCAAACCACATATGAAAAATCAAGTGTTTATATTAATAACAATCAATTGGG
The DNA here is from genome assembly GCA_944384855.1 of uncultured Clostridia bacterium. Taxonomy (GTDB): domain Bacteria; phylum Bacillota; class Clostridia; order Oscillospirales; family Acutalibacteraceae; genus UBA737. The sequence continues at coordinate 6,176 of CALWUY010000087.1, read as the reverse complement.
AATTTATGGACAGTTTACGGCTCATTATCTAACGACTCATCAAGATGATGCGATTGAAGGCTTAGGTACCGAACCGTATAAGACGTTAAAAGAAGGTTTGCAATTTTGGTTAAACGAAATATCCCCAAATGTGAAACTAAATGTTTCTGAAATACCAAATGCAGACTTGGCTCAGATTAATTATTATTATACGGGATTAAAGGATTCTACCAAGACACGTGAATATCGACCTACCAATGTTGGATTTGGAATATCTTATATTCTTCCCATTATCACGGCATTGCTGAAAGCGAAAAAAGGAAGCATATTAATAATTGAAAACCCAGAGGCACATCTTCACCCTAAAGGACAAAGGAAAATGGGAGAACTGATAGCCTTGTGTGCTAGCCGAGGGGTTCAAATTTTCTTAGAAACTCATAGTGATCACGTTATGAATGGTATTAGAATATCTGTAAAAAACAAAACTGTTAATTCTGAACAAGTAAAAGTTTATTTTTTCAACAACAATAATAGCACTAGTTCTCATAATGTTGAATCACCCAAAATACTCGACAATGGTCGCTTCGATTTTTGGCCTGATGGATTTTTTGATGAATGGGAAAAGGCTCTTGATGAGATAGTTTGAAGGTGATGCCAATGGAAATGGTTTTCAACGAAATTTCTGTGTCGAAGGAAAGTTTAACAACGTTTGATGCGAACACTTTGTTTTCTTTCTTCCTACAAATATACTCAAAAGCGGTTGCCTCCGATTTGGGGATTTCAAGAAGCATTATGACGCCTATAGATTTTAATGATTTAGAAATATCTGCAGGTTATTATGTGGCAGCGTGGAGAAATTCTCCTACAGTTGACAGGGATGATAAAAGAAGATTTCTTGGCATTTGCGAAAGACAGAATATTTCGATTCCTAGTACCGAAGATTATCAGTTTGTACAATATGATGATTTTGATGGCAAAGGATTGCAAATAGCTTATGAAAATCAAAGTCCGTTAATAAGTATTCCGTCTTCCGAAAATTGGAAACAAAATGTTATTAAAGCATCGTTATATGATGTAGAGAATAATGAAGAAAAACAAATTCTCCTAAAAAACATATATTGTGAAGAAAGCTTGGATGTGCATAAAGACTGGTTACAATCCGAGGCAAATAAAGAACACTTAAGAATCAGAACGCCGGATGCTTTTTTATCAAACATATCAACGCTTTTTCCTTCGTTAGTTTTTCATCGTAATGCTTTGGCGCAAATCAAAAGCCAAGTAAACCCCGTTAACATTCCAACAATATTAGAAAAGCTTTTTATATTAGAAAAGTATTTTTCGGATTGGGATGGCGGAAAGTTTGAATGTTCCGCTTTTCCGCCTCGTTTTGTTTCTCCTGAATCTGGTGAAACCTTATCTCGGTTTAAAACAGAGCATACTTTTGAATGGGAAGATTCTAGCGTTTTAGTCAGTTATCATGTTCGTTATACTGGCGGAGATATTCCAGGGAGAATCTATATTTATCCGCAGCACGATCAAAAAAAGTGCCTTATTTGTAGTTTACATACAAAGCTTCCAACGGTGAGTGATCCCAAATTTTGATTAAAAAGCCATAGTTATACACAGTTAATGTGGCAACTATGGCTTTTTCCTTATGATTAAGACAAAAAATATTTGTGTTGCAACAAAAACCACTTGACAAACAAATGTTCTATATGGTATAATAAAGTAACCTCTTATGAGGTATACAACTGAATATGATGTCTTCGTAGAGGTATAGTTAGGTGCAAGTCCGCTATACCGCCGGTGATCTCTTTTGAGAAAGCCGTGACTCACCACCGTTGTTTTTTGTACTGTTTAAGGTGGAGTTGAGTCGACGCAAACAGTATGGTCTTTTGAATAATTCAAAGCCGTCACATATGAGCATCTGATTTGAAGTGAGAGCAAAACTTTCGCCGATTATTAGTGTTGATATGTGGCGGCTTTTTATTTTTCTCTTGGCACTTAAATCGAATTTACGATCGTGACATATAAACTCCAGTTGTACTTTGAAAACTGAATGACCGTCCGAATGGGATATGACTGTGCGATGACCTCTCTGTCGAGAGCGAGCGTAGCAACGCTGCGGTGAAATTCCGGGGCAGGAACGACATTCGGATAGAACGGCAAAATGGCTCTTGAGCTGTAAAAGTCGGGATTTTTCAAACAGAAAAGACTTTAACTATGTCCGCATCATTTGGGGCATTTCTATCAGAAAATCTGTATTTTTTACAGGTCTTGAACTGTGAAAGTTCGGCCAAAAATGCCTCTCTTACAAAAACAAATAATAAGTTATTTTCAGAAAGGAGCGTGATGTAATGAAAACAGGTCTGAAAAAGACACAGAAAACCACAGAGATATTCTTTGATGAAGCAAATCCGTGGATTACGGTCAACACCTATAACACCGATCTCAAGAACAGACTGACCGCCTACTCGGTCAAACATCCCGATTTATGTAGGCTTACTGATGACACCGAGGACGGAGGTCTTTCCTTTGAGATTGCAAAAGGTCGGTTCTGCTTTCGCCTGACTGAGCCGTACAGCGATGAGCGACGGGCGGCAGCAAGTGAATTTGCCAAGAAGCATAAGAACAGATTAAAAAATCATAAGATACCGGCCGAAGGGAGTGATTGAAAATGCAAATAACCAAAGGTGAACGGATTGCAGCCGAAGCACTTGGGGATATACCGCAGACAGGTATGCCCGTACTTACTAAAGAACACCCTTTTCTTCGCAAGGTAATAGCCTATATGCAGACAAGAAAAGAATGGCTCGGTGCTGCAACCGACCTTTTGAACGCTGTGGGAGATAACTATACTCCACCCAATACTGTCACCAAACTGTTGCGCAAATATGATTATCAATATCTTTACAAGGAAAAAGGAATTGAAGTATCCTTCCGCCGTACCAACCGCAAAAGACTCATAGAAATAAACAACAGATTTTATTCCCACAGTGACGGTTCTGTGTACGGTAGCGGTGACGTTTCTTTTTAAGAGATAGGAGTAATTCAAGGTAGAAAACTAAGGCGAAGCGAGCAAACAGTTTGATAGTTGCCGTGCAAAACAGCCTCTTCGCCATAGGAGGCTTGCATTATCTTAGCAAGCAGACTGTTTGTACTCCTCTCGGCACAAAACAGTACTTGTTAGGGAGAAATCCCTAAAACCCTTTGCAAGAAAACTACACCTAAAAATTAAAGAAAGGAGGTTGGGAGCGATGACAACGAATGAAATCCCAATCGAAAGCAAAAAGAAAAAGTCTGCCCGTATCCCCATAGGCAAACTACACGATTTTGAAGGTCATCCGTATAAAGTCACAGATAATGAGGATATGGACAAGCTTGTGGAAAGTATCAAGTCGCAAGGTATTATCAATCCACTTATCGTAAGACTGAAAGATAACACTACCGATGAATACGAAGTAATATCGGGACACCGAAGATTACACGCAAGTAAAAGGGCGGGACTAACAGAAGTACCCGCCTTAATTTATCCCCTTGACCGCACTGAAGCAACGATTGCCGTTGTGGACAGCAATCTGCACCGTGAACGGATATTGCCGAGTGAAAAAGCCTTTGCTTACAAAATGAAGATGGAGGCTTTGAAGGAGCAAGGCAAACGCACAGATTTAACCTTGTCGCAAGTTGCGACAAAGTCGGATACCGCAACGGCCATCGGTATGGAAACAAACGAAAGCCGTGACCAAGTATTCAGATATATACGGCTCACCAAGCTTATCCCCGAACTGTTAGACCTTGTGGATGAGGAACGAATCGCACTTACTCCTGCTGTGGAGTTATCCTATCTCACCGAGCAGGAGCAGTACGATTTACTGAGCACCATTGAGAGTGAGGACTGCACTCCGTCACTCTCGCAGGCAGGGCGGATGAAGAAATTATCCCAAGCAGGAACGCTTAATGCGGATAAGATCTTCGCCATTATGAGTGAAGAAAAAGCGAATCAAAAGGAACGCATCAGTTTTCCTTATGAGGATATTCGCCGTTTCTTTCCTAAAAGTTATACCCAAAAAGATGTATACAATGCAATCCTTAAACTCATAGGCGACGACTATATGCGCCGTGAGCGAGCTAGAAAAAATCGTGATGAAAGGTAAGGAAATATTATGAAATTTATATGTGGTCTTGCACAGCAAGAAAATGAGTATGTAATAAACGGAGTCAAGTATATCGTAGGCTCGTCTTTTCGGACGGCAAAGATACAAAGTAATCCGTCTATTACAGACCGATTCAAAAGAATTATTACAAGTGATTTCGTAGATTTGACGGACGAATCACCACCGAGTAAAATGGCAGTAGAATATGTGTGTTCGACTGCCGGAAAGGAGGACTAAATGCAGTCGAAAAAGAAACAAGACAATGTAGGCATTACCGCTTTGTACTGCCGACTATCCCGTGATGACGGCGCAGAAGGAGATTCCAATTCTGTTGCGAATCAAAAGCGTATGCTTACCAAGTATGCGAAAGAAAACGGGTTCGGCAATACCCGATTTTATGTTGATGACGGTTACACAGGCACAAATTTTAACCGCCCCGGCTTTCTAAAGCTGCTTGAGGATATTGAAATGGGATATGTCAGTACAATTATCGTAAAAGATATGTCCCGACTCGGCAGAGATTATTTGCAGGTGGGTTATTACACCGATACCTACTTTCCCGACCGAAATATCCGATTTATAGCTGTGAATGACTGTGTGGACAGTAATGACGGCGAAAATGAGCTTGCTCCGTTCAGAAACGTAATGAACGAAATGTACGCAAGAGACATTAGCCGCAAGGTCAGGAGCTCCCATAGACTTCGAGGAAACGCCGGAGAGCCGTTATCTCAGCCGCCGTACGGATATATGAAATCTCCCGAAAACAAGAAAAAGTGGATTGTAGACGCTGAAGCTGCACAAGTGGTACAGGATATATTCCGTATGTGTTTGGAGGGCAAAGGCAATGAAACCATTGCCCGAATCCTGCAAGAACAAAAGGTGCTTATCCCTATGGCGTATTGGCAATCCAAAGGACTTCCGAGAGGCGGTAAGAAAACGCAGCCAAATCCGTATAAATGGTGCAAAACCAGCGTTTCTAAAATCCTCGCTCAACAGGAATACTGCGGCGATGTAATCAACTTTAAGACCTACTCAAAGTCATTCAAAAACAAATCTCGTATTCCCAACGCGCCTGAAAACTGGGCGGTATTTAAGAATGTTCACGAGCCTATCATTGACCGTGAAGTATTTGAAGCGGTACAAAAGTTAATATCTAAGACCAAACGCAGAGCACCCAAAAAGGAAAATTCCGAAAAGAATATGTTTTGCGATTTGCTCTACTGTGCCGATTGCGGAAGCAAGCTGTGGTCGCATGTGAATACCGTAAATAAGAATATACAGTATTTCAGTTGCTCCAACTACAAAACCGACACAAGAGGCACTTGCAAAACAAGGCATTATATCCGAGCCGACGCCATCGAACAGGTGGTTATGCTTGAGCTAAGACGAATGGCACAATTCTTGCAGGACGATGAGGAAGCCTTTGCCGAGCTTCTTGCGCAAAAGACCAACAAGGACATTCTGAAAGAGCAGAAATATCTTGAAGAAGAACTCTGCAAATCTATTGCGCGAAACAAAAAGGTCTCAGGATTTTATGAAAAGCTATACGAGGATAATGCTTCAGGAAAGGTGACAGACGAATGGTTTATGCAGTTGTCCCATAAGTATGAGGTTGAGCGTATGGAACTGAAAGCTAAAATTGCGGAACTTCAGAAAAGAATAAGAAATATCGGCACAATGCAGCAGAATAAAGAGAATTTCATAAATGCGATACGAAGATTTATGGAAATGAAAAAGCTGACTGCACCCTTGCTTCGTGAACTGATAGATAAAATAACGGTTTATGAAACCGAGGGTGTAGGCAAAAATCGCAGTCAGAGAATTATGATTCATTACAAGTTTGTAGGGTATATAGAAATACCCGAATGCGGAAGTAATTACAAAGCAGACACACGCAAAGGTGTAGCAGTCGAGTATATTACCAAATCCGCATAAAACAAAAGAGCAGACACAAAACCTGCTCCATACATATCGAAGAAACTAACAAATACAAAAAATCGAGTGTTCATAACTCAAATCCGTTATGAACACTCGATATGGTGC
>CALWUY010000086.1 GCA_944384855.1 uncultured Clostridia bacterium | reverse complement strand
ATAAGTGATTATCTGTTATTTTAGGTTTGGCAAACGGCGCATATATAAGATAACTCCCGGTTTTATCCTCACATTCCAAGAAATGTTTTATGTAGAACTGATTATCCGTATCAAGGTGTAACACCTTAGCATTATCAAGCTCAAGATAATCAACATCATCTGTAAATTCTGCATTGGCGTCATACCAAAAAATCAGCTTGCGAACATCACTTGCAAACTCACTGTTCAGCTTATCTGTAATTTGTTTCAGGTTTAATTCAGTCATAAATTCACCTTATATTTTTGCTAAAATCTGCATTTTCTGCCCGTCTGGTGCTGTCTGCACTTTTTCATAGTTCACTTTGACACCGTCGTCAAGGTCAATATCGATACGGGAGAGAGCCAAGTGTGCTACCTTTGCATAGTAATCTTTGGTTTCTTTTACCTGCTTTTGAAGTTTTTCTTTGCGTTTGGTTGCTTTGTTTATTTCTTTGTTATCTCGGCTGTTGTCGATTATTTCCTGCATACGCTCGATTTCATTATCGTAAATATTCTGCATACGGTGAAGATACTCAACACGCATATGTCCGATTGTATCAGCATTCCAACGGTGCATATAGCAAAGAGCCTTGAATCCGTTCTGCTTACCGCTGTCAAAAAGCCAATAAATCGGGCGTTTTTGATAGGTTTTAATATGGTCTTTGATAAAGTCATTAAGGAAATAGTTTCTGATTATCTCTCTGCTTGTATTGCCTTTATTTTCAAGTGCATCCGCAATGAAATAAAGGTTTTCTTCAAGTGTTTCAGCGCCGTATGCAACTCTTATAAACTCACAGAATCTGAAAACTATATCATCATCAAAATAGTATTCATCAGTAATCGGAATACAATTATCCGGGTCAATTCCAAAATGATTTGCCGTTAAATCGTATTCGTTATCGCACGAATTTACAGTTTCGGTCAAATAATAAAGTCCTCTGTGCTTTGTAAGTAAATCACGGGGAATCTCTCCGGCTATGATTAAGCCCTCTTTATCAAGCGAATATCTGCCGAACATACAGCCAACGGCATAAGAAATAAGCTGTTTTATAACATCTTTTTTAGTAAGCAGATAGCTGCTGTTTTGAAGTCCTTCGGGCGCGTCTTCTTTTTTATCGGCAACAAAATGAACAGTTACATCCTTTTCCGGTACATCGGGCGTGAGCTCGTCCTGCAAGCCGTAAATCTCAATAAAAATACGGTTTAATTCTTCTTCATTCGCTTTTAACTGATAAAACCGCTCGTTGCATTCTGATTTGTATGATTCGTATTTATCTTTAATTAGTCTTGACATTTATCTTCCTCACATAATTCTTTTAGAGTTGAAACTTCTACATTGCTTTGGTGTTTTTCTTTAACTAAAATATATATTTTCCCCCCTTGGCTATTTACTTGATTTTTTTCTAATCTATTCAAAACATTATTTATAAAATAATGTTTAAAGTCTTGTAAGCTCGAGCCTGTCAGAATAAATATTCCATATTGATATTTATATTTTTCAAGCATAGTAATTATAGTATTGAAATCTTTAGCAATACCCTCTGCGTTTAATGTTACTTTAACTTCAACTACAATATAATTAACCATATCGCCTTGCTGATGTATTACAATATCAGGATTGAAATTTTCTGTTATTATAGAATGTCCTCTTTTGTCAATTTCAGCATTTACAGTAAAATCATTTAAATTATTCTTTTCTTGCAGAGACCTGATTTGATGATAAAGTTCATAGCAATAAACCCTTTCTCTGCGCTTTTCTTCAATACCTTTAGCAATTTCAATTTCAAAAAATTCTTTAGACACATTTCTCATTGCATCATAAACCAATTTTACAAAGTCATCTTTTATATCTTCTATATTCATCACATCTTCCTCGCTTTTATATTATAACAGCGGATTCTTTTTAAAGTCCCAAGAGGTTTCAAAGGAGTCCCAATCTACTTTTGAGATTCCGATTGTCTTTTCGACTATTTCCATAATCTTCCCCATCTTATCTTTATCAATAATGATTGGAAAATTTGCAATATGTCCAACCTCATAGTTAATAGTCGGAGAAAGAATATTAGCAATCTTCAGAGCAGTAGAACTATTACAAAAGCCTTGCAAATATATTAGCAAGTTATGTTCGGCAAAAACACTTGTACCTGCCACATCATAAATATGTCCTGATGGTTTATATCTAAACGCAATACTTCCACTTGAAATCTTCGACCAAGTAATGCTTTCTTTGAAGTATGTATCTGTATTTTGAGGACGAGAACGTAGTTTTCCACATCCATTAGTGAAATGACGTATCTCATAACCATCATTTTGCCAGTTAACAACATAATCGTTATTACCATACCATTTTCTGAATTCTCCGCCTTTGTTGTACGGAAACCATTTTTTGTCTGAATCGATCGCTTCTTCTCTATCGTGAGCATCAAATTTTATTCTACTATTATTCACTTCAAACCAGAGCCTTAGAAATCTATTGTTATCAGCTGTTGCAAGTCCTTGTTTTGAGTCTGCAATATCTCCAAGCTTTGTTCCATTCTCAAATGCTCTTATAAAATTCTCACTCACCCAATACGCAATCGGACTGCCCGGAATTTTTGAGAAGTTATTTTCATCCGCCTCATAAAAGTAACCACAGTCTTTATTTGCAATTGCCTCAAGTACTTTTTGTTTTTGTACTTCCATTCCGCCTTTAAAATCTGATAATCTGAAACATAATGATTTTTCATTACTTTTTGAATTTTTCAGAACAAAAGAACAGATTGGAACAGTTGCTTCTTCAAAAGCAGAATACTCCATTTGAACTAAAGAAGTAATCGCCTTATTTGAAATAATGTATTCTCTGAGCTTTTCATATGTTTTAATGAACATCCATACAAAAGGAGTCATAAAAGCAGAGTAACCGTCTGACTTGCAGAACCCAAAGTTTCGATACATAAACACGCTGAATAAGTCGCCTGAATAAGCTTTATAGTTATCAACCACAAACTTCTTTAAATGTCCTTCTAATTTATTCATATACGGTGGATTAGTGCAAACAACAGCGTACTTGCTGCTCATAATATGTGCTTGCTTTGTGAGCTGGAGCATTAAAGGTTTCGTGATTGTCAGCCAACCTGCTGAAAATAAGTCAAATTGAATATCTGAATTTTCTAAGTTCATAAGATACTCAGCAAAGGCTTTGTAATCTTTCTTTTCAATAGTTTGAAGCGAACCGATTTCCTGAGCGTGTCTAAATGCTTCTACCAAGTATTCGCCAATCTTATTTTGTTCTTTATCGGTTGTCAGACCATCGTGAATAAACTTAGAGACAGCATTGCTTTCTTCGATATAGGCAAGATTGTTGGAAACATTTTTCGTTAAGGCTCTGCGGTTATAGCTGCGGGCTTTCATCATTACAGCAAAGTATGCAAGCTGATAAGCTCGTTTATCTATATCAAGACCAAACAAGTTATGCTGTACGATATTGAGAGCGGCGTCCCTGTCGGAATAACCGCACTCACGGTAGATTTCCATCAATACATCAAAGGCATATACAAGGATATGACCGCTGCCCATACAAGGGTCGAAAAATGTAAGGTCGGTAGGATATACCTTTTCATCTACATAGTTAATTTTTCCGTCTTTAGGTGTAACAAAGTAGTCAAGTTTTTCTGCTAACTTGCTTTCAGGATTTCTTTCAATCCAATATCTTCCCAAAGAATTATCAACCATATAACGAACAACCCAGTCTGTTGTAAACAACTGAGTAGCAGCCGGAATATCTGCCTTTTTTACTGTACCCTTATAAATATTGACAATTTCATCGTGCTTCTTTGAAATGTAATACTGGTACATCCAGCCAATGATTTCGACCTGACCGTCTTTTTCAACATTAAAATCATCCTCGTTTATATCGTGGGTCAGTCGGTAGACTATACCGTCCTTATCGGTAAAAGAGATTGTAAGGAGCAGTTCTGAATAATCGTCGGTTTTTTCAAAAAGCTCCGGCAGGATTTCGTTTAATTTATTGCACTGTTTTATAAAAAGCATTC
>CALWUY010000085.1 GCA_944384855.1 uncultured Clostridia bacterium | reverse complement strand
AATATTTGGGCGTCAGCCGTGATACCGTTCTTGACTGGATCGAGCGCAGAGAAATGCCCGCCGCCAAGATCGGCAGGCTGTGGAAATTCAAAATCAGCGAAGTGGACGCCTGGATGAAATCCGGCGTTGCGGCAGATAAGTAATGCGGTGAGAAAATGGAATTTATAAATTCTTACAAACGACTTGAAAAGTTGTGCAATGAAATTTATGACAGTAACCACGGCGTTTCAGCTTATATTGATGATATGGCAAGACTGACATCTGCCTCGTTCTATGTTTTTAATTGGAATGACGACCTGAAACAATTAAAGCACTATCGGTGGATTCGAAATCAAATTGCCCATGAGCCAAATTGCACGGAAGAAAATATGTGCGAATACGGCGATGCGCAGTGGATTGACGACTTTTACGATAGAATTATGAATCAAAGCGACCCGCTTGCTATGTACCGAAAGGCAACAAGACCTCAGCCTGTCGCAAAACCAAAACAGCCCTATCAATCTCCACAGCCGCAACATACATATTCTGTACAGCCGGTTTCCTCAAAAAAGAAGGTGCGGAAAGCCACCGGATGGATTGTGTTATTGATTGTTGCAGCGCTTGTCGGATTGTTTTTTGTGCTTAAATATCTTGTAAATTAATCGGGAGGTGCGCTATGGCACTTGAAAATAAATTGGGGCTGACAAACGCCGCCGACCTTGCCCGCGAGGAAGAACACATCAGCAAGAAAAAGGCGCTTGAACTTTTTGATAGCGGGTTGCTTGATAAATTGAAAGCAGGAAAATTCTCCGCACTGAAAGCAATTAACAAGTATCTTTTTGATGAAATTTACGATTTTGCCGGAGAACTCAGAACCGTAAACATTTCCAAGGGCAACTTCCGTTTTGCGCCGCTGATGTACCTTGAAGCGGCACTTTCCAACATTGATAAAATGCCGCAGTCCTCTTTTGATGAAATCGTCGAGAAGTATGTGGAAATGAATATCGCCCATCCTTTCCGAGAAGGAAACGGGCGCAGCACCCGTATTTGGCTCGACCTCATTTTCAAAGCCGAACTTCACAAGGTTGTTGATTGGAGCAAGATTGATAAAGAAGATTATCTTCTTGCCATGGAGCGCAGCCCGATAAAAGATATCGAAATCAAACATCTTTTGAAAAACGCACTTACCGATGAGGTGGATAGCCGTGAAGTCTATATGAGGGGCATCGACCAAAGTTATTATTACGAGGGTTACACGACCTTCAAGACGGAAGATTTAAGCAAGGAATGAGGTGCAAATATGCCGGATAAGAATTGGCAATTTGAACTTGAAGAATATATAAAGCAAGGCGAACCTGACAGAGCCGAAAAAAGCGAGGCGTGGCAGACAGCCATCGGCTTGCAGGCGGTTGACGGACTCAATACATCCGAATATTTGCTGGATACCGCAAAGGAGCACATTGAGGGCAAAATCACCATTGATGAAGCGCAGAAGCGGATTCACAGTTATTATGAGCAGCGCTCTGTCCGCACCGAAACGGAAAACGAAACCAAAGAAGCAGATATTGTTTCGGCAAGAATAACGAAGCTGCTGGGAGAAAAAGCGTTTCAGTTTTCCCCTGCCGAGTGGATCACCGTTCACCGCAGATTGTTTGAGGGCGTATTCGACCACGCCGGTCAAATCCGGCAATATAACATCACCAAGAAAGAGTGGGTGCTGAACGGCGATACCGTAATATATGCAGATTGGAACAGCATTAGAGAAACGCTGGATTATGATTTCGCCGCCGAAAAGCAGTTTTCTTATGAGGGACTGTCGGTTGAAGCAGCGGTAAAGCACCTTGCAAAGTTTGCATCGGATATTTGGCAGATTCACCCCTTCGGCGAGGGAAACACCCGTGCCACCGCCGTTTTTATGATAAAGTATATGAAAACCTTTGGATTCCGCGTCAATAACGATGCGTTCCGCGAAAACTCCTGGTATTTCCGCAACGCGCTGGTCCGGGCAAACTATAATAATTTGCAAAAGGGCGTTCATTCCACCACAAAATTTTTGGAATTGTTTTTCTCCAATCTCCTGCTCGGCACTAAACATGAACTGAAAAACCGCTATATGCACATTGACTTTGCGGATAAAAGCACTTCCCAAAGTATCAATTTCAAAGTTTCAAAGTGTCAATTTGATACTTTGGACTGTACTTTAGAAGAATTGGCGGTTTTAGAATTGGTCGCAAAGAACCCAGCGATAAAACAGCAAGAGATTGCAGAACAAACCGGAAAATCCATTGCTACGATCAAGCGAATTATGAAATCGCTGCAAGATAAAAACTATATCCGCCGTGAAAGCGGCAAACGCTACGGCAAATGGGAAGTTTTGGTTTAAATCTTATTATCCCGCATATATCTTTTCCTCAAGCCAAGGTTCATTGGAACTATTAGTGCGAAATTTGTAGATATATGCATAATTCTTTGCAAAAGGAGATCGCTATGACAATAATCGAAGCAATTAAAGAAGTTTTAAAAGATGAGCCCGAAGGTTTATCTTCAGCCGATATTTATCAACGCATAATTGATAAAAATCTATATAAGTTCGGTGCAAAAAATCCAGTTGGTGTTGTTAATGGTGAAATCAGACGACATTGTGTTGGCCTTGAATTTCCCACCGCTTACCCTGTTAAACATTTCGCAATTGCAGGGAAAGATGGTAAAAAACTTAAATTTATTGTCAGCGAAAACAACAAACTTAAGAAAAATGAAAATCAAGCTACTAATATAGATGATGATAATGCGGAGTTTTTGCCTGAAGAGAAAATTGTTAAAGCTATAGATGAGCATTTACACCAAATAAAACAGCAACTATTAGACAACATTATGTCTAATCACCCCGATTTTTTTGAGCAATTAGTAGTGGAACTGTTGTTGAAAATGGGTTATGGATATGACAAAAATTCAGGAATTGTAACCGGTGGATCTCATGATAATGGAATTGATGGTATTATCAGCGAAGATAAATTGGGATTAGACCTCATTTACATACAAGCTAAGCGTTATGCAAGCACAAATAAAGTCGGAAGAAAAGAATTGCAGGCATTTATTGGTGCAATGGGTCATATTCAGAAGGGCGTATTTATAACAACCTCCTCTTACACTAAAGAAGCTTTGAGTTTTGGAACTCAGCAACAGCAAAAAAGTGTGAAACTTATTGATGGTGATTTATTAGCTGATTATATGGTTAAATATGGAATCGGCGTTGAAAGTGTCAAAACATTTAATATATACAAAATCAATTCAGACTATTTCCGTGAATAAGTGTCCGTTTTATAGGACTGTTCACATGGTATAATTATAAAAATATATCTTTTTGTTAGGAGAAAGATTATGACTCTAAAAGATATTCCTATCTCGATTTCATATAAAAGTGTTGGAGAAGAATCGTTCTCCAAGGTGCTTAATCCTATGTTGGAGTGCTCAAAAATTTACAAAAGAAGCGTTGGCTTTTTCAGTTCATCTGCGCTTGATTTTATTGGAGAAGGAATTTTATCCTTGGCACGAAACGGAGGGCACATTTATCTTGCTACTTCCCCTAAATTGAATTCTGATGATATTGAAGCAATAAACCAAGGATATTCTGAACGTGAACTGGCAGAAAAGGCTTTTATGAGTGAAGTGCGCACTGCTTTTGAGGAAATTTCTGATGTTAACGCACGGATATTATACGAATTGATAAAAGAAAATATTGTTGACATCAAAATAGTATTAAAATCCGGCGGGATGTACCACGATAAATTAGCCATTCTTGAGGATTTTGATGGCAATGTCGTTGCTTGTGTTGGCTCAAATAATGAAAGTGAACCGGGATATAATTCTAACTATGAGAAAATAAGGGTATACAAAAGTTGGCTCGACTACGAGGGCAGAATTGAAGATGAAACAAAAGAATTCGAAAGTATTTGGTCAAATACCAATGACGAGCTTTCTGTTTATGATTTTAAAGATGCTTTTAAAGCTGAACTGCTCGAAAGAGTTGAACATAAAGGCAACTATACCAAAGAAAATAAATACAAAATGCGCCAGTATCAAAAAGATGCTAAAGAAGAATGGATTAAAAACGGCAATAAAGGTTTCTTTGTTATGGCAACCGGAACTGGTAAAACCATTACATCTTTATATTCTATCAAAGATTTTATAAACAACAATCAAATCTTTACTGTTATCGCTGTACCATATAAACACTTGGTTAACCAATGGGCAGAAGATGTGAAAGAATTCTTCCCAAACGCCAAGATTCATCTTGTTCATGGTGAAATTAAAGATGCGGAAACAAAGATTCTTGCAAGCTACATTCAGTCAAAGAAAAGTTACTCTCCTATAATTGTAATTACAACTATAGTTAGCTTTTTCTTGGAAAGGTATGAAAACCTTTATAATCAAATAGCATACGAAAAACTCTTGCTCGTTGATGAAGCTCATAATTTTGCAAATAAAATCAACGACGAATTATCAGAAAAATATCCGTATAAATTGGGTCTATCTGCAACTCCTGTTTTTGGAAATAATGAAGAAAAAACCAAGCAATTATTAGATTGGTTTGGTGGACAAGTTGTGGATTTGCCTATTGAAAAAGCTTTGGGAAAGTATTTAGTAAATTATGAATATCACCCCATCTTTGTTGACGCTACAGAAGATGATGAAAGCAAGTTTATAAAAGCACAAACAATGATGATTTCTGCAAGAGATCCCAAAACCGGAGTAATTATTGATGAAGAAAAGTTCACCTTGGGATATCGTGGCAGACTGAGAGCTATTTCAATGGCAGAACAAAAGCACGAGCGTATTGCAGAAATCTTTGACCACATAGAGGATCGAGATCACACCATTGTTTATTGTAGCGATGGTAAATTGATGTATGATGGTAAAAAGAACAATGCCCAACTTGAACTACGTCGTTTGGAGTTTATATTAAAACTAATTAACGAGTCATGTTTAAGTAGCACCGGTTCAGGAAAGGCCTCTAAATTTACTGCTTCCGAGGGCATTGATGAGCGTATGCGACTAATAGATGCCTTTAACAACGGATATATTGAATATTTAGTTGCGATTCGTTGCTTGGATGAAGGCATAAATATCCCATCTATACGTAGCGCTCTTATTCTTTCGAGTAATGACAATTATCGAGAGTTTGTCCAGCGCCGAGGTCGTATTTTGAGATTGTATAAAGGGAAAGAAATAGCTCACATTTACGATGTGATTGTATTACCTTCTCGCACTAATAAAAACTTTGCCGAAATTGAGCTGCGTAGATATTTTGAATATAGCAGATTGGCATTGAACAAAAGCAATTTATTAACTGAACTTGACAATCTCTTGGAAAGTTACAACCTTTCTTTAGAAGAAATTAAATTCGATAACGAATATGTATATGGAGGAGAATTAGATGATTGATATCAAAGAGATTTCCGGTGGCAAGTTGACTGCTGAAGGTTTTAAAGATTTTGTTTTGGAACTTGAGAGAGAAAATTTAAGAAATATCGACAAAGAAGATAAAAAGCAGATGGTATCTAAAATAGTAAGAAACTACGAGGAGGCGAAAAAGAGTGATAATCACTAATGTAAAAATAACAAATTTTAGATGTTATTACGGTACAAGCTCCATTACATTTAATTCTAATGGTAAAATCACTCTTATTTATGGTGATTCCGGTTATGGAAAATCCTCATTTTTACAATTCTTTAGATGGATGTTTTACAGTGACCCCGACTTCGGAAAAACTGATGATAAACCTCTATTCAATATTGCAGCTTACAACGAATGCAAGTTTGGAGAATGCGTTGAAGTAAGTGGCCAAATTGATTTTGAACACCTTGGTGTAAACTATCGTTTAGCCAAAAAGCAAGAGTGGTCTGTATCTGTTAATATAGCAAACGCTTCGATAAAAAGTACGTCTTATCAGCTTTATGTAGAGGGAGAAGATGGTGGTTATCATCCTTTTTCAGGAAATGTAGCAAACAAAATAAACACTATTTTACCTAAGGGATTGTCCAAGTATTTCTTGTTAGATGGTGAAAAAGCACGAGATATAGTTCTTGATTCAGATGAATTAAAAAAGGCAATTCATGCGTTATTTGGATTGGATGCATATACAGAAGCAATTAGCCATATTGGCTATAAAAATGCGAAATACTCTGTTTTGGGACAATATCATACCGCAATGGCAGCCAACATGACACAAACTGTGAATAATATGTCTATTTCTGAAATGCAAGAAGCGATACAGGAATTGTATGAAATTATTGAATCTATGAAAGCACAAAGAAAAGAAAAAATGGCTGTCATAGATCAAAAAAATGCACGAAGAGATGAAATATTTAAAACACTTGGCGCTGCAGCAAGCAAAGGAAATATTGAGGCTTTAATTAAAGCAAACAATAAATCCATCAAAGAAAAACACGAGCAAATTGTATCTATTCAGCACAGCATAGGCAACTTGTTTTACCAAAGTTATCCCTATCTTTTCTTAGCTCAAAACGCTAGCAACTCCAGCTCCGCTTTAAGAAAGAAAAAATCAGAATATGCTTCCAATTATCAGAATGTTTTTGAAAACTTAAAGAAAGATCTTTTGGAAGAAATTAAAGAGAAAAATATTTGTGTGTGTGGTCGAGAGTTGGATGAAGAAGCTGCTAAACATATAAGCGGCATTATAGATATAATGCCGCCCGATTCATACATATATAGATTCGGTCAATTTGTTGCAAAAGCAAAGAAAATGATTAAAGATGCTGAACTCAAGTCAATGTCCTACGAAGGTTATTTGAGTAAAATAGCAACACTGGAGGACGAGATAACTCATTTAGAGGATATTAACCAAGAAAAACTAGACGAGTTAAAACGACTTGAAGATGCGAAGGATTTAGTTGAGGAACTCGAACAAATCAAGAAAGAAATAGAGCAACTTAATAGAGAAAAAGCTGGATTTGAAGGGACAATAGCTCGTAAAAAGCAAGTGTATGAGATGTCTAACAAACAGCTAACCGCTGCACTTAAAAACTCGAAAGTCTCAAATGAATTTTCTGGAAAAATCGCTTTTTTTGATGAGGTGCTCAAACTTTTGAAAGAAGAAAAAGCGATTAAAGAAGTGCAAATCAAGTCTGTTCTAAACGAATGTGTCAAAGACATTTTCAAGAAACTTACTACACAAACAGAACTTGATGCCGACAAAATTCAATTCGTTAATGATGATTTCTCTCTCCGCACGACTTATTTGACCGGAGGACAATTAGCGGTAGATGTGTATTCCTATGTTATAGGCATTGTCAAAGCTTTGCAAGCATGTGAAATGGAAAACAATGAGAATCCCATAATTATTGATGCCCCTTTTGCATTTACGGGAAATGAGCAATCAGAGCATTTGTTTAAAACGCTACCGTCTGTATCTAAACAGACCATTTTATTGACTTTAGATATGAATAAAATCAAAAAACTTTTAAAAGAGACCGACTTATATGACTTCTATGTTATTAAGAATGAAACTCAAGAAAAGGCAACGTTAGAGGAGGGTAACATCGATGATATTAAACTCTGATATCAATCTTATTCACCCTTTGTGGGAAAGAGCGGATAATGAATTGTGCGACAACAGTGAATTAGGTATTTTCAATAGATTAGTTGATGTGTATGTCCTTGCCTGCGCCATTGGCATTAAAGAAGATAAAACATTAACAGAAATAGAAAATCCTTTAGAAAACACTAAAAGTATTGGTAGAAATACTCATAGAGAGAATCTTGATTTGAGAGATATGTTAGATTTTATGCTGCAAAACGCCTTAATTAATACCAGTACATTAAAGTTTGATTTGGATGAACGTCTTAAACTTGCTTTTGATCCAGACTATAATGTTAGTAAATTATCTGCAGCAAATTTTTTGACCGGATTTGCGAATTACGGCATTGAAAAAATCTTTGAGTGCATTGGATCAAAATCTTCATTGGTTGCTGTATCAGAACTTTATAGCTATTTTGAATCTTTAGCCGAATCTCGATATGATGAAATTTTAAAGAATATCACACTTGAGGATTTAGAATAACTATCGACAAAAACCCAAAAGCATTGACAAAACGCATTAAAAGTGATATACTTAAGTATATACTTAAGTATATCACTTTTTTCTGTGAGAGGTGCATTATGAAATTCACTTATAGATTTCCTGCTGTTAGAGGAACACAGGCTGGCAACGAATACTATATTTCTATGGTTCCGCTTAAGCTTCTTTCAAAACTATTTATTTCAGATGATGATATAGTTCTCCCTGAATATCGTGCACAAAGAAGAATTAACGAATCAAGAATACCCGAAATAAAGAAATATATTTTGGATAACAGAAACACCTATGTGTTTTCGGCACTTTCCGCTTCAATCGACGGTGATTTTTCTTTTGAAAATATAGGAGAACCAAATATAGGTGTCTTGGAAGTGGATATGGATTCTACTTTTCTTATCAATGATGGACAGCACAGAAAAGCTGCAATAGAGGCAGCTATGTTGGAAGATAAGACACTAGAAGATGAAACTATTTCAATTGTTTTCTTTAGAGATAACGGACTAACTCGCAGCCAGCAAATGTTTACAGATTTAAACAAACATGCTGTTAAAACATCCAATTCTCTAGCTACTCTATACGATGCACGAGATGAAATCGCTGTTGCAACTAAAAAAATAATTGAAGAAATTCCTTTCTTTCAATTATTTACAGATAAAGAGCGTGATATTCTTGGAAAAAACTCTTCCAAACTTTTCACTTTAAACACCATTTATAAGGCTAATCAAAAAATACTACACGGTAATTCATGCCCTAAAAGCGATGAAGAATTTTTGAAAACTTATTGGCTATGTGTTTCTAAAAACATTGTTGAATGGCAAGAAGTAATGAGTAAAGCACTGACAAAAAAAGACCTACGTGAGAATTATATTATCACGTTAAACATAACACTTGCTGCTTTGGGTAGATTGGGCAGATTCTTTTATGATCATCCAAAAATCAACATGAATGTACATTTGGAAAAGTTAAGTACTATAAACTGGCTGCGTTCGAATAATGATTGGCTTGGAAGAACTATTAGAGATAATGGCAAAGTTATGAATAGTGAGGAAGCTACAGTTCTAACTTGTTCAAAAATCAAACAAATAATAGGAATATCATTAAGCAAAGAAGAATTGCAAAAAGAAAAACAATTTACGGAGAAGAAATAACTATGCCTTATACAGGAGAATTTGAAGTTTTTGAAAATATAATTCAAGAAATGTCAATGGTTTATCAGCACGATAAAAGACCTTGGATGATTGGATATAGCGGTGGTAAAGATTCTACATTACTTTGTTGTTTAGTAATGGAGATGCTACAACGTTTGCCAAAGGAAAAAATTAATAAAACAGTTTATATAGTTTCTTCTGACACAATGGTCGAAAACCCTATTGTGGGTAATTATATGCATAAAATGTCAGATATGATTAATGTTGCTGGAGCTCCTCTGAAGATCAAAGCAGATATTATATACCCCAAAACCGAAGATACATTTTGGTGTAAAGTGATTGGTTTGGGTTATCCCACTCCGGAAGCGCCTGGATTCAGATGGTGCACAGAGAGATTAAAAATCCATCCCATGAACAAATACACCCTTGATACAATAAAAAATAATGGTGAAGTTATTTTGTTGTTGGGTGTACGAAAGGCCGAAAGTACTTATAGAGCTAATAATATTCGTTCTCGTGAAATTGAAGGTAAAATACTTGTTCCACACAACGATATTGAAAATGCTTATGTTTACAATCCACTTACGGAAATACCCAATGAAATAGTATGGCATTTCCTGTTAAAGGATGATGCCAAATCGCCATGGGGATCGGATAATAAATATCTATTCTCGCTTTATCAAGGTGAACATTTAGGCGAAGAGCAGAGCGTAATTGGAGAAATTGATAAGGATAAGATTCCTGTAACAGGCAATTCACGTTTTGGCTGTTGGATATGCACAATGGTAAAAGAGGATAAATCATTAAAGGCTTTTATAGATAAGGGCGAAACGTGGTTAATTCCTCTAAGAGAATATCGTAATTGGATTTTGGAACTACGAACAACCCCTTCTGCACGTGAATATAAAAGACGAAATGGAACAATGTACCGAAAAGCAGATGGCGAATTAGGACAAGGACCGTTCACTATGACAACTCGTCAAGAAATGCTTCGCAGATTGTTGAAGTTAGAGGTTGAAACAAACCTAAAATTAATAACGCTTGAAGAACTTAAAGCTATTGATGAGATGTGGGATAGCGAAGGTGATCTCTCTCGTCGCAGTTTGGTAGATATTTATCGAGAAATTAAGGGTGTATGTTTACCTTGGGATGAATATAAAATCCCCATCTTCCCCAAAGAAGTAGTCGACGAAATAAAACAACATTGTACAGAAAATGATGTTGAGTTTGAAATGATTTCCAAGCTCATCGTCGAAATCGAAGCAAATAAAAACTATACCAAAAGCAGCATGGTTACAAAAGCCTTTGATCGCATTTTAAATCAGGGCTGGTTGCATTTTGAAAGCATTGAGAAAGGATTAAGCAATGAAGATAAATCAAATAATCCTTAATAATTTCGGTTCTTATGAAGGCGAAAATATATTTGAAACTCGAGTGAAAACAAATAAAAACATTGTGCTTATAGGCGGAAAAAACGGTGCAGGAAAAACTACCCTGTTCACCGCTATACGTTTATGTTTATATGGATATATGAGTTTAGGACATAAAAGCATTAATTCTTTCTATAATCGTTCGGTAATCAAATTGATTAATAATGCAGCTAAACTTAAAAAGCCAGCACAAGCTAGTATTTCATTAAATATAGAATTGAACAATAGTCATGGCGTTGATGAATATGTTCTGACTCGTTCTTGGATTTTAACAGACTCTCTGACAGAACAATTTACGGTAATGAAAAATGGATTAAGATTAAATGAGGATGACTTATCCAATTTTGAAAAATACATTCTTTCATTAATACCTCCGGAGTTGTTCAACCTATATTTTTTTGATGGAGAAAAAATAGCAGACTTTTTTATGGAGGAAGGCGGAAATAGCAGAATCAAAAACGCATTTCTGACTTTATGCGGTTATGATATTTTTGATATTATGCGCCGAAACTTCAAAAGAATTAGTTCATCATCAGAGGACTCATCTCCCGCTTTAACCGCTTATATAGAAGCGAAAGATGTTTTAGAGCAAGAAACAAAAGAGCAAACAAAAATAGAAAATGAAATTATTTCTTGCAACAATGCTATAGACTTATGTATTGCAGAAATCACTTCGCTTGAAAAACAGTATCAACAGAATGGCGGTATTTCACAAGAAGAATGGGATTCTAAAATTTTTAATTTGAAGCAAGAAGAGAAAAAGAGAGAAAATTACAATTCTATTTTAAAAAAATGGTCTAATGAAATTATTCCGTTTGTTATGATTAGAGATCAACTTATTCAATTAAGAGAACAAATTGATCTTGAGAACAAAAATTTAAAGTATAAAAACTTTTGTGAAATTCTTGATAGCAGTGCAATAAAAGATTTAATTAACAATCGTCGTTTATCAAAGGAAATGAAGGAATTAGCCTTTAAGCGTTTCGGAACACCTGAAGCCCCCATTCTTGATCTCTCATTTGAGCAAAGCGCGATGTTAATTTCTTCTATAAATGAACTTTTGGATTTTGATGTAGAAAAAATTAAAAAATGCAAATCTGCAATAAAAAAATCATTAGCTAAATCGGCAAAATTAAGACAAGAACTCGAAGAAAGCAATATTTCTACAATTAGAGAATATATGAAGCGCAGAGCTGAATTATTTGAAGAAAAAAGCGTTTTGTATGATCAATTGATTTCTGCTGAGCAATCCTTAAATAGTCAAAAGGAAAAAGTTGAATTTGCACGAAATTCTTTTGTAAAAACAAAAGCATCTATTGAGGCAGAGCTCAAAAAAGCTTCCATCAATGATATATCAGCAAAATCTATAATCATGCTTGATAAACTAGAAAAATCTCTTTATCAGAAACAGATACAAAAAGTTGAGGATTTCTTTAGAAAAGAAATTAGAACTTTGATGAGAAAATCTAACTTTATTGATGATATTGCAATAGATGAACATTTCAATATACATCTTTACAGAAATGAGGCGTTTTCTCCGGAAAGGATCAAAGAAATTTTTGACACTAATACTGAAGAACAAATAAGAACTCTTTTAGGAGAAAAAGCAATTTATATTATTAAACAAGCAAACAAGCAATTTAATGATAAGACTTTAATATTACCCGTTGAGATTGATAAATCTGGATTGTCAAACGGAGAAAAGCAAATATTCATCATGGCTTTATACCACTCGTTGGTTCAGTTATGCAATTATGAGATTCCCTTTATTATTGATACACCTTTTGCAAGAATTGATACTGAACACAGAGAAAATATTTCTAAGTATTTCTTTAGCAAACTTAATGGTCAGGTATTTATTCTTTCTACAAACGAAGAAATAAACTCCTCTCATGTAAAGATTTTGAACGATAGCATTCTTGCGACATTTATGTTGGAAAATACCGACAATAAGAGAACTACTATTGTCCGCAATGAATATTTCGAGGTGTAAATATGGTATTTAAAATAAAAACTTCAAAAAGGACAATGCAGTGTTTTGATGAAATTGCAGCAAGTGAAAATTTGCAACCCTTCATTCTATCAAAATTAGCTATATCACTTTCTTTAAAAAGCAATAAGCCGCTTGAAGAAAGCGACTTTAAGACAGATACGATGGGATTGGAACTGAATCGTCAGACTATCACTGCTGAATACGATACCCTTTATAAAAGCCTGATTGAATTATACGAAGGCCATCATATTAACGATGATGATTATTTTCAAAAATATTTAAAATCTCATCTTGATAGAGGTGCTCGTATGTTGTATAGCGAATACAAGTATAGCAAGGATTTCATTCTAGCTTTGATAAGTGAGAAAAAGGGTATTTAATAGGTGGTGAATAGAGATGTCTAATATTAAAGGAACTATAACAACATTACGTCAATTTTTATTTAATGTTGAATCCGAGGTAAAAACCGAAGTTAATGGAGTAAAATATCCAATTATTTATTTCAAGAAAGATAGAATCCTATCTGTACCTGATTATCAAAGAGAAATCCGTTGGCAAAAAGAAACTTTGTTTTCGCTGATGAATGATATTTCTCGTGGCTCAAAATTTCTAGGCAATATAATTCTGTCTTCATCCGGAGAAAAAGATTTTGAAATAATAGATGGCCAGCAACGATTAGTTTCACTTAATATGTTAATTACATACATAAAGTCTAATTACTCAAAACAAATCACTGATATTGATGAACTTGTCACAATTAATGTGAATTGTTTCGACAAATTTTCTATATTTAGAGATGCTGACTATACCCTAAGGAACGTGGACGAATCAATTCGTGAGGATGTCAAAAAGAGTGATAAACTTGGGCAAATAAAAATACTAAGCGAATTATATTCATCAATCAGTGCAGAGAAAATATTAGATACTGTCGCTAAGGCTGAATCGTTTTTGGAAAATCTTAAAAAATGCACATTAAATGTTATAGTATCAGACGATGAAGATATAAAAATAAGCACTGAATATTACATTGATGTAAATTTGAAAGGTATTAAGTTAGATACCGAAGATATTTTTAAAGGGTACTTATTTTCTCAAGATTCTTCTAAAGAAATCCGAGATTGTTGGGTTGAACTCAAAGAATCGTGGATGAAATTTAACGAACGATGCAATTGTAAACCTGAAAAAAGCGTTTATTCATTAACAAAAATACTTGAGCATTACATCTATTGTCATGTATTGAGCAAACCAGAATATAAAGATGTCTCAATCAATGAAAAATTCACTCTTGACTCTCCCTGTGAAGTCAATGGCACTAAATATTACCTTGGCGATCATGTCATTAAGGTTATTAGAAATAATACCTATATGAAGGAAGTTTTGGTAGGATCAAAAAAATACATTGACTGTTTAACCGAAATAATTGCGGCTGATGGTGGCGCTCCGGGTTGCATAAGGGACCTCTTAAAAAATATTGAAAATAATGAAGTGAAAATAATTTGCAACTTCATTAAAAAAACAATATTAGATAAAACTTTAATTGTGCCCAAAATCCTCATCTTAAAGTATTATCTTTCTATTTGCGATGGCAAAGCAAAGAAAGCTACTTGCAAAAATTTGTATGCCGTATATTTTTATAATGTTCTATTCATGCTTTTTGGTGATAAAAAGTCTGATGCCGAAAACATCAAAAAAATTTCCAGAAGTACTGAATATTATCCCGAATTGGTTAGAGCAATTAAAAATTTCTTCGACGATGGAAATATATCTGAGTCACGACAAATCGCTATTGCAAAATGGAACAGCAATTATGAAAACGAAGCATTACAATACAAGTGCAAATCGTTGGCTACCATTTATAACTATTTTACAATAAATAATGAATCAGTAGAGATTTCATCAAGTGACGATGTTTATAATTTTTTAAGTGATGAAGATGTATACAGTATTGAGCATTTTATAGTTAATGGTTCTGGAAATATAACTTATGTAGAAGACCAAGATGGTTATGAACTACCAGACAGTGTTAAAAAGTATAGTGCATATATTTTTAACTTTATTTTTGTGCCGAAGAGCATAAACAACAATGTTTTTAAAAACTATTCTGTTCGTAAAAAAATGGAAGAGTTAACTAAGAGCAAGCGTTCTTCTGAAATAAAATGCGAATATTCGAAAATGATTATGGGTATTGTAAAAGATATGTTTGCTGATGATGTTAAAGTTACTGATCTTAATGAGGCTGAGCAAAAAGAACTAGAAAAATACTGGTTAGTAACATTCAAGTATGAGTACTCACATTTTACATCATTGGTTATTGATATGCTGTTGGATCACTTTTCAAGTAAAGAAAAAGATAAGTAAATAGCATAATAAAGCACAACCGAGTGTTTTCGGTTGTGCTTTATTGTATCAAGAAAACCACTCGCTAAGCGAGTGGTTCCGTGAAGGCTTTTGCCGATGAGTAAAAAAAGAACTCCTATGGTATAATGCAAAGGGTCTGCCAACCACAAGCATTAAAGACATAGGAGGT
>CALWUY010000084.1 GCA_944384855.1 uncultured Clostridia bacterium | reverse complement strand
TTCCTCGGGACCGAAACGGAGAATATGAACCGTCTATCATCGGTAAATACAACCGCAATGCCGACGGAATGGAGGAAAAAATACTGTCGCTGTACTCATGCGGAATGAGTCAGCGGGATATTTCCGAACAGATAAAAAATCTCTACGATGTTGAAATATCACCCGAGCTTGTCAGTAAAATCAGCGAAAAGATAATGCCGGAGGTTACGGCTTGGCAAAACCGCCCGCTTAACAGTATTTATCCGTTTGTGTTTATGGACGCGATACACTATAAAGTTAAAGAAAACCATCAGTATGTAACCAAAGCCGCCTATGTGGTCTTGGGTATCAACATGGACGGCTGCAAGGATATTCTCGGCATATGGATCGGCGAACATGAAAGCGCGAAATTCTGGCTTAATGTGCTCAATGACCTTAAAAACCGCGGTGTTCAGTCTGTTTACGTCTTTTGCGTAGACGGTCTTATAGGATTTCGTGAGGCAATAAGCTCGGTATATCCCAAAGCCCAAATTCAGCGCTGTATCATTCATCAGATACGGTCTTCGACTAAATTTGTAAGCTATAAGGATATTAAAAAACTGATGGCCGACCTGAAAACCGTGTATCAGGCGATTAACGAGGAGGAGGCACTGAATAACCTCATAAAATTCAAGGAAACATGGGGAAAGACCTATCCCTCCTGCGTTAAAAGCTGGGAAGAAAATTGGGACATTCTAAGCACATTTTTCGCATATCCGGCAGAGGTTCGTAAGATAATATATACGACGAATATCATTGAGGGTCTAAACCGTCAGTTCCGAAGCATTACCAAAACGAAGCCGTCGTTTACAAATGACGATTCTTTGCGCAAAATGCTGTATTTGGCGTCGAAAAAAATTGTCGAACACTGGACAGCGAGATGTCGAAATTGGGATCAGGTTTTAAATCAGCTTGATATAATGTTTTCAGAACAAAAAGTCGGTTGATTTGCCTTTGAAATTAGTATGCTCTATGCCGTATGCCGTTATTCACACCTGCGGTGCGCATACCGTCATACAGCATAGAGCGAGCAGCTAATACGGGCAAATGAATCCTTCCGTTTTCTAAACGGAAAACCATATTTGTTATCTATTTTCTTATCTGTTTGGATTCCCTTTTACACAAAAATTTCCGAAGTGCCGAAAATATTAAAAAATCATAGAATATATTTCTTTACAATTGAGTATAATGTTTTTTGAAGTCAAGTAAACAGTTAAAACAATATAGATCTTACATTGTAGTTGGCTATATTCTACAATGTGAAAATAGCCTGTTGTTTGTTTACTTGGCTTCGTTTTTTATACTTTTAAGTAAGTATTGTTTTTTTCCTGCAGAGTTTAATACTCTACCAGATATTAATCTATCAACATCTCTTCTATCGAAATTCTTTGTATTTAAAATATGCTTGACAGCAATCTGCGATACAATAGATTTTGCGAAAGGATTAGAAGAAAAATCCTTATAAAATTCAACTGCCTTATCAACAAACAATGAAGAATTTCCAGCATTTTCATACATCATCAAATTATGCAGTTTGTAATTCGAATTCTTTAATTCAACATCACATAATGCCGTAAGAGTGCTAGAGTTTGAAGCGTTAAACGCGATGTCGTTCATTAAATTCAGAACCAACATTAATGCGGATTTATTGAAGACTTCCGTTAATTCTTCATCGCTCATATCGATATCCGGATTAGAATCTACAAATAATTTAAGATCGTCGATAACTTTTGCATAATTATCACTATACGGTTTCAAAACTCCATACGCCACTTTTTGCGTTACGCTATACAATTCATTCACCATTGTATTAATTTCGTCATTCTCCAAGTCACCGTATTGATCTACTAATGCTCGAGCAATCAATTGAGTATATTTAAACGCCCTTAAAATATGATACTGTTTATTTTCCCTATCTTTTGGATAATCGAAAATACCTCTAAATTTTATATTATCATGCCTATCTTTTTCTATTGTTTCAGTTATCTTGATTTTTTCTTCTTTATCCTTATGGGTTGGAAGGTCTCTTGAAAGTTCCTTACCTTCTTTCAAAAAAGGTATGTTATTTTCATCAAAATCAAGTTCTACATCATCTTTCAAAATATCAATTGCTTTAGTTGCAATTTCAATAATAATTCTTGAATTATTGCGAACATAGGATAAAAACAAAACAATAATATCGTTTATACCAAAACATATATTGTTCATTATAAAATTAACATATTCTAAATTACCAGGGTTCTTTTCTAATTCTCGATTAATGAATTTAGCAATAAAGTATGCAAATGTATTCTTATCACAAAACGAATATGAGAATTCACTATCTGATTCTATTAAAATTTTAGCATCACAACAGTTTTTAATAAAAGTTTTCGGATTAAGACTTGCTTTTCTTTCCTTATTAAACTGCGGTATTATTTTAGACAATTGTTCTGTAGTTATTTTATCTGTTTCTTCGGCAAAATACATATAATTTGCTAAAAATTCTAATGCAGATAAATATGTTTTAACCTCAACAGGATTAACTTTATCTATAATTGAGTTGCGAATATTGGTTTCAAAAATAACACTAATCGTTTTTGTCCCCTTATCATCATTAGAACTATTATTAATAAAATATTTTATATATTGGATTAAGTTACTAGGTGTTAAAGAAAAAAAGTCTGGATTACATTGTACCATATAGTCTAAAGCAAGCCTAATATTATCAGAATCTATTTCTCTATTCCCTTGCGTAACTAAACAAACGTTATTTACTAATTCGTCACGTTTTTCTTTATAGAACGGTAATATTTCTAATGTATAAATATTACTATTTTGAATTTTTTCTTTTACAATTGTTGTTAATTCCTGCGACATATAATCTTTAGAAGTGTAAACAAGTAAATAACCGTGTGAAAACATATATGTAAATAAATTTTCTCTTGCTTTTACATTGCTAACTAAATCAAAATCGTCTATAAAAATTATTATTTTAGAAGGATCAATTTGTAAGAACATATCATAACTATATTCAATATCCGCATATTGCGTCTCAACCATATTTTTCATCATTTTTTCTATGTTGTTATCTTTGTAATCCTTTTTTTCAATTAAAAGAGGATAATAACCTTTTTCTATGGATTGAATATATAAATATTTAATGAGAGCAGTTTTTCCTACTCTATTATTGCCATTTATAGCGATTACTCCGCGTTCATTTAGAATTTCAAATATGTTAGTTAAATCAACTTTAACATTTTTATCATCAACTGATTCATCATTGGATTTTAATTTAGGAAAAACATAATAGTCAATAAACTTCTCACACAAATTTTGATTGTCAAAACTAAGTTTTTCAAGATATTGTTCAGATGGATGTAAGATTGCTTTATTCTTAACAAAACAACTGTTTTTTTGCGGTTCAACTTTAAATATAGAAGCACTTTCAATCCAATAAAATTTATATGTATTTATATTTCCACTTTCAGTATCTACAACTACAGAATTAAAGGAACAATTATTATCGACCGTAAATTCTCCACCCAAAACCAAATTCGTAGTTATTCCGTCACCATTTGTTAGGCAAATCGATTCCGCTTTATGATCATGACCAAAAAATACTATATCTTCCTTTTTAAAGTATTTTTTAAGGATATCTATTATTTCCCAATCAAACCACTCATAACTATGGTGCATAATCGAAATAGAAAGATTGTACCCTTCATCCATCTCTTTTTCAATTTCGGTTTTAGGAATGTAATGTAGCTCCTTATCGTTTTTTTCTCTTGTTGAAAAAAGAGCCGAATTAAGTAATGAAACTTTAATTTTATATCCATCTAGATTTAATATTTTTTTATCACACAACTTGTTTTCTACAAAACATTTTTTGCTCATCGCATAATTGAAAAAAGAATCCAGCCGATTTAACTCATCGGGAATATGGTCATCTAATTTCCATTTGCTGATTTGATCAAATCCTCTGTCTTCTTTATTGATAATTATGTCATGATTGCCCGGAACAATCAAAGTCTCAATGAATCCTACACCAAACTTTTTGTTTAATTTGCTTAAAAAAGCACCGATTATTTTTCTCCCTGTTTTAAACTGGTTGCGACTGGCCTGTGCTGTTAAATCACCAGAAAATATAAAAACTAATCTGTCTATGTTTTTCAATGTTGCTAAAGCGTTAACAGCCGCTTCAATTTTAGATTCATATATATCATATTTTTCTTCACAATGTATATCACTAATTTGTAAAAATAAAATCTTCATATAAAATCCCCTTTGAATTTTTCCTGTATCTTTTAATATTATATTAATTCGCACCTATTAAGCGATTGTACTCATTAACTTTATCGTTATACTCTTCAATTGCGGCTTCGTATTCATCGTATAAATCATTATAATCGTCAACTGCATCATCGTAATAATTAATATAAAAATCGTAACCAGTGTTGTAATACTGACGCTCGTAATAATCTATATCGTCTTTGAGTTGATCTAGATCCCACTCCATATCCTCGATTTCATCTTTTAAATCTTCTAATTCGGATTTGAGTTGATTTGCCTTTACTGAATTGCCCGAATCATAACTTTGTGATGGGGTGTAGTCATAGTCGTCATAATCGTAGTAATTACTTGTACCACCCGAATATGAGGAAGATGGTTTGGATGTTTTCGAACTGCTATCATTAGAATCAGAAGAACATTCGGAAAGACCTGCTATAATCAAAATAATTACTATAAAAATAGCAATTCCCGCAAATGGTGATAAGCAACCAATTAAATTTGATCCGAAATTTCTTATCTGTTGCTGAGCAACCGCAATTTGTCTGTTTTGTTCTCTTAATTTATCTAAAGCTTCTTGTGCTTTATTGTCTTTTAGAATACGTTCGTCATTACTTACCTTATCAACAAACTCCGGTAATTCTGCAAATACAGACTTCAAATAATTTGTTATTTTAATAGAAAGTTCGGTATATCCTTTTTCGTTGTAAAGAAGTATAGCTAATTCTCTTATATCCCTTGCTAAATTCTGACTATTAGTATTACCATAACCACGTGCCGTATCTCTGAGTTGCAAAGGCTGTGCATATACATCCCATGATTTTAATTTTTGTAGGATTGAATCCACATTTTTTTGAGTGCTTATCTGCAAAGAAGCCTCGTAAGAATTCCTCTCGTTTATATCCGAACTATAATGTTCTTTTGTCAAAACGGTTTCGACTTTTTTGATAATACTTCTAATTTCTGTTTCATATTCTGAAAGAACAGGTTGCACCCATATTTCGTATTGATTAATAATATCATCAATAACGATTCCATCATTATATGATGTATCGGCAATGCACTTTTCAGCTATCAGAGTAGCAAACTCTGCATATTGTTCATCAGAAAATTCCTGTACCTTTTCTGTAATAACATGGCTTATGTATTCACGAATCTTTTGAAGTTCTGCTGAAACTTCGTTTTCTGATATTTCTTTAATTCCAGCTTTTTGGCGGTCACTGTTTATAATATCAGTAACTTTAACTGCATCTAAGCTCTCAAATAATTCGTCGATTTCCAATACGGAATATCCTGTTTCATATACATCTTCATGTGTTTGTATAGAAAAATTATGAACACAAGCATTTAACCTTGCAACAGAATCAAGACCCGAAAGATTAATCGACTGATTATTCTTTATTGCATCACAAATCTCCCGAATTTTAGAGTTATCCGTACCTGGAAACCACGAAAGTTCCGCAGATGTTCGTTTAATGATATTTAATAAAATATTTTGTGCCTCACCGCAAACAGAAGAATCTTCAAAAAAGCTCTTTTCTTCCGCCTTAGAAATAATAGTTTGGCGATTATCAGTTGTAGATACATCCAAAATATAAAAAGGATTATCTATAAGCCGCATTATTTTCACACTCCAAAATTAAAACCCTATATGCTTTTCTTCCGTTTCTTTTGGCAAAGCGTTAACCGCTTCATCAAAACATTCCTTGCTAATCTTATCTAACTTCTTTTTAACGGCAAGTCTTCCTGCTTCTCTAAGCACAAAAGCTACGTCGGACAACGGATGCCTATCAAGTTTTACCGCCAAGTCTTCAGCAGTAACATCATCTTCTGTCGGCAATTCGCTAAGTTTTGCTGAGAAGAGTGCCGTTAACTCTTCTTTGCTTGCCATCTTGACCTCAATAATATGGTCAAAACGACCACGTCTAAGAATAGCGGGGTCAATAGAATCAAGCATGTTTGTCATAGCAAAAATCAATACACCTTTTGAAATAGCTTCAGGTATTTTTCGCAAGAACTCGGCAACCTCCTCTATGTGATGTGTACCGGGTCCCGAAGAATTTCTATCCATCAAAAAGGCTTCCATCTCATCTATAACCAAAATAGATGGTGCAGCTTTTATTGCAGAATTAAACACTTCGGATATCTTTTTAGGGGTATCGTGAATATACGAGCTGGCAATAGTACTTGAATCGATATCAAATCTCTGCCATCCTAAAAATTCTGCCAATCTGTCAATTGCATATGTCTTACCGCAACCGGGAGGTCCGTAAAGAATAGTAGCTCCCGGGAAGTTTATGCCCATACGAGCATATGCTTCACGGTTTGTAACAATATCAATAATATTGTCGTTGAAGAACTGCTCAAGATCAGGCCTTCCTAATAACGAGAACTGACCGTTACATACAGAATCAGTTGGTGGTGCCATTGGAGCGACAGTTTCAGTTTTTGTTTCTGTCACAAGAGCTGAATTATCATCATACTCTATTGGTTCAACATCAAATCCTGCAAGTTTAACGGAATTATAAAGAAAGTCTTTATTCAGCCAAGACGCAATTTGGCTGATTCTTTTAATTGATGTTACTGGAATATTTATACCACCCGTAAGCCATTTACCGTATGCAATTGCGTTGTTGCTTTCAGGCAAATTAAACTCTGTTGGTAACAGCAAAGAATATTCCTCAATATAAACCGCATTTTGCAAATCAGCATTAGGATATAGTCTTGCTGCGGTGTTAAAAGCAAGAGAAAAAGCCTCAACCTGTCCGCCATTTTCGGGATACGGTCCACTTTTTAAGGATGATACCAAATATGTATTAGTACAGCAGAATATGAAATATCCTAAATCCGACTTCCAAAAAATATTCTCAGGCAGACTATATTCGTCTATCCAAAGACGGTATAAATCAGCGGTCACCGCAAGGACATAATTATCCCTGTTAGTAAGATAAATTTGCCAATTATCACCCTGTGAAAATACTCTTTTTATTCTATTGTCATCGGCAATATTATAGCCTCTCGGTAACCACTGTTCCATAAATTTACCCCTTAATAATATTTGCTACATCATACATACCGTCACCGGAATCTGCATGAATTTGAATTGAAAGAAGTTCAAACAGAATCTGGCGAAGCTCGTCAATGTTATCGTTTGCAAGAGCGATATCACCGCGTCTTTTAAGTTCGTTAAAACGGGCAATATCAATATAATTCGCAGTTGCGGATGTTGCACGGTTATACCAGTCAACAATAAACCAATCCTGACGCAATAAAATCATAGTATTTTTAGTTCTCAAATTGCTAAGATGGTTATCAAAACTATTTTCATTGCGGTCAATAGCATGTTGAGCTGTGCGAACTAAATTATCGTACATTTGCTGTTCACTGGGTGTAGCATACTGGCGAACAACTTCATTAAAGAATTCCACACAATTGTCAAGTTCCATCTGTCTGATAACCTGTAAATTATCCTGACGGGACTGATGCATTAATTTTTTTGCATCAAGAAGTTCGTTGTTTGCTTTTTGAACATCTTCAGGCTCACAGTTTTCCATACTGTCAATATTAGCAGCGAGTTCTGCTTTTTTACGAGCATTTTCTAAATTTGGATCAGAAACCTTATCGGACATATCTTCAATACGTTCTAATAATTTGCGACCCTGTTCAGCTAAAGCATCAAT
Organism: uncultured Clostridia bacterium; assembly: GCA_944384855.1. GTDB lineage: Bacteria > Bacillota > Clostridia > Oscillospirales > Acutalibacteraceae > UBA737. The sequence continues at coordinate 18,556 of CALWUY010000084.1, read as the reverse complement.
GTTTTCAAGGTCTGTTTGTCCTTCTTGACGGGAATAGAAATTATGATTACCAAAAGATGCACCAATACAAGGAATAGATACTTCAAGATTAATTGTGCCTGAATCTGACATTTCAAATTCACACTCAATATCTGCACCGGTAGGTATTACACCGCTATCAATATCAGTTCCAGCAATTTTCAAAACTCCAATAAATCTATTATCATCTATGGGTGATTTGATTTCGCCTTCCCAAAGCTTGATGTTAAGAGAATCGTTTGAACCGGCTTTAATTGTCTGACCAGCCTTAAAGTTAATACTGCCCTTTTTAGGTAGAGCATCTCCTTCTTGTACAAGGAATTCGAGAGTCGGGGTTCCGCCAAGTTTATCAATTACTTCAATTGCAATCGAATGTGAAGCAGGAATAGCACCAATTGTAGCTAAAGTCTTTGTAATTATAATCGGCTCAGATACGGCACTAATTTCTTTGCCAAATTCATCAAATACCTTTACAGAAAAACGGTTTTCACCATTCTTAGATAAGGGTAAATCAAGCATAGCCTTATCTTTTAGCGGTGCATTACCCGAAGTCCAACCTGTATCAAGGCTTGTGAATAAAATTGTGTATCCGTTAAGTTCTTTGCCAAGCACGCACATAATCTTTGCGGAATCATTAGGTGTTCTTGCTGTATATTTAAACGAAAGGTCTAACTGTGCATTAGCGGTTTCATTAGTTGCTTTACGGTTGTGGTTAGATGTTGACCAATCAATAGACTCGGCAAAAATACTTGCGCCCTCAGCAACCGCAGTCATAGGATTAACATTAATATCTGCTGGCAAAGAAAGTTCAAATGCAACCTTATCCCTTAAAGGCTTATAGTTGGTAGGACCGCCGACAAAAACAATGCGTTCTAAATCATTAGCAGAGAGTCCCGCTTTAGCTAAGGTTTCACGAGTTGCGGCTACAGTTTCTGCAATTAAATCCGCAATAATATTATCGACCTGTTCACGAGTAAGGTCAATATCTAAATAAAGTTCATTATCTTCTTCATCGGTAGTATGTGCTTCCACTTCACTCAACGCTATTGTAGTTACTTCTGTAGACGATAATTCTATTTTGGCAATTTCTGTTTTGTTAAGCGCTACGCGTATAAAGGTTTTATATTTACTATTACTAAGAAAATCATCAGGCAGGGCAAAGTTTTGTTTTAACCAAGGAACAACAATTTGTGTGAAAATCATTCGGTCAATATCTCTACCGCCACAAGATTCAACGCCGCCTGTTGCAAGCAGATTTACTTTACCGCCAATATTTTCTGCTATTGTAACGTCAAAAGTGCCACCGCCTAAGTCATAAACTAAGAATATACCTTCTTTTTTAGAAAGACGCATAATGCTCATTATAGCGGCAACAGGTTCTTGCATTAATGCAACATTACCGAGTCCTGCAAGCTTTGCGGCTTGTAGGGTTGCATCTTTCTTCATTTGGTTAAATGCAGCAGGAACAGTAATAACAGTTGCTGTGTCATCGCTGTTGCGTATTTCTTCAGGTAAGTATCCGAATAAAACCTTTAAAATTTCAGCACTGCATTCTTCTGGTGTAAAAGTAATTCCAGATGATTTTAATTGAATTTTCATCGTTGTACCCATGTAACGCTTGAACAAGGTCGCTGCATTATCAGGATCACGTGGTGCCTGATTATAAGCATAATTACCATAAAAACGATTTCCTCGTCTATCAATATAAATAGCGGATGGTGTTACATCGGTTTGTATAGGACTTTTCCATATACGAACATTTTCACCGTCATAAGAGCATATAGCACTGTTTGTTGTGCCTAAGTCAATTCCTATGTAATATTTCATTTTTAAATCCTCCCAAGTAAAACAGTGCCTGTTTTTAAAACAGTATCTTCTTGCATAATGATAGGTTCTATCATTTGAACGATTTTAAGCTCATCCTCAACCTCAAAATCATCAATATTAAGCGGTGTAACCGCCATGCCAGGGTCATATGCCTGTCCTTCAAGACTTACGATTCTAAGCCCTGCCTCTTCGACAGCTTTTGTAACCTTTTTTGAAAACCAAGCGAATTGGCTCATGTACTTGCTTTGTTCCTCAAAATCAAGTTTACTTATCGCCTTTATAAAAGTATTTTTAAATCTATAATGCTCTACGGCAATTTCTATTACTGAATTTTTAAGTCTATCAATATTTTCCATATTTTACTCCTGACCTATAGTTTTTCCGTGGTGTAATAGAGAGAAACAAAACTTAAAATTGTCAAACCTAAGGAAGCTAACAATGCTTTCCACGAAAAAGCAAACAACCCTTTAGAGACAATTAGTCCAATTATCATTAATATCAAAAATACTATTGTTGCTAATGTAAAAATAACTACGCTTGGTATTAACACCTTTTCTGCAATATCTTTTATCTTATGTATCTTGTTATTATATTTTCCATCGCTCATACGACGGTGATACCGCTTCTCTTCATTTTCATTTAATTGCTTGTTTTTTGGTATATGTTTGCAAATTTTTTTATTTTTTGAACGAATAACTTTTTCGCACTCTTGGTTATTTACATATACAAGAGCATTAATATAACACCTATTAGAAAGCTCATACATATGATTTAATGCACAGGTATCTCCTAAGCGCATAAAGCAATTAGAAATATAAGAATTCAAATTTTTGATAAGTTCGCAATCAATAAAAAAAGCATTATATCCTGCAACTATATCTAAACTTGATTGAAATTCATAAAGGCATTCATATAAATTGCTTTGTGTTTTCCGCAATCTATCAAACTCATTATCAATTTGTAAAACAAAGCAGTCATAAGTTTCTCGCTGTAATTCATTGCAATTCTTATCACTTATCCACTTTTTAATATCTGATAGATTTATCACTCGTGTTGCATCTTCTTTTACAATATTCCGATACTTTTTACAAACTATAACTTCAATAAACTCCCAGAAGTTTTGAACACTCTCAATGTAATTTGTTGTCTTTCCAAAAAGCATCCGTTTCCATTCGTCTGGGTTTAAATCCTTTAACACAGTTAAAATTTCAGATAAGTTTTTCCAAGAATCAGAGGAAAAGCTATCGGTAGAAATATAAAATGTATACAATGAAATAATAAACATATTCCAACTGGTAGATAATACTCTTTCCTTATTCCATTGCTTCGCACCAGTTCTTTTGCGATTTTCCCAAGAGTCATCATATCCCATATCTTTATACATTTCATCTAATGGCTTTCCGTATAAAGTGAGATATATTTCGTCAATAAACAAATTTGGATTATCATATTTGTCAGATGGACACAATGCAACATCCGGGCAATTATGAAAAATCTCTTTAACAGCATTTTGTAACGAAGGATTTTCCATCTCAAATCTAATTCGTGCCGCATTTCTAAACAAATCCTCTTTTGCGTAATCGTAGTGTATATTACTTTCACTATCTGTTTTTTCTGTAAAAAGCTTCATGTTAAGCCCCTCACTTTTCTATTAGTTTAAACCCTTTAGGTGCTGTTATAGAATTTGTAGTACCATACATATTCACATACAAGGTCTTATAACGCTTTCCTGATGGTAAGTAGCCTTCGTAAATATCTATCATACCGTTAATACCGTCAACGCTCATTGAACCTTGTCTTTCCCAAGAAAGTTTTTCACCAAGTGTAGTTGTCAACCGCTCTAAATAAGCATTAGAACCGGAAACGTCGTTGGTATATATAGGCTTTTCAGGAACGAGACCATAGTCCGCATCATCAAGATTTTCTGTTTGATGAACTTCATTCTCTTCGCGACTTTCTTCGTTTTCTGCAAATCCAGTAGAAACGATACCTATCATTTCTAAATCTTCATCTGATTTAATCTCAAAATCGTTATTCATCATATTCATAAATATATATGTCATAACAGAATTTGCTGTTTCTTCTGTTTTAATTAAATCCTTATGATTAATCTTAAGACTTGATAAAATGTCTTCATCCGAACATTTTATTATTACTTTTCTTACTAAAACGTCAAGATATATTCTCACTAATTTCTTTTGTATAAGTGCATCAGATGAATTAATATTAAATATTTTACAAAGCGAACGAACAACACTGCCTTTTTGACGTTCACCGCCAGGAAAAGCCATCTTCATTGTTTGTGGTTCGGTTTCTAAGCCATCACATAATTTGTTTATATCATCATTAGAAGAGTTAGCTATAGCTTTTTCCATAGCCTGTTTTTTATTAAGTGGTTTAGTTTGAAGAGAAAATCCGTTAGGAACCTTATTAGAATCTTTACCATAGGGACAAATATATAGTGTGGCATATATTTTACCTGAAACAGTAATTCCATACTCATCTACTGCAGTTTCTTTTTTGCCATTACAAACAACGCCATAATATGCTCCTGAACGTTTATATTTAATCTTTTTGCCATCCGATGTTCTTAAATTATCAAGAAATGAGTAGGCATTATGAACCGAGCTAGTATATATCGGATTATCCATACTGTAACCGTATCCACTCTTATCAACGGTGGAAGGAGTATCATTGTCAAAGAATTGTGGCTTGTATGCAGAGCTTTTTGATTTTTTATAATCTCTGTAGATTAAAATAGCTGACAAAATAATCATAATCACAGACAAGATTACTAAGAAAGCTGCCAGTCCGGCTTCTTCTACCGCTAATGCACAAATTATAAATATAACCGCTAAAACAATAGTTAAGAAATACATATTAAATCTCCTTTACTCGTTTGGCAAACAAACCTTGCAAGGCTCATAATGTCCTGATTTCAATATCTTTTCAGTCAATACTTGCGTTTTCCTACCTTGTATATATGTGCAACCTTCTCGATGATATTTGGTGCCACTTTGAGTGATATAATAATTTCCGTTATATGTTTCAGAATAGACCGGTTTATCTTTTGAAGTGAAAATATGTATAGAACACGGTATCATTATGATTATTACTAAAGCAAGACATATTGTAGCAATTGAAATCTTCTTATTTTCCTTTATAAAAGACTTTGCTATTTGAAATACGGTAGGATGTAGAATATAATGAGCAAACTCGTTTGCCTCTCGTTCTTCCTCAACGCTATACAAAACATTTCCGTCGCGCAAGTGTCCGCAAAATACGTGTCCTTCTTCATGTGCAAGAGCATATAATTTTTCGTCAGCAGTTAAATCCTCACAAATAAATATCAATTTTATATCATCCGACTTATATGCAAGAGCCTTGCCATCCGACAGATATTTTTCAATATCTAATGCAGATATTAATTTACTGACCGATTCTGAATTTTTTGAAGAACTATATTCAATGATATCAAAACCTTGGCTCTGAAAAACTTTAAGCAGGCTATCCAACGACAATTGGCTAACAGAAAATTTCTTTAAAAAATCTGAAGCCTTCTGACGAATGACAGTATTATTCATTACTCTTTACCTCATCAACCAGGCGCTTAATTTCATTTCGCTTTTCGTCGTGTATCTTTTTTGCTGCGTACGCTATACCGTTAAATCCTTTTATCGCCGGTTCGGACTGCTTATCTATACAACGGTTATATTCTAACGTTAAAATAGTTTTAACCGTATGAACACCCTGTTCGTCAAGCGCGGTAAGCATTGTACCTATTTCGTGAAATTGCTCGTTATACAATGAAACCTCAGTATCATAAATCTGCTTTAAATTCAAAAGGTCACATATCTTAACAACAGTATCATATGATGTTCCTCCAATACCCTTAGTTAAAGCATTGGATAAGGTGCTGTACGGAATACCACTTTGCTCTGAGAATTGGCGCAGACTTTTATACTGACGCTTAATTTCAGATTTTATTAAATTAGTAATACTATCCATAGGTATCACTTCCTTCTAATATTTACCAAATCCATTATAACACCAATTTTCAATAAAAACAACATAATTTTAACGAAATTTGGTTAAAAATTATATTTTAAAGTTTTGTTCTTATACTTGAAAGATTCATTTGTTATAATAACTACATTAGCAAAAAGGTTAGAAGATATTTCCTCTAACCTTTTCGTATCATTTATAAATTTGTTAATAAAATTTTAATCGTATTCCAATGAATTATCATCAAAATCTATTTTTCTAATTTCTGCAAATTCATCATTACTTTTTGAAATTTTATACCAAAGTAGAACATTTTTATGCTTAATGCCTTTGTTGTATAACAACTTAGCGATTTGGCAACTCCAAATTCTATTTGTCAACTTACTTATCGCTTCATCCTCAGTATCATCTTTTATAATTAAAGTTTTTTCTGATAATCTTTCCAACTCTAATACCAATAAATCCACATCTTCGTTAAAACCTTTAATATTTAACATAGAATGACACAACTGCAAAGATAAATATAGTTCGTGTCCGGTACTATTTATTATTTTGCAAACTGAAAATCGAAAGCATTCCTTCAAAAGTTTCAATGTAGCAGAATCTTTAGACATTTCTATGGAGTTATAAAAATCATAGTAATATACCAAAGACATAATACCATCTTCATCTATCATCCATAAATTCTCAAAGAGATTTTTAAAATCCAGATTAGCATCGTTAGCATAATGCTCTTTTATAATTTCACACACAGGAGAATTATAATACTTCTTTGTAAGTTCAAAATACGATGAAATACTGTCAATTTCGGCATTTTTAAAAACTTTTGATTTCTTATTAAGCAACATTTTAATTGCAATTTGAAAAACACATCTAATTTTTTCATCAACGCTAAAACCAAAATCAAAATCTTTTTTACTCCATTTAATGTATTTTTCTACACTTTGTTTGAATACATCAAAAATTTTAGCAAAATCAATATTAGAAAGGTCTAATTCATCTATTAACGATATTGCATCACTATAATTACAACTACCGGAAGATATAGTTCCGATATTTTTTGCATCACTTTCAATTGTGTTTATTATATTATTAAATATTGCATTGGCTTCTTCAACATCTTTATCCTTTTTAAAATAGTGAAGCAATAATTTTTTAGAATTATTATCTTTTTGAATGCTTTCAAAAACTGTTTCTTTATCTGATTCTTCAATTTCAGCTATTTGCATGAGCACTAACATTCTATTTCTTGCATCTCTTTTTTGTTCGTCATCGCCACCTCGTAATGTATCGATTATTTCGTTTATCGTTCTCTTATATAATTTGTTGTTTAATTTAATTTTCACTAATGGTTTTCTTAAATATATTATTGGATCATGATACTCTCTCACAATATCCTTTAACATTGGAAAACTAAGTATTTTCTCAATGCGCTCCATTTGTTGAGTTGTATTATAAGAGTTTAATAAACCTTTCAACAAATGTTTTATACCCCTAAAATTAAATTTAATATTACTATTGCATAGTTCTAATGTACTATCCAAAATCAAATCTAGAACACCTAAAGAGCATTTATAACATAATCTTGCTATTATTTGTGGAAGAACATTTGCCGATTGCTCATAAATTGAATTGGGATAAAAATGATTTTTAGGATCAACTTTTGTAATAACATCTTCGATTATTCGCAAATATTCTTTAGCAATACCGTCAACTTCTTCTTGTGTCATTTTTGCGAGTTGTGCTCTGCCGAAAAATAAATCTAAATGTTTATCATCTTGTGCTATAAAAATATTCATTAAACACCAATGAGGATAATATGAAGCCAAATTGTTTATTGTATCATATAAGCCTTTAGTATTGGTAACACAACCCAATCTGAATGGATGGCCGGTAGTTTCTAAAAATCTTAAATACTCCAATGCATAAAAGACCGCAGTATTATTGGTAGCTAACTGCGTTTTATATGTGACAGAAAGATCAAAATTAACTACCTTTGAATTTTGTTCTGACTTATTCTTTGCTCTTAAGTTTAAACAATACTTATCGTTTTCATCCCACCATGATAAATCACTGCCATTTACTGTTTCTTCAAAATTCTCTGTAAATGAAATATTTCTTTGTCTTATAAAATTAATTAATGAAACACAACTTTCCTCAATTGAAGATAAATACTCTTTATTTTCATTTTTTATCAACTGTTGCCTTACTAAAACTAAGTTCTTTTTAAGAATTTCTTCAGCACTAGAGTACTCACCAATAATAGAATACATACTAGACTTAATTAATGGCCAATATAAATCATTTTTAGATAATTTCCATTGATCCAAAACTGTTTTCAGGTTTTTATCATCAAAACGATACAAAAAGTTCCACCAATCACAAGCATACAAAAACTGTCTATCATCATAATTCAAAATATCAGAATTAATCTTCTTATGACACTCGTCATATTGTGTCCAGTCGGCTAATTCTCTATAAGTGCGCAATAATTGTAAATATATTTTTTGCAGTTTTTCTTTACTAGAAATTTTTTCTGCACCATCATTTAATATCTGCCAAAAATTTTCGGCAGTTTGAACTAATATTGGCCGACCAGCTATATCAGAAAACCTTGCATATTCATAAATAAACTCAATTTGTTCGTCTATTGTCGACTTTTTTAATTGAGAATCATTACAAATTTCATTTAAAATATAGCTAACCTTGCCTTTCATCTTCCAAGGTAAAAATATCCATCCTGGATATGTATTATTTATATTATTGAGTAAACTAATGCGCTCTTTTATCGTGGTTTTATGTTCAAACCTAATCTCCCTTATATCAAACCATTTATTTTCTCTTTCCTTCTTTTCCACTTTTGATTGTAGCTCATTCAAGAAACTTGAAATACGTTCTGAAATATTTTTATTTGGCCAAATTTCTTCTAAATCAACCACAACAATATTTTGCTCAAACAATAATCTACTAGATGCTTCTGAAACATGAGAAACAGCTATCATATAAATTTTTTGAGAATTTCCTTTACCTAAATTATCCCTTATCCATCCTATCCATTTCAGGAAATTTGGGTCTTCACAAGAAAATCCCAACATACAAAACACATTTTCAAGCAAAGCTTGTTGAACTGTATTAACGAACGCTGCAAATTTCGAAGGATATGTTCTATAGTCTTCTTCTGTAATTATAAAAGGTCTGTGAGACGGAAAAGAACCATGAAGTTTTATTATTCTGGGAGCATCACTGCTATTTACCAAATCTTCTTGACATGCAACTATGTTATATCTTCTGTTTACCACATTTTCTAATGTGCGTTCTAATAAAGTATCATAGTTAGTTGTGAAAACATCTACCCAAGGAAGTTGCATCAAATCGACATATAAATTTGAAGGTGCATAATCCAAATCCGGCACAGCATCCTTAATAATTTCTTCTAATTTCGCTCTTCCAGATAACACTTCTACTTCTTGCGCTAATCTTAGCGAACTACAATATGCCTTTCCCCTGTTGTCATTCTCGCCATATATTGAAGTGTAAAATTTATCAGATAGTTGATTCCAATCGAGAAATTCTTTGTTAGACATAGAAATCTTTTCTGCGTTCTTAGAAAAGCCAGAGCCAACCATTAGTGCTGTATGATTATTTGATAATGCTTCAGCTAAGTCAGTAATATACTTATTTATCATAATTGTTCCCCTTTTTATAAACATCTTTTTCCTTATGGTACATCCTTATTTATCCTATTTTTTTGCAACCATACTTGATTATACGCTTATTAGTTCATTTCAATCTAAACGATAGAAAGAAACATGATTTTCATATGCTAAAAAGTTAACTAAATATTATAATCATTCCAACCGTTATCCTTAGCCGACTTTTCACCTTTATAAAGTTCAAGCATAAGTTGTACAGTCGACACTAAATTATCACTAAAATCTAATAAATCGTCAGTGCCAATAACGCCTTCTTCAATTAAAGTGATAATATTCTCAATCATTTTTGATCTTCTCGTATCACACGCTACACCTGGTTTGTGTTTGTCTTCATTGATGCGCTTTTCCAATTCCCAAAACTTATCGGCAGAAGTCTGTGAAGAACTCAATATTTCAATATACTGTTTGTTAAGTTTATCTATGTATGTCTCTTGCCAAGTGGGTAACTTATTGCAAAAAAGTTTCCAATCTTTTTCGGATATTTCCTTTATCATAGCCTTCACCTTTACTCTTTACCGCAGCATCTTTTATATTTCTTTCCGCTACCACAAGGGCATTTTCCGTTTCTACTTGGTGTTTCCACCTTAGAAAGCACACCATCTTCAATAATACCATCAATTTCATAGCAGTCATCAAGTTCAAAAGGGGTGTGTCCTCTATGAGTATGCTTTCGGGTATGATTTCGCAAATTAGTATAAAGCATAAAAAATTTATACGCCTGTTCTTTACTGGAAAATTCTTTAAACTTGGGAGCTCCCATTCTTTTTAGCTCTGCTATAACCCTATCAGGTTCATCATCGTCAATTACCAACATTCCCGAAAAATCATCGACAATTCCTTTATAATTAGTAAGTCCCAAATCATCTTTTAAATAGTTTTCTAAGGCAATAACCTGCTTGGTTCTCTCACTATAAAATTCATCCTCATATTTTAAAAGCTCGTTCTTTTCAGGTACATAAAAAGGTCTATCGCCCTGCTCAAACACAAGTTTTTCATAATCATCAGGATCGCCAAATGTTAATATATATTCCGCAATTAATAATTTATCAAATAAGTCTGCATCATCGGCATTTTCATCATATACTTCTTCCTCGCTCCAAATAACGTAATATTTATCTGGAAAATCAAACTCATTCACAATTTTTGCGAACTGTTCTTTGGTAAGGTTGAGTTTGGGATTTTGTTTTTCGATAATACGATAAGCTCTTTTCATTGGAATAATTCCATATAAATTTGCAAATGCATCAAAATATCTTAATATCAATTCTTTCATTACTATTACTCCTCAAAACCATTTTGCTTGTTGAATTTTTGCCTTACAAGGATACATTCAATTACGCGGTCAGCGATGATACCCCTGTCACGCTCGGCGTAATACTTAAGTAATGGTTCAAGCTCTGCCATAATATCATTTCTTGTTAACTGAGGCATTTTTAACTGTTTACCATACAAAGCTCTTGCGGCGTTAATTTGACGGGTAAAACTTGTATTAAACGGACGTGCAACAACGTCTTTCATAAGTCCCTTAGGATCAATATCCATCGGAAAAAACTGAACGTTAGATAGTAGCCCTGCTCCGTTATCAAAAATCGGGCAATATTTATATTTTCCATTTTGCTCAATTACCGCTATGTTGTTAAGGTGGCGATCATCGTTCAGAAATAATGCATCCACCTCAAAAAGCAATGTGAGATACTTTGGAAACTCTTTAAGTCCTGTATACTCAGCGGTTGCTTCTGCAAGATACTGAATGCGCTTTTTGTCGCTGCTAAGCTTTTCTAACTTATCTTTTAAGGAAGTGCCCAGCTGACGAGAGAACAAGTGGCTAAGAGTAATAATAGATTGTCCGTCCTTCAAAAAGTTCTCACTTGAGCACCCTGTCCTGTCCCTACCGTGAACGTTCAAACGTTCCATTTCATAACGAGCAAAGGAGAACGGTGTATCACTCTCGATATCGCTCTTTTCGAGCAGTTTAGATATTATAGTCTCGGTTAATGCTTCATAGCCGAATTGATCGAGCTTATACCACTTATTTGTATCGCTATCAAACCATTTTTCCTGATTGCCCTTTGAAGAAGTTTCAGCAACCTTTTCGTTGGTTACAAGCTTAACTGTCATTGTATTACCTCCAGTTTAATCCACTGATTATCTTCAGCCATTCTGCCGCTTGTTTTTTTGATAATTTCAAGCGGATCGTATGCTTCTACGTCGATGGTTTCCAAATACTCTCGAATACCGCTGCGGCTCCTTGGCAGACAACGTTCCTCTAAAAAGCTTTGAAAATCTTCCCAAGTCGGCGCTTCATTTTTTCCAAAGGCAGTTTTTACGATATGGTCAGTTGAATCTTTTACCGACAAAGTTTCATCGGTAAAGTCGGCGATAATTTGCGTACACAAAATTTCTCCATCATAGAACTCAAATTTAATTAGCTTATGATCGAGCGATTGTTTCTTTTCTAAAAATTCATCCATAGACAATTGCGGTGAAATAATAATCCTTTCACCATCAAACGATATTTCCATTTTAGACTCCGTTAGACCGAGTTCGGCAACCCATTTGCTAGGCAAAGACAACTTATAGGTTTTAGAGTCTTTACCTGCTGTGCCTCCCGCCTTGCCTACGATTAATTTTGCTATTCGTCTTTCCATAACTATCACCATAAAAATTATATCATATTCGTAACGAATAGTCAATAAAAAATCAAGACTACCAAAATACGATAGCCTTGATTTTTTCACTTACCTTTAATCAGCTTCTCAATTTTGTCTTTATTCCAAAGTGGTGTTTCATTTATTGAAACCTTGCTATTCTTAGAATAAATTATTAGTTCTGCTTTTTCAGTGCTATTATCCACAACCCACACAATATCCGCTATTTTCAGCATCTCTGAAATATTATCAAGCAATTTGTGGTATCTACTGATGATTTTATCCTTCGGTACATCATGTCCGCCATTTTTTACACGATGGGCAACTCTTGATACATTTATCTGCGGGTCAGCAGTTAGGACAAAAACAACTTCGATTCTATAACCTGCTGCCTTTGCATTTTTAAGCAATTCAACATTACGTGGCGATGACAAAACAGTTTCAAATGTAAAATCACGCATATTCTTAATAGCATCTTCACGAAGAGCCGTTGCAAATTGTGCTGCCTCTAAGTCGCTACAATTTGTCTGCTTTTTAATTTCATCGGCATTTATATATTCGCCAATAATATCAAATCCTTTTGTTACAGTAGACTTACCGGAGCCGTTTGGACCGGCAAATACTAACACTATCGGTGTACTATCCATCATTTAATCTCCAATAGTTAAACTGTTCTGTTATCAATCGCAGACTGTACTCTACCCATAAATTCTTCTTTAGACATATCATAGGTCGTTTTCTTTTGTTCGTTTGCAACTGAAATTTCAAAAGGAATAGCTTTGGTCTGTACCACTTTTTTAAAAAACATATTAACCGCAGTTGAAGCGTCCATACCGAACATTTCAAACAATTTCAAAGCTTCTTCCTTTGCGTTTTCATCAACAGTTAAATTAATTCTTGCAGTTGCCATAATATAGCCTCCATTTTTAAAATAATGCTCTCACATCTATAGTATACTATATTATACGCAATTTGTCAACAGTTATGCACGATTTCGTGCATAAGATTTAAAAAAGAGTGTTATTTTAGCGGTTCGATTAGCCTATGTATTTATTTTTTAATGGCATTTTAATAACACTCGGGAACATCAAGGGAGGTTGGCGTTAACTTAAAGCAGGGTTACAACGGTGACCTTACCTCTAAGCAGGCTGGTTCTATCGGTGGACAGATGGTTAAAAAGATGATCGAATCTTACGAAAACAGCATGAAATAATTCTGTTTTACAAAAAATACTGCCGGGAGATTTTCTCCCGGCAGTATTTTAATTTCTCAAATACGCTGTTAACTGAACAAAGTATTATATATATCCCTTATATATGCCGAAGCTGACACTCCGTCCTTTGACGGAACATAAAACATACAGTAACATAGCACAATCAGTATAAGCAATATTATTATCGCCAACACGACCGCTGCGGTCCGTGTAAACTTCGGTCCCCTGTAATTTGCCCTTCGGAAGTCTTCTTCTCCTATCAGCCCTGTATCATCAAGGAAAAAATCTCCGTATGCTTCATTGTAATACTTTGCTTCTTTTCGTCCGATTTTTTTTGATTCCGTAAAAAGTTCCTGTTCATCATTCTCTGCCTGTATATGAGAATCATCTGTGTCGTAAGTCATTGTTCCGGATAATTTAATTTCATCTTCGTCTAAAATTAACGGGATCTGAGAAGCTTCCTCCGTATCCGAAGATTCTTCAGCCTCAGAATTAATTAATTGATCTGCTTGCGACGGTTCTGCCGATTCGGTTTCTGAAGGTGCTTCGGTTATTCCTTCCCCTGGTGCTTCCTGCGTGCCCTCAGTCTCCGTCTGTTCTGTCGGCTGATTCTCATCCGTATCTGATTTTAACGGCTGCTCTTCATTTGAATTCGCTTTAAGCTCCCCGGCATATATTTCCTCTATATACGGATGTATCAGATTATTCATTATCGTTTTTCTGATATTTTTACTGTCAGATAACAAAATCATCGACTGAGGACCGCTTTCTATTATACATCCCCCGAAAATACCGTCACCCGTAACCAAAGGCGTAGATCCGCTGATGATTTTTATTTCTTCCGAAGAATTGATACCGTATGTTCTGTTATCGGCGTTTGTAAGTTTTTTACCTATTGCCTCAGCAATTGTGCCGATTATATTATCCTCGCTGAAAAGCGGCCCTACAACGATAATTATACGGCTGCGGGATACTGCGCGGGATAAATTGCTTATTAAAAGCCTGCGGTCATTTGCCTTGTCGGTTAGCAGCCTCATGCGGCAGCAGCCGCAAAGATTAAATTCCATTTCAAAATCTGTATTGGTCTTATAATATATAATATCCGTCTTTATATTTTGAAACATTTTAAAATTCCTCCTTTAATAAACAATTTTAATTATTTAGTCAAACCGCGCTCGGTATACCATATCTCAGGATACCTCGGATTAGGATTTACAGACGCGAGTGAAGTATCAACACTGCCGCTTTCACCCTCTCGGGTCTCTCTCGCCATAACCACAAGGCGCGAGTTTTCAAAATCATTTGAACATGTTACAAGCGTTATTATATTATCGCCGTATTCTACATCTACGTTCGTATTAATAATACTCCTCTCAAACGCTTCCTCCGTCCACAAATCAAAATCTTCATCATCAATAAAATTCTGACGGTAAATATTGTAGATATAACCGCCATCATCCTCTTTGTCCGCGTTAAGCACGAATATGGCATATATTTTATATGTCGATGTTTTATAAAGGGTTGAAAATTCTATTGTCGGATTTTGCTTGTAAAAACTCAGCGTTCTCAGTTTTTTCAGCGTTCCGAACATTGAGCCGTTTTTCATTTCGTGTCCGTATATTATAAGATTTTTGTCGGTCTCATTCTTGGTAATTTTGTTTTTGTAATCAAAATAAAGCGCTCCGTAAACACTGCTTTGCCTGTTCTGATTGTGATTAAGATAATACTCATTATCTGTAGCCTGATATATCGGATTATCAATTTTTGTATTGCTGATTTTAATCCATCCTTTAAAATCAGGATTTTGACTGAGCAGAGCCTGAACACCGTCATTATTATCGTCTTCTTCGGAAACATCTTCCGAATTTTCCTGAGTGCTGTGCCACAGTTCCCTGCTGTCATCGATTATACTTTCCTGCTCACGCGCAGTAAGAAAATAGTTCGCAATGTACGATGCAGAAACTATTAATGTCACAAAGCAGATTAAAAACAATATTTTTATAAGAATTTGTTTGAGATTATCCCTTCTGTTCGGAATATATGAAAAATATATGTATCTTGAAAATCTTTTAAATATATTTCCGTTTTTGCCGTCTTTCCTATTCATGCTACAATTCCTCTGCATAATATTTGACCATTCGCAATATTTCTTCGGCTGCTTTCTCTCTTACATAGTTACGGCTCTGCGGCTCTATGTTCAAAAGTCTTACCTTCGTGCCTTTTTTGCCCGAAACCGCTATAAAAACATAGCCTGCCGGATGTCCTTCAGAACTTTGAGGGCCGGCGGCCCCGGTAACTGAAGCTCCTATATCCGCACCGGCTTTATTCCTGACATTCTCCGCCATCTCTTTAGCCGTTTGTTCAGAAACGGCTCCGTATTTTTCAAGCGTATCTGCTTTTACACCCAATATTTCATTTTTTGTACGGCAGCTGTATGAAGTGATTCCCAGCTCGAATACCTGCGAAGCCCCCGGAACAGAAGTAATAAACTCCGATACCATTCCTCCTGTACACGACTCTGCCGTAGACAAAGTCAGCTTTTTATATTTTAGATATTCAACTGTTTCTTCGGCTGTTCTGTAAAGCTCGGTATTGATCAATCAAATAACTCCTTATTCAATATATAAATATCTGGTTTCTCTGACCGCTGTTTCAGATAATCTTTCAACGTCAAGCTTTCTTTCCGCCTGAACGCACAGCTCAAGCGTAGGTCTGGTCTTAGGATGCTTAGGAGTGAATACCGTACAGCAATCCTCATAAGGCAGAATCGAAGTCTCAAATGTATCTATATTTCTTGAAATGGATATTATTTCTTCTTTATCCATCCCGATAAGCGGCCGCAGTACCGGCATACTCACGACACTGTCAGTACTTACCAGCGCCGGCAATGTCTGGCTGGCGACCTGACCCAGACTTTCCCCTGTAATAAGCGCCAGACTTCCAGATTTCTCAGCTATCTTTTGAGAAATCCTCATCATCATACGCCGCATTATTAACGTGAAATACTCTTCCGGGCAATTCTGCGCAATCTGATCCTGTATTTCGGTAAACGGTACTATTGCGAGATTGATCCCTCCGCTGTAACGCGCCACCTTTGAAAGCAGGGTTTTAACCTTTATTTCCGCCCGCATACTCGTATACGGCGGACTCGCAAAATGAATGGCGTTAAGCCTTAATCCTCTTTTTGCCATGCACCATGCCGCTACCGGGCTGTCTATACCTCCTGAGATCAGAACCGACGCCGTACCGGCAGTGCCTACCGGAAGACCTCCTGCGCCCTGAAGCTGCTGACCGTGAATATAAGCCGCAAAATCCCTTACTTCAACAAATATTATTATATCGGGATTATGTACGTCCACACTCAAATGCGGATACGCCTCAAGCAAGACTGCTCCGAGCTCACGGCAGATTTCGGGTGAAGTAAGAGGAAAATTCTTATCCGCTCTTTTAGCCTCAACCTTGAATGTTTTTATACTTTCCATCGTGTCTTTTAAATATATGACAGACTTTTCAAGTATATCCTCCACCGTCTTTTCGCACACACATGCCCTGCTGAAACCCGCTATCCCGAATATTCGGGATACCCTGTCGAGCGCTTCTTCAAAATCAAACTCCTCTTCTTCAGGTTCGATATAAATTGCGGACTGCGCTTTTCGGATACTTATTTTACCTAAATCTTTAAGCCGCCTTCTCATATTTTTTATGAGTATATCTTCAAAAGTAGAACGGTTAAGTCCTTTTAATGCCAGTTCTCCGTTTTTAATAAGTATTATTTCTTTCATCTGCCGCTTTTCCTCAGCCTGCACACCGCTTCATTCAAAGCCTCAAGCAAAAGGTCAATATCCTCCTTTTTGTTATCACGTGAAAAACTCAGTCTCAGCGCCGAATCGATCCGGCTTCGGTTAAGCTGCAATTCCTTCAGCACATAGCTTACTTCACCCTTTGCGCAGGCACTTCCCGAGGAAACAAAAATATTCCTGCTCTCGAGAAAATGAAGCAGCGTTTCAGATCTGTACCCCTCGACTGAAATATTAAGTATATACGGACAGGCGTTAATGTCTGAATTGATTTCTATAAATCCTGAATCTTTAAAAATCCTTCTTGCATAAATATTTATGCCTCGTATTTTTTCTTCTGCTGTTTTTAGGTCCGGAAGTTCCTTCACCGCTCCCTCAAAACCGCATATCAGCGGTACGGATTCTGTGCCGGAACGCAGCCCGAACTCCTGACCTCCGCCAGTTATAAAAGGCGTCAGTTTTGTTCCTTTCCTGCAGTACAGAAATCCTATGCCTTTCGGTCCGTGGATTTTGTGAGCGCTTGCGCTCATCATATCCACTTCTAAATTCTTTACGTTTATCGTCATCTTGCCGAATGCCTGTACCGCGTCGCAATGAATTATCGCCTGAGGCGAATATTTTCTTATAAGCTTAACCGCTTCTGCCACCGGCTGAACGGAACCCACTTCATTATTGACAATCATTATGCTTACTAAACAAACACTGCTGTCAAGTTCTTTTTCAAGCCGGTTCAAATCTATGACTCCCCGGCTGTCACAGCCGAGCCTTACAACTTCAAATCCGTTATTTTCAAGCCTTTTTACCGTATTAAGTACCGATGGATGCTCGATGGCAGTTGTAATTATCTTTTTATTTCGGCTGTTTCGTACCGAAAGTATTGCGGTATTGTTTGCTTCCGTTCCGCTTCCCGTAAATATTATTTCATCTTCTCTTGAAGAAATCTTCCCTGCAATAGCCCGCCTCGCTGAATCGACAGCTGTTTCCGCTTCAATACCTAACGAATAAAGTGAGGAAGGATTACCCCAGTTATTAAGCAGGGCATTATTTATATATTGTATCGATGTTTCACAGGGCTTTGTAGTCGCGCTGTTGTCGAGATATATTATGTGTTCCAAACATTTACACTTCCAAGATATAGTATATCAGATATATTATACAACATCGTAATTAAATTCTCAATAGTAAATATTAGTATGCCGTCATATTTTTTGTAGGTTTACAATAGATGTGTTACAGTAGGCAATAAAAAATAAGTGACGAATGGAAAATCCTGTGTTACAGTTAGGTTGCTCAAACAAAACGTACAGGAGGATTAACCATTCGTCATGAAAACTG
>CALWUY010000083.1 GCA_944384855.1 uncultured Clostridia bacterium | reverse complement strand
CCGCAAAGGGATATGAGCTGCTTGCCGAGCAGAAGCAGAGTAGAAAAGGCGGTATCGTATGAAGCAGATCTACACGACCACTCTGCGCTTAAACCTTGCAGACGAGGATGACCGCCGAGCCTATGAGCATTTGCAGAGGATGGACAAAAAGCAATATCGCTCTTACAGCAAAGCGTTATCAATGAAAGCAATAAATCAAGCAATGACTTAGATGATATACTTGACGGGTTGAAGTAAGGAGGAAAACGAAAATGAAAAAGTGGTTCATTTATGCTTCAGTAGTCGGATTAGCGGCATGTGTTGTTTACTGGTTATATAAAAACGGTAAAACAAATACTGCTACATTCCAAACGGTAGATAAAAAGGCTGATTTTGAAACTAACACTCAAGAGGAAGAAAAATCTCAGAACAGCAATGTTGTTGAGGAAATGTATCAAACGAAGAATGAAAGTGTGCAGGCTGTTTATGAAAGACATTCTGAAGCCGGTTCTATCATGAAAGATGCATACAGTAACATTATGGAAGATTTTGTAGAAGACTTTTCAAGCGAAAATGATACGAACGCAAAGGACGAAAATAAAAAGGTTATTATCGATAACGAATCTGTTTCAGTTATGAAGGAGATTGATTCGATTTCTGATGAATTGGATGACCTGTTAAAGTAGGAGTGTAGATTATGGATGAGATAGCTATTAAAAGACATAGCTTTGATTTGGCAAAAAATCGTTTGAAGGAGTTTTCCGAGAAGACAGAGGCTGAACTCGAAATCGATAAAGTTCGAACAGATGGTGGATTTTTGGGTCTTGGTGACCATAAGGTAACCGGATATGAGTTGAACAGAAGACTTGAAACTATCCAGGAGCATTTTATTGCTGTTAATACAACAAACAATAAGGTAATTAAGGAGTTCCGAGAAGTTTATAACGCACTTGATGTGCTTGATAAGGATTACATCACAAGCATTGTTGCCAATGTTAAAGCTATAGAAAAAACCAGTAATGATGTCAGAGTGCAGCAAAGAACATTGAAACAGCATAATGAAAAACTTGCAAATCAGCAAAGCAAATTGGATGCACATCAAGCGGAAATAGAAAAGAACGTAGCAAATATCTCAAAAATTGTTGCCGCATTAAAAGTTTTCAAGGAAAAACTGGAAGGCTATAAGCACCTAACTGATATCGATAAAATTTGGAATGATTGTAAGAGTATACAAAACGAAATCAGAACAGTGTCAGATAGCATTACAAAGTTTTCCAAGAAGGCAACAGAAGATATTGCAACGGCTAACAACAAGAATAAGACTTTGTCAGATCAGGTAAATAGAGATATTCTCACTCTTCGTAATGAAGCAAAGTCGTTTAAAGAGTTTTTCTCTGATTTGTCTGAAAAACTTGAATCTACTGCGAATTTGCTGGATAGCCAGATTCCTGTAATAAAGGGAATTGCTTTATTTACAGAACAATTAAAAAAAGTCTCTCACCTTGATGATGTGGATTCTATGTGGGACGATATAAACATGTCAAAGGAGAACTTGGTAACTGTCGAAAATATTTTGCAAAATATCGAGGCGGATGTTCTGCAGATGCAAAAGCATTTAGAAGAAATAGACTCCTTTGTTGCTATTTTGAGTGGATATACTCACCTGCAAGATATTGATAATATGTGGGATGACTTAGATATTTGCAAGAAGAATATCGAAAAAATCAATACAAATATCCAAACGCAGCAAAGTGAACTAAATAATTTTGCGGCAACGAGTGAGAACCACACCGAGTCTATTACTGCCTTGTCTAAAAAAATGGTTGCTACAGAAGAATATGCGGTAGATAGCAGAAACCTAATTGCTAAATTGGAGGCTTTTAAAGAAGAGGTATCTGCCCTTAATCACTTGATGGAAGTTGATGAAATTTGGAAACAGACTGAAGAACATCAAACCCGTATAAATCGAGTGGAACAGGAATGTAGGACTAACACCGATAAATTGAGCGGAATCTCTCATTTGGATGATGTCGATGATATGTGGAATAATGTCGAAGAACATACATCTAAACTCATAGAATGTGAAAAAAGAGACGAGGAACTTGCTGACGCTATTCAGAAAAATAAGGAAGAAGTAAATGAGAATATTGCGGTAATGGTACAGGCAACCAATGCAGCTATTGAGACGTTAACAAAGAAAGTTAAATATACGTACTGGATTGCCGGAGGAGCTGCAGGCTTGGCAATAATTGAGTTGATTTTGCTTCTGGTGTGAAGGTGATATGATGGATAAGTATGGTCAAGCATTACTTAACAACGCTTCTAAATTGGATGCTGTTACAGATGCTTGTGGTGAAATTACAAAGTTGGCAACAGCAATTGTGGATGAACACAGCAAGTCGGCCACCGTTGCATTGCTTAAAAGAATATCTGAATCTGTGGACAATCCGAAATACAAAATTGAGGTTAAACGGGTAGCACAGCTTGTTAACTCCAGTTTGATTGAATTTTATGGTTATTCCACAATTCAGGGTATATGCAAACCTACCACGGATGCGGACGAAGATAAGAGAACGCTCCAAGAGTTGTTAGACGAATTGGATGCCCTTATTGGTTTGGAAAAAGTAAAGAATAAAGTGCAAGATTTGATAGTGTATCAAAAGGTTCAAAAGTTGCGTAGAGAGAAAAATCTCCACTCAACTAAGAATACCTTGCATCTTGCATTCACGGGTAATCCTGGAACAGGAAAAACAACAGTTGCAAGAATCGTAGGTAGAATTTATAAGAGAATTGGGTTGCTTTCAAAAGGACATTTTGTTGAAGTTTCAAGAACTGACCTCATTGCAGGATATCAAGGACAAACAGCACTTAAGGTCAAAAAAGTAATTGAACAAGCTAAAGGCGGTGTTCTGTTTATTGATGAAGCTTATAGCATTACAGAAAATGACCATTCCGATTCTTATGGTAGAGAGTGTTTAACAGAATTAACGAAGGCGTTAGAAGACTACAGAGATGATCTGGTTGTGATTGTTGCCGGATACACCGAGCCTATGAATAAATTTTTTGAGTCCAATCCTGGATTGAAATCTCGTTTTAATACATTCATAGAATTCGATGATTATAATTCTGTAGAGATGGACAATATATTGCTTTCCATGTGCCAAAGCAACGATTATGTTCTGGACGATGAGGCTAAAGAAAAAATCCACTTGTATTTTGAACAACAAATTGCATCGAAGGACGAGAACTTTGCAAACGGTAGGTTAGCAAGAAATCTGTATGACGATTTGGTTATGAATCACGCAAGACGAGTGGTAAAAGTAGATAATCCAAATAGTGCTGATCTATCAACTATTAAAGCCGAAGATTTCAACTTGGAATGCAAAGAAGTGGAAAATAATTGATGTGCTTCCGCAATATGTCGTTAAGCACAAAAATGCATATCTGGGGGAAGGATGATGAAAATGGAATCAAAAAAAGCGTGTATTTACTGCGGGACTACAGATGAACTTTCTGATTCTGATATAATCCCAGATGCTCTTACTAATTCAAAAATTATAAATCCCAATGTGTGTCGGGTAGCGCATAACAATAAATTTAGCGATATGTTTGAGGATTATATCATAAAGCATCTTGCTGTAATTACAAATGAATTGGATATAAAGTCAAGCAAAGGGAAAAATTACGCAGCCTATGATGCAAGTATTTTAATTGATAATATTGAGTATGTTACAAGACTTTCCTCTGATACCGAGCTTTTTCGCAATAATAAAATAATTTCGTCCTCAGATGGAAAAATAAAATTGGGACCCCTTGAGAATATTAGAAGATTCAAAGGTGCCAATGAAGATAATGTAACTGCAGTAGATATCAACCAAGTTGAAATTGAAAAACGAATTGTGCTAAAAATGGATACTTTTTTTAGTTTGGAAATGTATCGATTAATGGCCAAAATTGCGTTCGAATGGTATTGTCTGCATAATGGAATTCAAGATAAGTGTGCTAAGTTTGATGCTTTGATTGAATTTATCACAACAGGAAAAGGAACCAATCCCGTTCGTTTTATCAGTAATGCAGAGGTTTATGCTATATTTAGTCAAATATTTGCTTTTGGAAGTCATACATTGCTTTCGTATATAGGAATTGATGATTCTGTAAATATAGTTGTGAGTTTATTTGGAGTCAGCGCTTATAATATCAAAATTTTGGATAAGCCAACAGATGCTTGTCTGAATAATGTTTTATTCCAAGAGCTTACAATTGATGCAAAACGGAATCAGTTCTTTTGTAAGACAGTGGAAGAATTGATGGGTGATTTCGGTGCATCGTTTCGTGAAGTAATTTTGCCTAACGGTTTGAAAATAAATATCCCGTATAGCGTGTCGGACTTTTCTTTGCAATATAAAATGTGGTATCTTATGAACTATCAAATATTTCAAACGAGTTTGAAGTGCATTGAGGAACCGAATCAAGAAGCTATAGAATTGTTAAAAAAGCAGATAGAGGAAATTTTGCAATCGTCTGCTTTGACAATTAGAGGATTGAAAAGATTTGTAAAAGAGCAAGAATACTACTTTGCACAAGGAAATTCATTGAACCCCAAAGGAACAGATAAAAAATCTACATTTTTGTATTATTGCCTTTTTGTTATCGGACGTTCTGCTGACATTCACACTTTCGATGATCTATCTTCGCACATGAAAGAAAAGTTCTCGGAAGGGACAATAGAAATTGACGAAAATACTAATCGGTTGTTTTTAGATGAGATATTTGCTACAGAAGATTATTTCTCCTTAATTAAAAAAGGCGCCGAAATTATTAAAAATTGGGGATATAATTGATATATTCACGCAAAAGGGTAGATCGTAAAAAGGTTGTGAATATGTTTCCTTAGACGGAAAAATAGCAACGACATTTAGCCTATTGTATAGCAATGATAATATGGATAATCACTACCACAGGAAGATTTAAGACTTATCATGCAGTTTTTGAACATACTGTAACTTTTGCAGAAAGCCCCCTTGACAAATCCCGTCTCAGAAGAAGTTTTTGGAAAGCTACGCCAGACAGCTAAAATTGACGAATATCCGGCACTACATTGACGACGATGAAAGCGGCAGATTTTTCGACCGCTCCGCCTACTCCCGCATGATAGAGGACGTA
>CALWUY010000082.1 GCA_944384855.1 uncultured Clostridia bacterium | reverse complement strand
ATTTCTTTTTTTGCACTCATCGCCAAATGCTGCAGAATAAACAAGTTGTCCCGTCAAGTTACTTGCTAATGTAATTGCTACCAATCTAGTACTAGGAGTAATATATTTTTCCAATTCGGATTCGGGGAATTCTAGCACTTGTTCAGGGAGAACGGTATATGTAATGAGCCCGTTCTCATATAAAGAATGAATAGGGCGTAGAACAGCATTGTGTTCATAACAACTAATAAGAACATGATCGCCCTTTTTCAAAAATCCTTTAATAAACAGGTTGATCGCTTCAGTAGAGTTTTTTGTAAAAACGACATTCGTCTTGCTTGAGTTACCAAAGAAAGTGTTAACTTTTTTTCTGCTTTGATATAGCATCCTCGAAGCCTGGACACCCAAGCTATAACTGCCTCTGCCAGGGCTAGTACCTATTTCGCGCACATAGTGCATAAATGCGTCATACACTACATCCGGTTTGTATTTCGATGTTGCAGCATTATCAAAATAAATCATGTGTTTCCACCTCA
This sequence comes from uncultured Clostridia bacterium, assembly GCA_944384855.1. GTDB lineage: Bacteria > Bacillota > Clostridia > Oscillospirales > Acutalibacteraceae > UBA737. Next base: position 2,689 of record CALWUY010000082.1, on the reverse strand, counting down.
GGAATCCTCATTGTCAGGTGCAACATTCTTTTTTCCAGCAAGTACTTGGCATGTGATGCATCCATTATAAAATTTCGCAATACACTTTGAACACTCTGACAGATTCTGTTTGCATTTTGTTTCGTCAATTGAATAGCGAAAATCTCCCATGGTGTTGATTGCACCAAATGGGCAAACGGAATCACAGGCAGAGCAGCGGATACAGTATTGATATTTGCGAAGCTGACATTTGAGACGATTTACGAGTAACAAAATATCGGTTTCCTTTGTCGGCAGGACTTTGAGCACAGGCGTTCCCCATGTGATAACAAAATCACACACCTTACGCTTTGGTAAAACAACATTACCTTTTGAATCACGGACCTCTTTTTCTGTTGCTGTTATATAAGTCGCATCTTCCTTGTCAAAAATTTCCAACTGTCCAAATGGCTTTAAAAATTCTATTACATCTCGATTGATTTTTTTCTTAATGATGATATTTCTTGCCCGATCCGAAAGATTGCATGCTGTATCCGCTATTGTTACATTTCGCGTCTGTAAGCCACTAGCACCCTTTCTGGTCTTCCAGCGGCCATTTTCGACGTAATCCTCTATGTTATCCTTTCCGGTCTTTACTGCGAAATCAAACAGAGTAGTTTTCCATTTGGCGGATAGTTCAGGGAAGTAGATGTCCGTTAGCATCATTGACCAATCAGAATTGTTTGGACAACACCAACAACCAACTCTTTTGTATCCCCACCGGTATGCATCGTTGAATCGAACTCCGCGATAGAGGATGTATAACCACACATCGCAATCCGACCACTCAATAATTGGCATCGCATTAATCTGAGATCCAATTTTGGAGTGATCCTGTGTTCTCTCATAGTTTTGGCGCTCTCTAGATTCGCTATGTCTTATTCCTAAAAAAGTAAGGCTATTACCATTCAAGTTTTGGTACTCGGAATTCAAGTTGCTGGTTTTGAATATTGTGCAGCACCATCTTTCAAACTTACTAGGTGGACCGAAGACATTACACAACTTAAAAAAGTCATTTTCTGTTTCACTCGGTATCATCGGGGTGAATAAATTTTCTTTTCTAAAATAACTTTCCACATAAACATATGTAGAAGGAAACTCCAACGTTGTATCGCCGAAATAATGGATAATAGATTCATCCTGTAAAGCGTCTCTTACAAGACGGCTTACAGCAGTAGAATCTTTACCTCCAGAAAAAGATACCGTTGGCATGTACTGTACGTCTGTTTGTGACTTAAGCTTTTCTACAAGATTTACAATGTATTCCTCGGCTTCAAAAACCAGTTCCTTGATATATTGCTCATTAGCTGCAACAAATGTATCTGTTTGTGGAAATATGTCATCAATTACAATATTTGCGCGCAACTCCCCGGCAATCTTCAAATGCTCGTTCCTCTTATAAAAATCAATATAAGGCAGACGCATACGCTCTCCGTCAACAAGATAGTAGCTACTGCCAAGGTACCATACATCAGAGTGCGTCAAGTCCTTCCCAAAAATATAAGAGATGAGTTTGCGTTCTTGTAAAAAGACCGGATTACATACGCCAGTTGTAGATAACGATTTACAATCAGATCCACAAAGCGGGCATGTTCTGTTTTTTATAATTGGCACCTTGCAATGCGGACACCAGTAAATCGTATTTACCATTTTATTCTTTTCCTTCCATTAGATCGTTTAAGAGGGAGAGGAGAATTTGTACCTTATCATCGTAAGAAATAGAAAGGCCAAAGTTTCCCAGGGTTGCATTGAGTTTGTTCTTCACCGTAATCCCTAAATTAGAGAGGGCACCGTCATCAAATATAACTTCTTTTTTTTCACCAGATGCTGTTGTGAGTGTCATCTTTGTTTCGCCTTCATTTAGAGTATCACTCACAGTATAGGCATCTATCTTCTTCTTGATCTCGATTAAACGTTTTTTGAACTCATCGACATGGCTGTCTCCCCAATAGGACAATTCGATTCCTGTTAATGACTTTGATAGTTTTGCTATGATTTTTTCATCTGAAGTGGCACCATTAATGCCGCTAACATATTCTAGAAAAGCGTTTGCATAGTAATCAAACGATTTTTGCCGCTTTAAACTCCAATCATTTTTATAGGCAGTGCTCAACGCATTACTCAATGAGATGCCCAAAGATGCTCCGGTCAATTGAAGGATAGTATTTTTAATATCTGCCTGGATGTAGCCTAAAGCTTCTTCCAATTCTTTCTTGCTACTCTTAACTGCAACAACAGTAGAATCGTAATCGCCCGTTAACCCCTTTAACTTAGTAAAGAAAAAAGTCGAATAACTTGCATAACTACGTTCCATCAATTGACGATATTTTTTTGTTTGATCTGAAGCATATCTTTGTGTCGTTCTGGCAAACTTTGAAACAGATTTATAGTGGCTCAACATTGCATCATATATTGCTTTTAACCTGTTTTTAGAAAGCATTGAAGGATCAATAAAGGAACGAAAAGCATATTCTAACTGATCCATATACTCTAACTGTTCTTTTCTCCAGTTAGCGACAGTAAATGTGAAATCGTGCGGTCTACGTACTATCTCTTCAAACAGCTCCGCAGTCAGCTCTTGTTCTGAACCATGACTAGAAATAATCAAAGACTTCTTGTAAGGAATAAGAATGCTTGCCAGCAACAACGAGAGATATCCATCCCTTAAGCC
>CALWUY010000081.1 GCA_944384855.1 uncultured Clostridia bacterium | reverse complement strand
GGCAATAAGGCGACGGCCTTTTTGAATAGAGCGGCGAAAGCCGCAACCATGCTGCTGTAGCTCAGTAGGTAGAGCGCATCCTTGGTAAGGATGAGGTCGGCGGTTCGAATCCGCCCAGCAGCTCCAGCGAAACCCGTTGTCCCGCAAGGGATAGCGGGTTTTCTGCTTTTTATGCTGTCTGTGCGGCAACACGAAAAACCCATACCAAAACCCATACGGGCAGTAAAAACCGGCTAGGATTAAACGTCCTGGCCGGTCTTTTTTTCGTTTTGCTGGGGATCTTCCCCGGATTTTTTTATTGCATCCCGGAATATCTGCGCGGCCCGCTTGCGGCTTTCGGCGTCGGCATGGGTGTACATTCGCAACGTCACCGCTTTGTCACTGTGGCCCAGGGCCTCCGATACGCTGGCCACGTCGGCCCCGGCGGTGATGGCGATACTGGCGAATGTGTGCCGCAGCTTGTGGGGGTGAAGATCAGGGACCCCGCATTTTCCCGAAAGTTTCTTGAGGTATCGGGTGGGGCTTTGCGGGTGCATCGGCTCCCCGTTCTCTTGGGTGAAAACAAATTCCCCCTTGCTTTGTCCTCTGAGATCCTCCAGGAGTGCCGCCGTTTCCTCTCCTATGTCTACCACTCGAACCTTGCCGCTTTTCGGTGTATCCAGGTATATGCCCTTCTGCGGGGTATAGCAGAGATTGCGCCGGATCGTAACCTCTTGGGCATCCAGGTCCACGTCCTCCCATTTGAGGCCGCAGCACTCGCCGCGCCTAATACCTGTATCAATCAGAAGGTGAACCAGCGCCCGCCATTTCAGCGGCTCCGCCTCCAGGGCTTCCAGGACGGCCCGCAGCTCCTCCAGGGTGAGGGCTTGGGCCTCTGTCTCCCTGATTTCATCCTTGCGGGGAACTGGCCGGACCACCTTGTCCATGGGATTACGGTGGATCATGTCGGCCAGATATGCCATTTTAAACAAGGTGTGCAAAACGGTGTAGCTTTTTATCACTGTGCTATGCGCCCTCCCCTGTGCCTGGATATCCAGCAGCAGGGCGGACAGATCAGCGGGGGACACGTCCGGCATAGGCTTGTCACCGATTGCTGGATATATCCAGGTATTCAAGGCACTTTGAAAGCTGGCGCGGGAGTTCTCCGACATGGTGACCGTCTTTGCAGGCATGAAAATCCGTTCGGAATACTGGCGCACCGTCTTTATTTTTGCCGCTTCTGCGGCCTCCTGGGCCTCCTGCTGGCGTTTTTCTTTCCGGCTGACTACTTCCCCGGCCTTGCATTGGCGCTCAAATTCTGCGGCTTGTTTGGCTAGTTCCCTGTCTATTGCCTTTTTCGACCATCCAGCAGGCACATACCAGCGCCGGGAAAGATAGGTCTTTCCCCGTCCCATGCTTACCCGGATTTCAAAATACTCCTGCCCGTCTTTAGTTGTCCTCTTGCGTGTTGACGGCATCTTGTCCACCTGCCTCCGGTTTAAGCTGATACTTTGGAACTTCGGTTAGTTCTTTCAAACGCTCAACAGCTATTTTTTTCCCTTCTGTGTTCAGTTTGGAGAAGGATTTTATTAATAACCCTTCTTCTGAAGAAAAATCATATCCTTTTTCTTTGTATTCTTCTTCGGCATAATAAATTGCAATTCTTGCGGCTTTGTCTGTTTTTGGATCATCTGTATTAAGGATTTTTTTTGCATGTAGAACACTAAGTTCAATGAGACTTGAGTCGCCATTTATTAGCCAATTCACATCTACATTGAGTGCAGCAGCAAGGGCGTGAAATTGTTCAATTCGTGGCTGCCGCTGGCATTTTTCATAACGCATGATAGTTACTCCCGATACACCAACAGATCGTCCCAGATCTTCTTGCGTCATGTGAGCCTGCTCTCGTGCAGATTTTATGCGTGCTCCGTATTCTTCCATATTACCACCTCACAAAAATATTAGCATAACCAATTTTGGAAAACAACCGTTTTGGAAAGAAAAATTTAAAAACCCTCTTGCGAAACAACCGAAATGGTTATATAATCAAAAACAACCAAAATGGTTGGGGGTGACAAAATGAAGGTTAACGTAGCAAAACTTGATCTTGCGCTTGCACGCAGATGCAAAACGATGCGAGATTTGCGAGAGGGAGTTTCTCCGCAGACGCTTACAAGAGTAAAGCGAGGTGAAGAAATCAATCCACGGACATTAGGGAGAATTGCTAACTGTCTAGGTGTCGATCTATCTGAGCTAATTGAGGGGGTGAGCGCATGAAAGAGATTTCGCCGCCGTTCCAGAAGATCCCGGAGGCCTGCAAAACAACGGGCCTCAGTCAGTATTTTTTGCGGCGGGGGTGCCGGGACGGTTCCATCCCTTGTGTTAAGAGCGGGACCACCTTTTTTGTGAATGTTCCCGCCTTACTCAAAAAATTGGGGGTGGATTGATGGCGGATGCACTGAGCCGTGCCATGCTCGCGGGATTGTCATCGGAACAAATCAGAAAAATGCTTTCCGATGGCATTACGATGGAGGAAATTGCAGACGCAGCCGAGAGTGCGCGGGACAGTGGAGAAGGGGAATTTTTGGGAGAGGATGGGTTCCGGCCCTCTGACTTTTCGGACGCCGGAAACGCAAAAAAATTTCTTGAGGTCAACCGTGGGCGGCTTCTCTATACGGATTCTCGCGGCTGGCTTTGGTGGGATGGTGTCCGATGGGTGGCCGACGATCACAAGGCATCTGCCCTGGCCGTTCAAATGTCTGACAAAATGCTGGAGGAAGCGCAGGACGCATACAGGCAAGCCCTGCACCAGCAGGCCGAAGCGAAAGCCGCAGGAGACAGAGGGGAAATGGAGAGGGCCACGGACTTGGCAAGGGAAGAAAGGGAGTATTATAACCACGCCAACAGGACCAGATCGGCGCGGTACATAAATAATATGCTGGAGCTGGCAAAACACTTTTGCATCATAGACCCGGCAAAGCTGGATGGAAACCCCGCAGAACTCAATACGCCCATTGGGATCATTGACTTGACAACCGGGGACGTTCGGAAAAGTGACGCAGCGGCGCTATGCACGAAAGTCACCGCTTGCGCCCCTGGTTCCAAGGGTGCGGAGATGTGGCTTGACTTCCTAAGCACTGTCACAGAGGGTGACGGTAAACTGATGGGCTTTCTGCAAATGGTGGCCGGTATGGCGCTGTTTGGGCGAGTGTATCACGAGGGGCTGATTTTGGCATATGGTGGCGGCAGGAATGGCAAATCGACTATGTTTAACGCATTGTCGGCTGTACTGGGAGATTACGCCGGTACACTGGATATTTCCGTTTTGACCACAGACCGGCAGAACAAAGGCGCGGCGCTGGCTACCTTGAGGGGAAAGCGGCTGATTATTTCTGGTGAGCTGGAAGAAGGCAAGCGGCTTTCCGTGTCGACGATTAAGCAGATATGCAGCACCGATCCGATGACCGTTGAGCAAAAATACAGATCGCCGGAAACGATTTTGCCGTCTCACAGTCTGATTCTTTTTACAAACCATCTTCCCCGTGTTGGTTCCACAGATGACGGAACGTGGAGACGGCTGACGGTGGTCCCCTTCACCGCCACGATCACCAGGGATATCCCAAACTATGGGGCTAGACTGGTGGAGGAAGCAGGACCGGCTATTTTGACATGGGCCATACAAGGCGCGGTGCTTTTTGCGCGGAACGGGTACAAGCTCCAGATCCCAGACGTTGTGGCAGAACTCACAGAGGATTACCGGGCGCGTGAGGACTGGTTTTCCAATTTCCTGGAGGAGTGCTGCACGATGGAGCCGGGGGCCAGAGCGCCAGCCGGTGAGTTGTACCAGACATACAGGGAATGGGCAGAGCGCAGCGGCGATTATGTGCGGCGTAGCACAGAATTTATGGCGGCGATGGAAGGTCGGGGGTTCAGAAAGATTACCCCGAAGGGAAAGAAATTCTGGACAGGAATAAAAATTGACATGGCAAAAAAATATGGGGTTTACGCCGTGTGAGGTTGCGGCGGGTTGCGCAACCTTTCCATTGTTTAATACAAAACGAAAAAATTAGCATATAGGGGAAAGTTATGTTTCAGCCGCAACCCACGCAACCCAAAACCCGCAAACCATTGAGGCGCAATGGATTGACGGGAAATTAAGCCGCAACCCAAAAGGAGACGATCATGGGATATTATCGTACTTGCCCCTATTGCGGGGCGCATTTAGACCCTGGTGAGCGGTGCGACTGCAAAGGAGGTGATTTGTTATTGGCAGATCATCCCAGCGTAAAGGCCGCGCCGGTGAAATGGAACTCGCCCACATCCTCCAAGAGTATGGCTATGATGTGCAGCCGGGGCGGTCCAGGTCATATGGGGAGGAGCCGGACGTAACCGGCCTCCCCGGTATCCACGTTGAGTGCAAACGAGTGGAACGTCTGAACATTTCCACAGCAATGGCCCAGGCGGTGCGGGATTCTGAACGGTTCGGGGATGGATTGCCCGCTGTATTTCATCGGCGCAGCCGTGAGCCGTGGCTGGTGACAATGCGGCTTTCTGATTGGTTGTTATATGGAAGGGAGGCGCATTGCAACGACGACAAACGAAATCGCGGCGGCGGTGCTGGCGGGACAAGCTGACGTTATGAAGCTGTGGGAAGCTGTGCGGCGCCTTGCTTATAGCAAGGCGATTCGATGGCTCAGAGCGACGGAAAGGCACATGGGAGTAGAGATTGACGATCTTATGCAAGCGGCTTTCCTGGCGCTCCTGGAGTCCCTTGATTATTGGAAACCAGAGGCAGGGGCATTTACCACCGTGTACGTTTTACGGCTAATGGCTCAGTTCACAGTGGCCACAGGCCAGCGCACAACGAGGGAGAAGCGGGACCCCCTAAACGCTGCACTATTGTCAATGTCTCCGCCATGGACAAAGACACCGGGAAGCGGCAGGAAATTACGATCCAGGGCTCCAGCAACATGAGCCGGGAGGAAATCGAGCGGGCGGTGCGGGAGGCGCAGCAATACGCCGCC
>CALWUY010000080.1 GCA_944384855.1 uncultured Clostridia bacterium | reverse complement strand
GCTTTTCATCCACGCCTTGAACCCATAGCCGGGGTGCTCTTCCGTACCAGGGATTACAAAACGGCGCTTCGCCCTTTTCTGGATGAGAAAAATATCCAGGAAAAACAGGTCGCACAGGTTTACCATCATCCACTGGATATACCCTGCCAGCACCATTTGCCAAAATCCCTGCGTGCCACCTTCCGCCATACTGACTGCGCCGTAGATCAGAAGGGGCAGCAACTCCCCAAAACAGATCCACAGCCGGTAAAAACGGTTTTCGGCCTTTGTCGGCGGTTCTTTCGATGCCTTGACGATGGCGGGCGGATAGCTGGGAAACATCAGCCGGGGGCGATATAGTGCTACCAAACCAGCAAACAGGTTAAAGTAAGCTGCCATAGCAAACCCGTCGAGACTATCCTATAATTTGTGTAAACCTCCTGCGAGGTGTAGAATAGAAGCGTAACACAGGAGGATAAACATATGGCCAGAAGGAACCGCACCCCGGAAGAAAATGCCCGTCGAGAGAAGATCCGTGAGCTGCTGCAGATGGCAAACATCGGCAGCATGGATGACATCCAGAATCTGTTCAGGGAAACGATTGCCGAGTTCATGGAGAACGGTCTGGAAGCAGAGCTGGATGACGAGCTGGGCTACAGCAAATACGACTACAAGAACAAGGACACAGACAACAGCCGCAACGGCCACAGCAGCAAAACGCTTCGGACCAGCTTCGGAGACGTGGAAGTTTCGGTGCCTCGCGACCGCAAAGGGGAATTTGAACCTCAGGTGTTGAAAAAGAATCAGACCAGCATCAGCCAGGACGTTGAGGAAAAGATTCTGTCCATGTACGCCAAGGGCATGACCACCGGCGACATTGAGGCTCATATCCAGGATATCTACGGCATTTCCATCTCAGACAGCACTGTAAGCCGTATCACTGACAAGATCCTGCCCATCGCCAAAGAGTGGCAGCAGCGGCCTCTGGAGAGCATCTATGCGGTGGTATTTCTGGATGCCATCCACTACCACGTCCGCAGCGAAGGCCAGATCGTAAAGAAGGCCGTCTACATTGCCATTGGCGTCAATTTGGACGGCAGGAAAGATGTTTTGGGAATGTGGGTCGGTGAAAATGAGAGCGCCAAGTTCTGGGCAACTGTACTGAACGGCTTGAAAAACCGCGGTGTAGAGGACATTTTTATTGCCTGCACCGACAATCTCACGGGATTTGATGCAGCCATCCATGCCACCTTCCCTCAGACCGAAATTCAGAACTGCATTATCCACCAGCTGCGTAATTCCAGCAAGTATGTGTCCTATAAAGACCTGAAAGCTCTCATGGCCGATCTGAAGGCGGTCTATGCCGCCGTGGATGAACAGGCCGCCCTGGATGCCTTGGACGTCTTTGGAGGACGCTGGGACAAGAAATACCCCAAAATCTCCCAGTCCTGGAGGGATAACTGGGCCAACCTGAGTACCTACTTCAAGTATCCCCAGGAGGTCCGGCGGCTGATCTATACCACCAATACCATTGAGGGTTTTAACCGCCAGCTGCGCAAGGTGACCAAGTCCAAGTCCGTATTCCCTACCGATGACAGTCTGCTGAAAATGCTGTATCTGGCCATGATGGACATTACCAAAAAATGGACAGGACGGCGGCAGGACTGGAGTATGATCCATGCCCAGATGGCAATCTACTTCGCTGAGCGCATGCCCGAGTAACACCGCTGTGTCTGGATGTCAAGGGTTAAATGAACGGCTTCGCCGCCCTTGACATCCATCCCCACCGGCGTTATGTTGTAGACACGGGCGGCAGACGGACAAGCCGCTGTCGCCCCCATATAAATTTTCCTCTATTTGCACCCTAAATGGACTTTACACAAAATTTGGGATTGACCCAACCCGTCCAGAATGCTGCGCGTCCAGTTCATGGAAATCCTCCTATCTTTATAAGAAACTTCTCTGTTATTTATTGCCCAAACACCCTATATTCTCTCGAATCGCCAGCGCACAAAGACAGCGCTTTTTCGTATTTGAGTCGATGATAACTTTAGGAAAATCAGTTTCAGAGAGAAAAGCTGTCAGCCAGGTCTGATTGGAGCTACCCATTCCATCAATTATCCACCTGTCCATCAATCCTTCCGGCTTGCAGCTATTGATGAAAAAAACTCTAATATTCCATATCTGCTTTCAGAAGCCGAAAGCAAGGTTAGATTATACTAACTAAAGTCATTATACATCCTGGCTATCGGAAAATCAATATACAAGTTATGCACATTCCCACAGCACCTGCTGGGCTAATCCCCTGCTTATCCAAGCCTAATAACAAAAAAGAAGCGAGAGTGTCACCTTCGGTATTGACCGAAGGTGATATTCCCATATTGTTATGAAAAAGTGTTCAAAATAGACTGTCTGCGCTCCGTAAATCAGAGAGGGATCACTATCCAGAAAATGATCAGGGCGGGTTTATTCGGGGCTTTCTACTCAGCGAACTCCTGTTTCGCACCCCTCCAGTCACTCTCGCATGGAGGGATTTTTCTCTGGCGCGGTTCTATACACATTATATTGGGTTTTGTTCAGTTCCTCTCCACAGCGACCGTCATTGATGATCCCATCAATCATGGCGTAGTCATGCTACAAACTCATTCCTATTATGCGCATAGTGGTTGTAATCTGTGATGAACCATTCCTCATAGGTCTGCCTGAAGTGGCCTTTTTGTGCCGTTCCTGATATACTCAAAACCTGTTTCAGATCCTACGCCCCGTGGGGCGAAGAGAATCCCTTTGCCTACATGGGTGCCTCGTTTTGCCGCCTACAGGAAAAAATAGAGAATTGCCCACCCTAAAACGTACATGGGATTTACGAATAAAAAGAGCAGTTGTCATCAAAACAGCCGCCATAATGTAGGAAATCACATGATATTCTTCTGTTTAAATGCTCGTAAACCTTTGATATTACCGAGTTTTGAAAAAGTTCTGTAACACCACTCGTCCCCCTAAAAGAACACAGTCTATCTCCCTTGCACAAGCACTCCTATGCACAACACACAAAAATGCAAATTTATTCCGTCTTCTTTTTGTTCCCCATGCAAGGTTGAACATGACTAACCAACTGTGTTATAATATTGCTACGATGCGCAGTGCGTGATGCATGGTAAGTCCAATCGCCGCTGCGCATCTTTCGCTGCACAGAGTTAGCCGTGACTAATCATCAAGAAGGGAGAGGATTTTATTAAACCGTTTCGTTCAACAATTGTTCTGTCTGCAGTCCTTGCAGTCTTATCCTGTTATTCGCTTTTTGTAGGGGTAATCGATCTTACACCAGGCGAACTGTTATTGGGAAATTTGGAACAACTGGAAATCTTTATTATCTCGCGCCTGCCTCGCCTGCTGGCCATCCTTTGTACCGGCGTCGGCATGAGCGTTGCGGGACTCATCATGCAGCAGCTGTGCAGCAACAAATTTGTGTACCCAACCACCGGGGCCACCATCTCCTCGGCCCAGTTCGGCATCTTGTTGGCGCTTCTGTTCATGCCAGCCTCCACACTATGGAGCAGGGCCATCTTCGCCTTTACCACAGCTATTCTGGGTACCTGGATTTTTGTTTGGTTTATCCAGAAAATACAGTTTAAAGACGTGGTCATGGTCCCTCTGGTGGGCATCATGTTCGGCAATGTCATCGGTGGAATCACCAACTATCTGGCCTACAAATACGAAATGACCCAGGCACTGTCCTCCTGGCTAGTAGGGCACTTCTCTCTTGTGCTCAAAGGGCGGTATGAGATTGTCTGGCTCACTGTACCGCTGGTTA
>CALWUY010000079.1 GCA_944384855.1 uncultured Clostridia bacterium | reverse complement strand
CCCGGAAGTATTTAATCCGCAGAATCATTTGGAATCTCCATATAATGCTCCCGAAATCAACAGTGCCTGCCATGCATGGAGCTGTACTCCGGCATACTGGATAAGAAAATATAATATGTGACGGTTGCTGACATTTCGGGACAATCAATCAGACAATAGAATGAGACAAAGGGACGGTTCTGTTGTGTTATCAGAATTTTCTTACAATATTAAAGATTATTCCTATTTTCTATATATTCTTGCTCGTCTTGTATTATATTCTACATTATAGCTTAGCAATTCCAAATTATTAACACAACAGAACTGCCCCTCTTGTGTTCCACGCGTGTTTGCGATAGGTTGAAAATAATTAAATAGCTTAGTGAAAAAATGTGTCCCAAGTCTTGTTTGTTTTGTGCTACCTTTCTTATATACTACTATTCTTCTTGAGTAAAAATAGTATCAATATACGCAAAATCGTCAACAATGCGCGCAGCATAAATTTCATCACCATCTATTCCCAATTCAAGATAGCGAGGCTTACCTTTCTCCTGTGGCAAAACATAATAGGCGTAAATGTGTTCAGCATTCGGTTTGCCAAAAGTCACCTCAAATTCTGAAAAAATGTTTTTTGTCTGGAAAAACTTTTTCACATCATTAATATTAAGCTCTTTCGTATCCGAGTTGTATTTGTGCGGCCGACCGTCAATACATCGTATATCTTCTGATATTGTTTTTTCTGCATATATTTCGAGTCCATACGTATCGTAGATCTTTGCTTCTTCGTCATAACTTAGTATGCAATATTCGTCATCTGTGTAAAAATCTACTTGTGTAATGCCAATTTGGGTTTCATCAAAGGTGTTTTCGTATGTTAATTTCAAGTAACACCAAAAATATGTATCACCGGAACGCACCGGAAAAGTAGCCCTTGCGTTCTTGATTTTTTTACCGTATTCATAGGATCCACTGCCGGATAATAATCCGTCCCAGCCTATTTCGTCTGTCGGGCCGCTATATACGGACATTAATTTTTCTATTTGACTTTCTATATCTTTATCATTCTCTCTGATATAGGGAGAAAATAACTGATAAATCGCTTCTTCGTTTTTTTCATCTAAAGCTTTAAAAAAAGAATTAACGGCATCTCTATATGCTTTTTGCTCCTTAGAATCGTCAATATAAATCATACCACAACCGCAGAGGGATATCAAAAGCAAAACGGCGGTCAGTATGCATATCAATTTTTTCATTATTTTAGAACCTCTCATGTGCTTTTTATAAATAAAAAGACAAATCGTATCTTTTTATCTTATTTTATCATAGCATTGTAAATTTTACAATCTTATCGATGAGTTTGTAGTTCAGAGAGACACAGCGTGGGGACGGTTCTGTGAAAAATAGGTATAAGATTTGATATATAAGAAATTTTTTATACAAAATAAAACCGACACATTGTGTTACAAAGCATTATCTAACTTTGCAGGCTATAATGAAACTATTTATATAGGTGGTTCCCGACGCTTGCAATAAAATATTTTTTGCGCTATTTAATATGAGGTGATGCACATTGAAAAAAGTATTGCTTTTATTATCTGTATGTATAATTTTATCGTTGTCATTTAATATTTATCAACAATATGAGTTTTATGATTATAAAATTCAACAAACTGATTCGCTTATGACTGAAGTGAGTCGTAGACTATCTGATGTTAAAGATTTAATTGAAGATGGGATCAATAATAAAAACTTATCTACTGATACTATGTTTGGTATATATGCTGAGTTTAGAGCAGTGGCATCGTTGTTTAGCTCCAACAGTAACATATATTATTATGCAGAGAGCGATTTTCAATATATCGGCACAACATTTTTATCAGGTGTTGGTTCTACGAAACCTTGCTACACAAAGGCATTATTCGATGATGAAATAATTAGTCAAAATGAAATTGAATATATGCAGTATATTATTGAAATTGTTAATATGACACTTCAAAATGTATATGAAGAAAAAACCGATACTTTTAATATGAATATACTAAATGAAAATTTAGAATCTGTGAATCTTTTGTTACACGATTATGATAAATCACCATATTTATTAATTAAGACAGAACCCAATTCTAACTATTAATATAATGGTTATTAAAGCAGTTTTATATTCTATTAGCTAGCACTTTTACAAATATTTTTCATAAATAGCACAAGGGGACGGATTCTGTTGTATTCACTTCAGTACTCAGTTTTCCTGCACTCCTCACGGGGTGCAGGTTTTTCTTATGGATTTTATCTGTGTATATTATATTTGTGTCAGAACAATACAGTCAAAAACGTAATGTGAATGTTCAGTTGATGTAACAGGATGGAAGAGGCAGTCCTTGTCACTATTTTCTCACTGAAATCGTATTAATCTAATATTAAATTAAATAAATGAGGCAATCACAAAACCTATGATTGTCTCATTTATAAATTCTGATTAAATACAGGTTAATATTCAAAAAAATAAGTCTTCCATTTATCCGAATCAATATCCCAATACGAACCCTCTTGGGTATATCCGATAAGCTCCTTGCAGTTCCAATCGGGCTCGGTACTTGAATTCGGGTCACTCGGTACATATAATTTCTTTTCTTTTCCATCTATATTCTCGCATACATAAAAGCCACCTGTGTTCTCATCCGGCGTGTCGGGGCTTAAGCTTGCAGACTCCCAATAAATCGATGAAAATTTTTCGGCCTCTTTGCCTTTAAAGGATGTTTTACCGTAACTTGTTATTTGAGACGAGGTTTTGTGGGATAAAATAACTCTTTCTTCATTGTCTATTGCAGGATTAGCCAAATTTCTGAAATCGGGAATAAGCTCAAACTGTCCGGTTTCGTCATTCCAAAAATACGCATTAAAATATATGCCCGGGGCCGGCCTTTCAGCCGGTAGAATCAGTTCGTCTGTTCCGTCAAAGTTTATGTCTTCAAGGTAATATTCGTTTTCAGTTATGTCCGGCGCAGTTTCGTATTCGATAGTTTGCACCGGATTTTCTGTATCATTAACATATACATTCAATAAATTTTGATTGCCTTCAGCAAAGAATTTATACCCAAAGTTTCCCGGGTCAAAACCTTTGATGCCGGAATTTTGATAGGCCTGATTTTCTGTATTGTTACTGCTTTGCATTGTCGCAGCGTCTTCGCCGCAACCGGCAAAACTTAAAAACAACGGTAAAATAATAAATATATATATATGAATTTTTTCATTAAAGTCACCCTTTTCTTTTACAATATAAATATAGCATTTAACTAAATAATATGGCAAGTTAAAAAACAGTTACAATTAAATTACATTATGTAACTCTTATTGTCAATTGACAATAAGCGACGACAATCAGGGAACGGTTCTCTGATAGAAAAGTGCATAGGTATATACTAGAACACAAGGGGACGGTTCTCTTGTGTTGACGATTAGAATTGAATAAGCTATAATATTCAATGGTGAATATTATGCCAAGACGAGCAAGAGAATATAGTGAAAGTGAAATATACCACATAATACTTAGAGGAATAAACCGACAAAATATTTTTGAAGATGAAGAAGATACAGAAAAATTTTTACAGACTTTATGTCTAATCACTTAATTTTAAAAGTTGGAATTGAGAATTTAGGTTTGATATTAAAATGTATTGCAGGCAGTTATGTTTACTGGTATAATTGGAAATATAAACGAAGCGGGCATTTATTTCAAGATAGATTTAAAAGTGAACCGGTCGAAAAATACGAATACTTTTTAACGGTTTTAAGGTATATACATCAAAATCCCATAAAAGCTGGTTTGTGTAAAAACATATTTGAATATAAATACAGCAGTTATATGGACTATTTAAAAGGGAGCAGTTTAATCGATACCGATTTTTGCTTCAGTATTATAGAAAAGCAACAATTTATTCAGTTTCACAACGAGATTGAAAAGGAAAGCTGTCTTGAAATTGACGAAAGCAATTTCAGACTGACTGATGAAGAGGCTAAATATATAATACAAAAAAATAAGCTGATGTAAAACTGTTATGGATTTTCAAAATCTTAATATAGAAAAACGTGATAAATATTTGAAGCTTTGTAGAGAAAAAGGATTTCTATAAGGCAACTGAGCAGACTGACAGGGATAAGCTTTAATATTGTAAGAAAATTTTAATAACACAACAGAACCGTCCCCTCGTGTTCCCTGTTATCTATGCCGCTATTCTATTTTTCACCTATTTGAGGATAAAAGAAGAGACAAACCTGCTCTAAAACAAGTTTGTCTCTTTTTGGTCGAGGTGACAGGACTCGAACCTGCGGCATCTAGTTCCCAAATATATAATAGAACATTTTTTGTGCCATTTCAAGCAGTTTATAGCACTTTCGTCTGGAAATCACTTGCTCTTTGAGCCTCTTTTGTCCACTGTTTCCATGTGTTCCAAAAATGACTGTGGG
>CALWUY010000078.1 GCA_944384855.1 uncultured Clostridia bacterium | reverse complement strand
GTGTTTCAGCTCATTTGTTGTCATTTTCTTTTCCTCCCGTGTTTCGGTATGCTGCAGAACTTTCTGTTATGTTCCGCTACTTTCATTATCTCACGGGTGTCTATATACCCACTTATTTGACGGTTACTTAAAAGGGTATATATTCAATACCTTTTTCCGTTATGACCCCATGTTCTGAAAATCCGCACATTACAGCTAAATTCACCGCTTTGTCAAAAGCATAATCAAGATGATTTTTATCGTGGCAGTCGCTTGAAATAATAATTTTTCCGTTATATTTTTTTATCATACCGAGAATTTCGCGGGACGGATAAGGATCGGTTCTGTAACCGCGCGCCATAGCTCCGGTATTTATCTCAAACGGGATATTATAAGAGGCAAGCTTTTTTACACATTTTTCGGCAGCATGGAAATATCTGTCCGCATAATGAAAGGCTTTGATTTCGAAAAATTTAGAAATCAAATCAATATGTCCTATAATGTCCGCCCCGGTTTTTTTCACAACTTCGCATTCCATTCTGAAATAGTCATCAGCGTAGCTTTCAAAATCTCCGCCGTAGAGGCACTCCACCGCGTCGACTACATCGTCGGCCGTTAAATCTACCGGGATATAGTGCCCGTCTTTAAATACGTAATGTACCGAGCCTATAATATAATCGTATTTAAAATCTGACGGCACATTGAAATAATCAAGTTCTGCGCCGCAGAAAATTTTGATTTTTCCCGAATACTTTTTTTTAAGCCTCAATATTTCTTTGCGATATAAAGGCTCGGTTTTTGCTGTCATTGCAAAGTCGTTTTCAATAGGCATTTGACCGTGCCCGGAAAATCCCAGCACAGTAAAACCTTTAGCCATTGCCGCAATAACCATATCCTCGGGTGAGTCCTTGCCGTCACAAAAATAAGTGTGGGTATGAAAATTACTTTTTATCATCGCCGGTCATCTTTTCCTGCTTCACTTTGTGGTCGATTATATGTCTTGAAGCAAGTTCCTTTTTAATATCGTCAACCGATATTCCCATTTCCACCATCATAACAATTACGTGGTATGCAAGATCGGCTATTTCGTATATAGTTTCTGACTTGTCATTGGCTTTTCCGGCAATTATCACTTCAGTGCTTTCCTCGCCGATCTTTTTGAGTATTTTATCTATACCCTTTTCGAAAAGATATGAAGTGTATGAACCCTCCGGCATATCCTTTTTCCTGCCTTCAAGCAGAGCGTACAGACCCTCCATGGAAAATGCGGAACGTTTATCGCTTTTAAATACTATATCATTGAAGCAGGAATCTGTGCCTTTATGACATGCCGGTCCGTCTTTATCTACTAATACGGTAAGTGCGTCTTTGTCACAGTCGGCAGTAATGGACACAATGTGCTGATAGTTTCCGCTTGTTTCGCCTTTAAGCCAAAGTTCCTGTCTTGAACGGCTGTAAAAGCAGGTGAGTTCCTTTTCTATGGATATTTTTAAGCTCTCTTTGTTCATATAAGCTAACGTAAGGACTTTTTTGGTATCCGCGTCCACTACTATCGCGGGTATAAGCCCTTTTTCATCAAATTTTAATTCATCAATATTAATCATTTTTTCCACCTATAATCTCACAGTAATATTATTTTTGTTAAGAAGCTGTTTAAGCTCGGAAATCTTTACTTCACCGAAGTGAAAGATTGACGCGGCAAGTCCGGCATCAATATCGGGAATTTCCTTAAACAGCTTTATAAAATCTTCGGCGCACCCGGCTCCGCCTGACGCTATGACCGGAACTTTTACCGCTTCGCATACCGCTTTGAGCATCTCTATGTCGAAGCCTTTTTTCACTCCGTCAGTATCTATTGAATTTACTACCACTTCGCCGGCTCCGCTGTCTACACAACGTTTTATCCAGCTGATAGCCTCCATACCGGTATCTTCTCTTCCGCCTTTCGCGAATACACGGAATTCTCCGTCTACGCGTTTTATATCGGAGGAAATTACAACGCATTGATCTCCGTAGCGTTTTGCGGCTTCTGAAATAAGCCCCGGATTTTTAATCGCTCCGGAATTTACGCTTACCTTATCCGCGCCGCATTTAAGTACCCGGTCAAAATCTTCAAGTGTGTTTATACCGCCGCCTACCGTTAAAGGTATGAATATATTCGACGCTACTTCCTTTAAAATGTTTGAAAATAACTTCCTGCCGTCGCTCGAGGCGGTAATATCATAAAAAACAAGCTCGTCGGCGCCGCAGTCGCTGTAATATTTTCCTAATTCTACAGGAGAGGAAACATCGTTCAGGTCCTTGAAATTTACTCCCTTTACAACTCTGCCGTCTTTTACGTCAAGGCAGGGAATTATTCTTTTGGTTATCATTTGGCCGCCTCCAATGCCTGTGTCAAATCGATTGTTCCGATATAGTATGCTTTTCCGATTATAGCTCCGTATAAATTGAGTTTTCTCAGAGCGATTATATCGTCAAGATTTGATACTCCCCCCGAAGCAGTTATATTTATACTGAATTTTTCACTTAACTTTCTGTAAAGCTCGCGGTTTGTGCCCTGCATGGCGCCGTCTTTTGATATATCGGTGCAGATCAGTGTCTTGACTCCGCAGTCCTGCATTTTTTCACAGAAGCTAAAGCAGTCGTATTCGCTGTTTTCAGTCCAGCCTTTGATGCTTACAAATCCATCCTTGATATCAACGCCTACGGCAATTCTGTCGCCGTATCTTTTTACCGCTTCTTTTAAAAATACCGGATCCTTGACTGCCGCTGTACCTAAAATTACTCTGTTAACCCCAATATTCAGATATGTGTCAATTGTCTCCATAGACCTGATCCCGCCGCCGATTTCGGTGAAAAGGGAAGTATTGTCAGCAATCTGTTTTACAACCGCAAGATTGGGGGTAGTTCCGTCTCTGGCACCTTCTAAATCAACAATATGTATAAATTTTGCGCCTTTATTTTCAAAGTCATAAGCTATCTCTATCGGATTTTCGCTGTAAACCGTCATTTTGTCATAGTCGCCTTT
Organism: uncultured Clostridia bacterium; assembly: GCA_944384855.1. Lineage (GTDB taxonomy): Bacteria > Bacillota > Clostridia > Oscillospirales > Acutalibacteraceae > UBA737. The sequence continues at coordinate 21,584 of CALWUY010000078.1, read as the reverse complement.
AAATAAGCGTACCGCTTTTTTGTCATAAAGGTCAATTGCCGGAAATATATACATAGACTTTACTCCGTTTCACAAAATGCTTTTAATATTTTAAGTCCTACCGTTCCGCTTTTTTCGGGATGAAACTGACATCCGTAAACATTGCCGTTTTGTACTGCGGCGGTAATTTCTTTGCCGTATTCTGAGGACGCAATGAGACTTTCAGCACAGTTTTCAGCGTAAAACGAATGCACGAAATATACAAAGTCGCCGTTTTTGATGTATTTGAATATCGGACTTGCCTTTTTGAATTTAAGCGAATTCCAGCCTATATGAGGAATTTTTAAATTCACGGGTATGCTGCCTTCCATCGGAATGACTTCACCGGGGATAAGACCCAGACCGGTATGTTCGCCGTATTCAAAGCTTTTGTCAAACAGTAACTGCATTCCGAGACATATACCCATTAACGGTTTACCGTTTTTGGCTTCTTGGAATATAATTTTGTCAAGACCGTTTTTCCTGAGCTTTTCGGCGGCATCCCCGAATGCACCTACACCGGGCAAAATAAGCTTGTCGGCTTTTTTGATTTCTTCGGCGTTTCCTGTGATTATCGCTTTTGCTCCAACAGCTTTTAGTGAGGAAGAAAGTGAAAAAAGATTGCCTACACCGTAATCAATAATTGCTATCATCAGAGTACTCCCTTTGTCGAGGGTATCTCTCCGGCATATTCATCATCGATTTTAACGGCGTCCTTAAGACTCCGTGCGACTGATTTAAAGCTGCCCTCTATTATGTGGTGAGAATTGCTGCCGGAAATCTGTTTTATGTGCAGGGTAATTTTCGCGTTCCGTACAAGGCTTATAAAGAATTCTTCACAAAGCTCGGTATCAAAGTCGCCGACTTTCTGAGCCGGAATTTGAAGGGAATATTCAAGGTGGGCTCTTCCTGAAATATCAACTGCGGATATTATCAGCGTTTCGTCCATTGGAAGAAGAGCGCTTCCGTATCTTGCGATGCCTTTCATATCGCCCAGAGCCTGATTTAAAGCCGTACCCAGCACTATACCTATGTCTTCAGCGGTATGGTGATAATCTACATAAGTATCGCCTTTGCAGGAAAGCTCTATATCAAATCTTGCGTGACGCGAAAATAATGTAAGCATGTGGTCAAGAAAACCGCAGCCTGTATTTATTTTACTGATACCTCTGCCGTCAATATTAAGTATGAGCGAAATATCGGTTTCGTTGGTTTTACGGTTAATCGTTGCTTCTCTCATAGTTATTCTCCTAAAATTTCATTTAATTTTGCAAGAAAGATTTCCATTTCTTCCCGGCTTCCGATTGTGATGCGGTTAAAATCGGATATTCTTTCGCTTTCAAAATGTCGTACAAGTACATCTTTTTCCTTAAGCTTTTTGTATAGCTCTGAACCGCTTATTTTATCGCTTTTAGCGAAAATAAAATTCGCTTTTGAATCAAGAACCGTAAATCCCATACCCCTGAGCCTGGAAGTTACAAAATCTCTTGTATCCATGATTTTTTTGCAATTATCCGTATAATATCTGTTGTCTTTTACCGCAGCAAGCCCCGCGATCTGGGTCAGACGGTTCACGTTATACGGATTGGTGGAATATTTCAGCCGGTCAAGATCATTTATCAGTTCTTTGTTTCCGACGGCAAATCCCAGTCTTGCTCCTGCCATGCTGCGTGATTTTGAAAACGTGCCCACACACAGAAGATTATCATACTTTTCCGTAAGACCTATACAGCTTTCCGCACCGAAGTCGATATACGCTTCGTCTACTACAACAATGTTTTTACGGTTGGAAGCTATGATTTTTTCAATCTCGGCAGGAGAAACGGCAATGCCGGTCGGAGCGTTGGGATTAGCTATTACAATCAATTTATTTTGACCTAAAAAAGCATTAATGTCAACCGTAAAATCATTTTTCAGCGGCACGACTGTCGGTTTTATTGAATGGAGCTCGGCGAAAACGCTGTAAAATCCGTATGTTATGTCGTTATATGCCGCTCCGTCCTGACCAAATGCCCAAAACACAAAATTAAGTATGTCGTCTGATCCGTTAGAAAAAAACAGACATTCTTCGCTTACCCCGTAAAGTTCCGCGAATGCGGATTTAAGCTTTTTACATTCAGGATCGCAGTAAAGCCGCAGATCCTCAATTTCGCTCCTGGTGAGAGCGTTTATGACCGCTTCTGAAGGCGGATACGGTGATTCGTTGGTATTTAACTTTATATACTTTTTATCCTGCGGCTGTTCTCCCGGGGTGTATGTTTCGAGGGATTTCAGCTTCTCTTTAAGAAATCTGCTCATTGTTGCTATCCTCAAATCTTATCAATGCGCTTTTGGCATGTGCTGAAAGACCTTCTTTTTCTGCAAAGAAGGCGACGTCTTCAGCCACCTTGGAAAGCGCGTCCTTTGTGTAATATGTATACTGCGATTTTTTGACAAAATCGTCTACCGACAAAGGACTTGAAAATCTTGCGGTGCCTGAAGTGGGAAGCGTATGGTTAGGTCCGGCAAAATAGTCGCCCAGCGCTTCGGGACAGTATCTGCCCATAAAAATGCTTCCGGCATTTTTGATTTTGTCAAGGTAATCGAACGGATTGTCCACACAAAGCTCCAGATGTTCAGGAGCGATCTCGTTTGCGACGTCTATTACATCGGCAAGATTTTCCGCCACAATGATTTTGCCGTTGTTTTCTATTGAAGTGCGCGCGATTTCCTCCCGTGAAAGCTTTTTGAGCTGCTTTTCTATTTCCATACTTACTGAGTTTGCCAGTTCTTCGCTGTCGGTAACCAGGACGGCGCTTGCCATTTTATCGTGTTCTGCCTGTGAAAGCAGATCGGCAGCTACAAAGGCCGGATTGCTTTTGCCGTCGGCTATAACCAGAATTTCGCTTGGACCGGCTATCATATCAATAGATACCCTTCCGAAAACCTGACGTTTCGCTTCCGCGACAAAAGCGTTGCCGGGACCTACAATCTTGTCTACTTTCGGTATGGTTTCGGTTCCGTATGCCAGAGCGGCAACAGCCTGTGCTCCGCCGGTTTTGAAAATACGGTCAACTCCCGCGATTTTTGCCGCGGCAAGAATTACGGGATTTACTTTTCCGTCTGCCGACGGGGGAGTAGTTATGCATATTTCGCCGCATCCGGCAATTTTAGCAGGTATGCTGTCCATAAGCACGGTGGACGGATAGGCCGCGGTGCCTCCCGGTACATAAAGCCCTACTTTTTCTATCGGCGTAATTTTCTGACCGGTTACTATTCCGTCCTGCTCGTTTATTATGAAGCTGTTGCGAACCTGTTTTGTATGGAAGTTTCTGATATTTTCCGCCGCCTGTTTTAAAATTTCCAAAAATTCGGGTTCTACGGCAGAGAATGCTTCTTCCGTTTCCTCCTGTGTCACTTCAAGAGAAGTAAGATTAGCTTTATCGAATTTTTTGCAGTATTCAAAAAGAGCCTTGTCGCCGTTTTTCTTGACATTTTCTATAATTTCACTTACCGTATCCGCAACGTCAAATGAACTTTTGCCTCTTGAAAAAATCTCGTTTGACGAAACTTCACCGTATTTTAAAATCTTAATCATCGTATTTCACCGTCTTTGAAAGTTGTGTTTTGATTTCTTCTATTCTTTCAGCCTTAAAACTGTAACTCGCTTTATTTGCGATAAGTCTTGCGCTTATGGGAACTATGGTCTCAAACGGCGCAAGATTATTTTCGAGCAAGGTTTTGCCGGTTTCCACAATATCTACTATTACATCCGAAAGACCCAGTATGGGCGCGAGCTCTATAGAGCCGTTAAGATGTATAATATCTATATCCCGGCATTTTTCACTGTAATACCTGCGGGCTATGTTGGAAAATTTCGTGGCTACTCTCAATGTTTTCGAAGTATCGTCGCAGAAATCCTTTTTAGCGGCTACCGCCATTCTGCATTTTCCTATATTCAGATCAAGCAGTTCGTATACATCAGGCGAATACTCAAGCAGAATATCTTTGCCCGCAACCCCTATGTCCGCAGCGCCGCGCTCAACATAAATGGCTACATCCGAAGGCTTTACCCAGAAAAATCTTAAGAATAAGTCCTTGTTTTCAAAAATGAGCTTCCGGTTCGCTTCTTTGATTTCGGGACACTTAAAACCTGCTTTCTCGAACATATCGTACACTTTTTCTCCTAATCTGCCTTTTGGAAGCGCTATGTTTATAACCGTTTTTTCATATTCAGAAATATTTTTTTCTTCATGGCGCTCAAGTGTGTCAAGATATACGGCAAACCCTACAGCGCCGGAGTTACGGCCCATACGTTCCATGAGTTTATCGTACTGTCCTCCTGACAAAACCCTTGAAGCAATCCCGTTTATATAGCCTTTAAAAATAACGCCGCTGTAATATCCCGATGTGTTGATTACTGAAAAATCAATACTGATATTGTTTCCGAAACCTGCCTGTTTTAAAGCAGCGCATATACCTTCGAGTTTGTGTACAGCATGGGCAGAGCTGTCTGAGACAGATATTTTTTTCAAATTTTCTATGGCATCCTGATAACAGCTGTAACTGTTTACCAGAGCCGCAAACGCAACATACTGCTTACTGCTGCAGATTTCCTTAAGTTTACCGGAATTTTTTTCGCTGACCGCGGATATTATATCACGTCGCTGCTCATCTGATACCTTGTATTCATCAGCTAAGGAATTGAATAATGCCACATCTGATAAATGCAGCGCAAAATCTGAGGATATCAGATCAAGGCTTTTTGCCGCGAGTATAGCAACTTCCGCGACTTCCTTTTCAGAAATACTGCCTATACATTCTAACCCGGTCTGCATTATCTCTTTGTAAGTATGCGAACTTTCAGATATGCGGTAAACATTTTCATTGTAATAAAACCGTTCGGCTGTGTTGGGATTATCCTTTGAATTTTTAATTATCGAAAGTGTGACATCCGGCTTTAACGCCAAAAGCTTGCCGTCTGTATCATTGAAGGTTATAATTCCTTCCGAAACCAGAAATTCCTTGTTTTCGGAATACAGGTCATATTCTTCAAATTTGCTCATTTTAAACGGCTTATAGCCGTAGCTGTCATAAAGTTTGCGAAACGCAAAAACCGCTTTTTCTTCATACTTAAGTATACTCTCGTCAAAATTCATATACTGTTCTCCTTCATTCTGTCTATTACGGTTTTATATCCGCCGTCGCCGTAATTCAGACATCTGCTTACCCGGCAGATAGTGGCAGTACTGGCGCCTGTGCATTTATTTATATCAACATAGCTTTTGCCTTCAAGCAACTGACAAGCTACCTCAAGCCTCTGCGCTAATGCTTCTATCTCCTGTACGGTGCATATATCATCGAAAAATGCAGAACATTCTTCATTGGATTTTAATGAGAGTATCGCTGAATAAAGCTTGTTTATTGCAGTTTTATCCATTCGTTGCATAGCTTATATCTCCTGTTTTTTAAAATACTTTAACATTGTAACACATCACCGTACTAAAGTCAAGAATTAAATATACTTTTTTCAATAAAACATGGTACTTGTATGTCTTTTGAACTTGACAATATTCTATAAATTTATTAAACTGAATACATAAAATACTGCGGGAGGCATTTTATGAAAACATTAATCAGATATGCCAGCGAACTGGGAGCAAGTCTTGACAGCTGTGTCTTGAACGGCGGCGGAACTGACGATACAGATATAATACAGAATTTTCTTGATATCGCTAAAGACGGCAGCACGCATATATGTTTAATTATGGACGGAGCGGCTTTGATACGTGGAATAAAGGTATATTCTAATACTACCATACGCTGTATAGACGACAACTGCGGTTTTTACTTGGCAGACGGCAGTGACTGTCCTGTTATAACTAACGGTAATCATACGTACCGCGGGGAAAAGACTGACTGCAATATCATGCTTGACGGCGGAGTATATAATCAAAATGCGCTTAAACAAAAGAAAGAGATTAAATACGATGACGATACGGGATACTGGGGAGAAAAACCGACAGCAAATATTTATGACACCGAAACTGTTGACTATAAAACAATGGATATGGTTGTGTGCTTACTGTTCTGCGGGGTAAGCAACCTGAAAATATTGGGTATTACCATACGCAATCAGCGTAATTTTGCGGGGATGTTCAGGAATTGGGAGCATGTGGTTTGTGAAAATATATTAATTGATCTGCCTGATAAAATGACTGCCGAGAACCAGGACGGTCTGCATTTCCACGGTCCCGGGAAATATCTTACTATGCATAATATACGCGGAAACGCCGGTGACGATTTTATAGCGCTTGCTCCCGATGAAGTCGATTGGGTATCTGATATAACCGATGTACTAATAGACGGTGTTCAGCTTGAGGAAGCGGACCAGGGGATTCGTATGCTTTGCTGTCATGAGGGAAGGCTTGACCGTGTTGTGATAAAAAACGTTACGGGCACATACAGATCATACGGATTTTTTATAAACCCATTTACTTCGGCCGGAGTAAAACCGGGAGCAGGGTACGGAAATATAGTAATTGATACCGTAAATATGACATCCACAGGAGTTGACTACGATTATACTGAAAACTTTTTGTTCAGAATAGGAGGAAGGGCAGAGTCGATTGTCATCAAAAACGTACAGAATGTAAATCCTTATGACGGCCGGTATCTTGTTGATATAGGGCTGAGATATTGTTATGATACATGTCCTTATCCGGACTGGGACCCGGAAAGTGTGATAGGTTCTGTATTGATAGACGGAATAAATTCCTATGAAAATGATAATAGTTCGGTAAATACTGAATATATCCGGGTACATTCAGGCAGCGTGCATTCGCTTACTGTTAAAAATGTAAATATTGTAAGAAATAAGGGTTGCGGCAAAGGAGGCAGGCTTATTCATATATGCCGTGATGCAAAAGTGGAAAATCTTAATATTTCTGATATCTATACGCAAAAGGTGACCGATTTTATATGTGACGAATCCGATAACACCGGTAATATTAATGTAAATAATTCGGTGTGCGGCGACTGACAGCGCAAAACAAATAAACATGAGAAAAAACCGCGGCATTTTGCTGCGGTTTTTATTGATTTTTTAAGCGGGATATGTTAAACTTCTTAAGTTGCTGAAATTCAGACTTTGTGTGCGGAGGCAGATTATGATAAACCGGTACATAGGGAATAAGGCGTTTTACAAAATGGTATTCAGTCTGGCAGTCCCTATAATGATACAGAATGCCATAACTAATTTTGTAAGCATGCTCGATAATATAATGGTCGGCAGGGAGGGCACAAACGCTTTTTCAGGAGTGGGAATTGCAAATCAGCTGATTTTCGTTTTCACAGTACTTATGATAGGTGTGGGAGCTGGCGCAAGTATATTCGGGGCTCAGTTTTTCGGAAAAGGCGATATAGAGGGAATACGGTATTCTTTCAGATTTAAAATTATAGTAGGCGTAGTAATTACTTTAATAAGTATGGCGATATTTTATTTTTTCGGTAATCCGCTTATAAGGCTATATCTGAGAAGCGAAAGTAACAGCAGTCAGGATATCGCTGAAATATTGAAAAGCGGTAAAGAGTATCTCAACATAATGCTTATCGGATTGATACCGTACAGCATTTCACAGGCTTATGCCGGTACTCTCAGAGAATGTAACCGTACAGTGCTTCCTATGTCCGCAGGTATGGTAGCGGTTTTTGTAAATATTTTATTCAATTATTTTCTTATTTTCGGTAAATGCGGTTTTCCGAGGCTGAGTGTAAACGGTGCGGCTATAGCCACCGTCATATCGCGTTTTTCGGAAATGGCTGTTCTTATAACAGCAACTCGCGTAACGGCTCAGAAAAGCAGGTTTATTATAGGCGCTTGGCGCAGTATGAAAATACCTTCCAGGCTTTTGGGAGAGATGTACAAAAAAGGCATACCCCTTATGATAAATGAGGTTATGTGGGCGGCCGGTATAGCTGTAATGAATCTCTGTTATTCTACAAGGGGTATTGACGCGGTGGCGGCAAATAATATTACTCAAACCTATTTCAATGTGTTTTCGGTAGCTTTTTCGGCAGTAGGTATTTCTATAGGTTTGATTTTGGGGCAGCAGCTCGGCAAGGGCGATATATCGACTATAAAAGATACATGCCGCAAGCTGATCGCGTTTTCAATTATGATAAGCATAGTTATATCGCTGGTGTTTTTTGTATGCGCCTATGCGATACCAATGCTTTACAATACGACTTCTGCTGTAAAAATCACTGCGAGACATTTAATGCAGATATGCGCGGTTTTAATGCCTCTTGAAGCTTTGGCGCAGGCTTTGTATTTTACGCTGAGATCCGGCGGCAAAACATTGATGCTGTTTGTGTTCGATACCGTTTTCACCTGGATAATAAGCGTTCCTGCCGCAATTTTGCTCGCAAATTTTACCGGACTTCCTATCGCCTATATGTATGCGATATGTCAGGGACTTATAATAATAAAGTGTATATTCGGATATATATTTGTAAAAAAAGGTACTTGGATACGAAACGTTATATCCGATGTTTAAACAAAAAAGCTTTTTCACATTCTTGTGAGAAAGCTTTTTTGTTTACTGGATTATTCAAAACTCATTATGCTGTTCATATCATAAAGTCCGGCAGTTTTGTCAGTTATGAATTTAGCTGCCCGAAGGGCGCCGACTGCGAAGACCTCACGGGAATACGCAGAATGGGAAATAGTTATAACCTCATCGTATCCGGCAAATATAACGTCATGTTGACCTACTATTGTGCCTCCGCGTACAGAGTGTATCCCGATTTCGTTTTTGGAACGTTTCTGTCTTTTTGAATGACGGTCATATTCATAAATTTTTGTATCACCGAACTCACTGTTTACCGCATTTGCAAGCATAATAGCCGTGCCTGAGGGAGCGTCTATTTTTTGATTATGGTGTTTTTCCACTATTTCTATATCAAATCCGTCTCCCAAAACTGCGGCGGCCTTTTTTGCCAGACTGCAAATCAGATTTACTCCTATAGACATGTTAAAACTGAAAAACACGGGAATTTCTTTTGAAGCGGATTTAATTTTTTCTGTTTGTTCGGCAGAATATCCGGTGGTAGCTATAACAACCGGTGTTTTGCTTTTAACAGCAAACTCAAGCAGACCGTCAAGTGTCGACGGATTTGAAAAATCTATTATAACGTCAGCTTTTTTGTTTATTTCCGAAAAAGTTTCGAAAACAGGAAACTGCTGTCCGCTGTTATATTTGTCAACGCCGGCAATTATTTCCGTGTCACTGTCATTTTTAACGGCTTTGGCTACAAATTCTCCCATTCTCCCGCCGGAGCCGCAAAGGATAACTTTTATCATTTTTTTCACATCCTATTTAATGTTAAATCAGTTTAATTCCGCATTCTGTGAGCTTTTCTTTCAAAAATTCGGTGTTTTCACGGTTCATGTCTATAAGCGGAAGCCTCAAAGGTCCTACATTCATACCGGCGAGATTCATGGCTGTTTTTACCGGTATCGGATTTACGTCACAGAAAAGGGCGTTTATAAGTCCGGTATATTCGATCTGCATTTCACGTGCCTTAAGAATGTTTCCTTCTAAGTATTCATGACACATTTTGTGGGTTTCGTAAGGCAAAAGGTTGGAAAGCACAGAAATTACTCCCATTCCGCCTAAAGACATTATAGGTATCACCTGATCGTCGTTTCCGGAGTAAATAACCAGATCGTCTCCGCAAAGATAACGCGTTTTTGCAATCGCGGACAAGTCACCGTTTGCCTCTTTGACGGCTACAATGTTCGGATGCTTTGAAAGCTCTTTATAGGTTTCGGGTTTTATTGCCACTCCTGTTCGGGAAGGAACGTTGTACAGGATAATCGGTTTGTTTACACGGTCGGCAATATAATTGTAGTGGGTGATCAGCCCCGCCTGAGACGTTTTGTTGTAATAGGGTGTGACCATTAGAAAAGCGTCGGCGCCGGCTTTTTCCGCGTCACTGCACAGCTCTACCGAATAAACCGTGTCGTTACTTCCGGTTCCGGCAATAACAGGAACGCGTCCCGCGCATGATTTTGCGGCAACTTCTATTACCTTCACATGCTCGTCATATCTGAGTGTCGATTTTTCACCGGTAGTGCCGCATATAACAAGCGCGTCAATACCGGCTTTTATTTGTTCGTCCACCAAAGTTTCAAGTCTGCTGTAATTTACACTTCCGTCCTGGTTCATCGGGGTTACAAGCGCAGTTGCCGCACCTCTGAAAATGGTTTGCTTCATACAAATCAACTCCTAACGGAAAATTAAATATTAATCCATATATCCTTTGGCGCAAAGCAGTTCGGCAAGTAATACCGCGCCGCCTGCCGCTCCTCTCAGAGTGTTGTGCGAAAGACATACGAATTTATAGTCATACTGACTGTCTTCGCGAAGACGTCCTGCATGTATTGCCATACCGCCTTCTATATCACGGCAAAGCTTGGTCTGAGGCATATTATCCTCCTCGTAGTAATGGATAAACTGCTTTGGCGCATGGGGAAGCTCAAGCTTTTGAGGTTCACCTGCAAAGTTTTTCCAAACTTCAAGTATTTCTTTCTTTGAAGGCTTATTTTTGAAGGTTACAAATACCGCCGCCATGTGTCCGTCAGATACCGGAACCCTCAGGCACTGAGCGGTGAATTTGGGACTGTCGGCAGGTACAATTTCTCCGTTTTTAATTTCGCCCCAGATTTTGAGAGGTTCTTTTTCGCTTTTTTCCTCTTCGCCGCCTATGTACGGGATTACGTTATCTATCATTTCCGGCCAGCGCTCAAAAGTCTTTCCGGCACCTGAAATTGCCTGATAAGTACATACAAGGCATTTATCGATACCGAATTTTTCGTCAAGAGGGTAGAGAGCCGGAACATACGACTGGAGAGAGCAGTTGGACTTTACCGCTATAAATCCCTTTTTCGTACCCAGACGCTTTTTCTGAGACTCTATGATTTCCGTATGCTGAGGATTAATTTCCGGAATAATCATAGGAACGTCTGAGGTAAAGCGGTGGGCGCTGTTATTAGATACAACTGGACATTCGTGTTTGGCATAGTTTTCTTCAAGCGCTTTTATTTCGTCTTTTTTCATATCAACAGCGCAAAAAACAAAATCAACCTTTGAAACTATAAGTTCAATATCGGCAACAGCATCATAAACCGTCATATTTTTAAGATTTTCCGGAATAGCGTCTTTCATAGCCCAGCGTGTTCCTATGGCTTCTTCATAGGTTTTACCGGCGCTTCTCGGACTAGCCGCCAGAGCTGTTACGTTAAACCACGGATGATCGGCGAGCAGCAGGCTGAAGCGCTGTCCGACCATTCCCGTAGCCCCTATTATACCTACATTATATTTTTTCATAGTACATCACATGCTTTCTTTTAAAATTCACTTGCCTTATACCGCAAAATGCAATATAATGTATTTAAACTTTACTTATTAATATAACATTTATATATATTATTTGTCAAATCTTTTTATTACGAAAATACCTCTGAAAGTTTGAAGGAAATTGGTGAAAATGAGAACAAGCGACTTTAATTATTATTTGCCGGAAGAGCTTATTGCGCAGACTCCGCTTAAAAACCGTCAGGAATCAAGACTTATGGTGCTGTCGCGTCAGGAAGGGACAATATACCACGAACATTTTTACGATATAAAAAAATATTTGAAAAAGGGAGACTGTCTTGTTCTTAACAACACCCGTGTGCTGCCGGCCCGGCTTTATGGAATCCGCAGCGATACGGGAGCTGTGGTGGAATTTGTTCTGTTAAAACAAAAAGCAGAAAATGTATGGGAATGTCTGGCGGGTCCGGGGAAAAAGGCGAAAGCCGGACACAGCTTTGAATTTTCGGATAAATTAACTGCTGTTGTAACCGAAGTTTTAGAAAACGGAAACCGTATACTTGAATTTAAAGTGCAGGGTGAGTTTTTTGCGGTATTGGACGAGATAGGGCAGATGCCGCTTCCGCCGTATATAAAAGAAAAGTTAGAAGATAAGGAGCGGTATCAGACTGTTTATTCAAAAGAACTCGGTTCTGCCGCAGCGCCTACTGCGGGACTGCATTTTACCAACGATCTGCTTGATGAAATAAGAGCAATGGGAGTAAAAACCGCATTTGTAACTCTTCATGTAGGTTTGGGCACTTTCCGACCTGTAAAAGTAGATGATGTGACTCAGCATAAAATGCATTCTGAATTTTATGCGGTATCAAAAGAAACAGCGGATATCATAAACGAAACGAAGCAAAACGGAGGCAGGATAATCTGCGTTGGGACTACCAGCTGCCGTACCGTTGAAAGCGTATTTTTAAAGTACGGCAAAATGACCGAATGTTCCGGAGATACCGATATTTTTATTTACCCCGGATTTGAGTTCAAGTGTATGGACGGGCTTATAACTAATTTCCATTTGCCCGAAAGCACGCTTATAATGCTGGTGTCAGCATTTGCAGGTAAAGATAATATAATGCAGGCGTATAAATGCGCCGTTGAAGAAAAATACCGTTTTTTCAGTTTCGGAGATGCAATGCTGATAATATAAATCCGGTTTTTCCTGATTTCTTTTTCTATGCTTAAAAACCGAAAAGAGAGTCGAATCCCTTGTATTTATATGGGATTTGGCTCTCTTTTATTATCGATATCAATATGGAAAAATCATCAGTTTTTACGGTGAAAAAAGTTTTCTGATTTCAATAATGAAGCAAATATACAGGATGTGTTGCAGAAAAAGCGTGATTTATAACAGATAAGTAATTCTGTATTTTTACTATAAGATTGCAGTATTATGAAGATGATATCATAGAAAAACTTTCCTTAGCCAATTTAACGAATTTTTTGCGGAGTGAATGTCCGGTCAGAGATTTGTAATATACTCCGTAGGATATCGGGCCTGCGTCTATGATTGGAACACGCTGAACAAACGGAACACTGTCCTGAAAAAAATCCGGCAGCATAGCAACGCCGTAACCTGCTTTTGCTAAAGTCACTGCGGCTTCAACAGTATCACAAAAATACACATCTGCAGGAGAACGGTCGCCGAGAATGCGGTGAAGCAGTTTTCTATATTCTTCCGGACATTTTTTAGGATCAAGTAAAATTAAAGAGCCTTGTTTAAGATCGCAGAGCTGTATTCCTTTTTTTTCAGTAAAAAAGGAATGATTTTTTGTGATGCATACGACAGGAATTTTAGCTAATTCTTGATAATGTATTTCTTTTTTTAAGCCGCCTTCTCGAAAAGCTACTACCACGTCTGCGATTTCTTCTGATAAATGTTGGTATAAGTGTTGAAAAGGGACGACGCGAAAGATCGGATACAAATTTGGAACCTGATTCTTCATTATTTCCAAAGTGTTAGTGAGATAAATAATGTCATTACTGCTATGGCATCCAATAGCAAAAGATTCTCTGGTATCTTCGACGGTAGATTCGCCTCTTTTTTTGCTCGTTCGAAAATTTCGACTATGGATTTCGCGTCCCCAAGAAATATAAGTCCTTCCTGAGTTAATTCAACATTTCTGGTAGTTCTTCGAAAAAGCCGTAAATTCAGTTCTGTTTCCAATGAGTGTATTTGTTGTGTTACTGCCGGTTGTGTTACATGCAATTGTTCAGCCGCACGTGCAAAGTTAAGCGTTTCGGCTACGGTTAAAAAACAAATAGGTTGCATTGTGTTCATTAAAGGTTTCCTCTCTAAATTAATAAGATTTACTTATTTATAATGACATAGACGGTATTAGCTGGAATATCTATGACTACGGGGGAATTACAAAATTTGATCAGCTATTCTATGATGATCCTGCAAATCTTTGTCTGTCTGATATAAATCTGCGTATCCGTTCAGGAGAAACTATCGGAATTATCGGCGGAACAGGCTCCGGAAAATCGTCATTGGTACAGTTAATTCCCAGGTTGTATGACGCAACTGTTGGAAATATAAAGGTCGGAGGAAAAAATGTAAAGGAGTATGATCTGGAAAAACTCCGAGATGCTGTGGCGATGGTGCTGCAAAAGAATATACTTTTTGCAGGAACCATTAAAGAAAATCTGCGGTGGGGCAACAAAAATGCTACGGATAAAGAATTGATAGAAGTTTGTAAACTTGCACAGGCGGATTCATTTATTAACACGTTCCAGGATGGTTATGATACATATATTGAGCAGGGAGGTACAAATGTATCAGGTGGTCAAAAGCAGCGTCTCTGTATTGCCAGGGCCGCTGTAGCTAATCCGCCTGTTATGATTATGGACGAGGCAACTTCTTCAATCGATACACGTACCGAAGCAATTGTTCAGCAGGGAATGGATGCCCTGATGAAAGGCCGTACAGTTTTTGTTATTGCCCATCGCCTTTCTACTGTGCGCAATTCCAAAGCGATTATGGTGCTTGAAGAAGGACGTATTATAGAACGTGGGGATCACGATCAATTAATTGCAGAGAAGGGTCAGTATTATCAGCTTTATACAGGAGCATTCGAATTGGAATGAAATGATACCATAAATATATGTATATATTTACATAATAATAGAATGTATATTCAATATGCTGAATATTAATTTAGGTTATGCAATGCTTAATAATATATGATTCAAATAAAAAAATGCTGTCGCTCAATTTTCCGACAGCTTTTTTATTATATTATTTATTTTTTTCTTTAAAAAATCTGCTCATTTTTTTGGGATTGGGAGTAAATATGGGATTGACTGAAGGGGAATATTCTGTACCGCAGTTTTCGCAGTGTGAAGTTCCTTCTTTGTTTACCGTACCGCATTTAACGCACTGCCAGGAATTTTCCGATTTTTCTCCGGCATTTACGGTAGGAGACTGATATGCTATTTTTATCGGATTTAATTCATTATTGAGTGTAAATAACTTGTTGTGAACTAAGCGGACCGAGGAATTGAGATCATCGATATTATCAAGACAATAGATAACGGAATATGTAAGAACGATCTGCAGTATTCCGCCTATCAGTGAAAGCAATGCTGAGAAAAAGGATACCGCAAGTGTGACTAAAAATATAAGTGCAACTGAAATAATCTGTAATACTAATAAAACCGTTAAAAGCTTTTTCATATAATAACACCCCTTATGTTTTTATACTATCATACTCTATAATAAAAAGCAATAATAAAAACCTAAGATAAAAATCTTAGGTTTTTGTTACATCTCGATTATGTCGGCTTTTAACAGCCCGGCTTCAAATTTAGAATGAGTCACTGAAATCAAAGGCCTATCGCCGGCAGTACTCAAAATATGTTCCGAGGCCGAAATAACATTTTCATTGTCGAGACCTGTAAAGGCTTCGTCAAGAATAATATAATCAAAATCACAGCTGAGAGCTCTTGCGATCGCCACCCGGCGTTTCATACCGCCGGAAAGTTTTGAGGGGTATTCGTTTAAATATTCTTCCAGACCGAGTGTTTCAAGATGATATTTTGCAGTATCTTCGTTTTTGGTAAAAAGCGCTACATTCTGAAGAACGGTTTTAAAGGGGAGTAACCTGTCTTCCTGAAAAACAACCGCGGGACGTATATTGTTTTTTATAGTTATTTCACCTTTCTGAGGTTTCTCAAGACCTAAAATCAGCCGCAGTACCGTGGTTTTCCCGCAGCCGCTGCTGCCGAACAGACAGATTCGGTCACCTTTGTTTACCTCAAGGTTGAAACCGCTTAAAACCGGAGTTTTGCCGTAGGAAAAATAAACGTCATTAAATTTTATCACGCTGATTTTCCCTCCAGACAAGTTTAATAATATTTTCCAATATAAAACTTAAAATAACTATTGTAAGAACAATAGCAAAAACGCGTGCATATTCAAGATTGCTTTTGGCGTTTGAAAGCATAGCGCCTATGCTGCCCGTGGGATTGCATATAACCTCTGCCGCAACTCCGGATTTCCAGGCAAACCCCAGTCCTGTAATGCAGGAGTTCCGGAAAGCTGGCAAAACCGAAGGAATCTTAATATTTTTTACAATTCCTTTTCTGCCCATTCCCATAACCTTTGCCATTTCTATAAGCTTTACATCTATGGACAGCAGAGAATTTTCTATTTGAAGCCATACTATCGGAAAAACCATCAAAAAAGCTATAAATGAAGGAATTGTATTTGAAGGTATCCAGAGCCATGCCAGTACAATAAATGCGGCTACCGGAACCGAGCGTATAAGCCGGGAGACCGGAGAAGTAAGGGCTTTAAAAACTGCGCTGTTTCCCGAAAGCATACCGCAAATCAGTCCTAATATCACTGCGGTAAGAAAACCGCTTACAATATGTAAAACCGAATTGCTGACAGCTTTCCAGAACGCAGCGGTTGCGGCGCCGTTTAAAAACTCGTTCAAAGTTTCAAGCGGCAGCGGAATTTTAAATAACAGATTCCGGTTTGCGATTTTTGCCGCTATATGCCACAGCAGGATCCAGAAAATTACGGATCCTGCCGAAAAAACCGCTTTTTTTACTTTATCCCGCATAATAGAAATCGTCAGCGGGAAGTTTTCCGCCTACAGATGTGTTGTCTGCGTCGAAGAGTACTTTGAGGTAACCCGAAAGTTTGGTTTTCATTTCATCTCCTGTTACAAAACACAGATTGCAGTTGGGTATGGCTTTTTTTGCGATCGCGGCTTTAGCTACAATACCGTAGGTCTCACAGAGCGCAGACGTGGTGTCCAGATCGTTCTGCGCGGCTTCAACAGACGCTTTATATTCCTCAAGGAATTTATCAACGGTAGCCTTGTTTTCATTTAAAAATTCGTTGCGTACCACAACGCATCCCATCATAAGAGAAGAATCTTCGCTTACCTTATTCCATTCTTCTGTAAGGTTAACTGCGATTTTTGCGCCCTCGTTTTGAACCGTAAGGGTTGTGGCTACGGGTTCGGGGGCAATAATCACTGCAGTCGGATCGGTTGCCCAGACCGTAAGGAGCTCACTGCCTTCGGCTTTGTATTCTATGGTAATATCCTTTTCCTTGTCTATATTGTTTTTTTCAAGTAAATAGTTGATTATATATTCCGGATTTGAGCCCTGACCGGTAGTATAAACTTTTTTGCCTTTTAAATCTGCAAGCGAGTTTATCTCAACTCCGTTCGGTGACACAACATTCAGAACGCCCAAGGTATTTACGGCTAAAATTGTTATCTTGCCGTTGGTTTTGTTGTACAGATTTGCCGCAAGGTTGGTTGCAATAGCAGCTATATCTGCTTCACCGTTTGAAATTTTAGCTACCACCTCGTCAGGCTGAGCTACAATCGTTATATTGTAATTAACCTCTGTTTCGCCTTTGTCGGCTTTGTCCTTAAGGTTTGCCGCTCCGATGCCGGTAGGTCCTGAAAGCACATATACATTAGTATCTTTGTAGCTTACCGACTGCTGTACAAGCGAACTTTCCGTATCTGTATTGCCGCCGCATGCCGCGAAGCTGAACACAAATACCAACACTAATAACAAACTGAGAATTTTTTTCATTTTTTAATCACCTTTACTGTATTATTTTCTTTTAATATCAAACCCCGCTCTTCAAGAGAATCAAGGCATCGGTAGAGTGAAGCCCTGCTTATGCCGATGGTCTTTGAAAGTAAGGTCATATTACTCGGTAATACGGCGTTTCCGCCGCTGTCGGCTGCTGAAGTCAAATAATTTAAAACCGTGTCTTCTGCGCTTTTTGATGACAGCAGTCCGACTTTTTTGTTTAAAAAACGGATTTTTTCCGATAAAAACTCAATATAGTTTAAGGCGGTCTGAGGAAATTCAAGGAAAATCTTTTTAAGTTTATCTTCGGTCAGAAAAAGCATCTCTATATCTGTTTTTGCGGTAATTGTGCTGACAAACTCATTTTTATTTCCGAAAACCGCGGCTGCCCCGAATGCAGTGCCTGCTTTAAAGCTCTTCATAAAAAGACGGCTGCCGTTGTTAGTTACGGCAAAAGCTTCGCCCTTCAGTATTATTCCCAAAGCATTCGGATATTGCTCTGCCGAGTATATTATGTCCCTTTTTTTGAAAGATTCGGCATCGGGCAGTTCAGATATTATAACCGTTTTTTCGCCTTGTGTCAGATTTTTGAATAAGAAAAAATTTTCAAAGTTTTCCATGTTTCCTCACAGTGTCTTATATGAGACAGTTTTTATATATTATAGCATAAAAAAACTGATTGTCAACAGTTTAACAATCAGTTTTTCAAATTTTTAAGATTCAGCCTAAAATTTCCCTGATCACAGCTTGGTTATTATCGAATTTGCCGTATTTTCGGCGTTATATGCTGTGATATATCTGCAAAAAGTAAAAGGAAGCTGTAAAATACAGCTTCCTTTTACTTTTTAAGGGGTTTGAGGAGAGAATTTCTCCATTAGGAGAAACTATACCAAATGGGTGCGGCTCCCTTTCGGTACGTGTATATGATAAAATATATTTTTTGCCGTTCTATATATTTTTTGTATATAATTTGTAAATTAATTTTTAATTTTTTCCGTTGTATAGAGATTGTATTTCAGTCAATAATATTACTGTCTGACGAAAGGAATGATTATTTTGAAATATACACAGGGATATAAAAGAGCAAAATTCAAATTCACAGCGGGATTTTATACAGTTGTAGCATGTTGTCTTTTAATAGTTGGGGGAGCGTCATGGTTTACATTATCAAAAATTTCCAACACTGAAAAAACAGAGCAAAATAATGGAAGCAAGACAGAATATAGGGACAATACTTCCTCATATATTGAAAGTGTGCCGGAAATTCCTGAAATTACGGCTCCTACTGAAGAGGTAAAGCAGAATGTGAGTGAAGAACCGTACACGAAGGAAGAAGTAAAAACGGAAACTTCATATACTTTTATGATGCCGGTTGAAGGTAAAGTAATAAAGGATTACAGCACAGAGAGATTGCAGTATTCTGCGACCTACGGAGACATGAGGATACATCTGGGCGTAGATATTGAATGCGACGAGGGAACTCAGGTGAGCGCCTGCGGCGACGGAACGGTTGTATCGGTTAATAAAGACAATTCATTGGGAACAGTAGTTGAAATCGATCACAATAACGGTATTACAGTAAAATATGCTTCTATAAAAGATGCCGCTGTAAAAGAGGGAGATACCGTCAAAATGGGTGACATCATCGGAAAGTCTACCACTGTACCCAACGAATGCAGCGATAAGAATCATCTGCATATCGAGGTTTTTAAAGACGGCAAATCTGCGGCGCCCTTGAAAACATTAGGTTTAAGCTGAATATCCTGCCCCCGACAAATATCGTTTAGGGGCAAAAGCCCTGTACGGTTAATCTGATAAACCGTACAGGGCTGTTTTATTATAATGCAGGTTAATTTTCATTTTCAGCTAAACCGTATATACGGTAATAAGATATAATTTTTTGATATTGCAGTTTGTCTGCGAAAAGCTGGCGGTAAGTAACCGTTTTTTCCTTTCCTTCCGATTTGAGCTGCGCCAGTTTTTCGCATGTAGAGTTATATTGCGAAAGAATTGAACTTAACATTGCCTCAAATGCTTCAAGTCTGTTTTCAGTCATTTCTGCCACCTTAAATGGAATTTTATTTGATTATTATATATTAAATATCTCGGAAAATCAACATTTAGAATTTGAGCCGGTTTAAAAGAAAATTTTAAGGATATAAAAAATGTTGACATTTGCAGACGGTTGTGTTACAATATTCGAGTCACATTCGGAGAGGTATCGAAGTGGTCATAACGAGGCGGTCTTGAAAACCGTTTGGGAGCAATCCCACATGGGTTCGAATCCCATCCTCTCCGCCATATAAATTTAATAAATAGTTTTATATAAGTTTATCAAACGGAGTAGTACTCAAGTTGGTGACGAGGCGCCCCTGCTAAGGGCGTAGGCCGTCTAAACCGCGGCGCGAGAGTTCGAGTCTCTCCTACTCCGCCAAAACGAAAATCCTGTCGGCTTTTGTCGATGGGATTTTCGTTTTGTATTATTCACTATTCATTTTTCATTATTCATCATTCATTCGACAGGATTTTCAATGAATATTGAATGATGAAATCGCTTGCGCTGATGAATAATTGATTTTACCTTAGATTTTTGCTATAATACAATAAAAGGCGGTGACTTATATGAAAGAAAATTTGCTTATAGATAAATCTATTGCTTTTGCAGCAAGAATAGTAAAACTGCATCAACACTTAATAAAGAATAAAAAAGAAACAGTTATCTCAAAACAAATAGTGCGAAGCGGTACGAGTATTGGTGCAAATATTAATGAAGCAAACTATGGTCAAAGCAAAGCTGATTTTATTTCTAAAATGCACATAGCATTAAAAGAAACCGCCGAAACGGAGTATTGGATTAAATTACTTTATATGTCAGAATACATTGATGATAAAATGAGTAATTCTTTACTTGACGATTGTTTGGAAATAAAACGAATTTTAATTGCGTCTATTAATACCGCAAAGGAGAATAACAAATGAAAATCCGAATAATCGGTTGCAGTGGTTCGGGTAAAACATATTTAGCAAAAAGACTATCTGATAAATATAGTATGCCTAATTTTGATTTAGATGATATTCAATGGGATAATAGCCAAAATTCATACGGTGTCAAAATGCCGCTGGAAAAGCGCAATCAAATGTTGAACGATATATTGCAACAACCCGATTGGATTATAGATGGTGTTTATTATGCTTGGGTACAGAAAAGTTTTGAAGATGCCGATGTGATTTATGTGTTGGACATTCCAAAACGGATATATAGATTTCGCATAATTAAAAGATTCATCAAAAGAAGAATAGGTCTTGAAACAGGCAAAAAAGAGACACTAAAATCCGTTTGCGACCTTTTGAAATGGACTAATACTTTCCAAAGCACTAATATGAAAGAAATTGTTGAAATTTTAAAACTTCATAAAGAAAAAGTTGTTTATATAAAAAAGAAAGAAGAAATAGATAGGATAATAAACGATTGATTTACGAGGGTTCGAACATATAGGTCAAAAAACCAAAAGACTTCGAATTTGAGCTACCCTTTCAGAAAAAGCACAACATGGAAGAGTTAAACTCTCGTGTTGTGCTTTTTGATTTCATGTAATATAATATATGATATAATCAGAGGTCTTAAGGGTGACAGTAATGGATAAACGCGTATTAACAGAAATCACTACAATGTGTATGGTATATCAAAAAAATAAAATTTTGGTGCAAAACAGAGTCGATCCTAAATGGCCGGGCATCTGTTTTCCAGGCGGACATGTTGAAAATGGAGAGTCTTTTACGGAATCGGTCATCCGAGAAGTATTAGAAGAAACCGGTTTAACTATAAGAACCCCCATCCTTTGTGGTATAAAGCAATGGCAAAATGATGATTTGAGTCGACATATTGTTTTATTTTATAAAACAGATGATTTTGATGGACAGATAATCTCATCCGATGAAGGAGAATGTTTGTGGATAGACAAGGATAAGTTAAATAACTATAAATTGGCAAAAGATTTTGAAGATATGTATAAAATTTTTGAAAATGATAGTTTAAGCGAATTCTTTTACCGTAAAAAACAAGGGGATTGGATAAAAGAGTTTTATTGATTT
>CALWUY010000077.1 GCA_944384855.1 uncultured Clostridia bacterium | reverse complement strand
GTCGCCGGCTCCGATGTTGGATTTCTCCGCTCGGGCTTCGCCCTCTCTTCGCAATCCAACATCATTCTGCTACAAATCGTTACTTTTCTGTGAACTATTGCAGGTTGCTATTGCAATTTGCAAAAATAAAAAAGGCGGTGTCCGCCTTAAAAATATTATTTACCGACTTTATCAATGTTCAGCTTGGTTTCCCGTGCATAAAAGAAGATATACTGCTGCACAATACCGGCATACGGAAGGGCTTCTTTCGGAAGTTCACCGTCGAACAGGACCTGCATGGCGCGTTTTATCCAGACGTCCTTCGGAAAAGCGTCAATATGTTTAAGGGAAAATAACAGCGCGCAGTCAGCAACTTTGGGGCCCACACCGTTTATTTTCATCAGTTCTTCTCTGGCTTTGTCAATCGGCAGTTTATTAAGACTGTATAAATCAACTTCTCCGGAAGCTACTTTCTGAGCGGCGTCAAGTATGTACTTTGCCCTGAATCCAGAACGCAGAACGGCTAAGTCGTCGACAGTCTTTCCTGCCAGTTTTTCGGGCGACGGGAATGTGTAATAGTTACCCATATTTTCGCCGAAATTTTCACAAAGCCTTGAAATTATTCCTTTTATACGTTTGATATTGTTGTTCTGGGATATTATGAACGAACATAAGGTTTCCCACGGTTCCTGGTTGAGCACGCGTATCCCGTTTCCGAAGCTTCCGGCGGCTTTTAAAATATCATTTGTGCTTATAGCGTCGATGATTTCGTTGTAATCTCGGTTTAAGTCAAAATAATCGCACCAAATATCTGTAAAATCGGCTTCGCTTGTGTTGTAAAGCACAATAGTACCGTCGCTGAGTTTCTCAAGTTCAAGATATTTGTTATAAGCTACGCCGTACCAAACGCCGTTTTGCTTTTCTTCCCAGCGGAATGCCTGTCCGCAGTCGAGAGTGTGAGGAAGATCAAAATTCTCAATACCTTTTATAAGTATATTGTTATTTTTAAATACATAATCAAACATTTTATCACCCTAACTATTATAACTGTTAAAGGATAAAATGTAAATACAATTTTTTAGGAGCAGACTATGAGAGATGATATTTGTACAATACCTGTAAGCGAAGTATTTGAGGTGAACGACGGCTGTCCGATATGCCGTATGCGCGATACGGTGGAGCAGCGCATCACAGATTATATTCTGGGTGATGCTATGATGGAGCCTGATGTGCGGATTGAGACAAACAAAGTGGGATTTTGTGAATATCATTACGGTAAAATGATGTCTCAGAGGGGAAGGCTGCAGCTGGCGCTTATGCTTCAGACGCATATTGATGAAATCAATAATACGGTATTTAAGAAAGGCATATTTACATCAGCATCAAAAAGAGGTGAAAAGGCGGCCGATATCACAAACAGCTGTTTTATTTGTGATAAAATCGAATACGGTATCTCCCGTATGATTGAAACTATTTACAGATGCTATGAAACCGAAGCTGATTTCAGAAAAATGTTTGATTCCCAAAGTGTTTTCTGTCTGCCTCATTATGAAAGGCTGATTTTGGGTGCGGATAAGCATAAAATGCGAAATTACGGTAAAGAATTTACGGAAAACTTGACCCGTATCACCGGAGCATACTCTAAAAAATTATACGAGCTTGTCACGGAATACTGCGCGATTTACGATTACCGTTCGGATAAATCCGATACCGCCGCAAAAGAATGCCGTGATTCTGTTGAAAAGATTATAGCGTTTTTAAACGGAAGATATTATTGAATTTAATTTTAAGCCGAAGAACAATGACAAATTTGAAGTTTGCCGAGGTTCTTCGGCTTGATTTTTTATTTTATTGTAAAAAAAGCTTGACATTTTGGTTTATATATAATAAACTGATAATAGAAGAAAAGATAAGAAAAAACGGAGTGAAAAAGATGTACGATTTGCACATGGCAGCAACAGAGAGGAAATTTGCGGATATAATATGGGAAAATGCGCCGGTTAAATCACCTCAATTGGTAAAACTGGCGGGAAAGGAACTGAACTGGAGCAAGTCGACGACGTATACGGTGCTGAGAAAACTGTGCCAAAAGGGTATATTCCGGAACGAAAACGCGCTGGTGACGGCGGTAATAAGCAGGGAAGAGTATCTGGGGCTTAAAACCGTAAATACGGTAAATGAATTGTATAACGGGTCGCTGCCCGAATTTATAGCGGCATTTGCGGCTCGTCAGAGAGTAAGCCGTGAAGAGAAGGAAGAGCTGCTGAAGATAATAAAAGATATATAATGTAAAGCGTCGGTCAGGAAAAGACGGAGGGGGCAAAGGGTATGACAGAGCTGTTTGAAAGAATGTTCAATATGAGCATATCGGCAAGCTGGGTGGTATTGGCGGTATTGATGTTGCGGATTTTGAGCAAAAGGGCGCCGAGGTATATAAGCTGTATATACTGGTCGCTTGTGGGAATAAGGCTTGCCGTGCCGGTATCGGTCAAAAGCATACTTAGTATTGTGCCTACGACGTCAGCGCCGGCTGTTGCGGAGAGAGCTTCGTCAGCAGTAGAAGCGGTACCGGCAGAGATACAGCAGACGGTAAACCCGATAATAGCGCCCGAAGTAAATATAGAGATGGTGCCGCAAAGCAGTATAACGGATAAGCTGATGACAGCGGCGGCGGTAGTATGGATAGCGGGTATGGCGGCAATGCTTATATACTTTGCGGTAAATTATATAAAGCTAAAGAGAGAAATAAAGGTAAGCACGGAGTACGAAAAGGGAGTGCTGCTGTGCGACTATGTAAGAACGCCGTTTGTAATAGGCATAATAAGACCGAAAATATGCCTGCCGTATGATATGGATATGAGCGAGAGCGAGTACGTGATAGCGCATGAGAGGGCGCATATAAAGAGGAAGGACAATATCTGGAAACCTGCGGCATATATACTGCTGGCAGTATATTGGTATAATCCGCTGATATGGGTAAGCTACAAGCTGTTTTGCAGGGACATAGAGTATGCGTGCGACGAAAAGGTAATAAAAACAATAGGAGAGGACAGGAAAAAGGAATATTCAGCGGCGCTGGTGAACTTAAGCAGCTGTGAGGAGAGAACAGCGGTAACAAATTTATCATTGGGGGAGATACGGGTGAAAGACCGTGTAATGAAGATATTGAATTACAAAAAGCCGCCGTTTTGGGTGGCGGTAACGGCAATAACGGCGTGTATAGCAGTAGGAGTATGTTTACTGACGGATCCGATAATAAAAGCCAAAAAAGAGCCCCATAAGGATATGTCGTCGCAGGAGGTAACGGTAAAAGAAGACGGAGCAAGCAAGGATGATACAGTTGTAAGCAAAGACACAGAGACAGACAATAAAGTAACCACGTCAAATCCCATAGTAAGCGAAGAGCCGGTGACAAGTTCCA
>CALWUY010000076.1 GCA_944384855.1 uncultured Clostridia bacterium | reverse complement strand
TGGAACTTGTCACCGGCTCTTCGCTTACTATGGGATTTGACGTGGTTACTTTATTGTCTGTCTCTGTGTCTTTGCTTACAACTGTATCATCCTTGCTTGCTCCGTCTTCTTTTACCGTTACCTCCTGTGACGGCATAACCTTTTCGGGTTCACCTTCTGCCTTTTCAAAAGGATTTATTACCGCTATCACCGCCGCCGCGGCGCATACCAGCACCACCGCCGGTATTATCCAAAATAACGGCTTTTTATAGTTTTCACTAAAAAACCTCTTGATCATACCATTACCCCTCTTTCATTATTTTAAAGCTTAATATACTTCCACCTACATCATATCACTTTGATGCGCCTTGATCGTTTATACTCCTTCAACCGTCAATGCCGTACACTCAAAATTTTGCATTAACATTAAAGACACGATTAAAATAATTACAAATAATTTCTTTTTTATCATTTTACTTCCTGCTTTCGCATCATATTTTAACAATTGTTTTAATTTGCTGATATAGATCATTCTAACCATCTAAGAGCATTGAAGGATACACACTCAACAATATCCATTTTTTGAAGTTTGATCATATTTTCTATAATATTTCTTTTGGTTTGTTCATTTACATAAATATAAAGACTTCTTTGAGTTAAATTAAATCTGTCAAGTACATATTCATCTCCAAGAAAGGATTTTCCTGTCAATACTGTAATTCGATCGCTTTCATTTGGACAGGATACTACAGATTTACAGTCAATACCGGGGAAATCCGCCGGAGTAAACTCTTTGAAAAACAACTCCTTGCTTGCCTTTTCTGTTAATTCTATAGATATAAGATCCGGGCTCATTTCATAGCTATCACATTCAGCGCGCATTTTTGCGATTTCTTCATCTGTATACAGCTTTTTCTCCGAATCCTTGCTGTCGCTCAGCAGCCAGTCTACCACCTGATTGCGTACCTCCACGGTCTGTGTGGGCGACAGCTTATCAAACAGCTCTTTACGTTTTGCCGCCAATTCTTCCGCGGGATCAACCTTTTCGGGCTGTGAACTCGTCACCGGCTCTTCGCTGGTTACGGGTTTTGATGTGATTGCTTTATTGTCTGTCTCTGTGTCTTTGCTTACAACTGTATCATCCTTGCTTGCTCCGTCTTCTTTTACCGTTACCTCCTGAGACTGCATATCCTTTTTGGGCTCACCTTCTGCTTTTTCAAAAGGATTTGTTACCGCTATAACCGCCGCCGCGGCACATACCAATACCGCCGCCGGTATTATCCAAAACAGCGGCTTTTTGTAATTTGCGCTGAAAAACTTCTTAATCATACCGATACCCCTCTTTCATTATTTTAAAGCTTAATATACTTCCACTTTCATCTTATTGCTTTGTATTGCCATTGTCAAACTATTTCTTGTTATTTTCAATAAAATGCAAATATAAAATGCGTAAATTTTATGAAAATTTATATGTATGATAAATTGTATGTCAATCAAAGAACCGTCATCTGATTGCTTCTAATTTTATGTTATTTTTACTCTCCTAAATACTCCGGAAAATCCTTAAAAAACCGCTCTAACTCAGCGTCAGTAATAATCTTATTTTCATAAGCGCTTTTTAAATTATAACAATTATACTTGGCTACCTCAAAAGACTGATTTGTCATTGCATTTGGATTTTCTGCAATAAGCAATAAATTATCACCTGCAATATGTTTGTATTTATAAATACCTACTGTTTCGGACATATTGTCGCTGACTTTGCTTTGCTTTATAAAATATCCCTTATATCCGCTGCCAAAGGTTTTATAATATTCAGATATATAAAAATCTTTCACTTCTGGAATACCGTATTTATCTCTGTATGACACTTCACCCCTGTAAGAGTCGAAAAGTGTTTCCAGATAAAAGTGTTTCATATAAATTATTTCACTTATGCTGAGCCCTCCGGCATTATCCTTTGGGTTTAAATAATCATTACATATATTAAGCTGAGGATTTTTATTGAAAATTTCATCAACCACTTTCTTTGTAATAACATTTTGTTCATAAGCAGCTTTTATGTCATAAAACCGGAAGTTTTTATATAACTGCAAATTATGATTAGGATGATTTATTGATTCCAATAAATATGCATAATTATCAACAACATTGAACCAAATATTATCATCCACTACGTCAGGGTATCCTCTGGGTATACAAATATCAAGCAAAAGACTGCCGTCTGACAAAGTACCGTAATATTCGTTTATAACAACACTCGTATAATGAAGATTCTTATAGCGTTCGTCTGACTTAATATAATCGGTCTTGATTTTTTTTACTTCTTCCGCGCTCAAGCCGCCGGTTTTATCTGGCCCATGAAGTATTATACCAGTCCCTTGCGACCCAACAGGCTGAGAATCCTCGGTTAACTGAGGTGTTTCCTCTTTGTTTGTTTCCTTGATTACGGTTACGTCATCCTTGCTTGCTCCGTCTTCTTTTACCGTTACCTCCTGCGACTGCATATCCTTTTTGGGTTCACCTTCTGCTTTTTCAAAAGGATTTGTTACCGCTATCACCGCAGCCGCGGCGCATACCAGCACCGCCGCCGGTATTATCCAAAACAGCGGCTTTTTATAATTTGTGCTGAAAAACTTCTTAATCATACCAATACCTCTTTCATTATTTTAAAGCTTAATATACTTCCACTTTCATCTTATTGCTTTGTATTGCCTTTGTCAAGCAACACATTTGTTATTTTTGCTAAAAAATAACATTATCGGTTTGCAATTTTATAAAATTCGACCGCTCCATCGACATAAATTATAAAAAATTTAACGGAGAATTTGTAAAAAAAGCCCAATATTATCCAATTTTTCAAATTGCATATTAAGCTAATATATGCTATACTTAAACCAAACAACTTGGAGGAAGTGTTAGTTTTGTATAACATAAATTTAGGAAAAAGCGGGCTGCGTGTACCTGCGATTGCCGTAGGCTGTATGCGTATATCGGAAATGACGCCGAAAGAAATATCGGCATTTATTGATACTTCATTGGAAAATAACGCTAACTTTTTCGACCATGCGGATATTTACGGCGGCGGTAAATGTGAAGAAGTATTCGGAAACGCAATCACTCCTTCCTTAAGGGAAAAAATAATTATTCAAACAAAGTGCGGTATAATACCGGGCAAAATGTATGATTTTTCTTATGAACACATTATAAATTCCGTAAACGGAAGCCTGAAAAGATTAGGAACAGATTATATCGACGTTTTGATTTTGCATCGGCCCGACGCGCTGATGGAACCTGAAGAAGTTGCCCGTGCATTCAGTGAATTAAAAAATTCAGGTAAAGTAAAATATTTCGGAGTTTCAAATCAGAATTCCTATCAAATAGAACTGCTGCAAAACTCACTTGATATGCCGATCTGCGTAAATCAGCTGCAGTTCGGAATTATGCATGCTCCTATGATACAGTCAGGCATAAATGTAAACATGTATAATGATTCGGCAACTAACCGCGACGGCGGTATACTTGATTACTGCAGACTCAACAGTATTACAATTCAGCCCTGGTCTCCAATGCAGTACGGTTTCTTTGAGGGGTGCTTTATTGATAATGAAAAATTCCCGCAGCTTAATAAAACCTTGCAAAATATAGGTGATAAATACGGCGTGAACAAAACGACTGTAGCAATTGCGTGGATATTAAGACATCCGGCTAAAATGCAGCCGGTTACAGGCACCACGAATCTCATCCGGCTTAAAGACAGCTTTAAGGCGGCTGAAATCTCGCTGACGCGTGAAGAATGGTATGATATATATAAGTCCGCGGGCAATACATTGCCCTGATTATAGGTGAAAAAATGATTGAGAACTATGATAAAATCGAACAGCGTTGGAGAGAATTTTGGAATAAGGAAAATCACGACCGCCCGATAATAAGTGTATATGCGAAAAACAGCACAGATAAAGTTATCAGCTTAAAGCGTCCCGAAAATAATAAAGACGCTTGGCTGGATATTGATTATCAAATAAAAAATTTCAGAAATTACATAAAAAACACCGGCTTTTTAGGAGAAGCGTTTCCAGTATTTAATCCAAACTTAGGTCCTGACTTTCTCGGTTCGTTATGCGGATGTGAAATCGAGTTCGGAACTGATACCAGCTGGTCGGTTCCGTGCATTGATGATTATGAAGATTTTCCTCCGATAAAATTCGATGAAAAAAATCCGTGGTGGAAAAAAATGTGTGAAATCACAAAAGCCGCTTTGGAAGATTCTAAAGGCGACTATTTGGTGGGCATAACCGACCTGCATGCCGGTGCAGACGGGTTGGTATCTCTCAGAGGTCCGGAGAACGCAGCATTTGATATCTATGATGAACCGGAGCAGTTTAAATTAAGGGTAAATGAGATTTTTCCGGTATTTAAGGAAGCGGCTTTGAGACTCAACGATATGATATCCCCTTATCAAAAAGGATGCACAAACTGGATGGGGATACTCAACCCGGACAATTTTTGGTATGTTGCAAGCTGTGATTTCAGCTGTATGATTTCTCCCGAAAACTTTGAAGAATTCATAATTCCCGAACTGTTGAAGGAAATCGAATTTTTGCCGGCTTCTTTTTACCATCTTGACGGACCGGGCGCTTTGCGGCATCTTGACAGACTGCTTCAGATAGAAAAACTCGGCGGAATCCAATGGGTGTACGGAGCCGGTCAGCCGTCAGCAAAGCACTGGATACCGACTCTTCAAAAAATTCAGAACGCCGGAAAATGCGTAGAGGTTGCTTGCGAACTTGATGATATCGTTCCGGTTTGTGAAAATCTCAAACCCGAAGGAGTACATTTAATCTGTTATACAGATGATACGGAAACCGGTAAAGCTGTAATAAAAGACGCTGAGCGCGTATATCTGCATAAATAAAAAAGGAAGGTTTTAAACCTTCCTTTTTATATTTCAGTATTATAACAGACAGATTATTCCGCTGTTTCAGTATCATTAACTTCAGGTTCAGCCTGAGCCTCCGCCGTTTCAGCAGCTTCTTCAGCCGGCTTTTCAACAGGCTCCTCTTCAGCTTTTTCAACAGGCTGTTCCGGAGTTTCATAGACTGTTTCATCAGCAGTATCAGCCGCGGCTTCCTCTTTAACCTCAGGTTCAAGAAGCGCACGTATTGACAGGCTTACCCGCTTTTTGTCAAAGTCGATAGCCGTGATTTTAGCCTCAACCTCCTGACCCACAGTGAGCTCATCCTGCGGTTTTGCAATATGCTTATTGGCAATCTGGGATATATGAATAAGACCGTCAATACCGGGAATGATCCTTGCAAAAGCGCCGTATGTAGTCATGCTTACTATGGTAACCTTCACTACATCGTCAACTTTGTAATTATTCTTCAATATCTCCCAAGGATTATCTTCAGGTTTCTTGTAGCCTAAAGAAATTTTTCTCTTATCCCTGTCGATATCTTTAACGTATACCTCTACAGTATCCCCTACGAGCACAACCTCGGACGGATTCTTGATTCTGCTCCACGAAAGCTCAGAAATATGTATCATACCGTCAACTCCGCCGATATCTACAAATGCGCCGTAGCTTGTAAGCGACTTAACCGTACCTGTAAATCTGTCGCCGACAGCAATTTCTGCCCAGATTTTATCCTCTGCAGCTTTTCTCTGCTCACGCAGTACGCTCCTGATAGAGCCGACTGCTCTCCTGCCTCTGCCGATTTCAATGATCCGGAATGAAACTTCCTTACCCTTAAGGTCTTCCAAAGAATCATTCTTTGATGCCGTAGCCTGAGATGCAGGAATAAATACCCTGACATTATTGGAGTAAGCAACAACGCCGCCCTTAATGACATCCTTAACAAAACCCGTTAATATCTCGCCCGAATCTTTGGCGGCAACTATCTTGTCCCAACCGGCTATAGCATCATAACGGCGCTTTGAAAGCATTGCGGTTCCTTCCTGATCGCTAATTTTCATAATGATAAGATTGAGCTTGTCATTTACCTTCACTTCGTCCATAATATTCGCATCAGGATCAGAAGAATATTCGGCAGCGCTTACATAACCTGTTACGCCCCTGCCGATATCCACCGTGATTTCGGTGGGATTAACAGCAATAACTGTGCCTTCAACTTTCTGGTCGTCTGTTAAGCTGCTGAGAGATGCTTCGAATGCTTCTTCGTCTGTCATTTCATCGAAGCTCTTTTGAACAGATTCTTTTACCTCCATCTGTTCTTCAACCGGTTGTAAAATTTCCGACATGGTTTTAATAACCTCCTTTATTATACCCGCAGGCGTAGATGCGCCTGCCACAACCCCGACACAGCTGCAGTTTTTGAACGTATCGGTTGCCAGTTCATCTGCAGTTTCAATAAGAAAGGTATTTTCACAGTTCTTTGAGCAAACATCATAAAGCTTAGCCGTATTTGAGCTGTGCCTTCCGCCGATAACTATAATTACATCATTATGTTTCGACAGCTTTTCTGCCTCTGCCTGTCTGGAAGAGGTTGCGTTACATATTGTATCAAAAATTTCCGCGTTTGTACATACTTTTTTTAAATTTTTTTGCATTTTTGTCCAAATTTCTGCATTAAATGTAGTTTGCGACACCAAAATAACCGGTTTTTGTTCAAAATTGCAGTTTTCTGAAAGCAGGCAGTCCAATTCGTCCAAATCCGATACAACATAATATTCTCCGAAACAATTTCCTATTATCCCTTTTACTTCCTGATGATTTCGGTCACCGGCTATAACCGTTATATATCCCTCGCTGCTTTTCTCGCTGACTATTCTATGTATTTTTGATACAAAAGGACAGGTGGCGTCAGCCACCTTTATGCCAAGCCTTTCAGCCGTGTCAAATACACTTTTTGCCACTCCGTGCGAACGTATTACCAATGTTTCACCGCGGCTTGCTTCTTTTGGATCATCAACGATTCTTACGCCTTTTTGCCTTAGTTCCTCCACCAGCTGAGGATTATGGATTATAGGCCCTAACGTACAAACCTTTTTCCCCTCTGTCAATAAATCATAAACCATATTTACCGCCCGGTTTACCCCAAAGCAAAATCCGGCAGTATCAGCTAACGTTATTTTCAATTCCGATTCCGTCCCTTATAATTCTTAGTATAAGTTCCAAAGACTGTTCTATATTACAGTCCGTCGTATCTGCAATAACCGCATCGTCCGCTTTTCTAAGAGGCGCGGTTTTTCTGTGCATATCGTTATAATCCCTTTTTTCTATATCTCTGAGCACCTCTTCAAAGGTAGTCTGTATACCCTTCCCGCACAGCTCTTTATATCTTCTCTCAGCTCTTACCTGCGCAGATGCGGTTAGATAAATCTTAACCGTAGCGTCGGGTAAAACAACCGTTCCTATGTCCCGTCCGTCCATTAAGACATTGTTTTCCTTTGCCAGTTTCCGCTGCATATCAAGCAGATACTCTCTTACCAGAGGCACAGCCGAAACAGCCGACGCCATCATAGAAGCTTCAGGCGTTCGTATTTCATCTGTTACGTCTTCGCCGTCTAAAAAAACCCTCTGTTCACCGCTGACAAACCTGATATCCACCTCTGTATCCGAAAGTATCTTATCCACACTGCACTCAAGCCGTGTATCATATCCCAAACGCAAAAATTTAAGTCCGACAGCGCGGTACAAGGCTCCGGTGTCAACATATATGAAGCCTAAAATTTCCGCTGCCTTGCGGGAAAGCGAACTTTTTCCTGCTCCTGCAGGACCGTCTATAGCTACTGAAACCATTTTTTTCTCCTTATTATGCATTTCTTCCTGCTGTATATCCCGTTGAAAATGCGATCTGTAAATTAAATCCTCCGGTAAGACCGTCGGCATCTATTACTTCTCCGGCAAAGAAAAGCCCTTTTATAACTTTCGACTCCATTGTCGACGGGTTAATCTCTTTTACCGATACTCCCCCGCGGGTTATAATCGCTTCCTCTATCGGTCTGAACCGAGTCAGTGTCAACGGTAAGTTTTTAATTATTGAGCACAGTTTTCTGCGACTTTCCCGGTCAACAGAATTCACTTTTGTATGAGACTCTATTCCAGAAAGCCCTACAATTACGGGAATTAAACTCTTTGGCAGCAGCTTGTCAAGCGAATTTATAAAATCCTTATTTTTAAATTCGGAAAAATCTCTTAAAATCCTGCTGTCCAGCTCTTCATAAGTTAAGGCGGGTTTTAAATCCACAAAAGCATTATATTTCTTTTTGCCCATAGACCTGATATATGCCGACGCACTTAACACAAGAGGTCCCGATATTCCGAAATGTGTAAACAGCATTTCGCCCATACCGCTGTAAACAGGTTTTTTGCGTCCTTCCTCATATACAGAAAGTTTCACATTTTTAAGCGATAATCCCGAAAGCCTGCTGCAAAAACCTTCATGGCACTCGATAGGTACCAAAGACGGCCTGAGTTCAGTTACAGTATGCCCCAAACTCTCCGCAAACCGATATCCGTCACCGGTCGACCCGGTTACAGGATAAGATAATCCCCCTGTTGCCAATATAATACTTTCCGATTTCAAAACATTTCCGTCCCGTAAAATAACTCCGGAAACTCGGCCGTCAGATATCTGTATTCCTTCGGCTGCTGCGTTGATTATTTCGACTCCGGACTTTTTTGCGGAATTTACCAGCGCGTCTACGATATCTGCCGCTTTGTCCGATACCGGAAAAACCCGTTTGCCGCGTTCTGTCTTAAGCGGAACACCTTGTTTCTCGAAAAAAGACATAGTATCGCACGGAAGAAAAGATGAAAACGCGGAATACAAAAACCTTGCGTTAACAGGTATATTTGAAATCAGCTCATCAAGAGAACAGTTATTCGTAACATTGCATCTTCCTTTGCCCGTTATCATAAGTTTTCTTGCGGGGCGCTGATTTTTTTCGATTACGGTAATTTCAGCAGACTTTCCGTACTTTTCTGCCGAGGTTACTGCCGCCATAAGACCTGATGCTCCGCCCCCGATTATCAATATCCTTTTCAATTTGCATCTTCCTTCCGCATACAACAGCATTACTTATTATTTTACATCAAAATATAAAAAAAGTAAACCGCAAAATACTCATTTAATAAATGTCGGAGAATGTCCTGTTCCTTTTTTTATAATATTGGTTCAAAGCAGTATGCGAAATACTGAAATAATATTAAAAAAGGAAGTTTTTTATGATTAAGGCAGAAATTTTCAATCAGAAAATAAAACTCGATACCCAAAGTGTAGTTTCAGACAGCGTAAATTATCTTAAAATCAAATTTTTTACAGATGACAGCTGGAACGGCTCGGTTAAAACCGCAGTGTTCAAAAACGATCTGCTTGATGTATCATCAGCAGTAATTCTCGAAGAAGGAAATCCCCTTTATTCTGGAGATAACACTTGTATTGTCCCTTATGAAGTAATAAAGCCCCCGTATTTTTCGGTATCACTCAGCGGAATAAAAGAAAGTACGGTAATAACAACATTGCCTGAAATCATCAAAGTTTATCAGGGGGGAGAAATATCCGGAGATGACCCTGACAGTTATACACCCACACAGTATGAGCAGCTAATAAATATATACAGCCAGACACAGGATATAGCTCAGTCGGTAAGGGACGATGCAGACAGCGGAATGTTTAAAGGCGACAAAGGCGATAAAGGCGATACCGGACCGCAAGGCATACAGGGCATACAGGGAGAAAAAGGCGATAAAGGCGATACCGGAGCGCAGGGACCACAGGGTGAAAAAGGTGATAAAGGAGATCCTTTTACCTATGAAGATTTCACCGGCGAACAGTTGGCAGGGCTTAAAGGCGCGGACGGATACACCCCTGTAAAAGGAGTGGATTATTTTACAGACGAGGACATCGCTTCTCTTGATATCCCTGCGGTTGATCAAACCTATAACCCGCAAAGCCAGAACGCTCAAAGCGGTACATCTGTAGCCGAAGCTATAAACGAATTAAATGTAAACATCAATAACACTTTTTCTTCCGCAATAGAAGAAACCGTTTCCGGAGGCAGTGCTTTAGTAATTGACGATATATCGCCGATAGAGCATGAATTGAATGTAAAAATCGGAAGCAGAAATCTGCTTCCGTACCCTTATACTGTAACATTTCCATATACTGAGAATGGAATAACTGTTACTGATAATGAAGACGGTACTCTATCTGTTACAGGCACAGTTCAAGCCACAACATCCAATAAAATTTTATTAACCACTACAGATGTATTGCCCAGCGGTTATTATATATCTCAATGGTATGTAGAAAAAAATAACAGCGAAACTCATACAACTATTAACATATTTATAGACGGTTTAGCAAACACAATTACATTGTCAGATGCCGGAACCATAACAGCTCATATGTACGTCAACAACTACACAGATTCTGACATTGAAATAGATGCTAAAGTGAAACCTATGATTGTAAAGGGATCTACACTAAGCAACTATGTTTCTCAAGTTTTAAACAGTTTTAACGTCAGAAGATACGGGAAAAATTTATGTTCTGTTGAAAATTTAACTTTTTCATTAGCTTCACTGTCGTATAAAGATATTATTATTGATAATTTTAAAGTCAGTGATTTAATAAACACAACCTGTACTTTGAGCTGCAAAGAAATTGACAGTTCATTACAATTAGGCATCGGGGCTATAGGAGAAACATTTAATGGTAATAATTATTGGTATAAATATCCGGTTTCAGGAAGCCGGACTAATACATTTACTTTTCCAAGCAATTATTTTAAAAATCCTGAAGCCATTGCGCTGCGTATAAGGATATATCGTCCCTCAGGCGCTATAAATCAGGAATTTACCGTAAATAACCTGCAGTTGGAATTTGGAGAAGTTTCTACAGATTTTGAAGCATACAATGTACAATCTGCTGATTCGGACATAAATGGAAATGTATGCGGTTTGACATCAGTTTACCCTGTTACAAATCTAATGGCTGATAATAATGTAAATATTGACTGCGCCTACAATACCGATACGAAAAAGTATATAGATAAAAAATTAAATCAAATCACTGGCAGTTTACAGGCCATGATTTCGGAAAATTAAATATATTTTTATATTTTATAAAAACTGTCACTGAAAAATCAGTGACAGTTTTTAATCTTATAAGATAAAATATGGCTACAATATAACCCCGCGGCGGCAAGCGGCTTTGCATTTACCGCAGCCGGTGCAAAGAGAATAATCTATGACCGCTAAATTATCTATTACTTTGATTGCTCCCGCATCACACTGCTTTTCACAAAGCCTGCAGGCTACACATGAAACCTCACAGTTTTTAGCAACAGACGGTCCTTTTTGTCTGTTGGCGCACGCCACCGTAACCGTATGGTTTTTAGGGAGCAGTGAAATAAGCCTTTTGGGGCAGACTTCAACACATTTGCCGCAGCCTAAACACAAATCGCCGCAAACCACCGGTTTGCCGTTTTCCGTAAGTATTGCCCCGAACGGACATGCTTTAACACAATCTCCTAAGCCTATGCAGCCATAACCGCACTCAAGCGGACCCGAATACAAGGCAGCTGCCGCCGCACAGCTTTCCATACCCGTATAGTTATACTTACTTTTTGCAATACCGCCGCTGCCGGAACATGAAATAAATGCCGTTTTATGCTCTATTTCTATTTCAACTCCCAATATATCGGCAATCTCTTTAGCGGCAGTCTCGCCTCCAGGAGCGCATTTGTCAGGTGAAGCCTCTCCTGAAGCTACAGCCGCAGCATATCCGTCACATCCGGAATAACCGCAGGCTCCGCAGTTAGCTCCCGGAAGCGCCGCGCGTATTTTTTCCTGCTTTTCATCTGCCGGAACCGCCATAAACTTTGACGCCACCGAAAGTCCTATCCCGGCAATGAGACCTATAATGCCTACAATTATAACAGGCAGTAAAATAATCATACTCTTATCCTCCTATCCCCGCAAAGCCCAAAAACGACAGAGATACTATTGCCGCGGCTATAAGAGTTACAGGCAGTCCCTTCAAAAATTCCGAAATATCCGAAGTTTCCAGTCTTTCTCTGACTCCTGAGAACAGAAGCATCGCGAGCATAAATCCAAGTCCCGCTCCCAGAGCATTAAAAAGCGATTTAACAAAATCAAGCTCGTCTGTAATGTTCAGCATCGTAATGCCCAATACCGCACAGTTTGTGGTTATAAGCGGCAGATAAATTCCCAAAGCATTATATATCGGCTTTATATACCTTTTGAGCACTATTTCTATAAACTGAACTATCGCCGCAATAACCAGAATGAACACAATGGTTTGCAGATATGTATAATCCGGATAAAGTATATATGTGTAAATCGGCCATGTCACAGCGGTTGAAATAACCATTACTAAAGTTACGGCTATGCTCATTGAAAAAGCAGTTTTAGTTTTCTTGGAAACCCCCAGAAACGGACATATTCCCAAAAACTTTGAAAGCACCATATTATTTGTAAGTATACCTGCAATCAATATGGAAACTATGGTTGTACTACTCATCAGCGTCCGCCTCCTTTGCATCTTCACAGCCTATTTGAACTCTTGTGCACATATTTCTTGAAGGACAATTCTCGCAGCCTAAGCTTTCAACCGGCTTTTTGCCTTTTTTCTTTGCTGCTGCGTTAGATACCGCTACCAGTATTCCGAAGACGAAAAATCCTCCGGGCGGAAGCAGAAATACTATCATAGGATCTATAATCTCAGAAGTTACCGGCAGTGAAAAAATCGAACCGGCGCCTAAAAATTCCCGTATTGCGCCCATAACGGTAAGCACCGCGGTAAATCCTAAACCCATTCCCAAACCGTCCAGTACGCTTAATAACGGACCGTTTTTAGAAGCGAACATTTCAGCTCTTGCCAAAATTATACAGTTTACGACTATAAGCGGCAGAAAAATACCCAAAGATTTATCTATTGAAGGCAAAAACGCCTTAACAAGCATCTGCACTACGCTTACAAAACCGGCAATTATTGTTATAAAGGCCGGAATTCTTACTTTATCAGGTATAACGTTCCTAAGCAAAGATATAACCAAATTAGAACATATCAGCACCAACGTAGCCGATACTCCCATACCGATGCCGTTTACTGCAGCAGTTGTGACCGCCAGTGTGGGACAGGTCCCCAAAACGAGCCTTAAAGTCGGATTTTCCTTTACAAGACCGTTTGTAAAGGTACTGATATATTTACTGTTCATCTGACGCCGCCTCCGTTTCTTTAAAGGTTTCCGACGAATACTCGCTGAAATTTTGCAAAGCTCTGTTTACGGCAGCGGTCACTGCTCTCGAGGAGATCGTAGCTCCAGTGACAGCATCTATTTCGTTGTTCTCAGAGTCAGCTCCGCTTTTTACAACCGAAATTTCACCGCTTAATCCGCTGTACTGTGAGTAAAAACCGCTTTTGGTTACATTCTGACCGAGTCCCGGTGTTTCGTTTGACGCGTCAAGCACAGATACAGCCTTTATGTTCCCGTCTGTATCGATCGCTGTCATAACCGAAACCTCGCCGCCGTATCCTTTCTCGGAAGTTGTAAATATGTATCCCACCGCTTTTCCGTCAGCGTCCTTAGCTATATTAAAATCAAACCTGCCGTTTTTACCGTCAAACGAAACCGGTTCAAAGCTGTCAGCATCAATCAGTTCCGACATAGTTTCCCTCTCGCTCTCGGCAGCCAGATTTTCTATTCTCGCCGCTGTAATCTCATTAGTAAGCGACAGCGCCAGCGGTATTATTACACATATCGCCAAAAGCACCGTAACCGGTTTGAATATATCACTCCAGTTATTCCTTATAAACTCCTTTATCTTATTCATTCGGCACCGCCTCCTTTACAGGCTTTACATATCCGAATGGCTTTTTAAATGTTATCCGGTTAATGTACGGAACCAGTATGTTCATTATTAAAATCGAGTACGATACTCCTTCGGGCAACGCGGCGTATCTGCGTATCACAAATGTAATTAATCCGCAGCCTATGCCGAATATGAGTTTTCCGAGTTCGGTTGTAGGTGAGGTTGTGTAATCTGTCGCCATAAATACGGCTCCGAGTATAAGCCCTCCTCCGAAAACCGCAATAGAAACATTTTCACCGAACAAAAAGGACATCAAAGCAACGGTGCCTACGAAGCTTACCGGAATAGTAGGTGTTATAACCCGCCTTAATATCAGATACAGTCCTCCGATTATAAGCAGAAATGCGGATGTTTCTCCTATGCAGCCTTCCTCAAGGCCGAAAAACAGATTCTTGAAATTTACGGCCTGCGGAATATCGGCGCTTTCAGCCGATAAATATACCAAAGGCGTGGCTCCGGTAGATGTGTCGACAAACGGAAGTTCAAATCTGCTCATTGCGCCGGGAAACGAAACCAGCATTACTATTCTTGCGGTAATAGCCGGATTCGCAAAATTACACCCAAGTCCGCCGAACATCTGCTTTACTACGATTATAGCGGTTATACTGCCTATAGCCACCATCCAAAGCGGAGTTTTTGCCGGCAGATTCATTCCCAGAAGCAGTCCTGTAACTACAGCCGAAAGGTCTGCCGAGGTACTCGGCTTTTTAAGTATTTTATTCCATAAAAATTCACTTACAACCGCAAAAAGAACCGATGTCACCAATACTGCCGCAGCGCTTATGCCGAAAATTACGCATCCGAATACGCAAGCCGGCAGTAAAGCAACTATGACATCAAGCATTATCCCGCTTGTTGTATCAGGATGTTTTATATGCGGCGAAGAATTAACGTTTAACAAACTTTTCATTTAGCCGCCCCCTTCTTTATTTCCGTTTTAGCCAGCCTCATAACCTGCGTGAGCGGCCTGCCTGCCGGGCACACAAACGAACAGCTTCCGCATTCTATACAATAGCTGACATTCAGTTTTTCAAGTGCTTCGTATTTACCGAAGCTGACAGCCGCTTCCACCCTGGCCGGATACAGCTGCATCGGACAGGCTCCCGCACATCTCCCGCACTTGATACAGGCGGTCTGTACGTGAGACTTTTTAGGAGCCTTCATAACCGTTATTGCGTTATTGCGTTTTTCAATGACCGCGTTTTCATCATATACATCTATACCCATCATAGGTCCGCCCATTATTATTTCATCGGCTTCTTCATCAATTCCGCCTACAAATTCCAGCACGTCCTTTATGGGAGTACCTATAGGAACCATTACATTCTGCGGCTGTGAAACGGCGCTGCCGTCGACCGTAATTCTTTTGGAAACCAGCGGCATACCGGTTGTGATAAACCGGTAAAGCGTCGCAACGCTCGTAACATTCATAACAAGACATCCTACATCCGCCGGAAGCTTTCCTGCCGGTACCTTTCGCCCGGTAGCAGAATAAATGATTACTTTCTCCGCTCCCTGAGGATACCTTGTGGGCAGTTCCATAAGCCTTATGCCTTCCTCATTATCATGTCTGCCGTTGTAAAACATGTTGAACATTTTAACGGCTTTTCCCTTATTTTTTTCAATACAGATTATAACATCCGGAATTTTAAAAATCTTCTTCAGAAGATAAGCACCTTCTATGACATCCTCGCTGTTTTCCATGCATTCGCGGTAATCACTTGTTATGTAAGGCTCACATTCGGCCGCATTTATAATAAGCGTGTCTATAGGAGTGTCTTCCTTTATTGTCAGTTTGACTTTAACCGGAAAGCCCGCTCCCCCGAGTCCTACAAGACCGCAAGCTTCGGCGGCCGCGGCGATATCCTCAGGAGTATCTGCTTCAAACGGCTTCAGGCCCGGATCGTTTTCCATTTTACCGTCAGACTCAATTATTATACAATCTTCAAGTACATCCTTCACATTTCCGGAAACACTCGAATGCATATTTGCGCTTACAAAACCGGATGCCTGAGCGATCAGAGTTCCTATATAAACCTTATCGCCTTTTTTAACAACCGGTATTGCCGGAGCGCCGATATGCTGTTTAAGTCCGATCCTGACCTCGCTTACAGCCGGCATTACAACAGTTTTGATTTCTGCCGTATCTTTTAAATGAGGTAAAATCGCCCCGCCTCTTATCCTGCCTTTAGGATGTAGAATTTTGCCTTCGGTTCCCATCAATTACGCCTCCGTATAGCAAATATAAAAAATAATATAATAATATACCATATTTCCGCCGTTTTTTCAAGTGCGTCCGATTTTCACCGCTAACACTGCTTGTAGGTTTACAATAGATGTGTTACAGTAAAGAATAAAAAAAGAAGTGACGAATGGTAAGTCCTGTGGTACAGTTAAGTTGCCACACAAAACAGACAGGAGGCTCAACCATTCGTCATGAAAACTGT
>CALWUY010000075.1 GCA_944384855.1 uncultured Clostridia bacterium | reverse complement strand
T
Organism: uncultured Clostridia bacterium; assembly: GCA_944384855.1. Taxonomy (GTDB): domain Bacteria; phylum Bacillota; class Clostridia; order Oscillospirales; family Acutalibacteraceae; genus UBA737. The sequence continues at coordinate 21,904 of CALWUY010000075.1, read as the reverse complement.
AAACGCATCCAGTTGAAAACAAAACTGACACCACTTGAAAAGCGATGCCAGTTCGTTGCTTAAAATTTAATTTCAACTACCATAAAGGCGGTTTTTGTACTGTCCGCACAAATTGGGGCAGTTCAACTTAACGTAAGACGGCGGTTTTTAAGGTTTAAAAAACGAAATATCACCAGAATTTGCTCCGATACTTCTAATCCATTTCTTAAACACTCATCACCCGGCAGATATACTATCTTTTATTCAGTTTTCTGTATTCTGTAGGGGTTATTTTTTCAAGTCTTGAAAAAATCTTTGTAAAATAAGCTCCGCTGCAAAATCCAACCGAATGTGCTATATCGTTTACTGTATCATCACTGTTTATCAGCATAATTTTTGCTTTAGTAAGCCGTAATTCATTCCGGTATTTTATAATAGTCGTGCCTGTCACCGATTTAAACAGATGGGACAAATAATATACGCTTATTCCGGTATGCTCGGCCAACAGATTTACCGTAATATCTTCATTAAGATTTTTCCCTATATAATCCGTTACTTTTTCTATTATAGGAATGACCTCTTTTTTCTCTGCGGGCACTTTTCGTACAAAACCTATTATCTGTGCCAGAAGCTGTTTATCGCAGCTGCCCGAAGCTTTGAATTCACTTATAAGGCGGTCCAGCTTTTGTGCATCGTAATCCCGTATATTAATGCAATTAAACGAATACAGTTCAAAAATTTTTCTTACTGCATTTTCCTTTTTTGCGTTTATGAGTTTTTCGGCAAGCTCACTGTCAGAAATCCGGTTTTTTTCAAATGGATCAGCATCGTTTTCATCAAGTTTCCCGAGTTTACTCGCAACTATTTTAAGCCTGCTTCCCTCAGATATTATTTTACCGTTTACGATATCATTTTCAGTGAATTTTGCTATAAGGATTTCCCTGGCATCCTTATACACTTCTTCGAGAGACGTTCTGTAACTTCCTCGTTCACGGTCATATACCACATAAATGAATCCGTCCTCACCCTCTACCGCGTCGGGATACGCGATATTTGCTCTTTCATCGAGCAAAAGGGAATATTTAAAGGTCTTACCCTCATCCTCTGAAAGCAACGCGGTAATATTATTTCTTCCGGTAAATTTATAATGATTTATAAGTAAAATTCTTCCGGAGGCGAGCCTCCTTATATGAAAGCGCGAATTAGGCCCTCCGTATCCGCTGTCCTGGCCGGACGTCCAGTTTTTACCTCTGTCATAGGAGTAAGACTCTCCTATTCCGTAATTCGTACGCACAAGCATCTTCAGAACTTTATTATTAAGTTCTAAAATCATATGCTCATCAAATACACGTCCTCTGACAGAGGCACCTCCCATTCTTGTAAAAGTCTTTCCGTCGTCAACTGTTTTGTATACATAAGCGGCGGATTTACATGTGTTTTTTCCGCGCAATGCGCTGTGCAGTTCTTTTTTCCATACTGCTATAGGGAAAAGCCATTCGCCGCTCGAAAGAACTGTCGGGCGGTTCATAATAACTCCTTCCCCCACACAAAACTCCTTGCTCCACACAAGCTCATCGGAATCCGGATCATCGCATATAGCTGCATATACCATATTTTCAGGCTGAACATTCCATAAAAACCAAAGACGTCCCAAAGGATCAATCCATAGTACCCCGTCAAAACAGCGGCAATTTTTACCGCTATATGCCACTGCAACAGGATCACCGAAATTTTTCAAATCATCGCTTTTGAGGAGAATTTCATAATTTCCGAAAGTTTCCGACGTTTTTCCCGAGTAAAAGCTTATAAAGGTCCTGCCTTTTTTTGTCCGTTCTATACTTGGGATTCCCTGCCATAATCTATGTTTGACCGCGAATTTCCGAAGCTGTGATTCGTCTGTTAAAAGCATATCCTTATCCTCCTTTATGAAGATATTTTATCAGACAGGTCGAATCCGTTTCAATAACATAATTGCGATTTAACAGCATTTTTCAAATAAAAACAGGCAGTCACATATTGAAAACATATTTTAGTCCGGCCGATTATTTGCTGTATACACATCAGCAACTTCACTTATTGTTATGTAAGCCTTGGGATCCACTTCATGCACGAGCTGCTGCATTTTTCCGATTTGAAAACGGTTTACCACAAAATAAACCACGCCTTTCGGAAGATTGGAATATCCTCCTTTCGCTTCTAACACAGTAGCGCCTGACTCAAACATATTAGACAGCTCGGCGCTCACATCCAGCGGTTTTGACGTGATTATCATTGCCGACTTGCTTCTGTCAAGACCTTCCACGATAAAATCCACCGCCCTCAGTCCTATGGCGTAGGTAACTATGGAATAAAGAGGTATTACCCAGCTTTTCATAATAAAGCCTGCTGTTATATAAAGAAAAGCGTTGTAAATCATAACGAATTTACCCATGGTAAGTCCAAGCTTTTTAGAAAAGATGACAGCCATAACTTCTATACCGTCCATCGCCCCGCCGCTGCGAATAGCCAGACCGCTTCCCGCTCCCGAAATTATTCCGCCGAAAACCGCGCATAGCAAAAGATCCTGTTCGGCAAGAGGAGATGACGTATTTACATCAACAGGTAAAACATCTGTAATTATAAATGCGGTAACCGAGTATACAATAACCGTATAAATAGCTGAAAGCGTAAAAGCCGCTCCCTGTTTTTTGAGACCGTAAAGAAACATCGGTATATTGAGTAAAATAAGAAACAGCGAAAGCGTCCACTGATGAGGAGTTATTTGTGAAAGCAGTATAGAGGTTCCGGAAATTCCGCTGTCATACAAATTCACCGGTGCAAGAAACAAAGTAACTCCGCAGGCATTTATAATTCCGGCAATAGTAAGGCTTAAAATATTTTTTACGTTTATCTTCCTTTTAAATAAAAATTTTTTCACAGTATTTCTCCTTTCGTATAGATTTTACTGTAATTTTTAAACGGCAAAAACGGTTTTTAATATTTTCTGTACATAAATTAACGTTATATAAAAATTGCCGTTTAAGGCAAAGGCTTTAAACGGCTTTATAGCATTTTGTTACTTTTTCTCTATTTCGGCAGATCCGCCGTCCACTGTTTTTTGGGTTATAGTAATCTTTTTTATGCCCTCATCTGACGGAGCCGTAAACATATATTCCTGTAAAACTCCCTCTATAATGGATCTGAGTCCTCTTGCTCCGGTTTTGCGCTCAACCGTAAGATCGGCAATTCTGTCGAGCGCTTTTTTATCGAATACAAGTTCGATTCCGTCCATCCTGAACAAAGCCTGATACTGCTTTATTATTGAATTCTTAGGTTCCGTCATTATTTTTATAAGCGTGCTCCTGTCCATTCCGTTCAGGGTTGTGATTACCGGAAGTCTGCCTACAAGTTCGGGAATCAATCCGAACTTTACAAGGTCCTGATGAGTCACCGCCGAGCTTAACGCCTGCGCTTCTATACTCTTAGGCGATTTTACATCCGCGCCGAATCCCATACTTGAGCCGCCCATTCGTTTTTCTATCACTTTTTCTATTCCGTCAAACGCGCCCGCGCATATAAACAGAATATTAGTGGTATCTATCTGTATGAACTCCTGCTGAGGATGCTTTCTGCCGCCTTGAGGCGGAACATTCGAGACCGTGCCTTCAAGAATTTTAAGCAGCGCCTGCTGAACGCCCTCTCCGCTCACATCGCGGGTTATGGAAGCGTTTTCGGATTTTCTGGCTATCTTATCAATTTCGTCGACATAAATTATTCCGCGCTCTGCCTTCTCAATGTCATAATCAGCCGCCTGAATAAGCCGCAAAAGGATATTTTCAACATCTTCGCCGACATATCCCGCCTCGGTAAGAGTGGTAGCGTCGGTAATGGCTATGGGTACGTCGAGAGTCCTTGCCAGCGTCTGCGCAAGCAAAGTTTTTCCTACGCCGGTGGGACCTAACATCAGCACATTGCTTTTATTGAGCTCGACCTGATCGTCGGTGTTTTTGAAAATCCTCTTATAGTGATTGTAAACCGCAACCGATAGTGTCTTTTTTGCATCGTCCTGTCCTATCACATATTCATCAAGCTTCTGCTTTATCTCCTGAGGCTTCGGAAGAACAAACTCTTCGGGTTTTTTCTTTTTGGAACGTGACCTTGCAGCTGTTTCATCGTCAAAAAGCAGGGAATTGCAGAACTGTATACAGCTGTCGCAAATATAAACTCCCGGACCCTCTACAAGCCTCGTCACTTCATCCTGAGATTTGCCGCAGAAAGAACAGCGGATATCGTTTTCATGCTCGTGTGGCATATTTTACCCCTTATCTTTTAGTAATAACCTTGTCAATAAGACCGTACTCAGCCGCCTCAGCCGCCGACATAAAGTTATCCCTCTCGGTATCCTGTTTGATAACTTCAAGCGGCTTTCCGGTATTTTCGGCGAGGATTTTATTAAGGTTTGCCCTTGTTTTTTCAATATGATTTGCGTGAATGAGAATATCAGTAGCCTGACCCTGAGCCTGGCCTAAGGGCTGATGAATCATAATCTCGCTGTTCGGAAGCGCAAAACGTTTGCCCTTGGCTCCGGAAGACAAGAGGAATGCGCCCATACTTGCCGCCATACCCATGCAGATAGTGCTTACATCACACTTAATATACTGCATTGTATCATAAATAGCCAATCCTGCGCTTACAGAACCTCCGGGGCTGTTGATGTAAAAGTTTATATCCTTTTCCGGATCCTGGCCTTCCAAATAAAGCATCTGAGCGATAATCACGCTTGCGGTAGCATCATTGACCTGATCATGAAGCATTATAATACGGTCATTGAGCAATCTTGAAAAAATATCGTAAGAACGCTCGCCTCTGCCTGTTTGCTCTATAACATAAGGTATTAATGTCATATCCATAATATACTTCTCCCAACTTCTTTATATTAGCCGTTTTTATGGCACGGCTGCCAGTTTTGGTTTTAAAAATGCCGGCACCGTTAGATGCCGGCAACCATAGTGTGAACAAAACAATCAGTTTGTAATCAGTTATTCAGCATCTTTGGTTTTTTTCTCAGTAGTTTTTTTTGCAGCTGCAGTTTTCTTTGCAGCGGTTGTCTTTTTTTGAGCCGGAGCCTTTTTAGTCTCTGCTTTTGCAGACTCGGCTTTTTCGGTTTTTTGATCCACTTCGGTAATTTCCGCATTTTCCTTAATAAAATCAATCGCCTTTCCGACCGCCAGATCCTTAGCTATCTCCTCTGCCGGAACAGCTGCTTTGATCTTATCGACTTCCATACCGTAATCCTTAGCCATTTTTTCGAACTGCTCGTTTATTTCCTCTTCGGATGCGGTAATGTTTTCAAGTTCCACTATCTTTTCAAGCGCAAGGCGGAATTTTACCTGTGACTCTGCCTGAGGACGGAAACTCTTCTTGAAATCGTCAATACTTGAGTTTGTATACTTGAGATATGTGTTCATATCCAGTCCCTGAGACTGCAGACGGTAAGAAAACTCATCAACACTCTGGTTGAGTCTGTTTTCGAACATAGCTTCGGGTATTTCACCCTTGATACCGTCAACAATCTGCTGTACCAACTCATTTTCAACTTCCTCATCCGCGGCCTTCTGCTTGCGCTCCAAAGTCTTGGCTTTAAGATCCGCCTTTAACTCATCCAATGTATCAAATTCGCTTACGTCCTTGGCAAACTCATCATCTATAGCCGGAAGCTCGCGCATCTTGATAGCATGAATTTTAATCTTGAATACCGCCTCTTTGCCGGCTAAATCTTTTGCGCCGTATTCTTCGGGGAAGGTTACAGTAATCTCAAACTCATCGTCAACATTATGACCTACAAGCTGTTCCTCAAATCCCGGTATAAAGCTGCCGGAGCCCAGCTCAAGTGAATGTCCTTCCGCTTTCCCGCCCTCGAACGGCACACCGTCTTTGAAGCCTTCAAAATCTATAACAACAGTATCGCCCATAGCTGACGGTCTGTCTGTAACCTCCGTCATTCTGGCGTTGCGGTCAGCCATTGAATTTATCTGCGCGTCTATCTCGCTGTCCTCAACCTTTACTTTGAGCTTTTCAGCTTTCAGACCCTTATAATTTCCTATCTCTATTTCAGGATAAGTCGTAAGCGCTACCTTGAAATCCACTCCGTCTTCCTTTGAAATGGAGACCATGTTGAAATCCATCTTATCATTTATAACCTTAAGTCCGGATTCCTTTATAGCTTCTTCCACAACATCACTGTATATAAGATTAAGAGCATCCTCGAAGAAAATTTCCGCTCCGTAATATGTCTCAACGAAATGATAAGGTGCCTTTCCCTTTCTGAATCCGGGCACATTTATCTTATCGGCGTTCTGATTATAGGCATCTTTTATAGCCTGACGGAATCTTTCACCGTCAACTAAAATTTCAAGTTCATATCTGTTTGCAGATATCTTTTTTGTTTCTTTTAAACTCATTTTTGATTTAACCTCCGCACAGACTTAAACAGTCCTTATATAATCTTAAGTATTATATCATAGTATCCGTAAATTTTCCAGCAATTTTTAAAATGTTTCGTAAATTTAGCTAATTTTAATATATTATGCTATAAAATAAGGTGTAAATTCAATGAAATCACAGGAAATAAGCCGGAATTCAATACCATCATACTCCTTTACGGCTCCGTACGCTCCGGTTCCGTGAAGATGTCCGTAAAATACTCGGTTTACAGCGTACTTTTTGAGAACGTCCATAATCTCCCGGCATACTTCTTTTGCATGTACCGGCGGATAATGAAGAAAGACAAGAACCGGCAGTCCGGTTTTCTCCGCCTCTATGAGAGACATTTCAAGCCTTCCCGCTTCTCTGAGCAGTACCTTTTTACTGTTCTCCGCATCATAAAACCAGCCTCTTGTGCCTGCTATGGCGAAGCCTTCGGCCACAGCACAGCTGTTATATATAATATCCACCGAATCTATTTTATTCCCGACCCAGAATTCCCGCAGCTTTTTGGCCGTAGACCACCACAAATCATGGTTTCCCTTAATCATAAGTTTTCTTCCCGGCAGGCTTTCCAAAAATTTAAAATCAGCCAAGGTATCTTCAAGCTTCAGCGCCCAGGAAAAATCACCTCCCAGGATAACCGTGTCGTCCGGTTTTACCATTCTCTGCCAGTTGGCTCTGAGTCTTTCCGTATAGTTTTCCCAGCCTTTGAAAATATCCATCTTTTTATCTGCGCCGAAAGAAAGGTGCAGATCCGAAATAGCAAAAATACTCAGCGGTTATTCCTCCTGTCCGTGAATAATATCATGTTTTCGCCTAATAATAATTTTGACAAGTTCTTTGTCACATTCTTTTTTGAAAGGAAAATGTAAAATGACTAAATGCAACGAAACTCAGTCCTGTGTATCCTGCAGCGTTAAAAGCTGTATATACCACGATTCCGCAGACGTTTGCACAGCGGGAAAAATACAGGTGGGCAACAGCACTGCCTGCACATCCTCTGAAACCTGCTGCGACACTTACAAATCCAAATAACAATACTCTAAAGGGCGAACATTTGCAGTTCGCCCTTTAAGTATATGCAGGTTTATTTTATGCCTACCGCGTCATATACAGCTTTAAGCATTTCATCCTTTCCGCATACCCGATTAAATCTTACTTCGGCATTCTCAAGCGCCTTTATCGGCGCCGGAATATCGGTGCCCGTCACTTCGCTTAACAGCCTTACATTATCAAATTCCGTCTCCGCTTTTTTATCGCTTACAGCCGAAAGCACGCTTTTTGCGAATTTATAGGGTGACGCCGTAGAAGCTATAACCGCAGGTCTGTCATCGCCGGTATCCTGCAGATACTGACCGTATACATTAAGCGCTACCGCCGTATGGGTATCGCAGAGATATCCGTAATCCCTGAAATATTTTCCGATCGTACCAAGTGTTTCGTCATCATTACAGTATCCTGCCCAGAATATTTCACTGAACGCCTGTTTTACTTTTCCGCTTACCGTAAATTCTCCGGTTTCCCAAAGCGACTGCTGGAGCTTTGCCACTTCCTTATCATTATTCCCGCAAAGTTCGAACAGCATTCTTTCAAGATTGCTGGAAATCAGAATATCCATCGACGGAGATATAGTGGTATAAAATTCACGGTTTCGGTTATATTTTCCGGTTTTTATAAAATCTGTAAGCACGTTGTTCGCATTTGACGCACAGATAAGCCGGTTAATAGGCACTCCTATCTTTTTTGCGTAATAAGCGGCTAATATGTTGCCGAAGTTACCGGTAGGAACCACTACATTAAATCCGTTTTCCGTATTCTGACTGTCCTTAATGTCACAGTAGCAGGAAATATAATAAACTATCTGAGGCACAAGCCTTCCCCAGTTGATAGAGTTTGCCGAGGAAAACAGCATTCCATTGTCCGAGAGTCTCTTTTTCACGTCTGCGTCGGTAAAGATTTTTTTCACACCTGTCTGAGCATCATCGAAATTACCGTCGATTGCGCATACATGTACGTTGTTTCCCTTCTGGGAATCCATCTGCAGCTTCTGCATGGGACTTACTCCATGACTCGGATAAAATACCAGAATCTCGGTGTTTTCCACGTCTTTGAAGCCTTCAAGCGCCGCTTTGCCCGTATCTCCAGAGGTTGCTACAAGTATTACACTCTTTTTGCCGCCGTTTACTTTTTTTGCTGATGTTGTCAGTAAATACGGCAGGAGCTGAAGCGCCAGATCCTTGAACGCGCATGTGGGTCCGTGCCATAGTTCCAGAATATTTATGTTTTTTCCTACAATAGAAACCGGAGCCGGCTGATCGCTGTCGAAGCTGCCGGTATACGCTCCGTTTACACAGTAATCTATCTCCCCGTCGGTAAAATCGTCCAAAAAATATTTTAAAACGAATTTTGCCCTTCCTTTATAGTCCATCGCAGCTAAAGTATTAAAATCATCCTCGCTGAAGCGTGGAAATGTATCCGGAACAAAAAGTCCTCCCTCAGCGGAAATTCCCTGAGCAATAGCCGACGCGGACGTTACCTTAACCGATTTATTTCTTGTGCTGATATAATTCATATTGCGCTCCTTTAATTTGATTGCCGTTATTACATTTTAAAGCTTATGTTCCTGTATTTCAACAAATTTAATTAAAATACCTATAAAACCAAAGTCTGCCGGTCAAAAAGCATTTCTCATGTAATTAAGTGAATACTTTTTTCTGCCGGTCCGATCTTCCGATACCGTCACCTGCGCGATATCAAAACGCGGCTGAAGTTCACATCCGGTCTTTGATATGTAATCCTCCGCGGTGAGTATTATCCGGCTGATCTTAGCGCGGTCAACCGCTTCTATCGGCGAAACCAGCGCGTTTTCTCTGCGTGCCTTTACCTCCACAAACACAATAAACCCGCCTGTTTCAGCTATAATATCTATTTCGCCGAATCTGCAGCTGTAATTGCGCTTAATTATCTTATACCCGTTCTTTCTTAAAAAAGCGGCGGTTTTATCCTCAGCTGTTTTTCCCGTAGCTCCCAAGTTCATTTTTTTCACCCAACAGTTTTTTTAAAAAAGAAAGCCTGTGTATCTCGCACGGACCGTATTTTAAAATCAATTCGGTATGCTCCTTAGTGCCGTACCCCTTGTGCTTCTTGAAATTGTACCGGGGATACATACTGTCATATTCTGACATCAGCCGGTCCCTCGTCACTTTGGCCAGCACCGACGCCGCCGCTATAGAACATGATTTCGCATCTCCCTTTACAACCGTCTCGCATGGTATTTTTATTCCCTTTGGAATCCGGTTTCCGTCTATCAGCGCATAGTCAGGATGTATCTTCAACCCGTCTATTGCCCGGTTCATCGCAATAAAGGTGGCTTCCAGTATATTGTATTTTTCGATTTCTTCCAGAGACCCGTAAGCTACACAAAATGCCTCGGCTTTCTGCTTTATTATATCGTACAGCGTATCTCGTTTCTTTTCGCTGAGTTTTTTTGAGTCGTCAAGACCCTCAATCTCAAGTCCCGCAGGCAGTATAACCGCCGCCGCGCAGACAGGCCCCGCAAGCGGTCCCCGTCCGGCTTCGTCAACACCGCATACATATTTATACCCTTTATTGACCGCGTTTGCTTCTAATTCAAAATCAGGCATTATCATCAACACTTTCAAGAGAAATCAAACCTATTTTACAGCTGCGGTATTCTTCAAGCAGCATATTTGCCGCTCTTTCAGTATCGGTTTCTCCGCCTTTTATCACCATACCGCGTTTTTTGCCTATCTGACACAGAAGTCCGTAACTGTCGCTTTCAAAATCAAGCTCACCATACCGTGAAACAAGAAGCTGAGCATAGTTTTTGCTTAAATACTCCAAAAGCCGCATGGCAAGAAGTTCGGTATCTAAAATCCTGTCTTTGACCGCTCCGGTAAACGCCAATCTCTCTCCGACTGCAGGGTCTTCAAACTTCGGCCATAATACCCCCGGCGTATCAAGCAGCTCAAGCTGCCTGTCAATTGTAAACCATTGGTTTCCCCTGGTTACACCCGGTCTGTTTTCCACCTTTGCGCGCGACCTGCCCGCAATCCTGTTTATAAAAGATGATTTGCCTACATTGGGGATTCCCACTACCATAACTCTGAGCGGTTTACCGGTCATACCTTTCTCAGCATAGGCTTTAAGCCTTTCGGCGAGCGCAGTTTTTACAGTATCCTTAAACAAATTAATTCCTCTGCCCGACTTACAGTCTATCGCAATTGCCGCTATGCCCTGAGATTTATAGTGTCTTATCCATCTGTCTGTGACCTCTTTGTCCGCCATATCGCTTTTATTAAGAAGTATAATATGCGGCTTGTTTCCTATGAGCTGATTTATTTCAGGGTTACGGCTGGAATATGGTATCCGCGCGTCAACCACCTCAGCCACAGCGTCTATCAGGGGAAGTATTTCCCTGATTTTTCGCCGGGTTTTTGCCATGTGTCCGGGAAACCACTGCACCGAAACTTCCTGCTGCTCCCGCTGTTTTTCACTGTTACTCATGATTGATTTTCCGTTCTGTAATGTTATTACTCGAATCTCAAGTACCGCCCCTGAATTTATTCCGCACGTCACATAATGTAATACTATTTTGCATTATTGCACTTTATAATATTAATCTGGTCCGCCAAGGAATAAATCTTTTTATATAATAATATGTACCAATATTAAGACTTCTCAGTATTTTTTGCCCGTTCTCCGCTTGCTCCATTTCAACGTTCTCTGGAACAACATCATATTTATATTTATACAAATTATTCAGCGGAATTGCTACTGTAACATCGTTTGTCCTCTTGTCATCTTTAGTATGAATCTGAATTTTATTATCCCTGTCGTCAATATTTGTCGCACCGGAGAATACGACCCTTGAATCTGTCCCGCCTGTCACATCCACCAAAACGGTTTTGAATTTTTTTGAGTTATATGCTAACTCTATATTATCCATTATCTCATTTGCCGCCTGCTTCAGCAGCGCTTCATAATTATTTATATCAAACTCTTTGTTCATCAAATCCGATAGCGATGTATCCTTCAGTTCGAATTTTCCGTCTTTTATTAATATATACTTTTCTATCGGAAGCTGCCTGACCCCTTTGACTTCCAGTTTGGCAGATATATGCTGCTCAAACAACTGTCCGTTGCAAAAACATAAATTAGCAATCGCAACATCGTCGTCTATTTCTAAATCATCCTTCAGTTCAGCCAATAAAATAAGGAGGAAATGATATTCGTTTGAAACGACAGTCAACTCCGGAGTATTGAAATAGTATATACTGCTTGTTGAAAAATAATCTCTTCCTATAATAAAATCGTTTTCTTTTTTTGCTAAAAATGTGAAATTTCCTATAATTTCCGCCAATTCTTCAGGATCATCTACATTATGTATTTCTTTACTTCCTATAAGTATATCGTTATTATATTTACAAAATCCCGAAAAAGCTATTTTTGAGTTTCCTTTTTCCGCCAACTTGTTTGATGAAAAAACATAAGCGTTTCTGCCGGATATGGTACTTTCATCACAGCAAAAATCTTTAGGCAGTTTTTTAAGTATTTTCTTTTCATTTACTTTGCTGTCTGTTACAACCAAAGCAAAATCCTGAAACGGAGGTCTTAAAGGATACAGTTCTAACTTTTCTTTGTATTTTGCATCCGTTTTTTCAGTTAATAATTTTTCGAATCTTTCTTTTGTATCGTTATTAAAAAAAACTACCGGAACAGAATTAGTCGACTGCATATTTTTTCCCGTTTGATAATTAAAATATTTTACTTGTTATCAAGCCTTCCTATTCTGTCAAAGGGGAAAATTCTGAAAACCGCGTGTCCCAAAACGTAGCGGGTATCTATTAATCCGCCGTCACCTATGCTCGAGGAACGGCTGTCAAGAGAACTCTGCCGGTTGTCGCCTAAAACAAATATCGAACCTTCCGGCACATAAACCGGAAAATCCACGTCGTATTTTGTATTTGTGGGAGTGCTGATATAGTCTTCCTTCAAAGCCTCACCGTCAACATACACCGTGGCTGTTTCAAAATCAATATCAACAGTCTGTCCTCCCACCGCAATAACCCTTTTAATAATAGGCCCCTTGCTCTCGCTCTGAGTTTCAGCCGAATTCTCAATATTTCGAGAAATAACCACTATATCTCCCTGTTTAGGCTCATACGCAAAATTAGTTATAATAACTTTGTCACCTATGGTACCCGTAAGCCTGTTTTCTCCGATAAGTGTATTGCGCATGGAATCCCCGTCTATTGTGGCTATACGGAAAGCAAATGAAAATATCAGCACCACTGCTATTACCGCGGTTACTATCACATCAAGCCAGTCAAACACATACTGAACGGCTGCAGATCCCTGCGGTACATGAGCTATTTCATCAGCTTCTTTGAAAGCCGCTTCATTTACCTTAAATCCGCCATCTGAATTTTCATTTACCTTCTTTTTGAAAAAATCAAAGCCTTTCATATTTTGCCTCTTTAACAAGAATAAAATGAATAAAGGGAGATTCAAGGCTCAGCCCCAATCTCCCCATGATAGTGTGCTTAGATAAGCTCTTTAACTTTAGCAGCCTTACCAACACGGTCACGCAGATAGTAAAGCTTTGCCCTGCGAACCTTACCCTTGCGAACAAGCTCGATCTTGGCGACTGAAGGTGAATGTACCGGGAATACGCGTTCAACGCCTACTCCGTATGATACGCGGCGAACCGTAAAGGTTTCGGAAATACCGCTGTTGTTCTTTGCAATAACGGTTCCTTCGAAAACCTGTATTCTTTCCTTCTCGCCTTCCTTAATCCTTACATGAACCTTTACAGTGCTTCCGATAAGAATTTCAGGAACATCGCTTTTCAGCATATCTGCTGTCAACTCTTTGATTGCATCCATTCTGTTTCCTCCTTATTTTTTTACCAGACGTTCATAAGGAAAGTCAAACTTCAAGAGCTGTTTGCTGACCGGAAAACTACCCGCAATCCCAGAGGACCGTCCGCTTCAATGTCGAATTTTCGGCAATGAACCCACTTAGTAAGGTCTAAGTGAAATCACATGCTTGTATATTTTATCACAGCCTTTATAAAAAATCAAGCATTTTTTCTTTTTTAAGCTAAATTTATTAATTTGATTCACAGGAAATATTCCTGCGGTATAATTGGCGACATTTTCCGCAAACTAAAAACTAAAGAAATTTTTAAAAGCGGAGATAGATATGTCGGGACAGACTTCGGATTATAACAGTATAAAAATATCCGGCAGCCTTAAAAACGATGTGCTGCTGTTCAAAGAAATTTTCAAAAAAGATTCAGTGCTGAGAATAAAAAATATCAAAACCGGGATTCTGGGCGGATTAGACTGCGTCATGATGTATATGGACGGTATGGTGGATCCTTCGAGGCTTAACGAATCGGTAGTAAAACCGCTGTTAGTGATGAAGTCACCTTTAAAGGATGAGAACACAGCTGAATATATAGAAAAGCAGGTGCTGTTTGCGTGTGACGTAAAAAGAAACGACAGTGTAGGAAAAATAATAGAAAGCGTGCTGTACGGCGAAGCGTTGTTGCTGATTGACGGAAGCACTGAGGCAGTAGTAATAGACGCCAAAGGTTGGCGGACCAGAGGAATAAGTGAACCGTCGGAAGAAAAGGTACTTGAAGGTCCGCGCGAGGGATTTGACGAAGCGGCTTTGTTGAATGTTGCAATGGTAAGGCGCAAACTTCAGACTCCCGATTTCTGCGCCGAGATGCAAAGGGTCGGCAGAAGAACCGCGACAATAGTTTTTGTCTGCTACTTAGGTTCTTTGGCAGACAGCAAAACAGTGGCAGAGGTAAAACGCCGCATATCAAAAATAGATATCGACGGTATATTGGACTCCAACTACATTACCGAACAAATCCGCGACGGTAAATATTCGCTTTTCAAGACGGTAGGCACCACCGAGCGCCCCGACGTAGTAGCGGCGAAACTGCTTGAAGGCAGAATAGCAGTTATAGTGGACGGCACCCCGGTAGTTCTTACCGTTCCGTATCTTTTTTCCGAAAGCTTCCAGTCTGATGAAGATTACTACCTGAATTTTCTGATAAGCTCTGCGGGACGAATTCTGCGGTACATTTGCTTTTTTCTGTCTGTGAGCATACCGGCGGTTTTCATAGCGCTTTCGACTTTTCATAAGGACCTGCTGCCCACTTCCCTTGCGATAGCCGTAGCTCAGCTGAGGGGAGGCGTTCCCTTTTCACCCTTCACCGAATGCATAATAATGATTTTTGTATTTGAAATATTAAAGGAAACAGGGGTAAGAATGCCTCAGAGTCTCGGTCACGCGCTCAGCATCGTAGGCGGTCTGGTGGTAGGCCAAGCGGCAGTCGAAGCCAGAATCATAAGTACTCCTATGCTCATTGTAATAGCCTTAAGCGGGATATCCGGACTCATGATCCCCAGACTCAGGGGAGCCGTATTCTATTTAAGGCTGATTTTCGTAATTTTAGCCGCCCTTTTCGGATTGTACGGATTTTTTGCCGGCATTACAGTCACTGTTATGCATATAGTTTCCCTGACTTCTTTCGGCACCGATTACACAGTATCACTCAGAAAAGCGGGATTTCAGAGCCTTAAGGATACATTCTGGAGGGCGCCGTGGCCTCTTATGAAAAAAAGGCCCGAATTTAACCGCAATATTACCCGTCAGTCGGAGGGGAAAAAATGAGAAAGCTTTGTTTGGCAGTAATTATTCCGGTTTTAATTTCAACTTTTACCGGCTGCAGCGCCGCTGAAAGCTTTTCCACAATAGCTCACGAATATCTGGTGTCTGCACTGGGTTTTGACCAAAACGGAGACGAAATAACCGCTTTTTTTGAAACTGTGGTAATCAATTCGGAGGACGCTTCGGCCGAGAAAAAAAACGAACTGCTTTCAGGCAGCGGATACGATATCGACACGGCACTCAGACACGCGGCTGATAAGGCTACCGAAACGCTGGAACTCAGTCACTGCGCAGCGGTTGTCATAGGCGAAAACACAGATGAAAAAACAGTAAAAGAAATTTTTGACTTTTTAAGCAAAGAAAAAAGCATAACACTCTCAATAATACTGATAAGCACTGACAGCGCCGAAGAATTGCTTTCATGTGAAACTATATCCTCGGTAGCCGTAGGCTATGACATTATGAATATGCAGCAGGCCAACACGCGAATCAGCGGAATAGATTATAAAAACCGTTTTTTTGAGCTTGAAGCCGCAAGAAAAAAAGATATAAAAACCTATGCAATCCCCTATTTCGAAGTTACGGCAGGAGAATACTTCATTGACGGGATGACCGTCTATAATGATGATTCGGCGGTTATGCGCCTTGACAATCAAGAAAGCTCGGTTTATGCCATAGCCACCGACTCCCAGGGAAAAGGGATCCTGAATTTCAGCGACCGTCAGATTAAAGTTGAATCCGTCAAAACCGACTGTGTATTAAAAGGTGAAATCGCTCCCAAAATTGTGCTGAAAACCGAAATTAAAAGTGAAGCAGGGAAAGAATGCGAACACGAAATAAAAGAAAGCATTAAAAATCTTTTTTCGGATTCTCAAGAGCTGGGGACAGACCTGTTTTCAATCGGCAATATAATTGAGCGCAAAAAAAATGACTTTTATCTCAAAATCAAAAAAGACTATTACGGATTTTATAAAGCTGCCGAACTTGAGGTGATTGTAAAATGAAAAAAAACATAAGATTTTTCACTCATACCTCGGTAATGTGGGCGCTTTTCATTTTAGGAAACGCAGTGATAGCTCTGCCGGCCGCCGATGCCGACGAATTTACATTTTTAGGATATCTTGCCGCGTGCGGACTCGGACTGCTGTTGAATTTAATCGCTTTGCCCGCAGCAAAACGGCTGTTTACCGGAAATCCAGGCCGCAATATGTTTATAAAAGTTATTCGCTGTACCGCGTACATTATCACAGCGGTATTCGCGGTATTCTGCGCCGCGGATACCGTAAGCGCTTTTTTACGTTTTATAAAGGATATTGTGCTGATTAATACACCGATGCTGTTTATAGCAGCGGTTTTCGCTGCGGTTACCGTATATTTTGCTACCCGCCGCCAGGAAGACGTACTCAAATTTTTTCTTATAAGCTTTTGGTTTGCCCTTGCGGTTATAATATTTTTCTTTATTGCGACTTCCTTTGAATTTAATGCAGCTAATATTATTATCTTCAAGCTTCCCGATACAAAGCGGTTTATTTCACAGTTTATGCCCTATTTTATCAATCCGGTGCTTCCTTCGGTTCTTCTGAGCGTTTACGATGCGGCAGTATTCGGAAAAACAAGGTATGCCGCGGCGGTATCCGGTTACATTACCGGATGCGTGCTGCTGGGTATATGTACTGTCGGAACGGTTTTGCTTTTCGGACCCTCGCTGGCAGGACAGCTTGACTACCCTTATTCATCGGCAGTAAGCACCGTTTCCATAGGCAGACTTTTTTCAAGACTGGACGGTTTCGCTTACTATATTTACTTTATCTGCGCACTGACAAAAACTATTGTCTGCATTTTTTTAACGAGAACCTGTCTTCGTATGTTAGGATCGGCACGCGCAGCAAAAACAGCCGTACCCGGTACCGGCAGCCTCTGATTATTAAAATCCGCTCCCGCTGTAAAAAGCGGGGGCGGATTTTTTGCATATTTACCTGTTTAATGTTCCGAAGCCGGCGGCCTCAAAAATTTATTGTACCCTTTCGAGTATCTGACACAGCGGGAAACCCGGCTGAGCGTTGCCGATGAAATTTCTACGCTGTCGGTGACCTGCTGATAGGTTTTCCCTTCAATCAGCAGCTTAGCCGCGCTTATTCTCTGCGCCATCTGTTCTATTTCTTTGTTTGTACACAAATCTCCGAAAAGTTCCCTGCAGTCTTCGGCGCTTTGCAGTGAAGCAATCAGCTCGAAAAGCTCGTTTATCATCTGTTCACTTACTTTTTTACTGTACATATTACACCGCTTCAATATCTTTAGATAAAAAACTTTTGGTTTTGGGGGATTTAGGCGACAAAAATACCTCTTGGGGCGTACCCATTTCCTCTATCACACCGTCCGACATAAAAATCACTTTATCCGAGACATTGCGCGCGAATTCCATTTCGTGCGTAACCACTATCATTGTGCTGTGAGCGTTCTTCAAATCCCTTATGACCTTCAATACCTCGCCCGTAAGCTCGGGATCCAGCGCGGAAGTCGGTTCGTCGAAGCAAAGTATGTCGGGATTCATGGCAAGCGCTCTGGCTATTGCCACGCGCTGCTGCTGTCCGCCTGAAAGCTGGCATGGATAACTGTCGGTTTTGTCGCTCAGTCCCACGCGCTCTATAAGAGCCGTTGCCTGAGCTTTTATTTCCTCAGGCGTTCCTCTGTTAAGAAGAGTAGGAGCCAGCGTAATATTTTCCAGCGCGCTGTACTGCGGGAAAAGATTGAAGGACTGAAAAACCAGCCCGAAATGAAGACGGTTTTCCCGGATTTCGCTTTCTTTAAGCCGTTTTACCGAAGCGGCGTCAAAAATCACCTTGCCGTTTACCGCAATAGTACCGCTGTCTGCCGTTTCAAGAAAATTCAGACAGCGAAGCAGGGTAGTCTTGCCGCTGCCCGAAGAGCCTATTATCGACAAAACCTCTCCTTTTTCGAGTGAAAAATCAAGTCCTTTGAGAACCTCCACCCTGCCGAAGCTTTTCTTTATGCCCTTAACTTCTAAAACAGACAAAACTATCCCCCCTTAATTAAAATAACTCAGCTTCTTTTCCACCTTGCCGAGCAATATAGTAAGCAGTCCCACAAACAGAAGGTAAAACACGCCGGTATAAAACAGCGGCCAAATCATAGCTCTTGTTGCGGCGAGTTCCTTTGCCTGCTTTATGATTTCGGGTATCATTATGCAGTTTGCGAGCGCAGTATCCTTGATAAGAGTTATTATTTCATTGCTCATGGGAGGTACTATGCGCTTTATCACCTGCTTGAGCACTATTTTTTTAAAGATCTGTGATTTTGTAAGTCCTAAAACATATCCTGCCTCATACTGCCCTTTTGATATGCTTTCTATTCCCCCGCGGTAAATTTCCGAAAAATAACAGGCGTAGTTGATTGTAAACGCGATCAATACCGATACAAGACTTCCCGCGTTAATCATAAGCAATCGCGTCAATCCGTCCTGCGGGATATCAAAATTGCCTATTATGTAACGGTCTATATTGCTGAATACGGGATTTCCGAAGAGCAGTCCGGGCACATAGTAGATTATAAATATCTGAAGCATAAGCGGTATTCCGCGGACAATCCATACAACCACCTTTGAAACCGCTCTTACCGGTCTGAATCTGCTCATAGAACAAAAAGCGATCGGCAGTCCCAAAGGTATTCCGCAGATAAGCGTCACCGCGAATATTATCAGCGAAAAGACAAATCCGTTTGCCAAAAATAAGGTTACTTCAATAAAACTCATAAGTCTGTTACTCCGAAAAAAGCTTATATATAGTTTTTGCTGACGGAGAATTTCTCCCCGCCAGCAAGGCTTTCCGTACCGATAAAATTATTTTGCCTGATCCGAAAAATCAGTGATTGCCGTATTTTCAACACCGTATTTTTCCGCAAGTGCCTTAATTGTACCGTCACTGCCCAGCTTTTCAAGTTCAGCGTTTACCTTGGCGGTAAGCTCGCTTCCCTTTTCAAAACCGACAGCATAATATTCAACGTCACTTGAAAGATCCTCAACGATCATAAGATTGGCGTAGTCGCCCTTGCCGCAGTAGCTTTTTGCAAGCTGAGCGTCAACAACCGCAAATCCCGCTGTCTTTGAGCTTACCTCCAAAAGACCGTCGGTCTGCTTGGTAACGCCCTTGTATACAATATCGCTGAAAGAATTCGCGTATGTCTGACCTGCAGAACCGTCTTCCGCAACGCCTACCTTGCCTTTAAGGTCATCGGCAGTTGCAATTTTAGAATCCTTGTCAACAACTACTACCTGACGGTTTTCCATATAGTTATAAGAAAAATCCACCTTTTCGCTGCGCTGAACACCGTCCTCATCCGCGGCGTTGCAGGTAAATCCGTTCCAGATACAGTCAATTGTTCCCGAAGCTAAATCGGTGTATTTGTTTTCCCACTGAATTTCCTTGAACGAAACTTCGTACCCTAAGTTGCCGAAAACCTTCTGTGCAAGCTCTGTATCAAAGCCTACAAGCTCTCCGTTTTCATCCTGATAGTTCATAGGCTCATAAATAGTGTATCCCACAACTACGGTTTTTTTATCTACGTCCGATGTACTATCCTTAGCACTGCACGCAGCAAAAGACAGCACCATTACAAGACATAAAATGATTGCAGATAACTTTTTCATTTATATTACCCCTTTAAATTTAAAATTTGATAACGCTATTATACTTTATCAAGATAAAGTTGTAAAGTGATTTTTCATATTTTTTCACTTTTCAGCGTTTTACACAAAAAAAGACGGTGAAAAACATATTCACCGTCAAATCAAACCTTTAATTTTAACCGTCGGTATCAAAGCTTTCAAGCATAGATATGTTTTTATCCGGTTTGGAATCGCCGTGTTTTACGAAACACATAGTAATAAAAGAAAGAGTTACAAACACCGCGGCATAGGGGAAGAGGGTTTTATAGCTTACATTGCTAAGTAAAAAGCCCGCCGCGATCGGAGTTACCGTCTGAGCAGCCATACTGAAGGTATAGTAAAATCCGGTAAATTTTCCTATATCCGCTCCCGAGCACATTTCCACCACCATCGGAAGACTGTTTACATTTATTGCGGCCCACGCTATTCCCACCAGAACGAACAATGCATACAGCGCAGTATGGAAGTGATGGAAAATCACCGTATAGACAAATGCGGTAAAAAAGCAAAATGCCAGAACTCCCGCGCCGAACAGGATTGTGCGTTTTCTCCCTATGCGTCCCGCTATACTGCCGACAGGTATATAGCTTACTATAGCTCCGGCAGTAGCGATAGTAAGGCAAAGGCTGGCTTCCCCCGGAGCCATATCCCACACAGTAGTGGCGTATACGCTGAACCAGGTAGTTATAGCGTTATATCCTATATACCAAAAAGCCACTGACAGCAGCAGAAATATAAGACTTTTTCTGACTGCAGGCGGTATCTTACCGTTTTTTTCAGCCATAACCACCTCTTGGGACGGGTGCTCCCGTTCATAATCCGACTGTATGCGGCTGAGGCGCGGTTCGTCTATAAATAACAGCAGAACAAGCAGCGCCAAAATCATTATAATTGCGACAACTATGAATATGGGCTGATAATTTATGTGTTCCAGCCCTTCTGTTCTGCTTTTTGAGTATAGGAATGAATTTGCCAGAAGATAAAGTATTCCGCCTACGGCTCCCATCAAATTTATGACCGCATTGCCCTTACTGCGCAGCGGCTTGGGAGTGACGTCCGGCATAAGCGCTACCGCGGGGCTGCGGTACGTACCCATTGAAATAAGCAAAAGGCCGAGAATCACGATAAACCCCGAAAGTTTCCATCCGGCCGGAGCGGCAAAATAACTGTTGTCCAGCACCGGCAGACCCATCATCAAAATAACAGACGCCGCAGTTCCGAAAATTATAAACGGTTTTCTTCTTCCGATTTTAAAACGGCATCTGTCCGAAATACCTCCGAAAAGAGGGAGCAAAAAAAGTGCTAAAATATTATCCGCCGCCATTATAGCTCCCGAAACAGTTTCATTTATACTGAAGGTTCCGGTTAAAATAAGCGGTATCAGATTATCATACATCTGCCAAAAAGCGCTTATTGACAAAAAGGCAAAACCTATAAGCACCGTCTGTTTGTAGTTAAGCTTCATTTTTTTCTCCGCCTTCCCATATTACTCCGAACAGCTGCCGCGCGCGGTCTTCCCGGCCGGAAAGATACAAAAATCCGAAAAGACATTCAAGACCCGTCGCAGTATGATATTCCCTGTTTGTCGCGCTTTTCGGGGTTGTTGAAGTATGGAAATTCCTGCCCCTTTTGAACACGGAAATCTCTTTAAGCGTAAGCAGGGGTTCGATAATCCCGAAAGCCTCAGCCTGAGCTGACGCTTTAACATATTCCACCGAAAGCCTGTGCAGCTCACCCGAAGGTCTGTTTACCTCTGCCAGAGCGGTTCTCACATATAACCCGTAAACCGCATCTCCCACAAAACAAAGTACAGAAGGACTCAATAAATCCGGATTATCCATTTTTGCCTCCTTTCAGCAAAAACGATATGTTTTTACTGATATAATTAATCCGCCGCGCAAAGACAAAAATGCTGCGGCGGCACACAAATATTTTTGTTTGCAAATTGCAATAGCAACCTGCAATAGTTCACAGAAAAGTAACGATTTGTAGCAGAATGATGTTGGATTGCGAAGAGAGGGCGAAGCCCGAGCGGAGAAATCCAACATCGGAGCCGGCGACTTC
>CALWUY010000074.1 GCA_944384855.1 uncultured Clostridia bacterium | reverse complement strand
GTGTTTCAGCTCATTTGTTGTCATTTTCTTTTCCTCCCGTGTTTCGGTATGCTGCAGAACTTTCTGTTATGTTCCGCTACTTTCATTATCTCACGGGTGTCTATATACCCACTTATTTGACGGTTACCTGCTACAAAGCCGTTTTTCAGAATAAGCTGTATGTTTCCGTCTCTTTCCATAGTTATAGCAGTGACCGTTTTCTCAAAGAGCTCCTCTGAAAAACACGAAAGCGGAGCCGTATTTATAAGCTCCGCTTTCAATCTGTCGGTTATATGATGTTCAGACTTAATTTCCCTGTATTTTTCTTCCGCACACTCAAATATCAGCTTTTGAACTGTTTCGGCTTCGACATCTAAAGCCGCTGTCATTCTTTCGATTTCACCGGTTTTGCATCGAATATCCGGCGACTCGCAATAACCGCCGGTTTCCTCGGTTACAATCAGCGACGGCTCAGCTATAAGCCTGTTAAGTATCTCGGTAATATCCGTTTTCAGCTCCGAAACGGTTTTATATACCGTCAGCCTGCAATCATCGCATACAAAGTGCTCATTTTTCTTGTTGCGATTATTTGTTATATGCCTTAGCTTTCCTCCGCAACAGGAGCATCGGATATTTTTAATTACAGGCTTATCCTCTTTTTGAAGAGTATATGTATTAACCGTACTTCTTTCGGCTTTAACAAGCTTAGCGGCATTATAAGTTTCCAAGGATATAACCGCAGGAAACTTTTCGTTTCCGCAGTAGCGAATATCGTCTATCATTCGTTTGACGCGGTTTTTATTCCAGTCGCTCTCTCCGGGCAAATACTCGATTTTACGCCGTTTAAGAGACTCGGCAATATCCTGTAATACAAGACCGTCAATGTATTCACAGAATATCCGTTTTACTGTTTCCGCTTCACGTTCACACAGCACAATAATGCCTCTTTTCATTTCATAGCCGAATGGTATCCTCCTGTTTTTCATTGTACTTTACACCTTCTTCTGTCCGGTATTTTCTCGGTGACCGCCAGTCCGCCGATAAATTCAATGCGAAGCTCCGTAGCGCTCGGAACGGTTATAATTTTTACCGTTTCGCCGAACAGCACCGCGTCAAAGGCGGTTAAAGGACGGTTCAATTCCGTAAGCTTATTGTTAATACGTTTCAGCCCCGAAAGGACGCTGTCATTGTCCTGCTCTCCTAAAAGCTTTGTACGTTCTTTCCTGAGCGTGCTTATTTTCATACTTATCGCATTGCTTTGCTCGGTATATTCCGAAGTCCGTATTATGCCTTTTGAATTCAAGCGTGTTATAAGGATATTTTTATCGCTCAGTTCAGCAATTTCACGATCTATTTCTTTTATCCTTACCCTGCTGCCGCTTTTCCTCATTTGCAGATTTTCGGTTTGAAGTATAGCAGGCATAAGTATTTCGCAACGATATATCTTTCATTACCGAGTATGTATTCCACCGTGCTTATTCTCCAAGGTGTTCCCTCTCTGTTCGGTACATTCATAAGATTCAGCATATCCGCTATTTTTTTCTTTCCAATACCGGCAAGATAATTTTTAAATATAAGCCTCACAACTTCTGCTTCTGCTTGGTCGATAACATATTCTCCGTTTTCTATCTTGTATCCATACGGTGTATGGCTTGCAAGGTAGGTTCCGTTTTTCATCCGACGATTTATGCTCCAGATCATATTTTTGGAAATCGATACCGATTCTTCTTCGGCCTGAGCACCGGAAATTGCAAGCAATAATTCATTGGACATATATGCCGTATCAATGTTCTCTTTCTCGAACAATATGCTGACACCGTTTTCCTTTAACAGCCTTGCATACATAATTGAATCGACCGTGTTTCTTGCAAATCGGCTAACCGATTTAGTAAGTACACGGTCGATCTTTCCCATTTTACAGTCATTTATAAGTCTGCAAAAAACATCGCGGTTTTTAGTTTTTGTTCCTGTGATTCCTTCGTCTGCGTAGATATCCACAAGCTCCATACCTTCGTTATCCCCGATAATTCGGGTATAGTATCTTACCTGAGCCACAAACGAATGAAGCTGATCGGCCGAATCGCTTGACACTCTGCAATATGCCGCCGTCCTTATTTTTCGGGCTTTAGGCAATGACGATTCAATGGTTGTTATGCTTTTTCCCATAGATATCACTCTCCTTTCTCTCACAACATATCACGTTGGTTCGAATTAGTCCAGACCTAAAAGGCATCTTTTTGTAAAGTTTTCAGTTAAGACATATTTTCCGCCATTATCGCTCATCACCATTGCTGTCTATATACTCATGCGGAGACGGTTTGTAATCTTTGACTTTGTACTTTTCGTACTTATTCTTTTTGGTTAGTTCGGAACCGTATAAGCTTTCAGAACAATCTACCGGTTCTGTACAAATTGCATCACCTAAAATTTTTTTCCAAATGCTCATACTCGGAGAACTGATCCAATGATGCCATGACCAAAGCATTGCGGAAATATCCGGCACTTTGAGCGATTAAGTCCTGATCAAAATAATAGCCGCAATGCTCAACAAAAAATGTCATAAGCATAGAAACTGTTCTTGTGTTTCCTTCACGGAAAGGATGTATCTGCCACAAAGCCGCAAAGTGTCTTGAAATGAGTTCAACAAATTTTTTCTTGCTAAGGATTCTCCACTTGATTGCGTTTATCCTTCGCCAAGCTTCATTCAATTCTTTTTCGATATTATCGCAATTGGCATACCATACGCTTCTGCCGGCAAGTATTTCTTCGCGTTTTTGTATATTGATTACTCTGAATTTGCCGGCCATTCATAAATATCTCCGAATAATTTTTTATGGATAAAACAAATTCCGTTTGTCGAAAAATCGCAAAACCCATTCTCATAAAGAATCATCATATTAGCTCTTGAAAGCTCCGCCTCGGCCAAATCCAGAGCAGATTCGTCTTTTATATTCAGCAGATTTTTAAGAACTTTACTGTTTTCGTATAAATAAACATCGTACCTAGACATCTTTATGCCTTCCTATGAACATTGAGAAGCATTTCCTTCATTTGTGAAGCTGTAATCACGCCGTTTGCCCATTGGTTTGAAAGCTCTACGGCATAATCGGAAACAGGCACGCCCTCAATACTGTTTATAGCATCCGCTACCTTTATTGCAATTCTTCTTTTGTTAATCTCTTTAGGTGACATATTTCACACTTCCCTTCTGTTACATTAGTATTATTATATCTTTTATAAAAGACATAGTCAATTATTTTTCATACATATCAGTTAACATCTATCAGCAAATCGCTGTTATAATCATCCGCAAGACCAATTTCCCTGTTACTCTCCGTCTTCGGATGACTGTGCCAGTTCAATATATTCCTTCAGCTTTTTCTGCAATAGCGCTTTATCTATAAGTTTTAGATTATACTCAGAAACCATTGTAGGTGACAAGCTGCGGCTCAAGGCAAATTCTACGACCTCATCATCTTTACTTGCACACAGGATAACACCGACGCTCGGATTTTCATTCTCTTTCTTAACTTCCCTGTCAAGTGCTTCAAGATACAGATTCACCTTCCCAACATATTCAGGCTTAAATTCCCCGATCTTTAATTCAAAAGCAACCAAGCAGGAAAGCCCACGATGATAGAAAAGAAGGTCGATAAAGTAATCGTGGTTTCCGACTTGTACCCTATATTCCTCTCCGACAAAGGTAAAATCCTTTCCAATCTCCAAAATAAAGTTTTTTAAGTTACGGATAATCGACTTTTGCAGATCAAATTCGGAAACCGTATTAGGAACATCAAGGAAATCAAGCACATAAGTATCCAAAAAGATATTGCCTGTCGCTTTCTTTGCTTCACTAATCACGGGAGCAATCGAGTTCTGTGACAGCATATATCGCTCATAATATCCGCTGTCTATTTGCCTTGCCAATTCACGGGCACTGTATCTTTCCTTTATACACATATTCATGTAGAAAATACGCTCGTCCATTGTCTTTCAGGCTGACATAATCTTTAAATGATTTGACCAGCTCAATTGTGTCAACAGTGTTGACACTTTTTCTTCGTCCTTGTAAAGCTCGTAAAACTGTTTCATACGATAAAGTCCGCGACGGTTAAATCCTTTGAGATCCGGATAATTCTTTTCAAAAAAACCTGCCAGTTGTTGAACGAATGCATCGCCGTAGGCTGCATTTGCAGACGGCTCACTGATAAATTTTCCGATATCCCGATACATCAATATCAGTTCCTCGTTGACCTTTTTATAGGCATTTTCTCTGGCAGTTTCAATAATATTGACTACCTTCTGAAATTTGTCATTATAGGGCTGAAGCTCCATATTCATTATTCCTCCCCGCCGTTTTTGATATCATTGCTCGCATTAAAATCAAAAAGATACTTTTGATAATCTTCTACTTTTAACGATTTTCTGTATGCCCCACATGGAACAACCGGCAAGCCTTCTTCTTTCAGCATTTTTTCTTGCCTATCTCTACTGCATAAACTGCTGTCCTGTAAAAAGCCTCTTACAGACACCTCACGCCATAATGGAATCTCTGTAATTTCTTCGTAAGATAACGGCTTATCATGAAGTATCTCCACACGGTTTGCTTTATGCTTTTTCTTCAAATATGCTAAAATCTCCTCCATGCGCGTAACCATCCCGACAGGAACCTTGCAAAGAGCCTCAAAATATTCAGACTCGGCAACCATGGTCGCCGGGCTTGCAGGAATATATCCAACTCTCATATTCTTATGTTGCACCGCTTCACCATTCATGTCCTGCCCTCTCTCCGGAAGCTGTGTATCAAACGGAATGCGGCGCTCCAAAACAACCCGTTTTAAGAACATACGGATTGCCGTCGGCATATCAATACCGATTTCATCTAAAACATCGATTGCATCCTGCTTTAAGTTGTTATCTATGCGAAGCTGAACAAAAGTTGACTCTGCCATTGAGATTTCCTTTCTTGTATGACATTTTTATAGTTTAGTATATCATAAAAGATAAAGGAATACAAGTGGCAGAGCCAAAGTTCAAATTCGAATTCTGATTTTACCATCCGATCACACCGGACGCACCGGATGCTGCCTGTTCCGTTCGGAAATCCGTGCAGTCTGATGCCGTGACCTCGCCCTTTGAACGAAGAACCATGTGCGGTGCTGTATATTCCGCAAGCTGCACATGCTGCAGCGTCAGGCTCCGGTAATGCTCCGCGTCGAGAAACGCGTCCGATTCATGTCCCGCAGCCGGAGATATCGTCACACGGTTTAAGGTAAACGCAACAGGATTTTCGGGATCGCCGTGAATATGTATCGGCAGAACCATCCCCGCCGCCGTACAGTCTTCAAAGGTGATCGAAGCAAGCGACGTGCCTTTACACCAAATATGATCCCCGAACATCATCGTGAACAGCGTTCTGACATCATCAAAGACGCAGCGTCGAACGGTGATGTTTCCGGGCATATACGGCAGTTTGCCGAAGCGTTCGTCACAGTAGTACATGAATCCGGTAAGGGTCTTGCGCGCCGTCAGATGACCGGAATACGCGCTACGAGCTTTCTCCTCATCCGACAGCGCACCGCGAAAATCAAAGCGTGGCTCACCGTCCGTGCGGCAGTCCTCGATCAGAACATCCGTCCCGCCGAAGCGTATTGCACTGCAGGACGAATTCAGAATGCAACGGCGCATCACAACGTTCCTGCTACCGAAGCCGGCAAGAGAGTCATCGCCGGTGTAAAAAGCGCAGTCTTCTATTTTTACACCTTCGCACAGGAAGATGTCCACCCCATCATGACCGCCTAATACACGGACGTTCCGTATGTCAAGTGATTTTGTCCGGAAGATGGCGTGCGCCCAGTTTCCTGTATTGCACAACGTGTAGCCGCACAGCGTCACATTTTCACAATCCCATAAATTGATTCCGTGCGGTCCGCGGTACCCTTCCTCTCCCAGCGCGTCATAACAGTTCATGCCGTTAATCACCGAACCGACCTCGCCGATCACGGCAATGTCGTGTGCGTCAAACGCGCGGATCAGCGCGTTGTTCCAGCGGCTTGTGCGCAGCGCGCTGCGGTAGCGCTCCGGTTCTTTTTCCGGTATTCCATCTACCGGTTCAAGTGGATCCTCCCGCCATGCAAGATAATCCTCCGGATCTGTGCTGCCCTCCAGCACCGCGCCGCATAACAGATGCAGCGTCACATGAGAGCGCAGCCGGATACCGCCTGTGCGCCATATACCCTCCGGAACGACAACCTCTCCCCCGCCGGATAAGAAGCAGTAATCGATAGCTGCCTGAATGGCGCGTGTCTGCAGGCGGTCCGACTGGACAGCGCCGTATTGTGTAATCAGATATTGTTTCATACTCAAATTTTAACCTTTATATAAGTAAAAGTTATCTCCTGATATTATATATTTGCCCCTTGATTTATGGCAACCGGCCATAGGTATGGGACATCTCGTTGCCAAAGCAGTCAGAATAGAAAGGTATCGGTCACGGCGGCCTTTTTGTCATGCTATTTTTCGCCTCCTGCTATCGTTTTGGAATAATTTATGAACTTTAGGATTGTTTTGCCGATATTCCTATTCACGCAATCTCTTATGGTAAAGCAGACACAAAATTAAATTATGTAATCGTGGATATTATGTTGCCATTGTGCTATCGGTCATTATTTCTAAAAGTTTCTTTACATAGAGATACACTCCTGCGCTCCATCCCATCATAGTAGGTGTCTCATACTCTGTTGCAGTTGAAACCTCAGCCGTGACAACATTATACTTTTCCCATAAATTACCGGTTTTTTCAAAGTTGTTTTCAACAAGCATAGCGTATTTTTGTGCTATACGTTCAGCGTCTTTTTTATATCCGTAGTTAAGAAGTCCTTTTATCACCATATAGTGAAGGCATGCCCAACCGTTAGGATAATCCCATTGCAAAAGCATATTGGTATCTTTATTTTCACAACCTGCTATTCCGTATTCTGTTTCTATTTTTGATAAGTTCGAAACCGTTTTTTCAGCCTGTTCTTTTGTTGCCAATCCAAAAGTTAAAGGAAAAAATGAAGCAGCCGAAAACAATCCTGATATTTCTTTTTTATCAAAATCATAATCAAAAAACACACCAAGTTCGTCACACATCAATTCATTCATTAGTGCTTTCCGCTTTTTGGCATTCTCCGTCCATATATTGGAGTCACCGTTATTAAGAACATCTGCAAAATATGAAAGATTTACCTCCATACCATATAAAAGCGAATTCAGACACACAGGATTAAACATATGTGCTCTTAAACCGAAGCGACTGGTGCAATCCCAACCGCTTTCTGCAAACGCCGAAAAGCATTTTGCATACTCTATTATTTCGTTTTCATCGGTAGGCATTTCAACACCGCAGCGATCACAAAGCCATCCTGCGGTTTCTCTGTTAAAAAAGCCTTCATCATCGCAGTAATATCTGTTGAGACCGGAAGATGTTTTGCGATTTTTCTGCCAAAAACAGTATTCCTTTTCAACAGTGGGATAAATCCTTTCCAGCCAAGCAGTGTCCGCGGTCTTTTCAAAAACTTCACGAACCATTTGTGAAAAGAACGGGGGCTGAGAACGGTTTAAAAATCCCGTTGAATTGCCATTCGGCATTTTTCCGTACTTTTCAATAAGATACGCAACATTTTCAACATTGTTAACCGCTTGTTTGACTTCACCGGATAGTATAAGCCCAATATTAGTAAAATACGTATCCCAGTAATACATTTCCTGAAAAGTACCGCTGATACACGGAACAGTATACGGAAAAGGAAGACCTATTAATCCGCCGACATCATCTTGATTTGTCCTTACTGTTCTTGTCCAATTATCAATAATAAAGTTTTTAAGAGTTTCTTTCATTTATACGTCTTCCTATTTCACTTTGAAGTTGCCAATGCGATAAAGCGTTCGTTTTTATCGTTTACAGCGCAGTAAAAATGGTAGTTTATTTCGTTACTGCGAACAAACCATGTCTTGTGTGCATGAACATTTTCCCATTCATATTCGCTTTTTATAAGCGGTTCGCCGTTCCAATGCGTCCAGTTTACCAAATCGCGTGAGCAGGCAAAGGTGTTAAAGGCGGGCTCGCCGTCCCTGTACCTGAAAAAGAGCATTACATAAATATCGTCTATCAGGATTATCTGCGGATCGCCGCAGATTCTGCCCCTCGGGTCGCCTGTTATTAAATCAATAACCGGTCTGTCGCCGTAGCGCTCCCAGCTTTCACCGTCGTTTGAAACGGCAAGGAAAATTCTTTCGGTGCTGTCGTGCGCTTTGCCGTTATATGCGTTGACATATTTATAGCCTGTTACATTAAGCTCGTCCTCAAACAAAAAGCTCTTATAAAGCGTTTTCTTTTCAAGCTCTCGGCTGTCAGCGTCGTCAGGTTTTAGTATCGGCTCGGGAAAGCGCGTAAAGCCGTCAGGGTTCGTGGGGTCGGTGCTTTTGGCAAGCCCCATATAAAGCGGGTCCGGCTCATAGCCGTCGCTGTTGCCCGCAAGATAGGATATATAATATGAGCCGTTAATTTTATGCAGCTCCCCGGTACCCTCAAAATTTATATCGGGGAACGCCGCATATCCTGCGCATTGCTTGCTGTCCCATCTGTCTAATTCATTCCTTTTAAAAATCGCTCCGCAGTATTCCCAATGAATTAAATCATCTGACTTTGCAAGATGCGTTTCGTAACCCGAAATATTGCAATCCTTTGCAATCGCAATGAAATACATATAAAATATACCGTCTTTTTTAAACACGGTGGGGCTGTCGGTATAAAAGTCCTCCCATTTTATAACCACGCCAAGCTTATGAGGCGTGGCTATCTTCTTATATACAGCCTGCATTTCCGCCTCGGTAACAGCTTCCTTGTTGCTTGTCTTAAACTCTACCATATGTATCACCTTTTAATTAAATGAGTTAAAAACATCTTTTTCAAAATTCGCCGCTTTTGCCGTTTTCCTTTGTATGCATCGGTATTATTCTCTGCCATTGCTCATTATCAGGTAAAATACCGTATATTGTTAAAAATCATAATATTTTTAAATGTTATTATTGATTTGCAAATTGCAATAGCAACCTGCAATAGTTCACAGAAAAGTAACGATTTGTAGCAGAATGATGTTGGATTGCGAAGAGAGGGCGAAGCCCGAGCGGAGAAATCCAACATCGGAGCCGGCGACTTC
>CALWUY010000073.1 GCA_944384855.1 uncultured Clostridia bacterium | reverse complement strand
ACTTTATCTTCGGACTGATAAGAGCTATCGGTCTTATTATGCTTGGTTTCGGTATCGTGCAGGTCGGACTTTCCCTTAAGTCTCACGATCCGTCACAGCGTGCCAATGGATTCTTGACTGTTGCGGGTGGTATTGTCATTACCTTTGCAAAAGAGATTCTTAATCTCATTACGGGTTGAGCAAGAAGCCGGACGGAGCCGAAAAGCTCCGCCCGGCAAATCTTTGAAAGGAGTGATGTGACTTGTCCGATAACTGGGTAGTTCAAAATCTGCAAAATGCACTTGAAACTTGGAATTCAAAGTATGCAGAGATATGGACGCTGCTTACAAGGTCGCCCGAGAATTTCAAGGGCGGTGCGATATGGCAGGTAATACTCAATATTCATGGGGCGTTGCAGGCTATCGGATATGCTTTGCTCGTCCTGTTTTTTGTTGTAGGCGTTGTGAAAACCTGCGGTTCTTTAACAGAAGTAAAGAAACCGGAACATGCCTTAAAGCTGTTTATCCGTTTTGCACTCGCAAAGGGTGTTATAACCTACGGCCTCGAATTGATGCTCAAACTGATGATCATTGTGCAAGGCGTTATTTCCAAGATAATGACGGCTTCCGGAATTGCAAGTTCATCTTCAACAGCATTGCCGCAAAGCATTATTGATGCCATTGAAGACTGCGGATTTTGGGAATCGATACCGCTGTGGGCAGTTACGCTGATTGGCGGCTTATTCATAACGGTGCTGTCCTTCATTATGATTATGAGCGTTTACGGGCGATTCTTCAAAATCTATATGTACTCGGCTATTGCCCCTGTTCCGCTTTCAACCTTTGCGGGACAGCCAACTGAGAATGTGGGCAAGACATTTCTAAAAAGCTATTGCGCCGTGCTTCTTGAAGGTGCAATTATCGTACTCGCCTGTGTAATCTTTTCAGTATTTGCATCAAGCCCACCGACGGTAGATACTTCCGCAGCAGCGGTTACGCAGGTGTGGAGCTATGTCGGTGAGCTGATATTCAATATGCTTGTTCTCGTCGGCAGCGTTAAAATGGCAGACCGCATTGTGCGTGAAATGATGGGGCTGTAATTAAATGTTGTAAGAGATAAATGGGAAGTTATCAAGTCATAAATCAAATAATTTTCAAAATGTGATTTGATAACTTGATTTTTTGGAAATATTGAGTATAATAATATTATCGGATATATAAAGGAGTTGATTCTTGTTATGCTGTTCAAAAGAGAAAAGTATTTGAAGAAGATCAGACCGTTTTATCATGATGATGATATTATTAAAGTAATCACGGGAGTAAGACGTTGCGGGAAGTCCAGCCTTATGGAAACCATTGCCGATGAGATTAAACAAAGCGGAGTAGATGAAGATAATATTATCTATTTAGACCTTGACAAGCGCGAGAACAGAAAGATTAAAACAGCAGACGGGCTTGAAAAACTTATTGAATCAAAAATCAAAAGCGATAAACTGAATTATCTTTTTATTGATGAAGTCCAAAATGTCGCCGGCTTTGAAGAGGTCATAAACGGATTCCGTTCCGACGGTGGATTTTCGATCTTCATAACAGGCTCAAACTCATATTTGTTGAGCGGAGAGCTTGTAACAAAATTGACCGGTCGATATCTTGAATTTGAACTCTTTACGCTCAGCTTTGAGGAATACGAGCAGATGAAGCAGTTCTACGGTAAGCAGGTTGATCCCAACGGACTTGTTGAATTAAACAATTATATTCTTGAAGGCGGTTTTCCGAGGACGGTACAAATTGACGATCTTGCGGCAAAAAGAACTTATGTCACCGGAGTCGTGAATGAAATTTTTGAAAAAGATATCAAACGCAGGGTGAAAATCAAGGACAAAGCGGCTTTTGAAGCTGTAAGAAACTTTGTGATCAATAATTTCGGAGCAACTGCAAGCATTAAGAGCTTAACCGAAGCGCTTAAAAAAGCAGGACTCAATATCACAAGGGCAACGGTAACTAAGTATATCACGGCGTTAGTTGATGCGAAAATACTGTATGATTGCAACCGCTTTGATATGAAGTCAAAGAAAGCACTTGCCAGCGAGAAGAAATACTATCTTGCCGATCTGAGTTTTTACTTTGCCCAGAACACCGACAACAGAATCAATTTCGGTCCTGTTCTCGAAAACATTGTCTATATCTATTCCCGCAGTCTTGATTATTCAGTCAGCGTTGGAAGAATCGGCAAGTTGGAGTGTGATTTCATTTTGCGGAATACCGAAAACGATTATTCCTATGTTCAGGTGGCGTATACAATCTTGCAAAGTCAAGATACGGAAAATCGGGAATATAAGCCGCTTGAAAGCATCAATGATAATTATGCGAAATATGTTGCTACGACCGATTATACTTTGCAAAAACGCAATGGCATCAAACACATAAACCTAATTGAGTTTATGAAAAGCGAATCAAAATTTTGAAAATAAAAAGCAATCACCATCATTTCATGCAACAGTGAAAGTCTGTGCTTGAAATTATTTCGGGGAACATTTTGAGTAGTTTACTGTATAAAAGTTCCCTACAACAGAATAATCCCATCTGAAACGTCACCATACACGGTGGCGTTTTTCTTTTGCCTAAAAACGAAAAAGGAGGAAGTATTATTGGAAATTAAAATCAACCGTGAAATAAGAAATTACACGGAGTCTATGTTTTTCGGACTGTCTATGCGACAGTTCATTTTTGCTGTTATCGGTTGCGGTATGGCTGTGCTTTTATACTTTGTGCTCAAGCCGTTTTTCGGTGTGGAAACGCTGTCGTGGATGTGTATGCTCGGAGCGGCTCCGTTTATCGCCTGCGGCTTTGTTACCTATAACGGTATGACCGCCGAACAGTTTGCATGGGCGTGGCTTAAGTCAAAATTTATTGAACCTGTCAAGGTTAAATTTGAATGCGACACGCTCTATTCGGTAGCTATGGAAAAAACTAAGAAGGAGGAAAAGAAAACGATATGATGAAATCGCTTAAAAATATGCTCAAACAGGATAAAGAGAAATATACCGTCCCGAGGTCGGTTCATGATTATATCCCCATTAACGCAATATGGGAGGACGGTATTTTCAAAGTCGGAAATAAGTTTGCAAAAACCTTTCGGTTTACCGATATCAACTATCTTGTTGCAGGCAAGGAAGATAAAGAAACAATGTTTCTCTGCTATTCCGAACTGCTCAACAGTCTTGACAGTGGGGCGACTACAAAGCTTACCATCAACAATCGCCGTATCAATAAGGTGAATTTTGAAAAAGAAATCCTTATCCCCAAAACCGGCGACGAACTTGACTGCTACCGTGAGGAATACAACAACATCTTGCTTGACAAGGCAAGCAACGCAAACGGAATTGTTCAAGAAAAGTATTTGACCGTTTCGGTTGTCAAAAAGGACATTGAGGAAGCTCGAACCTATTTTGCCCGTATTGCGTCAGACCTTCGCGCCCATTTTTCTGCTCTTGGTTCTAAATGCGAGGAATTGGACGCTACCGAAAAACTTCGGCTGCTTCACGACTTTTACCGTGCCGGAGAGGAAGAAAGCTTTCATTTTGAACTTTCGGACATGATGAAAAAGGGACACAATTTTAAGGACTATATCTGTCCCTATTCTATGGAGAGAGCCGACGATTATGTGAAGCTGGGCGAAAAATATGTGCGTGTGCTTTTTCTTAAAGATTACGCCTCGTATATCAAGGACAGTATGGTATCGGAGCTTACAGAACTCAATCGCAACATGATGCTATCCATTGATATTGTCCCCATCCCAATGGACGAGGCGGTGCGTGAAGTCGAGAACCGCCTGCTTGGTGTGGAAACAAATATAACCAACTGGCAGAGAAAGCAAAATCAAAACAATAACTTCTCGGCGGTTGTACCTTACGATATGGAGCTTCAGCGTAAAGAAAGCAAGGAGTTTTTGAATGACCTAACCACACGCGATCAGCGTATGATGTGTGCTACCGTTACAATGGCACACATGGCGGACAGCAAGGAACAGCTCGACGCGGATACAGAAACCATACTTTCGACGGCAAGACGGCACCTGTGCCAGCTTGCCGTTTTGAAATTTCAGCAGACCGACGGGCTTAATACCGTGTTGCCTATCGGCTGTAAAAAGATACAGGCAACAAGAACGCTGACAACCGAAAGCCTGGCTGTGTTTATGCCGTTCAAGGTTCAAGAGGTTGCTCACGAACACGGCATCTATTACGGGCAGAATGCCATCAGCAACAATATGATTATTGCCAACCGCAAATGTCTTTTAAATGGCAATTCGTTTATATTGGGTGTGTCCGGTTCGGGTAAATCCTTTACCGGCAAATGTGAGATTGCCAACCTCATGCTTGCGGGAAATTCGGATATTATCATCATTGACCCCGAACGAGAGTATACGCCCCTCGTCAAAGCTATGGGCGGTGCAATTATCGACATTTCCGCTACAAGTAAGAACCACATCAATGCAATGGATATGAACAGCGACTACGGTGACGGCGAAGATCCGCTTATCTTAAAATCAGAGTTCATTTTGTCCCTTTGCGAGCAGCTTATCGGCAGCCGCAGTCTCGGAGCACAGGAAAAGTCGCTGATTGACCGCTGTGCAAAGAATGTTTACCGCAATTATCGAAAGCGCGGATACAAAGGAAAGGTGCCGACTTTAAAAGACTTCCGTGCAGACCTTCTCAAACAGAGTGAACCCGAAGCACAGGAAATTGCTCTTGCCATTGAGCTTTTCACTGACGGCTCGCTTAACACCTTTGCAAAGGAAACAAACGTGGATGTCAATAACCGCCTTATCTGCTATGACATTCTTGATCTTGGCAAACAGCTTTTGCCCATCGGTATGCTCGTTGTTCTTGACAGTATCCTTAATCGCATTACCGCTAACCGTGCCAAGGGCAAAAACACCTTTATCATCATCGACGAAATCTATCTTTTGTTCCAGCATGAGTATTCGGCAAACTTCCTGTTTACCCTTTGGAAACGTGTTCGCAAATACGGTGCGTTCTGTACCGGTATTACGCAGAATGTGGACGATTTGCTTCAAAGCCACACAGCAAGAACTATGCTTGCAAACAGTGAATTTGTTATCATGCTCAATCAGGCATCCACCGACCGTATCAAACTTGCCGAACTCTTGAATATATCAGATACACAGCTTTCATATATCACAAATGTTGAAGCAGGACGCGGGCTTATGAAAGTCGGCTCGGCACTTGTCCCGTTCGTCAACAAATTTCCGAAAAATACACAGTTATATGCGCTCATGACCACAAAATTCGGAGAACGATGAGAGGAGGAAAATAAATGGATGAGTTAAGAAACAATCTGCAAATTATCGAGCTGCTTGAAACGCTTGAACAAAACGGTATGCAAAAAGAAAAGGGCGAGGTTTCCGCCCTTGTTTCTTATATTGGAGATATGGAGCACACCCTATCTGCAATGCTTGCAGAAATGCAGGAAATGCGCAAAGAAGTTAATATAATTCATAACAGCTCGATTAAGGCGAAATGTGAAAATCTGATTCATACGGCAGACAGCAAAATCCGTCAAGGAATTGAGACGGTCAGCAAAGCGAAAAACAATCTGATTGCATCGGCGGAAAATGCCGTTAAGGTGTTTAAGGAGAAAGGCAAAGAAGCCTTTAAGAACGCCGTTAACGCAATGAAGATTCCCGAAACGCTGGACAAGCTCGGTAAGGTCTTTCACAGCTTTGCCGTTTCTATGAATGAGAGTGTTCAAAATGTGCAGAACGCCCGTATGGAACTCGTCGGCGCAAAGAAGCATTTGATAAACGCAGGTCGGTTATTCTTTGGGAAAGGCGCAAAGGAACAGGAGTATGTAAAGCATGACAAAGGAGTGCTTTCAAGACTTCAAAACCTTTTTGCAAAAATGAGCAACGGATTTTCTGCCCTCGAAAGCAAATCGCTTAACCTTGCCGATAAGTTAAGATACAACCGTATCAAGGATTCCGTCAAGGCTGACCTTGATTTCTTTAACGGAAAGACTACTGCAAAGGATGCTCCTACTCCGGTCAAAGACAATGTGAGATAAGCGAGGTGTCCTGATGAAAGACATCAAAACGAAAGAAAGCAAAAAGGACATCAAAACGCTTAACCGTGCGGCGGGGCTTGCCAAAGTGACGAAGAATGCAACCGTTCGCACAAAGGATCAGGTACAGAACCTTTCCGATGACGGACAGATCACCCCTGATGAATATGCCGAGGATAAAATCAGGTATATGGCTGAATCGGTTGCTGAAGATACCGGAAAAGTGGGGAAGGAAACAGCCAAAAGAACTTATGACGGCGGCAAGCGGCTATACAAAGAAATACGCCGCACTCGCAAGGAAACGGACACCATAAAGCAAACCGCAAAGTCTACGGGAAAATCTACGGCAAAAACGCTTCAAAAAAGTATCAAGACCGGACAACGCACCGTAAAGACGGCACAGCAAACGGCAAAAACTACGGTTAAGACGGCAGAAAAAACAGCAAAGGCAGCAAAGAAAACGGCAGAAGCAAGTGCCAAAGCCGCAAGAATGGCGGCACAAGCTGCAAGGCAAGCGGCACAGGCAACGTATAAGGCGGCGATTGTTACGGCAAAAGCAATAGCAGCCGCCGTTAAAGCTGCTATTGCTGGAATAAAAGCGTTAGTTGCGGCTATTGCCGCAGGTGGTTGGGTTGCGGTTGTGGTAATTATCGTGATTTGCTTAATTGCTTTGATTGCCGGCTCGGTATTCGGTATCTTCTTTTCGGGTGAGGACACAGGAACAGGACAGTCTATGCAGACCGCCGTTCAGGAAATCAATACCGAATATGACAATAAGCTGATGGAAATCCGAAACGGCAATACCTACGATGTTCTTGAAATGTCAGGCAGTCGTGCGGTTTGGAAAGAGGTGCTTTCGGTGTATTCCGTGAAGGTCAACACCGATCCTGACAACCCGCAGGAGGTCGCCACAATGGACGATAGCAAAAAGCAGCTTCTCAAAGATATATTTTGGGAGATGAACAGAATATCGTCACGGACAGAAAGCAAGTCTGAAACGGTCAGTACCGAAACCGATGACGGAAACGGAAATATCGTACAGACCGAAACCACCGTTACGAGAACCTACTTATATATAACGGTGTCGCACAAGACGGTGGACGAAATGGCGGTGCAGTACGGCTTTAATCAGGAGCAAAAGGATTACCTGACCGAACTTCTGCAAGACAAGAATAATACCTTATGGTCATCTGTGCTTTACGGCATTACCGCAAGCGATGATCAAATCGTAACCGTTGCTTTGTCGCAGATTGGAAATGTGGGCGGCGAGCCTTACTGGTCTTGGTACGGCTTCGGCTCTCGTGTGGAGTGGTGCGCTTGCTTTGTATCTTGGTGTGCCAATGAGTGCGGATATATTGACACCGGCGTTATTCCGAAGTTTGCGGGCTGTGTGAATGGTGTGCAATGGTTTAAGGATAGAGGTCAATGGATGGACGGCTCTGCCGAGCCGGTTTCCGGTATGATTATCTTCTTTGATTGGGATAATAAAGGCTCATCAGGACCGCAGGACGGACTCTCCGATCATGTAGGCATCGTGCAGAAGGTTGAGAACGGGATTGTCTATACCGTTGAGGGCAACTCGGGCGACAGTTGCAGGGTAAATCAATACTCTGTCGGTCATTATGAGATACTCGGCTACGGAGCGGTTCTGTATTGAAAAGTGCATTTATTATTGGTAGGTAGTATATAGTTAAACTACAATATCGGTCATATTTTCAAAAAAATCGACTATTTTTTTGAATTAATACTTGACATCTATCTTCTAATTCGTTATAATAACTCTGTATTATAGGCAAATTAGGTGAAAGCCTGAGACGCAAAGCTAAGGTGTCTAAACGACTTTTGTTGCATGATTGACCGGCTGCAAAAATACACATGACAGTGTGTATTTTGCAGCCGGCTTTTTCGTGTAGTATTTAATTTATCAAAATGCTAATGTCAATATAATGAAAAGGAGTCGCTGTTATGAAAAAATCATTTTGGGGCTATAGTATTCAAGAAGTGGATGACAATATAAGTTACCTTGAATCACAAAACATTAAGCTTGAACGTCAGGTGAAACAACTTTCATCGGAACTTGAAAAAGCAAAAAATGAACTGCAAAATATACAATTGGATGCGGACGGTTCATCTGAACAGACGGGATCTGTAGAAAAAGACCGGTTAATTGCAGAGCTTGAGCAAAAGTTAACTGAATCGGAAAAAAAGAATCAGGAATTAGTATCAAGTGCAGAAGAACTAAAAGCCAAAATAAACGAACTGTCTTCTGCTAATTTAATGCAGGAATCTGTAGCCTATGACGAAGTCGGCAAAATCTGTCAAATCGCTTATGCCGATATGCATATTACAAAGCAGAAAACAAAAGAACATATCGAATTATTCTTACAACAGTTTTGGAAGCAATGGAGTGCTTATGAGAAACAACTTGCTGCATTGTCTGAACAGGTAAAAGCGAGACAACAGGAAAGCAGAGACTCTTTTATTTCATATGCCGATTATATTTTACAGGCTTTCGGCGACATGGAAAATTCGAACCGAGAACTTGGCAATAATCTTTCTGAAATTATCGGAAAAAAATCAAAAATAGAAGATAGCCTGAATTCCTTGCTTTCAGAGCTTGATAAGGATTTTGATGACGAGAAAGATGTATCCGAAGATTCGCCGGAAACTAAAATAGCAGAGGAGGTTGAAACGGACGACAAGAAAAAATATTCGATTTTAACTGCAATTAAATACTTACAAATGCATATGAGCCAAGAATCGCAGTCGGACGATAAAGTGCTGCGCAGTGAAAATGTTGCAGTTAATGTCTCACCTGCTGCTGAAACAACATATTTTGATACAAAAAAAGACGAGATGAATATATCGAAAGATGTCAATATTCGTAATATAATATAAGTTTCATAATAAAAGAGGAAGAGAAATATGCCGCTACATTCTCATAAGATTTTTTTCAGTCAAAGAAAAATGCTTTTAATGATTTTGTGCCTCATAATTGTCTTCTTCTTTTCGTATGTCTGCGTTTTTTTGTTAGGAACGGGAGAGCCCTTTTCTGAATTACAGGACATAAGGTATAGCTTTACTTCGCGTGAAACAGCCATATTGTCATCAATTCATTGGAAAACAGCGGATACTGTGGATGAAATTAAGAAAGAACCGGGAGATAACTATTTATACATAAAAGCTGTTTTGCCTGAGTTAAAACATAATCAGATCTATTTGCGTTCTTTTAACGGAACGGCAAAAATATCCGTTGCGGATAAGGAGATTTTTAACAACGCTAACGGAAACCGTCTTTCGGGCGGAGCTTATATAACCGTTCCGTTAGAGAATAATATGTCGGGAGAAACGATTGAAATACTATTGTATTCACCGCTGTCCGATGACTTTGATATTCTGATTACACCTGATACCGAAACGGTTTACAGTCTCTCAAATTTGCCTTATGCATTTATTTATATAGCGTCAGTTATCCTTTGCGTATTGGTTATCAGTTTGTTGCTTTGTTTCATTACTCCTAAACACAAAGCTCCTGTTTCCGCATATTTAATCGCTTTTTCGCTTTTAATTGCTTTGGCTGTTTTTACATTTGAATATTCTCCGCTTTTTGGAAATGCGCATTTCCTGTTTAATCTTAAACTGTTTATGTATCTCTTGATTCCTGTGTTGAGCATCATAGAAATCGCTTTGAGATTTAACGGATGGAATTCACAGCTTGAAGCAGTATTATCTATCAATATCTTATATGCACTTTGTATTCTATGTCTCGGAAATAATGTTTTCTTCTCTATAATGCTCTATTCCGGAGTGTTTTTACAGTCGGTAAATTTCTTATTGGTAATTAATACTATGTCCAGGCAGGGAAAACCAAGCAAAGATATGTATTGCGCGACTACAATTGTATTTTGGTGCATGAATGTATTGCTATGGGTCTTTATCGCTTTACAAAGAGTCTTTTGGCAGCCTATTTCATTTCTTATGGCTGTCGCATTGTATTGCTTTTGCAGCGCTTTGGGAGCATATATTGAAAACAAAGTCGATTCCGTTAAGACAGAAGAGGTTTTTGCATCCTTTTTTAAGAAAAAAAGAGCTGAGATTATAACAACAGCAAAGACCGATGCTCAGTTACCCAATGATATCAGCACGATTGCGCAAACCGCTGATTTGCATGAGCCGATTATTGTGCATACAAACGATAATTCAAGGATTCCTGATAACAGTCTGTTGGCTATTGCAGGCTTCAATAATATGATAATGAAAAAGGTATATG
Organism: uncultured Clostridia bacterium; assembly: GCA_944384855.1. GTDB lineage: Bacteria > Bacillota > Clostridia > Oscillospirales > Acutalibacteraceae > UBA737. Next base: position 67,796 of record CALWUY010000073.1, on the reverse strand, counting down.
GTAAGGACAGACATTCTATCCATGTTTCCGAATATAGCCGAATTATCAGTTGCGCTATGGGAATGAGTAAAAGCGCTTCAAACGAAATTTCAAAAGCAGCAGCTCTTCATGATATCGGGAAAATCTGCATACCGGAGCATGTCTTATTTAAGGTTGGAAAACTCACCGAAGAGGAGTTTAACGAAATAAAAAATCACAACATTTACGGCTATCTGTTGCTTAACAGCGACGAAGACGCATTTTTTCAACTGGCTGCCCGTGTGGCTAAAGAACATCATGAGCATATGGACGGCAGCGGTTATATAGGTCTTAAAGGTTCGGAAATTTCTATGCCTGCAAGAATAGTAGCAGTCGCAGATGTTTTTGACGCTCTTGTTTCTCAAAGAAGCTATAAAAGGCCCTGGAGCTTTGATGATGCAGTCGATTATATCTTCGAGCATAGCAGTGATTATTTTGATAAAGACGCTGTTGAGGCCTTTGTGCGCGCCAAAGAACAGATTTTTGAAATATATAGTATGGACGGCGTGCATAATCCTGAAGCCTACAACGGAGAGGAGGAATAGATAATGGATATATTATTTACGGGACGTTTATCTTATATTACAGATGTAGTAGCAGAAGCTTTTGTCAGCGGTGGGCATAATGTTGCGTTTGCTTCGGATGACATCAATGCCGAATTGCTCGGCAAAAAAATCACTCCTTTTCGCATTTCCCCGGCTTCTGATGAATTTGAGCGAATTTTTAATTCTTATAATTTCAATATTGTTTTGTTTTTCTCTCAGGGAATCTATCAGAAAGAACCCTATTACAGTGAATATCAAGATCTTGAAAACCTGCTCCAAATATGTGCAAAGCATGAAATAAATCAGTTCGTATATTTGCAGCCGAAGCACTGCGGTCTTGAAAGCAACCGCATACCGGAACACGACCTTGCCGTGCTTTTTGAGGCCTTAGACGTACTATGCGATTTTTATCGAAAAGCAAAGGGAATGTCAATTATCAAGTGCAACATGCCCTCTGTATACGGTTATGGTGAAAAGACTTCTGTTATTGGAAATGCGTTGCTGCAGGCGCGTACTACCAGCGCAATCCATCTTTATGGCGCAAAGGATCAGCGATGCGGATTTATTTCCGAACGGGATTTAGGCGAAATATTACTTCGTTTGTGTGAAAGCTGGACGCTTGTTTATGATGCGTTGGATATCCCTGCGGGGAATATATTCACTTTTGCTGAATTAGGCGAGCTTTTAAAAACCGAATTTCCAACGGCACGAATTTCCTATACTTCTTCTCCAGTGACGGCAGACACCGATTTTAACAGTACAGCGGTTAAAAAGGAATATGACTGGATTCCTTTATCCGACTTACATAATGAACTTCCGGAGCTTGTCAAATATTCAGATGAAAAAACAGTGCCTGAAAAAAAAGGATTAAAGGCGAAGCTTAAAGCACTTATTGCAAACCATTCATTTATTGTAAAGCTGGTAGAGTTGATAATTGGTTTTTTGCTCATGGAGCTATTATTGAGAATCACTTCTACAACAGTTCAATTTAATTATATCGATTTCAGACTCTTATACATTGTTGTAATGGCAACAATTCACGGCATGAAAACGGGACTTGCCGCTTCCGCACTGGCAAGTGCTTCGCTTCTGTCTGCCTTTATAAGCGGTCATTCCAAATGGGAAGCGGTTGCCTTTGATATTGATACTTGGCTCCCCTATATTTTTTTCTTTCTGATCGGAGCGGTTACAGGATATGTAAAGGACAGATTAAAGAATGATAACCGTTCTTTAAAAGAAGAAATGGCAGTTTTGGAGGATAAGTACGTAACTCTTAACGAATTTTATATCAGTGCGCTTAATAATAAAGAGCAGTACCGCACACAAATAATGTCCTACCGAGACAGCTTCGGAAGATTGTTTGACATTACAAAAAAGCTGGACAGCACTACGGTTGAGCACGTGTTTTTAGAAGCATTATATGCTCTTGAGGGTGTTTTAGATAACCGTTCTGTTTGTATTTATCGTTGCGAAGACAGTATGAGATTCGCTCGCCTTATTATCTGCTCTAAGGAAATATTTAATATAACCGATAAGACATTAAAATTATCTGAAGTAGATAAAATGTTGCCTGAGCTCAAGGATGGCGAGGTATGGGTTAACAGGGAACGCTTGGTTGGATATCCCGAATATGCTACGGTTCTGTATCACGATGATAAGCCCATTGCGCTTATAACCTTAAAAAAGGCTACTCACGAGCAGTTGTCCGTATACTACGAGAATTTGATTAAAATCATATGTGGACTTATAAAAATTTCTCTTATTAGGGCAATTGAATACAACGCGAAAACCGAAACAGAAAAATATCTCCCCGGCAGTCATATTTTGAAAAATGAGTATTTTGCGGAATTGATTAAAAACAAAGAAGAAATGGCACAAAGCGGCACATCGGAGTATATTCTGCTTCTGATTGACACCGTTCCGGAAAACCGTATTGAGATTGCTAATAAAATTACTTCGTTAGTCAGAAATACTGATGAATTAGGGCTGGGGAAAAACGGAGAACTATATCTTTGCCTTAGCCAGACAAATAATCAGAATGTCCGATTTGTTCTTGACCGATTAAAGAAAAACGGTCTAAATTACGGCACGGTTAACACAGGCGAAGAGGAAGGCAGAGATTTATGAAACTGTCTTATATATTAGTTTTTTTCGCACTTGTTCACATTATATTTTGCATAGTCGTCTATTTGTGTGTCAGGAATAGGATACTAAAATTCAGCGAACAGCTTATGCCGATTGTCTGTCTTGTTCCTGTTGCGGGAGTTATTTGCGCTGTCGTTGCCGACTGGATGTCGAGAACGAAAAAAAACGGAAGCAGAGGTATTACGCTTGAGGAAATGCACCTTGACGATTCTGATTTGCGGCTCAAACAGCTTGCTCCCGATGAGGATGGGGAATTTGTAATACCGCTTGAAGAAGCAATGTCGATAAACGATTCTGCAACAAGACGGCTTTTAATGCTTGATATTTTAAGGAAGAGCCCTGAGCAGTATACCGAACTGCTTCATAAGGCATGCACCGATGAAGATATCGAGGTTTCCCACTACGCCTCTACCGCCGTTATGGAGATACAAAGAGAGTATGAATATAATTTGCAAAAATCAGAGAAGTTTTACAGACAAAATGAAAGTGACCCGGTATTCAGAAATCAGTATATTGACAATCTGAATCAATATATTCAAAGCGGACTGATTGATGAGAATATTTTGTTTGTTTACCGTCACAGGTTTTCAGAGGTTTTAAATGCTAAAATAAAAGATGAGCCGGAGGATATGGATGCTGTGCTCTTGGCTATTAACAATTCTCTTGCGCTCAAAAACTATGACGAGGCCGCAAGGCTTGCGAATACCGCCGTCACAAAGTGGCCGAACAGAGAGTCGGTTTGGCTGGCAAAACTCAATGTATGTGAGCAAATGAATAACGGTGACGGAATCAAAGAAGTAATTTTCCAAATTAAAAGAAGAAATGTTTACTTGTCGAATCACGGAAAAAGCGTACTTGCTTTCTGGGATAAATCGGATCAAGCGGAGGTTTAATTTATGAAAGGAATGTTCAAACGTTTTGCGGTTACGATAACGGCAGTAATTGTGTTAATGGCAATTACCGCCTTGATGATCTTTGATAATATCGGAGCAGACTATACTGTTTCCGCTAAACAGCTGAACGATCTTCCTAACTCTGTTGTTTCGGAAAAAAAACGTAAAAGCGAAGCAGAAAAGACATGTCTTGTTTTATCTGACAGTCGGCAGGAAAGCTATGATGTTTATATAGAACATATATCGGATGTACTGGATATTATGCGTGTTGGATATGACATGGTAGATCTGGCCAAGGATACCATTCCCTCTTTTTACGATTATAAGACCACAGTTATCACCTTTCCGGATCTTGATGCCTTGAATGAATCTTCCACAAACCTTTTGGAATGGGTGCAGGACGGCGGCGGTTGTATGCTTTTTTGTGCGCCGTCGGGAACACCGACATTTCATTTTCTTGCAAGATATATGGGAATTGCAGATGGCGGAGTAAACTACGCGAGCTTTTCAGGTATCAGTTTGAAAAGCGGCTTTATGATTGGCGGAGATAATTACACCTTCCACTGGGGAGAGCCGATGACCACTGCGATAAGCTGCCGATTAAGCGATACAGCAACCCTGTATGCCGAATCGGACGATGATGCGGCGACTCCATTGATATGGAAATCCGAATGCGGTAACGGCAGATTCGCGGTTATGAATGTTGGATTGTGTGAAAAAGCTACTCGCGGACTTACGGGAGCGGTTTACAGTCTTTTGGAAGACACCTGTGTTTATCCCGTCATTAACGCCTCTTCCTTTTTCCTCGACGACTTTCCTTCTCCTGTTCCTATGGGCGACGGCACCTACATACGCCGCGATTACAATCGTGATATTTCAAGTTTTTATTCTAATGTTTGGTGGCCTGATGTGCTTGCGCTTTCCGATAAGTACGGCATAAAATTCACGGGGCTTTTGATTGATGATTATTCCGAGGAGGTCGACGGATCGTTCCCCCAGCAAAAGGATACCGAGCGATTTGATCATTTCGGTTCTCTGTTATTGGATAACGGCGGAGAAATCGGTATTCACGGCTACAATCACCTACCGCTGTGTTTTAACGGCTTTGATTTCAAGAACAAGGTTGACTACAAAACATGGAAGTCAAAGGAAGATGCTGTTCGCGCGCTGAACCGTGCTTTTGAGCTTGTCGAAACCTTGTTTCCTGACAATCAGATATCGGTTTATGTACCGCCGTCAAATATTCTTTCGGATGAAGGAAGAAAACTGCTTCATGATTCTGTACCTCAGATAAAGGTGATAGCATCACTATATCTTGACGGAGATATTGAATATTCGCAGGAATTTGAAATAGCTGAGGACGGAATCATTGAGTTTCCGCGCGTTATATCGGGAACATTGCTCGATCAGTATATGCGTTGGGATGCGCTTAATGCACTTAATCTTTACTATGTGAATTCACATTTTATGCACCCTGACGATGTTTTGGATATTGACCGCGGTGCTGATCAGGGATGGGAAACGCTGTACGGAAATCTGGATAATTACTGCGAATGGCTTTATAAATCGGCTCCGAATATAAGAAATCTTACCGGAAGTGATGCCGGTAGAGCTACTGCACGGTTTGACTGCTTATCTTTTGAACGCAAGGATTCTGAAAATAAGATTAATTTGCGCCTTATCGGTTTTTACGACGAAGCATACCTTATGGTGAGATGCAACGAAGGAAAGCCGGTTAAGGTAAGCGGCGGTGAAATCGAGCACATAAGTGGTGATTATTACCTACTGAAAGCTACTCAGGATACTGTAATTATAGAAACGGAGGCTGAGCAGTGAGAATATGTATGGTGCTTGAGGGCTGTTATCCTTATGTACGCGGAGGTGTATCATCGTGGATGCATTCGCTGATTACATCAAATCCGCAGCATGAATATGTACTTTGGGTAATCGGTCCGAAGGCTGAAGACGCAGGGAAATTTAAGTATGAGCTTCCGTCGAATGTAGTTGAAGTAAAAGAAGTATTTCTGGACAGCGCGCTTAAGCTTAAGTCATCGAAAAATGATTATTACACCTTTACCGACCGAGAAATAACGGAGCTTAAAAATCTGGTTTTAGCGAAAGACCCCGATTGGAATATATTATTCAGAATGTATAACGAAAAAAAGGTCGGGGTAATGTCGTTCTTGATGAGTGAAGCATTTTTGGATATTCTTCTTGATATATGCAAAAATGAATATCCTCATGTTGCATTTACCGATTATTTTCATACTATTCGGTCTATGTTTCTTCCTATTTTGTACTTGCTCGGAACAGATCCGCCTAAAGCCGATGTTTATCACGCCACTTCAACAGGTTACGGCGGAATGCTTGGTGCTTTAGGCGCGTGGAAATATAAAAGACCTTTTATAGTAACAGAACACGGAATTTATACACGAGAGCGCGAGGAGGAAATCCTTCGTGCAAAGTGGGTTGTTCCCCAGTTCCGTCAGCAGTGGATCAATATGTTTTACATGCTTTCACACTGTGCCTATGACCACGCCAATTCCGTAACTGCACTTTTTCAAAGATATTCGGATATTCAGGTTGAATTGGGTTGTGAACCATCAAAATGTAAAGTTATTGGAAATGGGATTCGCATGGAAAGATTTGCGAATATTCCCCCTAAGGAGCCTGACGGATACATAGATATTACCGCCGTGGTACGAATTCACCCGATTAAGGATATCAAGACACTTATCCAAGCTTTTTTCGCATTAAAGCAAAGGATTCCAAATGCCCGTCTTCATATTTTGGGCGATACGGACGATGAAGAATACAGGCAGGAATGTATCAATTTGATAGAAGAGCTTGACATTAAGGATATTGATATGCCGGGAAATGTTAATGTTGTTGAGTATTTCAAAAAAACCGATTTTACGGTTTTAAGCAGCATTTCAGAGGGACAGCCGCTTGCTGTTCTGGAATCTCTTGCTGCCGGCAGACCCTGTGTTACGACCGATGTTGGTTGTTGCCGAGACCTTTTGGAGGGCACAAAATCGGATAATATAGGTACTGCGGGAATCGTTGTTCCTCCCATGCACTCAAAGGCGCTTTCTAACGCTATGGAAATTATGGCAACCCATGAAGAACTGCGCCGCGAAATGGCAGCTTGCGGCAGGAACAGAGTGGAAACATACTTTTTACACGAAAATATGGTTAACAATTATAATAAGAACTATGAGGAGGTGCTGCATAAATGGCGGGAATCGGCTTTGAGCTGAAAAAACTGTTTTCAAGAAAAGGCCTGATTGCTACTATAAGGGCTTATTCCTATGCCACAATAGTCTGTGCCGGACCTATGATTTTAGGCTTTGTATTACTGCTGTTTTCCATGTTTATGGCCGATTATGCAGGCGCCGCAAGACACACCAGAGAGCTTTTGGTAACCGTACTTACCCATTCCTTGCTAGCTTCACTGATTGTTACATCGCTATTTTCAATGCTTACCACGCGGTTTTGTGCAGATATGATTTACGAAAAAAAGTATAATCTTCTGATACCGTCTTTTTACGGAAGTATTGCAATTATGCTTGTCCTCGGCGGGATCGCTTACGGTGTTTTTCTTCATTATTCCGGAATTGAGTTTCTTTACCGGGTATTGGCATGGATATTCTTTATGGTGCTGATTGTAGTATGGACAGAGATAAATTATCTGACTATGCTCAAAGATTTCAGAAGTATTATTCTTGCCTTTTCCGTTTCGGTTTTGGCGGCTCTGTTGTTGGGTGCGGTTTTTATTTGGGTGTTTCATATTGAGGTGGTAGCCGCTCTGCTTTCTTCTGTAACCATCGGGTATATGATTATGATGATATGGTATTTTGCCATATTGTATAAGACCTTTCCCGAGGGTTTCGGAACTTCATTTCGCTTTTTGGAATGGTTTGATCGACTTCCTCAGCTTGGTTTCATAGGCTTTTTTGTCACGCTCGGTCTGTTTGGACATCTTCTGATCATGTGGTGGTTCAGTTCATTAAGCGTTCAGGTTGAGGGACTGTTTTACGGCGCTCCGACCTATGATGTCCCGGCAATTTTTGCTTTTTTCTCGATTCTTATTACCACGGTTAATTTCACAACCTCGGTTGAAACAAGGTTTTATCCGAAATATAAGGAATATTTCAGTTTATTTAATGACGGCGGATCGATTGAAAATATTGAAGAAGCAGAAGAAAGCATGGTTCGTGTGCTAAGCGAGGAACTTGGTTATCTTGCTGTAAAGCAATTGTTTTCAACCTTGGTGTTTATTATAGTAGGTACGATATTGCTCCCGAATCTGGCACTGGGATTCAATAGTGAAATGCTGAGAATTTACCGAACCCTTTGTATAGGATATGCGTTTTATGCTATCGGGAACTGCATCATGCTGATTTCTCAGTATTTTTCGGATATGAAAGGAGCACTTTTAAGCACAAGCATTTTTGCAGCCGTTACCAATATATTAGTGCTTATATTTGCGCTTAGATTTAACTCGTTCTACGGAATCGGCTTTGTAATCGGAAGTATGTGCTTCTGCATTTGTGCCTGCATTATACTTTGCAATTATTTAAGAAAATTAAAATACAATGTTTTGAGTCGCCAGCCGCTGTTTGCAAACGAGCATCACGGTTTTTTCACAAAAATTGCAAATCATTTTGAGTTGCGTGCGGCGCGGGTTCAAAGGCGTCGCAGAGAAGCCGATGAAAAACATATGGGAGGTAATAAAAATGAAGAGACGGAGTAGAATAATTCCGTTCTTGTGTGTTATTCTGTCAATTTTGCTCATGCTTGCAGGCTGTGCAAACAAAACGGATACTGACACTTCAACCGCTTCGGAAATAAAAAATGTTGATGATGTTAAGGTAAGCGATTCTTCGGTAATATATCAAGATGATGATGACGACTCGGTAGTCGTGATGTACCTCACTGTTAGTCAGGGAAATGAGGCGGATAATACAAATCATACTTGGAGTGAGGTGAATGCCCACTCGATTTATTACTATCAGGAAAAGGGCATTGAGCGCTATAAGGTCGAGGGAATACTGCAAATCGGGGATGAAAACGGACCGACGCAGGGCTTGCTTGGTTACGGAGAATTTGCTCCGAACTGTACTGTGCAGATCAGGGGAGCGACAAGCACCCGCTCGCCGCAGAAATCCTATAAAATCGAAATAAACAAGAACGAGGGCTATTGGCGCGAACAGCGTACCATTGCTCTGAATAAGCATGTTTACGATTCTGTTCGTTTTCGCAATAAGTTAAGCTATGACCTTTTAAAAACAATTCCCGGAGCTTTCAGCCTAAGAACACAGTTCGTTCGGTTGTATGTTAAGGATTTAACCGAGGGCGATGCGAATGCAACATTTCAGGATTACGGTCTTTATACGCAAGTTGAGCAGGTAAACAAGACCTATCTTCGCAATCATGGACTTGATGAATTCGGTCAGCTTTATAAAGCCACAATGTTTGAATTCCTAGAGTATGATGCAATTAAATTGAAGGACGATCCCGCATACGATCAAAAGGCTTTCGAAGAAATACTTGAAATCAAGGGCGACGATGACCATTCAAAGCTTATTGCCATGCTTAAGGATTTAAACAATTATTCGATTCCGATTGAGGAAATCCTGCAAAAGTATTTTGACGAAGAAAACTACTTTACATGGCTTGCTTTTCAGATGCTTACCGGTAATACCGATACAACAAGCCAAAACTTTTATTTATACAGCCCGCACAACGGGAATAAGTGGTATTTCATTTCTTGGGATAACGACGGCGCTTGGGGCTATGAAGAAGAAATCGCCTATAATAATGCACCTGATGGGTACAATTATACAAGAGGTATATCCAACTATTGGGGGTCTACACTGCATCAGCGTGTGCTGAAATCAGAAAGCTGTCGAAAGAAGCTTGACGATAAGGTGAATGAAATACGTGAACTGATTACAAAGGAACGCATCAGTGAGATGGTTGATTCATACTCGGCGGTTACCGGTCGTTTCCTTGCGTCTGCGCCGGATGCGGTTTATGCTCCGCTAACCATGACGGAATACAATAAAATTCTTCAAATGATTCCGAATGAGATAGACCATAATTACGAGATGTATAAAACAAGTTTGGAAAGTCCTATGCCTTTTTATATTTCTGAGCCAACTTTCTCAAATGATAAAACCGTCTTTCGTTGGGATCCGTCATACGATTTTGATAACGAAGAGGTTACATATAAATTTGAGTTGTCAAAGGAATATACCTTTACCACCCTTATCAGTTCTCAGGATAATCTGCGAGTTGCACAGGCGTTTACGGAAAAGCTGGCACCCGGTCAGTATTTCATAAGGCTGACTTCAAAAAATGAAAGCGGAATGACCCAAACAGCAATGGAAACCTACGAGGGTACGGACGGTATAATACGGTACGGCGTTATAGGTTTTAATGTGCTTGCAGACGGTACCGTTCAATTTGGTATTTAGGAAGTGCAATATGAAATTTCGCCATGAACTGAAATATTTAATTAATTACGGTGATGCAGAGCTTATTAAGCAAAAACTTAAAACCGTTTTGAAAACGGACAAACATGCGAATAACGGAAGCTATCATATTCGAAGCCTGTATTTTGACGATTATTGGAATACCGCCTATATAGACAAAATAAACGGCGTTGATTGCAGAAAAAAATACCGCATCAGGCTTTATGATTTAAAGGACGATTTTATAAGGCTTGAATGTAAAGTTAAAAATGAATCCTATGTTTCTAAAATCAGCGCGCCTCTTACCCGCAGTGAAACAGATAAAATCTTAAACGGTGAATATGATTTTTTGCTAAATCAAAATGCGGAGCTTTGCCGGCAGTTTTATTATGAATGTACGGCCAAGGTAATGAGGCCTAAGGTTTATGTCGATTATGAACGTGAGCCATATGTTATGGAGGAAGGCGATGTTCGTATAACCTTTGACAGCGATGTTTGCGGTGCCTATCCGGGCTTTGGTATTACCGAAAAGGATATGCCGTTTCAGTATGTGCTTGAACCCGGCAAGCTGATAATGGAAGTGAAGTTCACCGAGTTTCTTCCAAAGCTCGTTCAGGACATATTGCCCGTCAGGGCCGCAGAGTTCAGCGCTGTTTCAAAATATACACTTTGCTGCGACAAAATAAATTATTTGACTGCAAATGAGTCAGAATAAAAAGCTGAGGAGAATAGTATTATGAGTATTGAAGATGTAATCAAAAAGTCATTTCTCGAATCCTTTGGAGGAACAAATTCAACCACAGGCATTGTCACTATGATCATCGCATTAGTTGTTGCATTGGTATTTGGATTGCTTATATGCCTTATATACAATAAGTTTTACCGCGGTGTTGTATATAACCGTTCCTTTGCAATTACACTGGTTGGAATGTCAGTAATGACCGCGATGGTAACCCTTGCAATCAGTACCAACATTGTAATTTCGCTTGGTATGGTCGGTGCGCTGAGTATTGTCAGATACCGCACGGCCATTAAGGAGCCTCTTAATTTGCTTTATCTGTTTTGGGCTATCACGACCGGCATTACCTGCGGAGCGCAGATGTATGTCTTAGCGGTAATCGCAGGAGTGATCATGTTGATTTTACTTGTCTTTTTCAACCGCAAATCGAACTCCGGCCACCTTTACATAGTTGTAGTTCATTATAACGATGACGCGTCGGCAGACACGGTTCGCAGAGCCATGGGCAATATAAAATACCGCATTAAATCTACTGCGGTCAGAGGACAAAATACCGAGCTTGCCATGGAGGTATATGTACCTAATGCAAATATGGCGTTTGTGGAAAAGCTCCGTGACGCCGAGGGGGTTTTAGATGTTTCGGCCATTCAGTACAACGGTGAATACCACAGTTAAAAAAACAATATGTCTGTTTATAGCGGTATTGCTTTTGACCTTGAGCGGCTGCGGAGAAAGAGCACAGTCTGATTATCCTGAAGTTATTTATTCCAATAATTATGCCATGACAGATGAGTCCGTGATAAACCCTTTTATGGGTTTTGCAGTTGATGCGACAAGCAAAACCGCCGCTTCCGAATACTCTCTTGTTTATATTGACATAACTTTCAGGGAACTGCAGCCCGAGTCTCCTGATACATTCAATTTTGAAGAAATAACGGAAAATAACAATATTGATTTATGGAAGTCACAAGGCAAACACGCCGTACTTCGCTTTGTTTGCGATGTGCCCTCCGATCAGGTGCATAAAGACATTCCGGACTGGCTTTATGATCTGACTGCTGACGGAACATTCTATGATACCTCCTATGGCAAGGGATATTCCCCGGACTATAACAATGAGATTTTTATAAAGTATCATAAACAGGCTGTCGCAGCTCTTGCGGACTACTTTGCGGATGGATTTGTTGCTTTTGTGGAGCTTGGCAGTCTCGGACATTGGGGGGAATGGCATGTAAAGCGTGAGGACGGAATTGTACCCATGCCCAATGCTGAGGTCCGGGATGAATATGTCCGTCACTATATCGAAGCATTCAACACAGTAAAGCTTATGATGCGAAGGCCTTTTGAAAGCGCTTCCTATTACAAACTCGGTCTGTTTAACGATATGGCGGGCGATCCTGAGGCTACCGAAGAATGGGTATATTGGATTAACAACGGCGGAGAGTATACGCAAACAGGTGAAAAAAACGCTTTGTCGGCAATGCCGGTTTTTTGGAAAACATCGCCTTGTGGCGGCGAGTTGACCAGTTCTCTCTCAATGGAGTATCTATGCAGCGATGGGCTTGAAAACACATTGGAGCTTATAAAGGACACACACACAACCTTTTTAGGCCCGAAATGTCCTGTCAGCAGCAGCGATAAATATGACAGTGAAATTTACAAAAACGCCGCAACCGAAATGATACGTGCGTTAGGCTACCGAATAGGAATCAGTCGCGTAGAAGTCAAAAAGACATCTGAAGACGGTAGTTATATAATTTGTATGGAGTGGGAAAACAACGGAACAGCTCCCTTGTATTATGATTTGCCGGTCAAACTGTTTCTGACAGAAAGCAACGGTAATATAAAAAGTCTAGCTGATGTTGACATTAAGCTGTCAGAACTCCTTCCCGGCGAGAGAATCACCTCTGAAACCAAAATTGTATTAGACGCGGATTCATCAGAAATAGATATACTGCTTGGTATCATCGATCCAATGACAGGCAATCCAAGCGTTAAGCTAGTTTCCGATCAGGTATGTGTTAATAATTTGATGAAATTATTTCAATATGACGCAGACAGCAATAATTTTTTTAAAATGGTCAACAATTTAAAAAATCATAAAGGAGCGTAAAACAAATGAAAAGATTTATATCCATTCTATTAATAATGCTGATTGGTATCAATATGTTGCCATTATACGCAAGCGCAACATCTCAGAACTTTGCTCTTAATGCTCCCGTTACGGTTTCGTCTGAATATAGCACATATATAAAATCAAATGCCACTGACGGTGATTTGGATACAAGTTGGTATGCTTCCCCAGCTGAGGAACAAGCCTCAATATCGGTAGATTTAGGAGCTGTTATTCCTATCAATCAAATAAAGATTTACTGGGGTATATATGATTATACTACTGATTTTGAGATTCAAGTTTCGGATTCCGTAACCCCTAATGATGAGGCATGGACAACAATAGAGCCTATTTCAACTACCATTTCTCCAACTCAAGCACATTATATTACTACGATTGATATTTCTCCAACAGAGCAAAGACATGTTAAAATAATATGTAAGGAAAAAATGGATTGGTCTTATGAAATATTTGAATTGGAAGTATATAATATTGTGAATATTGGGCCAATAACACCTACCAATTTATCGGTAACTTTTAAAGCATCTGACGAAATTGATTTGACCTGGGATTCCATAGACAATGACAATGCAATCTATCAACTGTACAGAGAAACAAATGGTGTAGATAATTCAAAAATCCTCATTTATGCTGGGACATCAACCAACTATGCTGACTGTTCAATTGCTTCAGGTCAAACATATATATACACCGTTCTTTCAAAGGTTGACAATGAACTCTCTGACGAATCAGAACCAATTGCAGTTACTGCAGACAATACCGTCACCCCATCTGTGGTTTGTAATTTGACCGCATCAATCATTTCAAAAACCTATATTAAAATGAATTGGATAAAATCAGCCGGTTCTACTTCATACGATATTTATCGGGACGGGACAAAAATTGCGTCTACGCAGAACAACAGATTTACTGATTATGGTCTTTTTGAGAATAGAGAATATACTTATACCATTTATGCTGTAAACGGAACAACCATAGCATCCGGTTCTTCTTTAATAATTACTACAATGGCTGGAACGCCAACAGATATAACAGTAGAGGCTGTAACAAATAATTCCCTTTCTTTTTCTTGGCAAATGCCTGCGGCTACCTCATTGAAAATTTTCCGAAATGGTTTACTGGTTTCAACCATTCCGATAACGAATAATGAAAATTCATCTATTGAACAACCCGTTAAAGGCACATTCACAGACACAAATCTTGCAGGTAATACTCAATATGAGTATTCATTTGTTGCTGTTAACAGCGATGAAGAACTGTCAACATATCCGGCCACAATTACTGTGGCAACAGCGCCAAATTCATCTTTAGGGAGCGGTGTAAATGCTATCGTTTCCAATAGATCGAATGAATTTATAACTGTAATGTGGAATCCGGTTTATAATGCAACCGACTATCAGGTTTATCGGTACACAAATAATGTTGATTCAGCAGAGATGGTTTATTCAGGTAACAACATTAGTTATACAGATTCTAATGTTACATATGGTGTTGAATACAATTACTATGTTAAAGCATTAGATTCCAATTCATTTGTTATTTCACCTGTATGTTCTGCTGTTGCCTCTATTCCCCATAGTAATAACACGGCGTATCTGCCTGCTGAATGGTTTGCATTAAGTTATTATGAAGATATAAATATGACATCATTTATTCAATCTCGTTTATCCGAGATGCAAGATGCTGCAATAAAGTACGCATTTTGTGACATCGGACGCTGGGAGTGCAGTGAGGGAGCAATTATAGAAGAAAGCTACGATTATTCTGCGTTAGGTTATTGGATGGCGGAAGCTGATACATATAATATTGACATCATTGCGTGTTTCAACTGTGCCAGCGATGATGCAATAACAACTTCTCTAACGGCGCAAATAAATCAGAAATTAAACAACTACTGTGCGGAATTATATCAAAACGGTATAAATATTAATAATGTATTATACAAGATTGACGGTGTTCAGCTTGATTTTGAACCATATTCAACGACTGCACATAGAAGCTTTCTTTTATCTGCTGCTACATCTTTGAGAAACAATTTCGGAAGTGATTTATTTATATCCGTAGCAACACCTTCTAAAAATGGTAGATACACTAATACAGAAATGACATCATTAATAAATGTTGTTGATATGATAAACCCCATGATTTACGACTCTAATGAACCCTACTATGAAGGAACGGTGACAACTGAGGAAGAGATTGCGATGGGTGTAACCAGGAACAGGGATGAATATATTAATCTTGTGGAAAATTCTTGCCTATGGTACAGTATGTTAATTGAACAAAGTTCAAATTCCGATTGCATTCTTTCACCCACTATCCCGGTTTATGAGGATAAAAAAGGTGCAAATAATCCAAACGGCGGATTTCCCGATTCCTCAGAATCCTTATACTTATATCATTGCAATTATAACTATATTTTAGAAGAATCTCTTGAAAAGGCTGAGAATGCTTTAATGGGCGTTAATCGAGCAATAGAGAACGGTGCAAACATTTCAAGTTGTGGAATTTTTTATTGGGCTCATATGGTCGGATTGAATCAGAGAATCTACGGACTAGAAAAGTCTTCTTATTATAATCCCGCGAAAGATATGAATGATTGGATGAATGAATGGGTTACAAAAAACGATTGATTCCTTAAATACTATTACACTTGGTTTTATCTTACAATTAAAAAACGGTTGCTTTATCACAATGCAACCGTTTTTAATTGTATTACTTGTACCCGTTAGGATTATTCTTCTGCCAACGCCATGTGTCTTCACACATTTCTTCTATGCTGCGCTTTGCTTCCCATCCAAATACTGTGTTTGCTTTGCTTGCATCAGCATAAACTTCATCGGGGTCACCGGGTCTTCGCGGATCTATAACATATGGAACATCGGTTCCGGTGACATTGACAAAAGCATTTCGCAACTGCAAAACGCTTGTTCCGTTTCCGGTTCCGAGGTTAAACGGCTCGCATCCCTTATTTTTAAGAGCCCATTCAATCGCTTTAACATGGCCTACGGCAAGATCTACAACATGAATATAATCTCTTACTCCCGTGCCGTCAATCGTATTATAATCGTTCCCGAAAACATGGAGTTTTTCAAGCTTCCCAACCGCAACCTGCGAAATATATGGCATAAGATTATTGGGAATTCCTTGGGGGTCTTCGCCTATGGTGCCGCTTTTATGAGCTCCTATGGGATTGAAGTAGCGTAGAAGTGCTATTGTCCACTCGTTGTCAGCAATGTAAATGTCGCGCAAAATGTCTTCAATAAACAGCTTCGTTCTGCCGTATGGATTAATAGCGCCGAGTGGCATACCTTCCTTCAGTGGCATCTGCGTTGCAACACCGTAAACTGTAGCAGAAGAAGAAAATACTAGTTTTTTTACATCGAATTCATTCATAACTTCAAGAAGCGTAATTGTGTTTATAAGATTATTGTCGTAATACACAATAGGCTTATGCACGGATTCGCCAACCGCTTTCAGACCAGCAAAATGAATAACAGCTTCAATATTGTTTTCAATAAAAATTCTACGTAAAGCTTCCTTGTCGCGTACATCCATTTTGTAAAACTTTATTGTTTTGCCTGTGATTTTTTCAACCCTCTTAAGCGATTCGCTGCTGCTGTTATCAAGGTTGTCTACAACAACGACATCATACCCCGCGTTCTGCATCTCTATACAAGTATGACTGCCGATATATCCGGCACCGCCGGTTATAAGAAAAGACATGGGTATACCTCCGTCAAATATGTTAAAAACTATAACTATAACAATAATAAAGCAACCCAGTAATTCTGTCAAGTTTTGCAATAACTTGTAATACAAATATCTTGATAAACAGGCGTTGCCGCATAAATACTCAAAGCAAACAAGGTCATTTCGCCAGCCTTTGTATTATTTGAAAAGGTTGCTATATACTGATACAATTAAGCAGAAGTAAAGAGTTCCCTTACTTTGCGGCTCCCGATATTTCCGCTGCCTCCGCTCGATGACCGTCCAACTGCATCGTTCGATAGTAGTTTTCTTTGTTTTCATACATCCTTTTGTCGGCGATATTGATCAGTTCTTCGATGGAAAGATCCGGATGATTTTCAGCTACCGCAAACCCTGAAGCCAAACTCAGACCCTTTCGTCTTTCCTGCGCGATCGAAAGGGATTGACATATATCTGTGATTTTTCCTGTTTCAATATGAACGATCGCAATAAATTCATCTCCGCCGATGCGGAAGCATTTTCCGTATCGGCCGAACACCTCTGAAATACATTCGGCCGCATTGCGTATCAGCTGATCTCCTGCCGCATGACCCTGCGTATCGTTCACAAGCTTTAATCCGTTGATATCCACCGAAAATACAGCCAGCCCGGGGGGCAACGGCGCGTTATTATGATATTCGTTTAGCGTCTTAACGTAAGAATATCGGCTGAGCATACCCGTCAATGTGTCGGTTTCAATCAGATCTTTTTGATGAATCAAATGATCGTCCGTTGTTTGCTGCAGAAACTCATTGTAGTGAATGAAAAGCAAGGCAGAGCAAAAAGCCAGAGAAAGGCAGGATGTGCGGATACTGCCGTTGCCGAATTCCTGAAACCCTATTCCCATACAGGCAAGAATAATAATGGCATAAAGCGATGTTCTGTTTTGTCTTTTGAATTTTTTGCTGTAAACCCGAAAAGAGATAAGAACATCCACAATGGAAATACAGTAAATCACCGTATATACAATATATAACGGACCATGGCAGTAGTAGTTTTCTTCATTAATATAAAATGTCCATCCCGTAAAGACCGAACTGATTTCTAACACGGCATTAGCCGCCAAGATAACGGCGATCCATATATGCTTTTTCCACTCTTTAGTATCCGATACCTGCAAGGCAAAGCATATTCCCGCAATCGGAGTAAAGATATAGTCGGCACATTTTACGATACTGTGAAGCCCCACCGTCCATGCAGGGGCTCCGTTCAGGACAATGCCCAACCATTCGGAAAGAGTAGCCACAACAATAAATGCATAGGTCAGATAAAACCGATGTTTCGTAGCTTTATCAAATCGGGCGTTTTCATATACAAGTATGCCTAACACACACATCGTCAAACACGAAAGAATCACAATGGCAGTATAGTTATTGAGCATAATTTCACATCCCTTCACGTCTGCATTGTAATTAACTTAAAACCCAGAAATCTTGTATATTTTTACATTTTTTCATTATATCTTTTTACAATAAATATTTCAAGTGATTTATTAAAAAAGAACTGAGCAATAATCATAAAAAACATCTAAGTAAATATCGTGATTCTTTTTTTGAAGAATGAATAACACTAACATAAAAACAAATTGCAATATGCTATTATGAACATACGTTCAAACTATGCAGAAGGAGGATAGGTTTAATGCCAAAGAGAGATCGTACTTTATATTTGCTGCAATATTTATGGCAGAATACAGATGAGGAACATCCTACAACTCTATCGGATATACTTGCCGCCCTTATTGAAAAAGGCATAAAGGTAGAGCGCCATGCTCTTGCGGCAGATATTGAGCAGCTTATCGAGTTTGGAATTGATGTTGTATGCGTGAAAAGCTCCCCGAATAAGTATTTTATCGGGCAACGTTCTTTTGAACTCCCGGAGTTAAAGCTGCTTGTAGATGCTGTAGAGTCCTCGCACTTTATTTCTGCCTCAAAAAGCCGTAGTCTTGTCAGTAAGTTATATGACATGACGAGCGTGTATCAGGCGAACGAATTAAACCGCCATCTTTATATAGATGGCAGAGTTAAGAGCGATTGCAAAACGCTGTATTATACTGTTGACTTGATCCATAAGGCAATCAATGAGCATAAGCGGATAAACTTTAAGTATATAGAGTACACTGCTGAAAAGAAAAAGGTATATAAACACGACGGGTGCGTCTATGAATTTTCACCGTATGCCATGCTATGGCACAATGACTGCTACTATGTTCTCGGCTATTCGGAACGCCACGGCAGAATCGTAAAATTCCGTGTTGATCGAATTGAAAAGTGCGAAACAACGGACAAATCAGCTGTTAAAAAGCCTGTCGGATTTGAGCCTGTTACATACCTGAAAAACATTATTGCTATGTATGATGGCAAAATGGAAACCGTGCGGCTTAAATGCACCAGTGACATGATGAAGGTCATAATTGACCGCTTCGGTAAAGATGTTCATACCGAACTGTGCGATGAAGGATTTATTGCAGAAGTCAACGCTTCTGTCAGCCCTACCTTTTTCGGCTGGGTGTTCGGCTTTGCCGGAAAAATACGTATTATAGCTCCGCAGATCGTTGCAGACGAGTACATTAAGGCAGCTAAAAAGACAATTAGTGAATATCAAGGCTGATATTTGAACAAAAAACTTTTTGAGAGTTGGTAGGTATTTCTACCAACTCTATTTTGCTGTATTGCAATCATATTTGTGGTTTGCTATAATAGTGATACAAAAGCAGACTGCTTTGATAAAAGATTCAATTGAGGTACGTGAATATGCGAAAGAAAAGCCCGGAGATAATGGAACGCATTATAACCTTTGCCGATGAGTATTACAGAGACTGCGGCAGATCTCCTTCAACCACCGAAATTGCCGATGAAGTCGGCGTAGCAAGAGGTACGGCATATACTTACCTCACTGCTATGCGAGACCGCGGAATGATTGGGTACGACGGAAAGAACATCACAACGCTGAATTCTTCGAAAATCAATCACCGCAACAACAGCACACCTATTGTCGGCAGAGTGGTTTGCGGAGATCCTACCGAAGAGGAGTCCAATGTCAGCGAATATGTGGACCTTCCAGAGGCCATTTTCGGTTCGGGCGAAAGATATATTCTTGAAGCATATGGGGACTCTATGAACCTTGCCGGTATTGTGGAGGGCGACTACGTGGTTGTCCGCAAACAACAAACAGCAATTGAGGGTGATCTTGTTGTTGCTTTGACCGATAATGAAAACAACCTCAAAAGAATACACTTTGACGATGAGCGACATGTTATTGTTCTTTGCCCCGAGAGCAGTAACCCGAGACATAAGCCGAAGGCGTATAAAGAGGTTCATATTCAAGGAGTCGTTACCCATATCATTAAAAGCGTTTGCTGAAATTGACAGACGGAGGTGGATATTTGATGAATTGTTATACTTCGGTAGAGGTGATTACTGAGCCAGACGAGTGTGGACAGCTATTACCGAAACAAATCATTTACACGAACAACAAAACATATCCGATAAAAAGAATACTGCACATTTGTCAACCGGAGGATATGGTTGTCAGATACACGGTTCTAATCGGTAATGAACAGCGCCATTTGTTCTGTAATGGTAAAGAATGGCGTGTGTCTGGTGCGGTTTGACTATTTCTTGAGGGCTTAGACAATGATTGAAAAAATTGAAGATCAAAGAATAAATGAATTGACTGAGGCAATCGTTCTCGGGCACTTAAAACGAAACAAACAAAATCCGAAGAAGATGATCTGTGTAGACTTGGACGGTATTGCAAAAGAATACTTCGGCTTTAATGTTAGATATGAAACGATTACAGAGAAAGATTTGGATATCGTCGCATTTTCCGCAAACGGAATAAACCCGCTGCGTGTGAAGAGAAACGGGGAAACCAAAGATATTGTATTCCCTAAAAATACGATTGTGTTGGATAGCTATTATAAGCAGCCCTGGAACAGTATCCAAAGACGCCTGACTCTCAGTCATGAGCTGGGACATAAAATATACGAAAGAATGGCTCCCGGTCACGATCAGGGAAATTATAAAAAGATATTTGATACCGAGCGTAGCTATACCTTTGAAGAACTGCGGGAACAGCTTAGAATAACCGAAGCACAAGCAACTCAAGTTGGCTGTGCACTGCTTATGCCTCACTTTTTGCTCTATAACACACTGATGCGAGTAATGAAAAAAAATAAATTCACCGTTTACGGAGACCATCAGATGTTACCGTACGACTCAGCTATGTTCAAGCGAATGGCGGACGATGTCGGTGTGTCGGCAAATATGTTATTCATTCAGCTAAAAAAGCACAAAATGATAGATTACAGACCGATAGATGAATATATCGAACTGGTCGGATTGGAGGGCGAAAAGTATTGTTTATAACAGTTCCACCGAGATTTAATGTAAAAATGACAGCTGAACGTTCAGAGAAAATCCGGCGTTCCGAACAGGAAACAAAAGATTTAAAATTCCGTCCGGTTCACTGCCCCTATTGCGAATGCTATCTGTTTGATGTTTTTGAAGATATACAGGGACATATGGCAGTAAAGTGCAATAAGTGTAAGGGTGTCGTACCTATAAATCCTGCTTATTTCAAAAGATATGCTGTTGCCGGACGGTATAGGCGAAAACATCGGTATTTACTTTGAAGTAATAATTATAACTGAATATAAAACTTTGTAGCGCGTAAGCGGAGCAGTTAGCGTAAGATACCTGATAAACCTACCCAAGCACCGTATGAAGGATAAGAACAGATGATTTCTGTCTTATTGTCATACGGTGTTTTTTTATGCCCGTTTACGACTTCATACGATGCTTAAAGTCCTCTCCGACTTACCGTTCGGAAAGGATTTTTATGTTTATATGGCTTTGTTACATAGCTGAATATCCGTAATCTCCGGAATTTGGAACTCAGATTCAAATTTCAAAAAATAAGGAGATTACGGTAATGAAAAAACAATATTTTGCTTGGAAAAACGGCAAACAAAACTTAAATGGAAATCAGGAATGGAAGGAACTCACTTCGCAAGAATTTTTAGAGCTTTGTTATTCCAACAGCAAACGTCCCAAAGAGGAAAAAAGATATTTTGCCAAAGTTCCGGGATTTGAGGACGGAGACACCTACTTTGTAATTGAGTGTACCTATGAAGAATTTTTACGTTCTGAGGCGGAAAGAAAACTTAGAAAACGAAAAAGAGATGAAACGGAACAGCTTAAAGCAGACGGCTTATGGTATGATCTGATTTCGCTTGATTATGAGGTTGATGACGGAGATGGAAATACAGTAACGCTCCATGACATGGTTGCAGACGAAAACTCCGTGTTTGAACCCGGTCTTGTTGAGTTGATAGACTTACAAAGTGCATTAAAAGGCCTGACAAGTAAAGAAAAAGGCATTGTTGATGCTTTCTACCTTTCTGAAAATCCTAAAACAGAAAGAGAATATGCTAAAAAATTAAATGTGCCATATATGACGCTTCATTGCCGAAAAACAAAAGTATTAAAAAAACTCAAGAATTATTTCGTGCAAAACTGATTTTTCCGTCCCAATAGTATAGTGAGAGGGTGAAATAACCCGCTTGCGAACTTTGACAACTGAATACCCATTCATCAGGCACGTTACCTGTATGACCGAAAGGTCAAGCCAATTCGTAGGTGCGCCATGACTTCCTTTTTCCAAAAGGAACGAGCGATAAAACTTATACGATAAATTCGGGCGGCTCCCGAAGGCGGCAATGACAGATACAGGCGATAATGATACTTCCGTAACTCGCGGCTCGGCCACAATGAAGGCGGAGAGGTGAAATTCCTATGAGGCAGGTAAGCTTCTTGCCGCCTGATGACTTCCCGAAGCAGAAATGCTTTAACACCTGGGGTGTCGAGGACAAATAAGGTGTGAGAAGGGCGTAAAGCAATTTATGCCCGGATACATACCTTATTTATCCTTGCGGGAAGCAAGGGTATTCAAAAAAGTAAAACATAGGAGTGTTTTTAAATGGACAAGAAACTTACAAAATTTGGAAGAAAACTACTGGACCAGATCGAATGGAAAGCACAGCCGGAGAACTATATTACTACCCATTTTGTTTTGCTTGGCTTCACCTGTCCGAACGATTTTATGAAAATCCGCGTTTATGATTTTCTCAATCTTGATATGGTTGACAACAACCGAGCTGAGGAAATGATCGTGTATCTTTGCAAATATCTGTATCCTGACAGAGAAGAATACGCAGAGTCATATGGCAGAACAACTACAAAGAAAATTCTTAATTGGCTGGAAAGTCATTCTGATCCGGCGAAAACAACCCTGAAGGATTTGATTTTCACAGAGTCAATGAGTATGGAAGAAATGCTGTATGTTTTTGATTTTCTGTCGCAGAGCTTCTACCACTCAGATGAGTACAACAGCAGGAAATATCTTTACGGAAGTATACAGGAGCTTTCCTATATGACGGGTCATTTGTGAATGATAAGAGAGGTGATACGATATGTTGACAGAAATCAAAAGAGGTCAAATTTATATGGCAGACCTGAATCCGGTTATCGGTTCGGAACAAGGCGGTATCAGACCGGTAGTAATCATTCAAAACGACCGTGGAAACCATTTCAGTCCGACCGTTATTGTTGCGGCAATCACCGGACAGGTAAAAAAGGAGCTTCCAACGCATACAAAGATTAAAACAACAGGCTTGCCGAAAGAGTCTACGGCATTGTTGGAACAGATACGAACTGTAGATAAGACTCGTCTACTTGAAAAAATCGGAGAGGTGTCCGTAGATGAAATGAATCGTATTACAGAAGCATTGAGGGTGAGTGTTGATGTATGAAACTAAATTAGATACTCCGAATAAGGAAGCTGTATATGTCAGTGCTTATACGATTATCAAAAAGATGCTTTCCGACAGGGTAATTAGCGAAAAAACATTTAGCAGGCTCAATGAGAGAATAGCCGACAGACAAGGCTGTACGGCGTTTTCCCATTAACCTGAGATGCCGTAAATACCGGCATCCTTACATAATCGCACATTTCACAAATCATGCGTTTAGCCGTACAATCATGTTATAAACATAAGGGAGTGAAAAAAGTGACACAAACAACAGCTAAAGATGTAAAGGTTATCCGACCGACAAAAGGATTGTACGGCGACAAGAAACTCCGTGTAGCTGCTTACTGCCGTGTAAGTACAAGCTCGGATGATCAAGAAAATTCCTTTATTGCTCAGGTGAAGTATTATAACGATTATTTACGACTGGCTGATAATATGGAACTCGTGGATATCTATGCCGATGAGGGTATCACCGGAACAAGTGTCAATAAAAGAGAAGATTTTAATCGAATGATTCGGGACAGCAGTCTTGGGAAAATTGACCGTATTTTTGTTAAAAGTGTATCCCGTTTTGCAAGAAACTCTTTGGAGTGCATTGAGTATATCCGGTTGCTGAAATCTTACGGTACTACGGTTCTGTTTGAAAACGATGCCATAGATACCAATACCATGAACTCAGAAATGATTCTGTATATCAAGAGCGCCTTTGCTCAGAGTGAATCGTTAGCCGGCTCAAAGAGAGTGTCTACCGCTATCCGTATGAAAATGGAGACGGGAGAGTTTTGTAATTACACAGCACCTTTCGGATATAAAGCCGAAAATAAATCATTAATTCCTATACCCGAAGAAGCAGCTATTATAAAAAGAATATTTGACGAATATATCGGAGGTAAAGGGATCGGGAAAATCGTCTCCGATTTAAACCAGGATGATGTGCCGGGAAAGCCTTGGGGCAAGGAAAGGGTTAGATATATCCTTGCAAACGAAAAATATTCTGGAGATAGTCTGTATCAAAAGACTTACACTCCTCCCATTTTGCCGCTTAGAAATATTCGCAATAAAGGCGAAGTCGATATGTATTATGTTGAGAATACACATCCGGCAATAATTGATAAATCTACCTTTGATACTGTAAAGCAAATGCTTGATAAAAATATGCTACGCTACAGCAAGCGACAAAAACGTGCGCCTGAAAACTTTTCAGGGAGGATAGTCTGCGGTGACTGCGGGTGGATATATAAGAAAAAAAGTAATAGCAATGAACCGACATGGATATGCTCAAAGGATGGTGTTGCCGGTCAGCGGTGTAGCACACATCCAATATACGAAACAGCATTGAAAAAAACTTTTGTATTTATGTTCAATCGCTTACAGCAGCATAGAGAATTGATTATACAGAGTACCTATGACATGCTTTTGAAACTGCGAAAGAGTTTTTTCAACAATAGCTCTGCTATTGAAAATATCGATAACGAATTAGCAGAGCTTGCCGAGCAAAATGCTATGTATGTCCGCTTCCATTCTCAAAAGATCATTGATGAAATAACCTTTATGGAGCAAACAAGTGAGATAAAACAGCGCATCAATGAATTGAGAAGCCGGCGCATAAAGCTGATAAGCGAAAACGAGGAAGAACGCTGTATTGAACTGTTAAGGGAAACAGAACAACAGCTTAATGAGTTCCCACAAGCAATTCTATGTTTTGATTTCAATATTTTCGATAAGCTGGTGGATAAGGTCATTATAATTTCAAAAGAGCAGCTTGTGCTTGAACTACGGTGTGGAATTAAGTTAAGGGAGGCAATACAATGGAATTGAGAACATTGCTATACGGATATAATAAGCGTCAATTTCGCTTTTATCTTAATGAGACGGAAAGTACCGTTGTTAAGCAGATTTTTGACGATTACATAGGCGGTTTGACATTGCAAAAAATCGCTGACCGCTTAACCGCAGAACAGGTCGTATATTATAAAGATAAAGTAACTTGGAATAAGCATATGGTGCGGCGAATCCTTGAAAATCGTCACTATGCAGGCGATGAAGAGTATCCCGCTATTGTCACCCGCGCTGTTTATGAGCAGGCTAACGAAAAACGGCTAAAAAAGGGCGGCGACAGAGAAACCGACTCCGAACAGGAAAAATATTTTAAGAGTCATACTGTATGTGAGCAATGCGGCGGGCGTTTTACACGCAGACGGAATTGGAGTCAAACTCATGAAAAATGGTATTGCACCTGCGGATGTAAAAACAATATTTATATAGACGATACGCTGTTTTACGGGCAGATAATAACAATTCTCAGCCAAGTAACTGAAACACCGGGAATACTTCACGTATCAACCGTGCCGAATGAAACATATTCCCCAACTTTGGATGTAATACGAGCCGAGAAAGAAACCGACAGAATGGCAGAGCGAAAGAATATTGATTTTCTCCCCATCAAAAAAGCGATTTATTTAAATGTTTCAGACAAATTCGACTGCTGCACATTAGACACTGCGAAAGCTTTTAGTGATCTGCTTGTACGGTATTTCAGCAAAAATCAGCCAATAGAGGATATCAACCTTCAAACTCTGCGTGATACGATAGATAGAATATATATCAATAAGTGTGGCACCGTAAAAATCAAATTCATAAACGGCGCCGAAATCTCAAAGGAGGACAGTTATGGAAGCGACAGTAACAGCACCGAGACAAAAGATAATAACTAAGATAGAAGCAAATCCGGAACTGGTATCACGAAAAAACTCAAACCGACCGCTTAATGTTGCAGCCTACTGCCGTGTGTCTACCGATGCAGAGGATCAGATTAACAGCTACCGAGCACAGGTCTCTTACTATACCGAACATATTTCTCAAAACCCCAAATGGCGGTTCGTGGATGTTTATGCTGATGAGGGTATCACGGGAACGATGGTTAAAAAGAGAGAAAACTTTCTTCGCATGATCAAGGACTGCGAAAAAGGCAAAATCGATATGATTCTCACGAAGTCTGTTTCCCGTTTTGCCCGTAATATTGTAGACAGCATCAGCTATATCCGAAAATTAAAAGCAATGGGAATCGGCATATATTTTGAGGAACAGAACATTGATTCTCTCAAAGAGGACAGTGAAACCTATATCGGTATCTACAGCGTTATGGCACAATCCGAAAGCGAAAATATCAGTGCCAATGTCTCTTGGGGAATAAGAAAACGAATGCAAAACGGTACCTACGCTTGTCGGTTTAATATGCTTGGCTACCGAAAAGACAAGGAAGATACCGAACCTCGAATAATTTCCGAGGAAGCCCAAATCGTCAGAAACATTTTCAAGATGTATGACGAAGGGTACAGTTTAGACCAGCTTAAAGCATACCTTGAAGATAACGGTGTAAAAACCACAACTGGCAAAACGGTTTGGAGCAAAGAAAATATAAAAAGAATACTCACCAATGAAAAGTATGTCGGAGATGTAATTTATCAAAAGACTTTCCGAACAGACTGCATCAGTAAACATACGAAAATCAACCGAGGCGAACGAACCAAATATCTTGTCAGCAATAATCATCCGGCTATTGTGGACAGAGATCTATTCAATGCAGTGCAGGCAGAGCTTGCACGGCGAAGCAGCAAACGGCGCACCTCCGATAAAACGCTTACTTCTCTCGGAAAGTATAGCGGCAAATACGCTCTCTCGGAACTTCTGATATGTGCCGAGTGTGGTAGCCCATATAAAAGAAAGACATGGACAAAGGGAGATGAAAAGAGAATCTACTGGCGTTGCCTCAGCAGAATTGAGCACGGAACAAAGTATTGCCCACATTCAAAAGGTTTTGAAGAAAACAAACTTCATGCGGCAATATGCAGGGCACTCAAAAATGCCGTGAATGAACATGATGAGGCATTAACTCTAATCAAAGCGAATCTTGCGTATGCCGTTACTGGAGATGAAACAAACCTTGATCTCGGTGCTATTGAAAAGCGTATCAAGGAAGCAACTAAGGAAATGGAAAATTATATGATAAGCTATCGGAACACCGGAGGTGATAAAACCCGATATTTAGAGTGCATCCAAAATGTTGCCGATGAAATTAAAACGCTTCGTGAGCAGCAGGAAACCGCAAAGGCAAAACTTGATAAAAGTGATGAAGTAAACTTTGAAATCAAACGGCTTTGCGATTGGTTAGATAGCCATGACACCTCCTTCACGGAATATGATGATATGGTTATCCGCAGGGTGGTGGAATGTATAAAGGCATATAAGGACGGAACAATTAAAGTGATCACGAAATTCGGAACCGAAACAACCGAAACAGTATAACCGAAAGCCGGCAGTTTGACTGTCGGCTTTTACATACGAAATTGTTGATTTATCTGCTGTGATATAGTATAATAAAAAAATAAAAGTCTTGCGATTGGAAACCGATTGTGCTATTTCGTCACAGCAAATCCGAATAACAGCAGAACATAGATTGTAGGCAGAAAAGCCTTGTTTCAAGCAAAATAATACATTGTGCTATTCCGTCGCGCAGGCACAAAAAGAAAAGTCACACAGCGTGTGGCTTTTTCTTTTTGTGCTTTTCCCTATTCTCTCGCTGTGATTTTGCTGTGAATATTATAAAAATAAAAGCCGTGAATTTCACGGCTTTTTCTTGTTTATTTCAGGAATGTCGGTTCTGCATAAAATATAATCTATGCTTACATTGTAAAAATCTGCAAGTCTGATTAGTGTTTCCGTAGGCGGTACTCTTTCTCCGTTTTCGAATTTAGAAAGCAGTGCTTGTTCAATGCCGGTTTTCATTTGTACAGCTACTTGTGTATATCCATTGCTTTTTCGCAGTAACTTTAAATTGTTTTTCATAGACACATCCTCCTAATGACATTTTGTCATAATTTTGCTTGACTTTTATGACAATTTGTCATATACTATTTTTAGTCGTTCTTCGACATATTATTTTAGGAGGTCTTGTTATGAAATTTTGTGAAAAATGTGGAAAAGAAATTATGGACGAGGCAGTTATATGTCCGAGTTGCGGTTGTGCAGTTGCTAAGGAAATTAAAAAAGCCGAAGTATCCTATGAAAATTGCATTACGGGTGCGACAACAACTAACATAATAAGCGCTATAATAATAGTTCTTGGAATAGTTTGTTGGATTTTAATTAATATGTGGATTGGCGCAATATTGTGCTTGGCAGCTGAAATTATTGCATTAATACCTACCAGCAAAGTGCAGAAAGCTTTTAAGCAAAATGGCTTAAATGGTAATTCAAAAAATATTAAAGCAAAGAAAAAAGAGATAATTAAGGATTTAAAGAACAAGAACCGAGCTTATTCGTTTTCAAAAGTTTTAGCAGTTATTGCATTTGTATTTTTATTAGTCTTCATTTTGTTTATTTGAAGGAGTGTTAAAACTTGAAATATTGTACTCATTGCGGAAAAGAGTTATTAGATGAAGCTGTAATTTGTGTTGGTTGCGGTTGTGCGGTTAGGGGACACAACAATCAAACAGTTAATAATCAGTCGATAGATGGTAATGCTTTATTAAACACCTTATCTCAAAGACTCAATACCAACGGCATAATATGGCTTGTTATTGGAGTATTACAAATATTAGGCGGTATTTTTATAAATTGGTTTTTGCTGATAGTTGGTGTTTTAAATATAATTTCTGCAGTTCAAGATATGCAATACAGTAAAACTCTCTTGGAAAATCCCAGTGGAATTGTAGCAAAGTTTGAACCAATTACAGGACCTGTTATAACATTAATATATAATCTTGTTATCGGTGGTGTAATAGGTGTTGTCGGTTCAATATATTACTTCTTTGGCATAAGAAATTTTGTAATGGAAAATAAACAGTTTTTTACAAGTTTAGATAAAGAAAACCGTTGAATACTTGTTTTTCAGGTGTTTTTTATTTGAGTGATTAAGTTCGAAATACTTAAAAATCCCATTCACGAAAGTGGACGGGATTTTTTAATCCTTGATTTTACTTTATACATTTTGCGTTTCAGAACAGCAATAAGTGATAAGTAAAAGTTAATAAATTTTGATTATTTACTCTTGATTATTTTGTCACATTTTGATATAATATAATAAATAAATTTTTTTGGGGGGTTTGTTATGAGTTTTGGTTTGGATTCTACATCTTTTTCCGGTGCATCGGGGCAGCAGCTGCAATATGTGGTTATGCAGGTAACATTGAAAGAAAAGTTTTTCGGAACAGGTTCCGGAAATCTTACGGAGCTTGAAAAGGTAATTAACGAGCAGGCAAGCAAGGGATATCGTTTACATACCATTTCTACCGCAAACGGCGGCAGTAAAGGCTGGGGCGGCGGTGACCGTATTCAAGCTACAATGGTTTTTGAAAAAATATAAAAAAATATAGGTTTTGCGCAGCTCTTTTACGGAGGTTTGCTTTTTGTATTAATAAAACACAACCGCCGAACAGTTATATCTGTTCGGCGGTTAATTTTCGTCATCAACATATCGCATAATATCTTCAACGTTACATTTTAAAATTTTACAAAATAATTCAATAGTATGTGTGCTGACACTTTCGTTTCGTTTTAAGCGTGTAATTTGGGCAGGACTGATATTATATTTTTTAATAAGAGCGTATTGGGTGACGCCTTTTTCTTTCATTGTTTGCCATAAATTATCATAGGAAATCATAATGCCAAACCTCCTATTGACATATTAACCGATTATAGTATATAATTATATTAACCAATATCGGTTAACGTTAGGAGATAATATGACAGGGAATAAGGTAATTGGACTTATTATTGATTTTATAAAGGCAATACAATCAGAGGAAAAAGCGCTTATCAGTTATGAAAACGGTAATAAATATAAAATTTGCAGTCCCAAATATCTGTTAGGACAAATTATTCGTCAATACGAGTTAACACCGCGACAATATTATATTTCAGAAAATGCAGAATTTCTTTGGGAAAATGTGTCTACGGAAAATATTTGGAATTATTATTACAGGAAATATGTAAAATGTGAAAATGATGTTCCGGTGTCAATTCAAGAATTTACAGGGAATGCGAATACACCGCGAAAAATCAGGGAAGTAAAAAAAGGCGACGGATTTATCTTTCGTGATGTTTTTCATGACGAGCATATGATACCAATCAGCAAGATAATTGAGAAATTGGTATCTTTACCAGAGCCGAGTTATGATAATGTTAAAAGTATTCTTGACAGTATTTATATCTGCAGACTTCTGAAAAGTGAAGACAGGATACTGCCTATAAAATATAAACGTCCATTTGATCTGCAAAAAGTAATAAGTATGTATAATTCCGCCGGAATTAAAATAAATAAAAGGAGATAGAAAAATGGGATATTCAAAAGGATACTTAGCGACATTAAAAGGGAAAAAGGTTAAATTTAAGGTTGTTAACAGTTTTCCGGATTTAAAAGTGCAGTTTGTTGCCAGCTTCGGTGATTACAAAGTAAAAGTTTCGAATAACAGCTCTTTTGCTAACGAAACTATTAAAATTCAGGTTGTAAATAGTTTTCCTGATGTGAAGTTACAAAAAGTAACTTCTTTTGGCGATTTCGAAGCATATTTTGAATAATTTTGCTGTTTATCAAAATCAGCGTAAAAGATAAAACCTCCCGGATGTTTTTACATTCGGGAGGTTACTTTTATATATTTTTTTAAGCTTATCTCAAACTTATGCTCAGACATTTTATTTTAAATATAGTGTCATTCTATAGCTTTCATGGCATCCGCCATATTTATACGCTTGGTTTTATAAGTGAGCGCTAAATCGACTATTGCGGTGAATAAAAATGTCATGACAAACGACAGGATATAGCTTAACGGGGTAAGGCGGAAGCCAAAATACATGTGGCTTATTTGTATCTGAGCCATTACATAATGCAGGAGCGCTATTCCCATAGGGATACCGCAGGCAGCGCTTATGACCGTCAGCACAAGGTTTTCACGGAAAACATAAAGGTTTTGCTCATGCATATAAAATCCCAGTACCTTGAGTGTAGCGATTTCTCTGGTGCGTTCGGTTATGGTTATATTGGTGAGATTATAAAGCACTATAAAAGCCAGCGCTCCGGCGCAGAACAGTACAATGACCACGATATAATCGAGACTGTCAAGCATTCCGCTCAGTCTTGTTATCATATCGGCCGTTACGCTTACATTCGCGACGTTTTCCGCGCCGAGCAGCACCGCTCCGGCAGCATGTTCATCGGTTTCATCCGTGAAATTCACATAGGCTGTATTGCTTCCCGGAAAACTTCCGGTTTCTTCCGTATAGGTACTGTCCGTCATATAGATATAGTCGTAAATATAGTTGTCGAATATGTCACTGACTTTTACGGTCAGATTATTTTCTCCGTCGCTTATATTCAGCGTGTCGCCGGTTTTTATACCGTTTTCCTTTGCAAAGCGGTAGTTTATGACAGCTTCTCCTTCTTTCGGGAAGGATATTTTTCTGCTGCCGTCATGGAAGTCTATAAAACCGCTGAGATCTTCCTCGGGAACCGCCAGATTTATCTCCTTTTCGGAACCGTCAATATCAATTGTCACGGTGTTCGTATACAGGAAAACAATGTTTTGAGCAATATCACCGCAGGTATTTGAAAACTTTTCCTTTTGAGCGTCGTCTATGCTTTCAAGGAATGTTACATCGGCGTCATAGAGCGTTATTTCATTATATTGGTTATTTATTACAGGTTTTATGGAATCGCGTATACCGAATCCGGTCAGCAGCAGCGCTGTGCAGCCGCCTATTCCTATAATCATCATTACCATTATTTTTTTATAACGCATGATATTGCGTATCGAAACCTTATGCAGAAAGCTGATATGTTTCCACACAAAACCCACGCGTTCAAGCAGTATCCGCTTGCCAGGTTCTGGCGATTTAGGACGGATAAGCTGTGCCGGCTGTTCTTTTATCTCTCTGTGGCAGACATACCATGTTACTCCCAGTGAGCAAACAAGGTAAAGCACAGTACAGACAATGAAAAGCTGCCAGTCCAAAACATAAACTATCGGGCGGTTTATTGTGTATATTATATGGTATACCTGCCATAACGCCATAGGCAGATACCTTGAACCTATCAGAAAGCCTACGGTGCAGCCTGCGACCGATGCGCTTCCGGCATAGAACAGATACTGCCCTGCCACAGCGCCTGCGCCGTATCCGAGTGCGCGGAGCACTCCGTTTTCGGTACGCCGTTCGCTTACCATACGCGTCATAGTGGTTATGCAGACCAGCGCGGCTACCAAAAAGAAGAAAAGCGGAAATACCTTCGCTATACCTGATACTATGGAGGTGTCATTTTCAAATCCGGCACAGCCGAGGTTTGAACTTCGGTCAAGCGTATATACTGTAGCCGGCTTTATATCCGCAAGTTCAGCCCGGGAATCATCTATCTCTTTCTGCGCCTTATCTATCTCGGCGGCAGCTTCGTCAATGCTTTCCTGAGAACTCGACAGTTCTGCTTCGGCATCCGAAAAACGCTTTTCGGCCTGAGCCGCCGCCTCGTTGTATGCTGAGAGATTTTCGGAATACTGCTTTTCGCTCTCGTTAAGCAGTGCTTCGGAAGCGGCAAGTTTCGCTTTTTCCTCATCAGTTATGGACGGATTTGCTTTTGCGGCCGAAAGCGCCGCCCATTGTCCGTCAAGTTCAGTCCGCGCGTCAGAAAGTTTGTCTTTATTCTCAGAAAGCTCGGCTTCTGCCGCGGTACGTTCGGAAGAAAGACGGTTGCGTCCCTCTTCAAGCTCTTGCTTTGACGCTTCAAGCTGATCCTTATTTTTGTCAAGTTCGGCCTGAGCATCGGAAATTTCCGACTCGGCCGATGAATAAATATCATTGTACCTTTCCTGCGCGCGCTGATCTAAAAGCGGCTCTATTTCTGCGCGGGCAGCATCTATATCGTCCTGATAGGCGTCGGAATAGATCTCTTCTTCAGAGCCTATGGACAGATATATTTCGGTATAGTATTCATTTTTAAAGCCCTCGGGAAGAATGTAAATGTATCCCGCTACCGAGCCTCCGGCAAGAGAGGTGCTTCCGCGTTCAAAGTTAGCATATTCTGCCGAGTTCATACGACCGACAACGGTATATTCCTTTTGGGAAAAAACTGAAAGTGTATCATCCGAATTGCTGTCAGATAAAACTATTTTCCCGCCTATTATACTGTCATCGGAAGCATAGGCGTCTATCAGGCATTCGTCCGCACTTTGCGGAAGGCGTCCGCTTACAAGGTATGGCATGTTTATATCGTCAAGCAGTGTGTGCGCGTGAAAAACCGTGTCTGATCCGGAATCGTCCCGGCGTATGAAATCCGCGCTGAATGATCCTCTGTATACCGTTACGCTTTCAAGTGATGAAAATGCCTTGACATCGTCTTCGGTAAATCCCAAAGTGCTTGCAAGCTTGAAATCATAAAGGTTTAAGTCTTTAATGTAGCCGTCGAATGTTTTCTTCATGGCGCTTTCCGACACACGCAGTCCGGCAAAAAAACCGACTCCAAGCGCTATTATGGCGAAAATGGCAATATACCTGGCAAGCGAAGCCTTTATGGTTCGCAGAGTTGACTTAAAGAGCATAGTATCACCACTCGATTTCTTCGACAGGGGTTATTTTTTCGTTCTTTTCTTCCGATATTACTGTACCGTTTTTGACCTTTATTACCCGGTCGGCCATCGCGGTCAGCGCGCTGTTATGGGTTATGATGACAACAGTCATTCCGGTTTCCCGGCTGGTGTCCTGCAAAAGCTTCAGTATCTGCTTTCCGGTTACGTAGTCCAGCGCTCCTGTCGGCTCATCGCAAAGTAAAAGCTTTGGATTTTTTGCCAGCGCTCTGGCTATTGCAACACGCTGCTGTTCCCCTCCCGAAAGCTGTGAAGGAAAATTTTTTGCGCGCTCGGAAAGCCCCACACGATCTATCATTTGAGCAGGATCAAGCGGATTACGGCAGATCTGTACGGCAAGCTCTACGTTTTCAAGCGCAGTCAGATTTTGTATGAGATTGTAAAACTGAAAAACAAACCCTACGTCGTGCCTGCGGTATTCGGTAATCTGACGCGGAGAATATTTTGAAATGTCCTTCCCGTCTATGAAGACACTGCCGGAACTTAATCGGTCCATTCCCCCCAAAATGTTAAGCAGAGTGGTTTTGCCGGCACCTGAAGGACCCACAATGACGCATATTTCGCCCCGGTCTATTGTGAAACTTGCGTCATGCAATGCGTTTATTTTTACTTCTCCCATTGTGTATATTTTGCTTACGTTTTCAAAACTGACAAATTGGTTCATATATATTTATATACCTCCCTGTCTTACAAGCGGAAACATTTATCATTCTACACGGTACCGATGCGATGCTGATATACGTCACGGATAGGCAATCCGGCAGTTAATTAATCGTGTCAGCAGGGTGTAAAACCGTTTGCGGTACAGTGCGGAGCGGGCAGTTTGTATAATACTGCCTTTTACACCTTAATTCTAACTGATAAATATTTACATTTCAATAACATAAAATGAACTTTTTATATCTTGCTTGTCCGAAAGGTTTAAAAATACGGTTAGAAATGTTTCAGGGAGAGAAATCCGGCGGCTGAAAAGACAAATATTGTTCTGCAGTTTGAATTTTCTGACATATGATAAGATTGATTTTCCTGATTTGACTGTATTGGTTTATTGAGGACGCAATGTATATCGTATCACCGTACGCGGCAGGAGTAATGTACTTATATATAACGGCAAAGCTGTTGATTAATTCTTTTCTTGTGATATAATGGATTTATGAAAGCAATTTTTGAAATGCGGGTGGTAGTTATAAATACTAATTTTATTCTTATATGGTTTGTTTTATTTGTTTGTATAATTATACCTGCGATTAACAGCAGAAATTTAAATATTTTGCGAAATTCCAGAAAAAAGAAAGGGGAAAAAAGAATGCTGCCTGCGCAATTGTTAAAAGAATTTATAGGAAAGGTTTGCACAATAACTTTATTGAATTCATCCTTCGGAGTATGCGGCAGGATTGAAGCGGCGGAGGAAAATTGGATTAAGGTTGACGAAAAAGGCAAAATCAGACTTTTGAACGGAGATATGATAACAGATATTAAAATCATGCCGGAAAAATATCAGAAATAACAGGGAATTCAGTTTTCACCGGTTTGCTTTCAATTTGAGCGGCTTGCAAGCAGAACATTATCATACGGATAAAAATACCCGCTGATGAATACGCATCGGCGGGTATTTTGCAGAAAATGTTTGAATATAAATAACATGTCATTTTATATCAGGATTTTGACTTGATAGCCTTAAAAATCCTCTATTTTCATAGTTTCCATCTGTTCTTTTGTAATGCCGTTTCTTTTACCGTAATTTTCCCAGTAAACCGTGGACGCGCGTATAAACATGTTTTTTGAAATAGGCATTGTAACGCTCAGAGTAAGATAACGTTTTTTAATTACAGAATAAACTAATTTTTTGATTTTTGCACATACAAGTATGCGGAAAGGCGTAGAAAGAATCGCTTCTCCGCTGCCGATTTTTAAAACCGAACCGAACGGATATCCGTTTTTACTGCAAAACAATCTAATCATTTTAACCGCTGTATCATTCTGTTGCGGTTCAATAAATCCGCAGTTTACTAAAACAGACACTGTCGGCTTGTTTTTCGGATGGTGTTTTTCTAAATATTTTAAAAACTCCAATAATGTGACAGGTAAACTATCCGCGTAAAGGGGAAAAACCAATAACAAATCAGAAACAAGTTTAATAGAATCACAGATTTCTGCATGATTCGTTTTGGTTATATTGAAGTATTTTGTTTCTGCAGGACATTTTTTTATAAATATTTCGGCATATTGCTTGGAATTTGACTTTGGCGCTCTCGGACTGCCGTTTAGAATTAATATTCTTCCCATTTCAGCACCTCTTTTTCAACTGATTGTTCTAATTTATCCTCTGTTGTAAAAACAATTCGGTAATTTTTAAAATTCATATTTTTAGCGTTGCGTGAAATCAGCTCTCTGAAAATATCCTGTTCTTCATCAGGTATATTTCCGTATCCTATGATTACCGCAGTTTTTTCAGCAACGCTTCTCTGTAAATGGTGAGTTTCTCCGTCGAGTAGTCTTATAAACGCTTGCTGAACTGGAATAGCCCGTTCAAGCATGGCTTTCATAACAGAGTCATAACCGCCGTAAGCAATTTTGCTTACATAAATTATTTTATCGCTGGCTGCGATTTTAGGATAAATTTTGACTGCATCGTCACGTATTACACATTTCCCCGGAGTTTTTGTCCAGCATCCGAAACATCCGATACAGTTGGATATTTTACATTTTGACAAATCAATTAATTCTATATCTGAATTTTTCTGCAAAAGTATATTTATATGCTTGTCGCTTAGAATTAATTTCATTTGCGGATGCCTCCTTGATTATAAGATGAATTGCAGCTTTTATTTCTTATATTTATTATTGTCTCATATTATATGTGGTATACGGTAAGCCAACTGCTTATGCGCCGCCGCTTGTGTCCGGCGGCAAAAAATTTTTGCGCTGTTGGGTGCAATCAAACATAAAAATAACGCTGAACCCATTTTGTTTTTGGGTTCAGCGTTACGCTGGTGCGAGTAATGGGACTTGAACCCATACGTCAAAGACACACGCCCCTCAAACGTGCCTGTCTGCCTATTCCAGCACACTCGCATGATGCGCGAATATACATTAACATACCGCGCCTAAATATTATATCAAAACAAAAACGCAATGTCAACATATAAATTTTATTTTTTTATTTTTTGATCGGTAACCATTGTTGCCGGTTAAGAAACGCCCGCGTTGTTACCGCAGGCGTCTCTTTTTATATTATTTGTTTATAATTTGTATTTATTTGTGATTTTACTTCTCTACACTCAATTCTTTATATAGCTTTCCGTTATCCAACGGTGGAGTTGATATTTTTCCTTTTCAATTTATTTTTTAAAATACGCTTTTATTAAGCTTTTTCAGATTGAGTTAAAGTTATAATTGTACATTGGAATCACCCGTAATAATTTATTTAATAAGAGGTTTCCTCACAATCATATAAATCACCGTTTCGGTTTTATATTAAATCCTTATTTCAAGGAATTAAAATTTTTGTTATTTTATTATTTAGTACATTGGTCCTCACCTTGTATTATTTTTGCTGAAATTTACTACTTCATTGGAATCACCGCTTTCAGTTTATTTTGCCAATATTGCAGGCGGAGTTGAGTCTTTCATGTTTTTTTGCTCCTCCTTTCCTTTGCTGACTTTATTATAAATCACAATAAACAATTTGTCAAGCAAAAGTTTATAATTTTTATGTAAGTTTACAAAAAATTAATATTCTTTACCTTTTTACAAAAATGTGATATAATTAGTTAGTACACTAAGAATATTTATTGGAGGTGTCTTTTTGAGACCTATGATGCCGCCTCCCGCGGGAGGCAGAGGACCGATGAGGCTGGGAGGCCCCAGGAACTTTCTTACTGAGGAGGAAAAAAATCAAAGCCCAAGGTCACTGCAAAACTTTTATTGAGAATATTAAAGTATCTTAAACCGTACCGCTGGCATTTTATACTTGTATTTCTTGCATTGGTTATTTCTGCGGTACTGGGTCTTTTCCCTTCAATCATTACCGGCCAGATTGTAGACGCCATTGTGGACGGGGTTGAAAGTTCGGGGCAGAGTTTGAATTTTGCCGGGGTAGTCCAAAATCTTAAACCTCTCATAGAGCTTGTGATTCTGGCTTTCGTTGTGCTTTCTTCAGCGCAGATAATTTCTGTTTTGGAACAGTACATAAATTCTTGGATATCGCAGAAAATAATATTTGATATGCGTAATGAAATGTATGATCATTTACAGCATATGCCGCATTCATTTTTTACGAATGAAAAGCAGGGCGAAATAATAACCCGCATGAACAGTGATATCAACGGTGTCAGCACGGTGATATCCGGACTGCTGACTTCGATTGTAAGCAATACGCTTACAGTGGCAGTTTCGGTTTTTTATCTGTTTTACACGGACTGGCGGCTGGCGATTATAGGACTTATAATTCTGCCGCTGCTTATCTTTCCGACAAGAACCGTAGGAAAAAAGAGGTGGACGCTGCTCAGTCAGGCTCAGGAGAAGAACGACGAACTTAATCAGCAGATAAATGAGACGCTGTCGGTCAGCGGCTCAATGCTTGTAAAGCTTTTCACCAAGGAAAAAACCGAGTATAAAAAATTCAGGGAAATTAATGATCAGACCACAAAAATAACCATAAAAGAGCAGCGTGCAGGAAGCTGGTTTAATGTGGCGCTGGGAATGTTTATTCAAATAGCCCCGCTGCTTATATATTTTGCCGGAGGATTCCTGATTATCGGCGGTTATGACAACGGACTTACCGTAGGAGATATCACAATTGTAGTATCGCTGGTAAACAGGCTATACCAGCCTGTAAGGATGCTGCTGAATTTACAGGTAGATTTTGTGAGATCGCTGGCGCTGTTTTCAAGGATATTTGAATATCTTGACAGAGATCACGAAATAGAAAATCCCGAAAATCCGCTGAAGCCGGATGTTACTGACAGCAATGTAGAATTCTGTAACGTTAAGTTTTCGTATGTTGACGACAAGCCGGTTCTCAACGGCGTAAGTTTTAAAGTTCCGAGCGGAAAGGTTTATGCCATTGTCGGCACTTCCGGAGCGGGCAAGATTTTACTGCTGCAAGACGGGGTTATAGCAGAAGAAGGCACCCATGACGAGCTGCTTGAAAAGAGTGAGGGATACCGGGAACTTTACGAAACTCAGTTTAGAAAGGTTATCGATTACGAAAAGTCCAAGCACAGGGAAAATTGATTTTGTGATTGACTTAAAGGCTATTTAATATTAAAATAATGTTAGAAAAAATGAATTTCAGGAGACAGAAGCTATGAGTGAAGAAATTAAGAATGACAGTGAACTTGAATACGATCCCGATCTGATAACCCTGTCTGACGATGACGGCAGGGAGTATACTTTTGAGGTTTTAGATGCCATTGAAACCGATGAAGCCAGGTATCTTGCTCTTTTGCCTACATTTGATGATCCGGTGAAACTGCTTGAGGACAGCGGCGAGCTGGTAATAGTAAAGGTAGGAGAGGAAGACGGCGAAGAGTATTTTTACGAAATAGAAGATGACGACGAGTACGAGACTATAGCTGACGCCTTTATAGACAGGCTGGAAGAGTTTTTTGAGATAGACAATAAATAAAGCTTTATACGGATTTCAGGATAAAGCATAAAAACATTGATAAGTCCTGCGCTGTTCGCGGACCGCGTCTTATATAACCCTACAACCTTTTAATACGGGGCCAAAGCTCGCATGGCGGGTTTGCAGACCTCCCGCGGCTGTGCCGAGTTCGGAAGAAGGGAGCGCGAAACCGTGCGGCCGGCACCCACCTGCTTTTTGCAGGTTATCTTAAGCGCATTACGGCAGTGCGGGACGCATCAGATAACAGACTGTTACCGCCTTGAAAGCGATATGCTTTAGGCGGTATGTTTTTATGAATATAAATTTTTATATAAGAAATTGATGGAATTGAAAAAAATTTTGTTATTGACTTTAAATGTTGGTTATGATAAAATATATAAGATAAATATGTTGGAAATTTGAGAAAGGCGGACAGGTGATGAAACTTACCCTTCAAGGTGTAAATATTTATGAAAAAGGTAATTTCAGATCGGGTGATTTCACATTTGAAATAAATAATCCCGATAAGTTTTTATTTTTAGACAGTCCCATTATTTCCAATTTGAATAATTGTTTTGTTTTTCCGGCTTTTTGTGATGTTCACGTACATCTTAGAGAGCCGGGTTTTTCATATAAGGAGAATATGACTACCGGAACCCTGGCTTGCGCCAGGGGAGGATATACAGATGTTTTTTCCATGCCGAACCTGAATCCTGTTCCCGACAGTGCGGAGCATTTGAAAAGTCAGCTTGATATAATCCGATCCGAGGCAGTAATACGGGTTCATCCGTACGGGTCGATAACCGTAGGACAGCAGGGAGAAAAATTAAGCGATTTTGAAGGTATGGCGGATTTATGCGGAGGATTTTCCGATGACGGCAGGGGAGTGCAGTCTGAAGAACTTATGCTGGAAGCTATGAAGCTTGCCGCCAAGCTTGACAAAATAATAGTGGCTCACTGTGAAGACAACAGTCTTTTGAAGGGCGGATATATTCACGACGGCGAGTACGCAAGGCTGCACGGTCACAGGGGAATCTGCAGCGAAAGCGAATGGAGACCGATAGAAAGAGACCTCAGATTAGCCGAAAAAACGGGCTGTAAGTATCATGTCTGTCATATATCATGCAAGGAAAGCGTAGAGCTTATAAGGCAGGCAAAGGCAAGAGGTATCGATGTTACCTGTGAAACGGCTCCTCATTATCTTGTTATGAACGATATGGATTTAAAGGAAGAGGGCAGGTTTAAAATGAATCCGCCTATAAGAAGCGAGCAGGACAGACAGGCTCTTATAAACGGAATAATCGACGGTACTATAGATAT
This sequence comes from uncultured Clostridia bacterium, assembly GCA_944384855.1. GTDB lineage: Bacteria > Bacillota > Clostridia > Oscillospirales > Acutalibacteraceae > UBA737. The sequence continues at coordinate 26,720 of CALWUY010000073.1, read as the reverse complement.
GATTGCTACGGATCATGCCCCCCATTCACAAGAGGAGAAGTCGAAGGGACTCGAAAAAAGCCTTATGGGAGTGGTTGGAATAGAGACATCGTTTGCGGTTCTTTACACTAAGCTTGTAAAAACCGGAGTCATACCACTTAGGAAACTGGTAGAACTTATGTCGGTAAATCCGAGAATGCGGTTTTTGGGACGCCCTGCGGATGACTTCTGCATTTTTGATCTTGACAGTCAGTTTGTTGTTGATACAGAAGATTTTTTGTCTCTTGGAAGAGCTACTCCGTTTGAAAATGAGAAGCTAAGCGGCGTATGCAGGCTGACGGTCTGCGGCAATAAAATAGTTTATAAATGTTTTGAATAAATTTGGGAGGAATAAGAATGGCAAAGAGAAAAGACATCAAAAAAATCCTGATTATCGGTTCGGGACCTATTGTTATCGGACAGGCGGCGGAATTTGACTATGCCGGTACGCAGGCATGTCTCGCGCTTAAGGAAGAGGGTTATGAAGTGGTGCTGTGCAACTCTAATCCTGCTACTATTATGACCGATACCACTATTGCCGATAAGGTTTATATGGAACCGCTTACTCTTGAGTATGTGGCAAAGATACTCAGATACGAGAGGCCGGACGCAATTGTCCCTGGCATAGGCGGACAGACCGGGCTTAATCTTGCCATGCAGCTTGAAAGAAAGGGCATTCTGAAAGAATGCGGAGTAGAACTTCTCGGTACAAGCAGTGAAAGCATAAACCGCGCGGAGGACCGGGAGCTGTTCAAGGAGCTTTGCCAGTCAATAGGCGAACCCACAATTCCTTCTGAAATTACATACAGTATTGAAGAGGCAAAGGCGGCGGCGTCAAGAATAGGATATCCGGTGGTGCTGCGTCCTGCGTTTACACTCGGAGGCACCGGCGGCGGATTTGCCAACAATGAGGAAGAACTCGCTGACATAGGCATTAACGCGTTCAAACTCTCTCCGGTGCATCAGGTGCTGATTGAGAAAAGCGTAAAAGGGTACAAGGAAATTGAATTTGAGGTTATGCGTGACTCAAACGACCATGCAATAACTATATGCGGAATGGAAAATATAGATCCGGTCGGTGTGCATACCGGAGACTCCATAGTTGTGGCGCCCATCATGACCCTTAACGACCACGACCTGAAAATGCTTAATGACAGCGCAATTAAAATTATAAAAGAACTTAAAATCGAGGGCGGATGTAATGTCCAGTTTGCACTGAATCCCCATTCGAGTGAATATTATCTTATTGAAGTCAATCCGCGTGTATCGCGGTCTTCGGCACTGGCCTCAAAGGCGAGCGGATATCCGATCGCGCGTGTTACAGCAAAGATTGCAGTGGGAATGGCGCTGGAGGATATTGCCATAGCAAATACCAATGCCGCGTTCGAACCGAGCCTTGATTATGTTGTGGCCAAGCTTCCGCGTTTTCCGTTTGACAAATTTGCCGGAGCACCGAATACGCTCGGCACTCAGATGAAGGCTACCGGAGAGGTCATGGGAATAGGCTCTACGCTGGAGGAATGTCTTTTAAAATCGGTTAGATCGCTGGAAATCGGCGCCTGTCATTTCCGTCTTCCGAAATTCGACAATAAATCTGAGGATGAACTGCTCAGTTATATAAGCGAGTTTAAGGATGACAATATTTTTGCTATAGCACAGCTTATGCGCCTGGGCACGAGTGTGGAAAAAATACACGGGGTCACCGCCATTACCGAATTTTTCCTCGAGGCATTGCAGAGGATAGTAAACCTCGAAGAAAAAGTCGCGTCCAATCCCGGAAATATCGGGATTTTGAGAGAAGCAAAGACTATGGGCTTCAGTGATAAGTATATTGCGGAGCTCTGGGGCAAATCCGAAACAGAAGTTTTTGAGATGAGAAAAGCGGAGAATATTTTCCCGGTTTACAAAATGGTGGATACCTGCCATACAAACGCTTACATTCCGTATTTTTATTCGTCATATCAGGGAAATAACGCTTCTGTTCTGACAGACAGAAAGAAAATTGTTGTTCTGGGAGCCGGTCCTATACGGATAGGACAGGGAGTCGAGTTTGACTATTCCACTGTTCACGCCGTTACAACCATAAAAGAATCGGGATATGAAGCAATAATAATAAATAATAATCCCGAAACTGTCTCCACTGATTATACCTGCTCCGACAAGCTGTATTTTGAACCGCTTACGGCAGAGGACGTTATGAATATAATCGAATTTGAAAAACCCGAAGGGGTCATTGCCTCTCTGGGAGGACAGACGGCAATAAATCTTGCCGAACCGCTTATGAAACGGGGAGTGAAAATAATCGGTACCGACTGCGACGCTATCGAGCGCGCAGAAAACCGCGACAGTTTTGAAAAGGTGTTGAAATCGCTTGACATTCCTCAGCCTAAGGGTAAAGCGGTAACCGATATCAGGGAAGGTATCGCGGCTGCCGCAGAAATAGGATATCCTGTGCTGGTGAGACCGTCGTTTGTATTGGGCGGCAGGGCAATGCAGATTGTGGCTGATGAAGAACAGCTTAAACATTACCTCAAAACCGCGGTTGAAATAGATAAGGACAAGCCGGTGCTTGTGGACAAGTACATTGCGGGCAAAGAGGTTGAGGTTGACGCTATATGTGACGGCAGAGATGTATTTGTACCGGGCATAATGGAACTGGTAGAACGTACCGGAATACATTCGGGCGACTCAATAAGCGTTTATCCCGCTTTCAGTATTTCCGACAGGGTAAAGGGAATAATTTTGCAGTACGCCAAAAAGCTGGGACTCGGAATAGGTATAATAGGACTTTACAATATACAGTTTATTGTCGATAAGAATGACGATGTATATATAATCGAGGTGAACCCACGTTCATCAAGAACGGTTCCGTTCCTTTCAAAAGCTACCGGTTACAGTCTTGCGGATATCGCCACCGAGGTTATTCTGGGGAAATCTCTTAAGGAGCAGGGAATTTTTGATATCTACCCGACAGAAAAGAAGCGTCATTATGTTAAGGTTCCGGTATTTTCTTTCAACAAGATACGCGGACTTGATGCATATCTTTCGCCCGAAATGAAGTCGACCGGAGAAGCCATAGGATATGACGACAAGCTGAACCGTGCGCTGTATAAGGCGCTGCAGGCCAGCGGAATGAAACTGCAGAATTATGGTACGGTGTTTGCTACAATAGCAGACTGTGACAAACAGGAAGCGCTTCCGCTGATACGCCGTTTTTATAACCTGGGATTCAATATTGAGGCAACAGGAGGTACGGCCGAATTTTTGAAGTCAAACGGAATCCGCACACATGTGCTTAAAAAAATAGGTGAAGGCAGCGAAGAGATACCCAATGCCATACGTCAGGGGCATATTGCCTATATAATAAATACGCGCGACATTGCCTCTTCCGGACCGGTAACCGACGGGTATGAGATACGCAGGTGCGCTACCGAAAATAATGTGACTCTGTTTACGGCGCTGGATACCGTAAAAGTTCTGCTAGATGTTCTGGAAGAGACCACTATAACGATTTCAACGATTGATGCTAAAAACAATCTGCAGTCCGCAGCAGGAGAATGACATGACTCAGGGAATTTACACTGTTATATTAAATGAAGAAATAGCGCCTGCCGTATTTAAAATGGAGCTTGCGGGAGATACTTCGGCGCTGAAAGCTCCGGGGCAGTTTATAAACTTTAAAACAGAAGGATTATATTTAAGACGGCCGATTTCGGTCTGCGATTATCAGGACGGCAGGATTACTGTAATTTACAAGGTTGTAGGCGAGGGCACCGAAATTATGAGCAGGGCCATGAAAGGCAATACTTTCGATATTCTCGTGGGTCTCGGCAACGGATTTGATATAAAAAAATCGGGAGAGGAACCGGTGCTTATAGGCGGAGGTGTAGGTATACCGCCGCTTTACAGGCTGTGCAAGGAACTTATTGACGCAGGCAAAAAGGTTTCGGTAATTTTGGGATTTAACACCGAAAACGAGATTTTCTATGAAAAGGAATTTTCGGAACTGGGCGCCGACGTTACGGTGACCACAGCCGACGGGTCGTACGGCGTAAAGGGTTTTGTGACCGACGCTATGTGCAAAATAAAGTATGATTACTTTTACACCTGCGGTCCTGAGCCGATGTTCAGGGCGATAGAGAGTATTGCGCAGACAAGCGGACAGTACAGTTTTGAGGAACGTATGGGATGCGGATTCGGAGCTTGTATGGGATGCAGCTGCAAAACGAAATACGGCAGCAAACGTATCTGCAAGGACGGTCCGGTACTTGTAAGGGAGGAGATAATATGGTAGATACCAGGGTTAACTTAAGCGGTATTGAGATTTCAAATCCTGTGATACCGGCAAGCGGTACCTTCGGGTTCGGATATGAGTTTGCAGAGCTGTATGATATAAATATATTGGGTACATTTTCATTTAAAGGTACTACAAAAGAGCCGAGATTCGGCAACGATACACCGCGAATTGCCGAAACACCCTGCGGAATGCTTAATTCCGTGGGACTTCAAAATCCCGGAGTGGAAAAGGTCATAAGCGAGGAACTTCCGAAGCTCAAAAAATGTTTTTCAAAGCCCGTAATGGCAAATGTGAGCGGATTTTCGGTTGAAGACTATGCCTATACCTGTGCGAAGCTCAGCCAAGAGGAACAGATAGGCTGGTTTGAGATAAACATTTCCTGTCCGAATGTTCACGGAGGCGGTCTGGCTTTCGGGACAAGCGCTAAAAATGCGGAGGCGGTCACAAAAGCGGTAAAAAAGGTAGCGGATAAGCCGGTATATATAAAACTTTCGCCTAATGTTACGGATATAACCGAAATCGCCAAAGCCTGCGAGTCAGCCGGCGCGGACGGAATAAGCCTTATAAACACACTTTTGGGAATGAGGATAAATCTTAAAACCGGAAAGCCGGTTTTAGCCAATAAAACCGGAGGCTTTTCGGGACCTGCGGTGAAACCGGTGGCGCTGAGAATGGTTTATGACTGCTATGAGGCGGTAAAAATTCCGATCATAGGCATGGGGGGAGTCGCTTCAGCCGAAGATGTAATTGAGATGATGCTTGCGGGAGCAGCAGCGGTTGAGGTAGGCGCGGCAAATTTAGTCGAGCCGTTCGCCTGCAAGAATATTATCGAAGATTTACCTCGGGTTATGGAGAAATACAGAATCAAAAGTTTAACTGAAATTATAGGAGGAGCGCACTGATGGGTAAGGATGTTATCATAGCCTGCGATTTTGCCGGCAGAGAAGAAACGTTTGCTTTTTTGGATAAATTTACGGGCAAAAAACCGTTTGTGAAGATAGGAATGGAGTTGTTTTATTCGGAAGGTCCGGATATTGTGCGGGAGCTTAAGGCAAGGGGTCATAAAATATTCCTTGATTTAAAGCTTCACGATATCCCTAATACCGTAAAAAAGGCTATGTCGGTTTTGTCGCATCTTGATGTGGATATGACGAACCTGCATGCCGCCGGAACGATTTCTATGATGGAAGCGGCTTTGGAGGGACTCACCCGCCCGGACGGTACGCGTCCTTTGCTTATTGCAGTCACCCAGCTTACCTCCACCGATCAGGAACGCATGGAAAAGGACCTGCTTATAAAAGAACCTATTGACAAGGTGGTTATGCATTACGCATCAAATGCCGCAAAAGCGGGACTTGACGGAGTAGTATGCTCTCCTCTTGAGTCTCAAAAGGTACACGATGTATGCGGCAAAGGCTTTTTGACCGTCACGCCGGGCGTTCGTTTTGCCGACGGCGACCGGGGAGATCAGCGCCGTGTTATGACTCCTGCGCAGGCAAAGGAAATAGGCAGCGATTATATTGTTGTGGGAAGACCTATAACCGCCGCGGCGGATCCGGCGGCGGCTTACGGGCGCTGTGTGGCTGAATTTTGCGGCTGACGCCGGTTTAAAATAAAATAATCAAAAGGGAGTATAAAATGGAAAGCTATAAAAGAGAATTTATACAGTTTCTTGAAGAAGCGGGAGTGTTGAAGTTCGGAGATTTCACAGCCAAATCGGGCAGAAAGATCCCTTATTTTATAAATGCGGGAGACATAAAAACCGGAGATCAAATATGTAAGCTCGGTGAATTTTACGCGAAAGCCTATTTTGAAAAAATCGGAAAAAAGCGTACGGTTCTTTACGGTCCCGCTTATAAGGGTATACCGATTGCCGTATCTGCCGCGGTGGCGCTGGCAAAAGACGGACTTGACGTTCCTTTCTTCTTTAACCGCAAGGAAGAAAAAGATCACGGAGAAGGCGGAGTATTTGTCGGATACAAGCCTCAGCCGGGAGAGGAAATAGTTATAGTAGAGGATGTTATAACGGCGGGTACGGCTATAAGGGAAAGCATGGATATTCTTTCTTCGCTGGAAGGCGTCAGTGTAGCGGCGGCATTTGTAATGGTAGACCGCAGGGAAAAGGGAAAAACCGAAAAGAGCGCAATGGCTGAGATAAGCGATCAGTTCGGTTTTCCGGTTTATTCCGTTGTAGATGTTTACGATATTATTGAATATCTTGAGCAAGACGGCAAAAACCGCGAAAATGTAGAACGTATAAAAAATTATCTTGCTGTCAACGGAGCAAAATAATTTATTTTAAAAGGGAATTTTATTATGAGAAGTTTGATTGATATTTCTGAGCTTACCACTAAAGAAATAGAAGAGCTCATTGAGACGGCGGATGATATTATAAACAATCCGGCAAAGTATGCGCACAAGTGTGCGGGCAAGAAGCTGGCGACTTTGTTTTTTGAGCCGTCTACAAGGACAAGGCTCAGCTTTGAGGCTGCAATGTATGAACTGGGCGGTAATGTTTTAGGCTTTTCGGAGTCGCAGAGCTCATCGGCGGCTAAGGGGGAAAGCGTTGCCGATACGGCGAAGACCGTAAGCTGCTACGCGGATATAATAGCTATGAGACATCCTAAGGAAGGGGCTCCGCTGGTAGCGGCTATGAACGCCGGAGTACCTGTGATAAACGCGGGAGACGGCGGACATAACCATCCCACACAGACACTTGCCGACCTGCTGACCATTCACCGTGAAAAAGGTCGCTTTGAAAATCTTACGGTGGGTTTCTGCGGAGATTTGAAATTCGGCAGAACGGTTCATTCGCTTATTTCTGCATTGAGAAGATACAGCGGCGTAAGGTTTGTGTTTGTTTCTCCGAATGAGCTTAAAATCCCAGATTATGTTAAAGCTTCGCTTGAAAGGGACGGTATTTCATACAGTGAAACTACCGATCTGGAATCGGCAATGAGCAGTTTTGACATTCTTTATATGACTCGTGTGCAAAGAGAGCGTTTCTTTAACGAGGAAGAATATTTGAGACTGAAAGACAGTTACATTCTAACACCTGAAAAACTGCAAAATGCAAGACCCGATCTATCGATAATGCATCCGCTGCCGAGAGTAAATGAAATAAGCGTCTCTATTGACAGCGATCCGCGCGCTTGCTATTTCAAGCAGGTGCTTTACGGTAAATATATGCGTATGGCGCTTATTCTTAAACTTTTGGAGGTGGAATAAATGACGGTTGACGAGATAAAAAACGGAATAGTGTTAGATCATATCACAGCGGGTAAGGGGATGAAAATATACTCTCTTTTGGGGCTTGACAGACTTGACTGTTCGGTAGCGCTTATAAGGAACGTGCCGTCAAGGAAAATGGGGAAAAAGGATATCATAAAAATAGATGCTGATATAGAAGTAAATACCGATATCATAGGGTATATCGACCCTGACATTACGGTGAATATAATAAAAGACGGCAAAAACGTGGAGAAAAAGAGCATTGAGCTGCCGCAGAAGCTTACTAACGTTCTGTTCTGCAAAAATCCGCGCTGCATTTCGGCAACCGAACAGGAGCTGCCCCATGTTTTTACGCTGGCTGACAGGGAAAACCGTATATACCGCTGTCTTTACTGTGAAACAAAGGCAAAATAATATGGATAAAATCGCGGCGATCAAGAATATTAAACTCTTTCTTTTTGATATGGACGGTACGCTCTGTTTGGGCGACCGTCTTTATCCGTTTACAAGCGAGCTTTTAAAAACTATCCGCAGAAACGGAGCGGACTATCTTTTTATGACCAATAATTCCTCGAAAAGCGCAGATGATTACGTTAAGAAGCTTGAAAAATTGGGCATAGAAGCCCGTTGTGATGATTTTATGACCTCTTCCATGGCAACAGCGTATTACTTGAACAAGCATCATAAGGGCAAACCGCTTTATGTCTGCGGAACGCGGTCGCTTAAAGCCGAGCTTGGATCCGCCGGCTTTGAAGTCACCGGGAATTTGAGGCGCACGGAATGCATAGTAATGGGCTTTGATACTGAGCTTAATTTTAAAAAGCTCAGGGATATTTCGGAATTGCTGCTCACAAAAAAGGATATTCCGTATATCGCGACTAATCCGGACTATGTTTGTCCTACTGAATTCGGAAGCGTGCCGGATTGCGGAAGCGTTTGCGATATGCTTTATAACGTATCGGGGAGGAGACCTGTTTTTATAGGAAAGCCCGAACCGCTGATGCCGCAGCTTGCCATGGAGAAAAAGCGCTGCGCCCCGAGTGATACCGCAGTTGTAGGGGACAGGATATATACCGATATCAAGAGCGGAATCAATGCAAAAGCCGTGACAATACTTGTATTGAGCGGCGAGACTACAAGGGAAATTTTGAATGCCTCTATAGAAAAACCGGATTTTGTAATGGAATCTGCCGGGGAAATACTTACTGCGCTCAAACGCTGAATAATATAATCTTTTGATAAGGGCTTTCATATTGTTCATATAATTAAAACGTCCGGCATTACCATGCCGGACGTTTTAATTATATGAATTACCGATATTTGTGTTATTATATATTTAGTGTATGTTATGAAAAATAAAATTTACATCGCAAAAATCACTCCGCAGACAGCGGACGCGCCTATAAAAGCAATGGGATGCAGATTTTTGACTTTAGGTATGATATTTGTCAATATCCATAAAATTACCGCTAAAATCAAACCTTTCCAGTTGAAACCCGCAAGCGACACCGTTTCACCTATAAACATGTTTGAATAAAGCACGCTGAGTCCTGCGGCGGCGATCAGTCCGGTGGAGGCCGGACGGAGACCGTAAAATGCATTGTTGACATATTTGTTATTGCGGAAATTCTTAAGAGCAGCCGCGATGATCAATATTATTATAATCGACGGCGCGACGAGTCCCACAGTGGCGGTTACCGCTCCCAAAACGGCGCCTGCTATACCGTCATGCGCGTTCCCGGTGACAAATCCGACGTATGTAGCCATATTTATGCCTATAGGACCGGGTGTAGATTCGCTTACTGCTATCATATTTGCAAGGTCGGTGTGAGTAAACCATCCTGTAGAATCAGAAATATCGTAAAGAAAGGGTATCGTTGCCATGCCTCCGCCTATAGCGAACAGACCCGCTTTGAAAAATTCATAAATAAATCTGAGATATAACATTAAGCTTTTCTCCCTTCTATGACCTTAATGCCGATGCCGACGGCGGCGGCAATCAATATGTATATGACGGGGCTTATAGCCGTAAATGTGCTGCCGAGCGTTACGGCAATAAAAATCAAAAGCGTTTTCCAGTCGGCTACGGCTTTTTTAAACAGCTTTACAACAGCATTGATGATAAGAATACAGACGCAGATTCTTACGCCGCCGAAGGCGTGCTGGACCCATTGAAGGTGAGAAAAAGTTTCTATGACGCCGGCAAGCAGGGAAATTATGATAAGCGACGGAAAAACTATACCGAGCGTGGCAATAATGCCCCCGATAATTCCTTTCCTTTTTTGACCCACAAAGGTGGCGGTATTTACGGCGATTACACCCGGAGTGCATTGACCTATTGCAAAATAATCCATAAGCTCTTCATCTGTTGCCCAGCCTTTTTTTTCGCATACTTCCCGCTGAAGAATGGGCAGCATGGCATATCCGCCTCCGAAGGTCATGACCCCGACCTTTGCAAAAGTAAAAAAAAGAGAAAAAAGTTCTTTCAATGTTCAGTCCTCCGCATATATGATTTTATTGTATTTTCAACTCAGCTTACAATAATTCGAACAAAATAATTATATCACAAATCTCGCAATTTTTCTACTGTTTATTAAATAAATAACGGCTGCGGAGAAACTCAGTCCCGCAGCCGTTATCGATTTAATTATAAAATATTGAATATTATACGGGCAAAAAAGCGTTTTTTGTTATTCCCATTCTGAAAGGCGGTTAAGACATTCCCTGCTTCCTGATACAAAAAGAATATCACCCGCGTTGAATATATAATCCGGCATAACGCTTTCATTAATGTTTTTGCCGTTTTCAATCGCTATGATGTTTACGCCGAATTTGCCGCGCAGGTTCGCTTCCATGACGCTTTTGCCCACAATGCGCTCCGGCGCCATCAGCTTTGAAATGTTAAGCTTTTCGCTGAGCTGAATATAGTCGAGCACCCTTGAGGCTTCAAGACGGTGTGCCAGCCGTATAGCTATATCTCTTTCGGGATAAACTACGTCTGCTCCCAGTTTCTCTAAAATCTCACCGTGTTCCACGCTTGTTGCCTTAGCTATTACCTGCGGAATCCCAAGGCTTACAAGATTAAGGGTGGTAAGGATAGAAGTATCCAGGTGCTCGCCTATACATATTATGGCAATATCGCAGTTTTGCATACCGGTTTCTATCAATGTCTTCTTGTCAAGCCCTTTTACAACATAGGCGCTCTCGGTATATTCGCGGAAATCGCGTATTTTTTCTTCGTCCCTGTCAAGAACGATAAGATCAGCGTCTGCCTGGGCAAGTTCAAGCGCAAGCGCCTGACCGAATCTGCCGAGCCCGATAATACCGTATGTGTTTTTTTCTTTTTTTGATTTGCTGAACATAATACTCTCCTTAATTATCATCCTATGGCTATATTTCCTTCGGGATATTCAACACGCTCCACTTTTGTAAAGTACCAAAGGTTTGCGATTGTCAGCGGTCCTAACCGCCCGATATACATGATTATTATTGAAAGCAGCTTGCTGCCGTCGCAGAGGGAGCCTGTGATACCGGTGGAAAGTCCCACCGTTCCGAATGCGCTGGTAATTTCAAACATAGCGTCTATAAAATCTATATGCGGTTCCATTATAAGCATCAGATACGTACCGGTAAGCACAACTCCCAGCGCAAGAAGCGTGATTACCGCCGCTTTTTTGAATGTACCGCTCGGAATTGCGTATTTGAACCCTTTTTCCGATTTGTTTATGGCTGCTGATTTTATGCCCTGGAGCAGCACGAAAAACGTACTTGTTTTAATTCCGCCTCCGGTGGACCCCGGAGATGCGCCTATAAACATCAGCAATATAAGCACCAGAAGCCCGGCACTTGAAAAATCACCGAGAAAATAGGTAGAAAATCCGGCTGTTCTTGCAGATACGCTGTGAAAAAAAGCTCCCATCCAGCTTATGTTTTCGGTAAGTTTTAAAAGCAGCGTACCGGTCACAATAAGAAATAAGCTCATTGAAATTACAACCTTTGTGTGCATAGAAAACTTTTTCCATCTGAATTTCTTATCGATAACTTCTTTGATTACAAGAAATCCTATACCGCCGAAAATAATGAGACCGCAGGTGACAAGATTCAAGAGCACATTGTTCTGATAAGGAATGAAATTGATATTGTTGTACAGCTCTCCGGACAGTCCTAAATTATCAAAACCGGAGTTGTTAAAAGCCGCGATCGAGTGAAAAAGGCTTATTCCCAAAGCTTTCAGCGGAGGATAGTCTTTTACGAATACGATAAATGACAATGCCGCGCCGGTCAGTTCAAATGCGATTGTAGTCAGAAAAACGCTTCGGATAAAACGCACTATTCCCTTGCTTGAATAAAGATTCGACGCCTCTCTTATAAGATTTCGGCCCCTGTTATTTATCTTGCGGCCGATAGCGAGGATAATACCCGCTCCCACTGAGGTGACTCCCAAGCCGCCGATTTGAATGAGCGCGGCGAGGAAAAACTGTCCGATCGGCGTAAACGCGGTTCCTACGTCGATGGCTATGAGTCCGGTCACACAAACCGCGCTGGTAGATGTGTAAAGAGCGTCGATATAGCGGACTTTTACCCCTTCGTTTACGCTGCACGGAAGTATCAGCAGAACCGACCCTATAAGTATCACCGCCGCAAATCCAAAGGCTATTATTCTTGCCGGAGACTGCTTTTTAATAAAATGTATCATATAAAATATTATTCCACCTTTAACATTCTGTAGCCTATTCCGATATGTGTTTGAATGTATTGCGATTTATCGCCCACTTCAAGCTTTTTGCGAAGTGTTGCCATAAATACACGCAGTGAAGCTAAGCTGCTTTCGGTTGAATCTCCCCAGATTTTGTCTGTGATAAACGTGTGTGTCAATACCTTGCCTATATTTTGTGAAAGCAGGCACAGCAGCTTATACTCTATAGGTGTCAAATGCATTTCCTCACCGTTTTTATATGCGCAGCCGGCAGCAAAATCCACTGTAATATTACCGTTTTTTAAGACCGATGTTTGGCTTTCGTACTTGATAGCGGCAAGTCTGCGGCTTATCGCCCGAAGCCGCGCTAAAAGCTCTTCAACAGAAAAAGGCTTTGTCAAATAGTCGTCTGCCCCGGCGTCAAGCGCTTCGATTTTATCGCTGTCCTCGCTTCTGGCGCTTATAACGACAATAGGCATATTTGACCATGTTCGGATTTTTTTGATAACGTCTATACCGTCCATATCCGGAAGTCCTAAGTCAAGCAGAACTATATCCGGATTATGAGATGACGCTTGCATTATTGCGCTTTCCGCGTTTGATGAGGTTATAAATTTATAATCATTGGCTTGGAGTGTTACGGTCATGAGATTTCTGACCGGCGGGTCATCTTCTACAATCAGAACAGTAGGCTTATTCATTTAAATGCACCTCGCTTGATTTCAGCGTAAATGTAAATATACAGCCGTGAGGCAGGTTGTCGGTCAGTGTGATTTTTCCGCCGTGAGCGTTTACTATGGATCTGCACAAATAAAGCCCTAATCCTAAACTTCTGCGGCAATCGGATGTTTTGTTCTCTCCTGTATAAAACATTTTGAAAACATCCTCTTTTTTTTCGTCATCGATTCCCGGACCGTTATCAGCTACGCTTACCAGAACCGTATTTCCTTCATGTCTTGTGCTGATTTTTATGTCTGAACCGTCGGGAGTGTATTTTACGGCGTTCTCAACAAGATTTATTACGACCTGGCATATCAGGCGGGCATCCATGTCGGCTAACAGCAAATCATCGCAGAAATCGGTTGTTATATTATGATTTTCACCCTTGCGTCCTATATGCAGAAGCGCTTCTGCTATTACTTCGCCTATAAGCTGAGCGGATACTTTTATATTCATTCTCCCTTCGCTTATTCGTGTTACTGAAAGCAGGTTTTCAACTAAATTTATAAGCCATTGAGAATCGTCGTAGACATCCTTTAACAGCTGCCTGCGGGTTTTTTCATCTATGTGGTCAAAGTTTGAAAGCAGATTTTCTGTGTTTCCTGAAATAGAGGTCAAAGGTGTGCGCAGGTCATGCGATATCGACCTTAGCAGGTTGGCCCTTAACTGCTCGTTTTTTGCAAGCAGAGCAATTCTTTCCTTTTCCTTGGCATTGCGGACGCTTTCAATAGCCAGAGCGCATTCGCCTAAAATCGATATCAAAATTCCGTTTTCAAACGGATCGATGCTTTTAGTGCCTATCTGGATGCCGATCACACAGAATATCTCGTCGTTTGTTTTTACCGGGAGATATAAACAAAGCGCGTATTTCATATTGTTTGTGGTCGCTCCGCATCTTTTACGGCTTTCAAACGCCGCTTTCGCAACTCTGAACTCCTGCGGAGTCAAAAGCGCACGGCAGTCGTTATCGCTGTTTACCGGGAATACCCGTCCTTGCAATAATCCGTTTTTATCAGCGGGATATATAATAATATTGCGTGAAAGAAGCTTGTTTATCTGCTGCGCTATTATGCTGATGATTTTGTCTTCGCTGTCTGCTTTCTGCAGCAGCCGGCTTGTTTCAAGCATGATACCAGTGCGGTACGCCGTATTTGCGGAATGTTTTGCGTTAGACGCTAATTTATTAGCCAGGACACCTGTTATAAGGGAGGAAGCAAGCATAATGACAAACGTTACCGGATATCCCGATTCATACGCTTCAAGAGACAATCTTGGTTCTGTAAACAGAAAGTTAAAAAGGAGTACGCTTACAAATGAAAATGCTCCGCTGCATAGATAATTCTTTGTAAAAAGGGCGGTAAGCAACGCGCCTAAAATATATACGGTTATAGTATTAGCTTCCGTGAAGCTTAGCCTGTTGAAAAGAAACCCCATTGCTGTAGACAGAATCAGTATAAAAAGCGTAATGACGATTTTCTTTACACTTGGAAACGCGGTTCCGGAGGGAGATTTGACTAAGCGGTATTTTTTTGTGCTTTCGGAATCGGGAATGATATATATATCTATTCCCGGAGCAAAGCGCGCCAGCTTATCTGTCAGCGTTTGCTTGCCGAATGAAGAACGTCCGGCGGCATTGCTGTGTCCCAGTACGATTTTAGTTATTTTAGATATCCTTGCAAATTCGGTGATCTGCTGAGGGACGTCGTCTCCGTAAACCGTAACGATTTCGGCGCCGCAGTCTTCAGCCAGCCGTATATGCTTTTCAAGTCTCTGCTGATTTTCTTTATTTAATTTTTCGCCTGCCGGAGCTTTTACGTATAATGCGGTAAAATCCCCTTTGAGCGATTTTGCCATTTGAGATGCCGCCAGGATTATCTTTTCGTTAGACGGCGACGGGGAAAGACAGGCAAGTATATGCTCTTTTGAATTATTGTTTATGTACATGATTTTTCCTCTTTTCAGGTATCTCTCAGCTCATCGATGTCGATACGTTCGTACTCTTCGGCAGCATACGGCAATGCGCATGCGTGTGAATATTTACGCAGGAATACTTCGATTTCATTTTGCACGGCTACACTGCCGCAAGAGCCTTTGAAAATCGTACACGGGGCAGCCTTGCCCGATTTTTTGACGCGGTCTTACGGCTTTATACAAAAATTTGTCGGGTCTTCCCATAATAAAATACCCCGCTGCCACAATGATTACCGGACCGAGAATCAAAAATCGTCTTTGGTTCGCGTGCCTCCTTATTAAGAGCTCTGCCTTTCGGCTATATTATAATCTGCCGGATTTAAAAAAGGGTTAAAGGTATTTGCGGAGGTATTAAGACCGTATAAAGATTTTATACCAGTATAACATACATTTTCGGAGTTTTCCATATAAATACCGAAAAAGCGGAAATTATATTTGACGCAGGTTTGAGGTATTCGGGTCGGTATAAACTCTTTTGGCGCCGTAATCCGAAAAATTCTGACAAAAAGCACGGACAGTCAGAGCTGTCCGTGCTTTTTTAAATTATTGTTTTGCGCGAAAATGATTTTTCTGAAAACTAAACCTATTAATAATTATATGCTGCAAAGTTTTTTGATTTGAGGAAGTTTGAATATAATCGCTGCCGCTATCACAGTAATAACCAGTTCGGGCAGCATATACAGGCCGTTATATGCCAGTGAATACAGCACGGGACGGTTTTCGAAGAGTCTGCCGAAAAGCTCAAATTGCGCAAGATTGCTGAAAATAATGAATCCTGAAATAAAATGACAGACGAATCTGAGCAGGATAACTATCGCTGTGCCGGCACAGATACCTACATAACCTTTTTTAGCAAACATACCGGCAAATCCTAAAACGGTAAACGCTAAAATGTAGTCGAGAAAAATAGTTCCTACAAGCATAACGGGTGTCAGTCCCCAGCCGAATAGTCCGTCAAGCGTAATTCCGAAAAGCAGCTGAAGAAGCGAATATACAAAAGCGCTTCCTATTCCCCATTTTAAGCCGAGCATAGTTGATATCATAACTATCGGCAGCATGCTTAGCAGCGTAACAGAGCCTCCTAAAGGCATGTTGATGATTTTTATAAAGCTAAGACCTGTTGCAAGGGCTATAAAAATCGCAGACAATGTGAGTTTGTAAACCGGACTTTTAATAATATTTTCGTTCATATTCTTTTCTTTTCTCCTTCCGTTTTGCAGCCATGTGCGGAATAAGCCGGCGCTGCAGTCATCCGGCTTAAAGGAGCCGCAGAAAGAATAAAAAACCGCAGGCAATATACCTGCGGCATAAATTTCCGTATTTTCCTACGGCGGCATTATCCGCATCAGGTTAAAGGTCGAAGTCATAGTAAAACGGACTTCCTCTCAGCCTGAGTTTCATCAAGCTCCCTATTGCAAAAGCAATTATAACACCGCAAATGATTCTTGTCAAGAAATTTATCGTACGGTTGAAAAAAAAGCGGCATAAGTGTATAATACAAACAGATATACATATAAAATTTAAGTGAGGAAATATGAATATAGCATTTTACACATTGGGCTGTAAAGTTAATCAGTATGAGACTCAAAGCCTGAGAGAAGAATTCGCAAAGGCAGGCTATAATACTGTGACGGAAAAATCCGCATTTGATATAGCGGTAATAAACTCCTGTACCGTCACGTCGGAAAGCGACCGCAAGACCAGACAGCTGCTTCACCGCATCCGCCGCGAAAATCCCGATGCCGTGATTATACTTACCGGCTGTATGGTACAGGCATTCCCTCAGGAAGCGGAAAAACTTGACGGCGCGGATATTATTACAGGCAATACGGATATAAAAAATATTGTTGCGCTGACCGAACGGTTTTTGAGCGGGAAAAAAAGAATTTTTGAGGTGGAGCCTCATAAAACAGGAGAAAAATTCAATACACCTTTGATTACGTCCTTTGCGGAGAGAACGCGCGCTTATATGAAGATCGAGGACGGATGCGACCGTTTCTGCAGTTACTGCGTAATTCCGTACGCCCGCGGAAGAGTGCGTTCAAAGCCGGTGCTGCAAATCAGGCAGGAGGCGGAGAAACTTTCGGAAAACGGTTTTTCTGAAATTGTGCTTACAGGTATAAATTTATCGGCGTACGGAAAAGACTGTGATTTGAACCTCTGCGATGCGGTTGACGCAGTCTGCGAGGCTCAAGGTATAAAAAGGGTGCGGTTAGGTTCGCTTGAGCCCGATCATATAAGTGATGAAATGCTCAAGCGGCTGAAAGGTCAGACAAAATTCTGTCCGCAGTTTCATTTGTCGCTTCAGTCCGGGTGCGACGCCACGCTTAAAAGAATGAACCGGCATTACGATACCGGATTTTATTATGATCTCATTACCCGGATAAGAAAAATGTTCCCGCAGGCTTCTATAACCACCGACGTAATGGTCGGGTTTGCGGGAGAAACGGAAGATGAATTCAACCTCAGTCTTGAGTTTGTCAGAAAGGCCGGCTTTGCAAAGACACATGTATTCACGTATTCGCGCCGAAAGGGGACGGCGGCATGGAGACTTCCGCTTCAGGTGGACAGCGCCGAAAAGAACCGCAGAAGCCGTCTGATGATATCTGCTGCCGCTGAAATCGAAAGGGAATTTCTGAGAAGTCAGGAAGGACAGGTTTTCCCCGTACTTTTTGAAACGGTACAGGACGGAATTTATGAGGGATATACTCCGAACTATTCCCGGGTTAAGGTTAAAGACAGCAGGGCGGTTTTGGGAAGTATAATGAATGTGAAAATTACTGATACCTGCGGTGACTGTTGTACGGGGGAAATAATTTTTTGAACTAAAATTATATAAAAAGGTGGAAAAATATGAAAATATATAATTCTGTTGAAGAACTGATAGGAAGCACTCCGCTTTTGCGGTTAAATAATATAGAAAAAGAGCTTCAGCTTAAAGCCGGTATAATAGCGAAAATCGAGGCATTCAATCCTGCGGGATCGGCAAAGGACAGGGTAGCTGCCAAGATGATAGAAATGGCGGAAAAAGAAGGGGAGCTTAAAGAGGATACCGTAATAATAGAGCCCACATCAGGAAATACGGGAATAGGGCTCGCGCTTATCTGCGCGAGCCGCGGATACCGTCTCATAATAGTAATGCCTGACAGTATGTCAAAAGAGCGAATGACCTTAATAAAGGCATTCGGAGCGGAACTTGTCCTGACCGACGGCGCATACGGTATGTCCGGAGCTATAAAAAAGGCCGAAGAGCTCCACAGGGAAATAAAAAACAGTATAATTGCCGGACAGTTTACCAACCCTGCCAATCCCGAAGCTCATTTTCACACCACAGGACCGGAAATTTACAAGGATACTGACGGCAAAGTAGATATATTTGTGTCGGCTGTGGGAACCGGAGGGACTGTCACAGGAGTGGGAGAATATTTGAAGGGCAAAAACAAAGATATAAAAATAGTGGCGGTAGAACCCGAAAACTCGGCGGTTTTATCGGGCGGTAAGGCGGGGGCGCACAAAATACAGGGAATAGGCGCCGGATTCGTGCCGGAGGTACTAAACACCGGGATATATGACAGAATTATAACGGTAAGCGATGAGGACGCGTTTGATACCGCAAGACTTTTGGGCAGAAAAGAAGGCATATTGGCCGGCATTTCCTCAGGGGCGGCACTTTACGCTGCTATTAAGCTTGCGGGCGAAGAGGAAAATAAGAACAAAAACATTGTTGTCCTGCTTCCCGATACGGGAGAAAGATATCTTTCAACCGAACTTTTCTCCGAATAAAGTACGGTGTATTTATTTGACAAAGCAGAGTGCGTATGATACAATACGAGTAATAATCAGGCAGTAAAGACTGTCAGGCAGGAGAGAAAAGATGCTGGATATAAAATTTATATGTGAAAATCCCGAGCTTGTAAAAGAGAATATAAAGCGCAAGTTCAAGGACTCAAAATTGCCGCTTGTCGATGAGGTTACGGCACTGTATGCCGAGAAGTGCGCCGCGAACAGCCGCGCAGGCGAGCTTCGCGCTAACAGGAACAAGATAAGTAAGCAGATAGGCGTGCTTATGGGACAGGGCAAACGTGAAGAAGCCGAAGAGATGAAAAAGCTTGTAAACGAGCAGGCCGAGGAGCTCAAAATACTGGAAGAAAAGGAAACTGAGCTTGCGGCAAAAGTCAAAGAAATACAAATGAAAATACCTAATATCGTTGATCCCAGCGTTCCGGTGGGAAGGGATGACAGCGAAAATGTTGAGGTAGAACAGTTCGGTGAGAAAACCTGTCCGGATTTCGAGATACCGTATCATACGGATATCATGCAGATGTTTGACGGAATAGATAAGGAATCTGCGGGAAGAGTAGCGGGCGAGGGATTTTATTACCTTATGGGAGATATCGCCCGTCTGCACTCGGCGGTCACCGCTTACGCGCGTGATTTTATGATTGATAAAGGATTTACTTACTGTATTCCTCCGTTTATGATAAGAAGCAATGTTGTGACCGGCGTTATGAGCTTTGAGGAAATGGACGCTATGATGTATAAGATAGAGGGAGAAGATCTTTATCTTATCGGCACTTCAGAGCATTCAATGATAGGAAAGTTTATTGATACAATAACGCCTGAGGAAAAACTGCCGCTGACGCTTACAAGCTATTCACCCTGTTTTCGCAAGGAAAAGGGAGCTCACGGAATAGAGGAACGGGGAATTTACCGCATACATCAGTTTGAGAAGCAGGAAATGATAGTTATATGCCGTCCGGAAGAAAGTATGGATTGGTTCAATAAAATGTGGGGCTACTCTGTAGAACTTTTCAGAAGTCTTGACATTCCGGTAAGAACGCTTGAATGCTGTACGGGAGATTTGGCCGATTTAAAGGTAAAATCCTACGACGTTGAAGCGTGGAGTCCTAAACAGCAGAAATATTTTGAGGTTTGCTCCTGCTCGAATCTGGGCGACGCTCAGGCAAGGCGCTTAGGAATACGCATAAAAGGCGCTGACGGCAAAAAGTATTTGGCGCACACGCTTAATAATACCGTTGTGGCGCCGCCGAGAATGCTTATAGCGTTTCTCGAAAACAATCTCCGCTTTGACGGTGAGCGTTACAGCGTTGTAATCCCCAAAGCTTTACAGCCGTATATGGGCGGAAAAGAAGTAATAGAAAGTATAAAATAACCGGAAATTAAAAACCGCAGGTCTTAAGTCAAAGACCTGCGGTTTTTTCTTGTACACAGAAACCGTTTTTGCCTATCGGTTTGTATATGATATTATCTCATTTTATCTATTAACTCAAAAATTACAGACTGCTGTTCGGAACTTAATTTTGACCATACATTTAATAATTTTTTCTGCGAATCGGTTAATACTACGGGGTTGTCGCCTTCTGAAAACAGCTGAGAAAGAGTTATTCCGTACGCTGAACATATTTTTTCCAAAGAAGGTACGGTTGGGACTAAGTTCTTGCGGTACCAGGAAGAAATAGTTGACTGAGGAAGACCTGAACGTTCGGCAAGCTGATATTCTGTCCAGTCGCGCTGTTGGCGTAATTCGTTGATAGTTTCAAGAATATCTTTCATAACATTTACCCCTGTTTACGTTGTTTCGTTAATTATATTACGAAAAACACCAGCATTTTAATTATTTGAATCGTATAATAAAAACGATAAAAACAATTATCGGGGATTAAAATTTGAATACGGTAATAATCGTATTCTTGTTACAGAAATGTTTCCAAAACCGATAAATCAAAAAATAAATTATACTGATGCTTTTGCGGTTTTCGTTTTTTCGAAGTTTTAAATTTTACTCTGAATCAGTTGTTTTTATTTAAAACTTTATCAGGAAAAACAGATGCGTTTATTAAATCGGCAGGATCTACTTCCAATGCGTCGGCTATATTATAAAATATATCAAGCGAAAACGGCCTTACGATACCGGGCGCTTCTATCGCGCTTAAATGGGAACGGCTTACGTTTGCTTTTTCTGATAATTGCTCCTGTGACATACCGCGCATTTTTCTTAAGGTCGATATTGCAATACCGAGCTGAATAAATCTGTCTCTGTTTTTAAAATCTATTTTTTTACTCATATATTACACCTGCCAATATCGAATTTATACTATTTACAGTTTTAAATCAGATTATTATACCGCCTTAATTTTGTTTTTTAACATTGATTTATTTTCTTGAGGGTTTAACATTTACCTCAGGACTGATTTTTTCGTTTATTTCACCGTTCTGTTTTCAAATGCTTTGATATTTTCCCTTATCAAAACAAGTATATGACTGTTTACGCTTCTGCCTTCATAGTCCGCGACATACCCTATTTTTTTCAACATTTCTTCCTCTATTCTTATAGAAACACTTTTAATAGCCATAATATCACTCCGAAATAAATGTTTTGTATATTTATTTTTATCTGAAATTATGATAAAATTGCATATAATAGATATACAATATATCTAAAAAGGAGTTGAGTCGGTTGCTGCCTGCCCCTGAACTTACTGTTGCGTTTTTCGGTCACAGAGATATCGAACCAACCGAAGAGTTAAAATGCAAACTTTACGAATTGTTAGAAAATCTGATATTGTTTAAAAATGCGAAGACCTTTCTTTTCGGAAGCAGGAGCAGGTTTGATTATTTATGTCTTGATGTTGTGACAGAACTCAAAAAAAGGTATTTTTATATTAAGAGGGTTTATATAAGGGCGGAATAGCAATGGTGTTCTCAATCACACATACCTTTATGAATATAAACACGGCAAAATGTTAATGCATTTCCAGTTCTGTTTTGAAGGTGTTCCAGCAAAACAAACTCCTGCGGTAATGCTTAGATACTACCGACAACACAAAGGATTAACTACACGGCAGTTAGCTGAGAGTGTAGGCATTGTCCCTGCTACGCTTTTAATGTACGAGCGCGAAAAATTTCCAATACCATATCAAACGGCGGTAACATTTGCGGATATTCTTGAAATTGATAGAAATCTGCTCTTTGATGACTTTGCACGATTTATGGATTATCCTTACAGCGACAGACTTCGTGAAGTCAGAAAAGCATATGGATTGAATCAAACGGATTTTGCGAAAAAAGCTAATATTTGTTATAGTATCTATGCTAAATGGGAAACCGCTGTTCGACAACCATCACGAAAGATGTATGAGCAATTGGTAACCACATATTCCGAAATAAAGATATAAAAGTTTACAGCGTATCTGCGGCAAAAACAGATACGCTGTATTTTATAATCGGTACATTGGTGTTTACGCCTTTTCTTTTGTAAAATGAAGGTACAATAAAACTCAGGAGGAAAATACTATGGAAAAGTCATTATTTGAACAAATGGGCGGTACTTATACGCAAGTTGGAGATTATATGTTGCCTAATCTCATATTGCCTGCCGAAAATCAGCCTATTGGTATATGGGGACAGCGGCACGCACGGTATTTGAAACAGCACCACAGAATTCTGTATTATAGCCTGCTGACAAGCGGGAAGCTGAACAGCTACCTCGTTGACATCGACAAACAGGCAGAGGGTTTGTTTTTTAGACTGGTAAATCAAATGGCTGAGCGTGAGGGCGTGACCGAACGGTTAAAGGCAGAAAATCAGATGGAGTGGATTGAGCGGATGAATAGTATCCGTAGCGGAGTTGCTGAAATCGTATATACCGACCTAATTTATATATAACCAAATTTTTTAATGGATAATATCAAAACATTTGAATAGAATACAAAAAATCCGATGAACAGTAATTCTTTTCTGTTCATCGGATTTTACTTTGAATTGTTATGTTTTAAAGCTTTTCAACTTTGTAAATAGTATACCCAGCATTTCTTGCGATTATTATAAATGCTTCAAATCTTTCGCTTGTTACACTTTCGGAAGAAAAGGTTTGAATCGCCATGTTTCCTTGCGCATTCAGATCGGCCTTAATTTTATTAATCAAGTGTTTTCTGTAGGTTATTACCTCGCTAAAACAGTCGCGTTTATACTGAAAAATATACTGCTCATTTTTTGCATTCTCTTGTTCAATCAACATCATCATTTCCCCTTTGATTTCTAAAAGTTAATATTTAATCTGACCCCTATTGATGCTATTTTAGTTTTGTATAGTAATACTCTCCAAATATTAATGTGTCTCCCTCTACGGCAAAGCCATATGTTTCTGTATCATTATTAGCAAATGTTACTATAACGGTGTCACCATCGATTTTATAGGACAATCCGTCATCTACTGCATTTGAAGAACGCACAATCATATCTCCGTTATTTTTGAATGTTATTGATATAGACGAATCACGTTCTGCTCTCCAAGTCCCCACTAAGTCACTGGTAATTTTATTGCCAAAAGAATTGATAGCTACTATTAGTACAATAGCAACAGTTATTACAGATAAACATATGATTCCAATTTTCTTTTTTGACAATTTACTTTTTTTATTAGGTTTAGTTGAATCCTGTGTAGCAGGTTTTTCCGGCTTATCGCTTTCTTGATCATTTTCATAATGTTTCTCAACATTTTGCTGATCGCTTTCCTTTGTCTCTTGTTGATTTTTTTCATTGTTTCCCTTTCCCTCTTCGCCTTGTTTGTGTTGTGCGGTCTTTTTATTTTGCTGAACGCCCAAGAAATTTCCAATAGAAGCGCCTGCAATAATTCCAATAATGGTCGGAAACATCCATTCACTCATAGATATGCCAAGGAAAAGACCCAGCAATCCACCCAGTATGGCTCCAATAATTACATATGGTGGTGTATTTGTTGGCTTATTTTGAACAGTAGGAATTTCATAACTTGGATCGATTTCTTTTATCTTTTGATGATAAACTTTAATATCGTCAAGATTGCTTTGCTTTGCTGAGGCAGAAAGGGTTCTTGTAACGGCCCAATATGATGAACTACCAACAAACTGTTTTTCATATCCAGCAGCATTAATAAGAGCTGTGGTTATTGCAATTAAGTCTTTATAGCTTTTAATATTAATCTCATCCAGTTTATCAGACATTAAGACTGAACATTTTAAGACCTTAATACAAGCAAAGCCCCTCTCGATAAATTTGCTGAATTGGAAATCATATGGATGCCCACCATTGCTACGACTATATTCCGGCCACACTATGTTGTTATATGCAGTAATAGCGGATAATCTGATAGATATTGCTGTTGTTTCTTCGTACTCAGCGGGTGCAACACCGCATTTTTCCAATAATATTATCGCTAATCTCTTTATAGATGTGGCATTGTTTACTAATAAATCTGCATTACTATCATTGGGGATTTCAATAAACCTATCACAGCATAGTGATAAAATCGCCTTTGAAAGTTTTGACGTTTCTTCAGCTACTTCTTTTTTTACATCAGCGGCTTCGGACTCAGGAGCGTTATCAACCGCTTTTTCAAAGCATTCGATTGATTCAAGAATTCTATTATTGGCAAGCGTGGATTGCCATCCGGCAGCTTTTCCTTTTATTAACCATGCCTTATAATGATCTGGTTTAATTTCAAGAATTTTATTACTATAACTTTCGGCTTCCTTATTATTGGTTGCAAAAAAAGCGTTTTCTGCAAGTTTAAGAAAACTTTCTATGTTAGAACTGTTATCAACTTTTACGGTTCCTTGAACATTAACAGTCCCTTCAATCATCATTTTTTTGGCCTCTTCAACAGAGTATTTTGTACCGCAATTTTGACAGACAAAGACACCGTCTTGTTTTAGAAGCTCGGTGCTACCGCACATTTCACAAGTTAATTGTTTCATTTCTATCCTCCTAATATTATTTAAGAATTTTACAGTTTTTATTTCGCTCGTCCAAAAGCGAATTGAGTTCAGTTATGATTTCGAACTTACTTGAAACGGTTTTCAGTTCCGCAACCTTTGTGGAGATTTTGCTATCCAAATCCGATAGCTGTTCGTCGCTCATCGGATCGCTATAACGGATTTTCTCGGCAAGTTTTGTGAGCGATGTTTTTATTTCAGGATTTTGCTCCTGCTCTTCCAGCATTTCAACATCCGCTTGAAGTTCTCGAATATAGAATACTTTTTGATTTACCTTTTCTTCTACACGATTGATTTCATCTCTTGCAGCATCGGCACTGATCAGGCAGATTGCAGAAATTCCTAAAACCAAAGCACACGCCATGACCACTATCCAAGATGGAATTAGGGGAAATATCATAAATACTGCAAATACAATTAGCTGTAAAACAAGATAAACAATACCCACATAAATAATCGGAACACCGAGAAACTTACTTTTTAATGTTTCGGCTGCTTTGAAAGCTGCGATCCAAATCCCTATCTGTAAAGCAAAGGCAACAACCGTGAACGCATAGGCAATCCAAAAGGTTATTGTTTTGTCCGTGGGCACAGCAAAGGCTATGACATTAAAAAGGATAAAAACGATACCCAAAACAGCATAAGCTAATTTTGTATTTTTCTTCATCTTTTACCCCTCCCTTTTTGTTCCGCATTTTGGGCAGAATTTGCCCGGTCGCTCAAAAACATATCCGCATTTTGCACATTTGCGGTTATCCTTTGGCACAGGCATTCCGCATTCCTCGCAAAAGGCAGAATCGGGTGAGAGAACCGCACCGCAATTCTCACAAAATGCGGTTGTCATTTCTGCGGCTTGCGGCGGCGTTGTTGTCTGCTGTTCCGTTATGCCAGCAAAGGCGTTATTTACAGCTCCGCCAATCATATTTCCGACTGTTCCGCCCACGCCTGTAATCATCCCCAGACCAATCCCCATATTAGAAAACTCACCGACCGCTTCGTTGCCCGCCGCTGTCTGCGCCACATCAAAGCCACGCTCCTGCTGGTAGGTGTATCCCTCTTGCGCACGCTTCGTTGCCTGTGCTTTTGAATCAATAACGGTTTTCTGTGCTTCGGTTTGAGCGTTGATTACTTCTGTCTGCTGACGTAGCTTCGCTTCAGCTATATCTGAGTACTGACGGAAATGCAGTTCCTTGAATTTTTCATATTGAGAATCGCCGTCGGGTTTTACTATCGTAGTTATAAAGAAACGGTTTAGGGTAACGCCGTATTCGTTGAAATCTCCACACAAACGATTTTGAAGGTCTTTAGAAAATTCCTCTAAGTTTTCATCGATTTCGAAAATATTGATAGCGTTTGCTTTCATTTCCTGAGCGATATAAGCTTTCACCTTTGTCATCAAAAAAGCTCGGAAAAAGGTAACAAGTTGATTCCTTTCCAGTACGCGTTCAGTACCTACAAGCTTTACAAGCAATTTTCTGGAATCATTGACGCTTAACGCCATTTCACCGGAAGCACCGATGGACAATGGAAATTTATATGTAGGCTCTATGTACTGCACCTTGCTGTCTGTACCCCATTTAATCGCCATTTGCTCGGTTTTATTTATAAAATAGACTTCGCAATGGAAAGGGGTTTTCCCATCGGTCGGAATATTGGCAAATTTTCTAAGTAACGGAATGTTTTGTGTTTCGAGCGTATAACGACCTGCACCAAACAAATCAAGTGCCTGACCGTTCATAAAGAAGATTGCTTCCTGACTTTCGTGTACGATTAACTGTGTGGTTGTGTTAAAATCTTCACAAGGATGCTTCCAGATAAATGTACTGTTATCGCCCTCGTATTTGATAATATCGGCAATCTTCGCCATAAAATCCCTCCTCGAATTTATTAAGCAACATAATGCAGTTTATGTTGTAAGTTTTTATAAATGGATATATTTATATTAATTCTATTTTAGCACACAATGCCTCAAAAAGCAACGATTTCAGATGAGAAAAGTATGATTTGTCAGGAA
>CALWUY010000072.1 GCA_944384855.1 uncultured Clostridia bacterium | reverse complement strand
CTGTTAAAGATGTAGAAGAACTTCTGCCCTGGAACGCACCCGACGCTTGCAAAATTTAACAATTCTCTTTACCTGCCGTACTGTCTACGACAGGTATTTTTATACGCCTTTAGGTTTGACGCTTACTTCTCAGTAATCATAATATCACCTAAATTCATCCTTAAAACGGAAAATCTAAAATCATATCAAAAAAAGCCGCCTCATAATGAGGCGGCTGATTATTTATATATCAATTACATCTTGCTTCATTACCGGCTTTATCAATAATCCCAGTAATAATCCGTATAGGAAACCGACAAATCGTCTGTTCTTTCAATGAATACATTAGCTGAATCTATATATTCATAATTCCTGTATGCATCCGATTTTACTGTTGAACCGAGCGGAAGATTTACCGAAAGACTTTCAATTGGGTTATCAACTACATTTGCAATTCCTGTCTGTTTATTATAATCGCCTTTCTTGAAGTGATACCTGTATGCCATAAAACAGGAATTAATGTCGGTACGAAGCACAGGGTCACCTTTGGGGAGCACAAAAGTCTTGGTGGATTCATCATAACTACGCTCAGCATAGCTGTTCGAAACTCTTACACTGTATACTACCGTTCCGCACAAACCGTTTCCGTCATCATCATATTTTTTGTTTTCCCAACTGTCAGAACACATCTGAAAACGATAGGTCTTTCCGATTTCTATCTTAAGTGAATCTCCGGAACGATATATCTCTCCGTCTTCAAAACGCACAGACATTTTGGCAGGTGTCACTATTCCCAATGTTATCTGCTCGCCCTGCGGTTCCTGTTCTTCGGGTACGAACACACCGTTCAAACACCACTTACCGTTAACATTGACTATCTCGTACCAAAGTACTGTCATTCCTTCTTCGACTACGACCGACGGCACTCTTAACAGGTGGTCCTCTACTCCGTCCAGGCTGTAACATTCTTCTGCAACAGTTATATATGCCTGGGTCTTCATGTCATAATCTTGAGGGTTATACGCATCCTTGTCACAGGGTACCGGATTGTTATCTTTGCGTATATATGCGTTTACATTTATAGGCACATCCGCAGCGCTCGCCGGTACGGCAGATAACATACACACCGCACACATTACCGCCGTAAGAATTAATGCTGTCATCTTTTTCAGTTTCATAAAAAAACTCCTCTCTAAAATTACAATTAGATAAAGGAGCAGTCTGGCGACCATAGTTGAAAACCTTAGGCCCATGATTTTGCGTCCTGCCATTTCTGACAGTTTGCCCTTATTCACTTTGTCTGAATTATATCATATTATCATAATAATGTCAACTAAAAGTTTCTAGAGCCAAACTTTTATCTGCTGCCTTTTTTGTATTTGTTCAGCAGATTAAGTATATTCTGTCCTCGATTTTCTGCCACTCCCGATTCTCCTACTGCCGAAGCAACCTGCTGTTCTTCTTTGACCGCCTCAGATTTATCTGTAAAATCCGAAGCAGTATCATCGCTCTCAAATTCATTTTTTCTTTCTGTATCCGTTGTTTTTTCTGCAGATTCTGCATTTTCACGGTCATTTGAAATGCTGCCGTTATTAACCGCATTTTCTTCAGTAACAGTTTTATCAAAACCTTCGTCAACACTTATTTCAGCATCCGCATAGAGTTCTATTTCTTCCATGCCGTCAGGCTCTTTCGCGGAAAAATATTTAGATTCTATATCCCGGTTATTTGAAACACCATATCGTGATTTTTCATGTTCGTCATTTTCCCGATATCCCGTGCTTTGGCGGTTTATTCCCGTTTTACCGCGTTCTTCGGATACATACTCCGCTATGCTGTTTTCATAGCGCTCAACTATTTCTGACATCTTTTTCTCCGCGTCTGTTCTTATTTTGCCGAACATTGCATACGCGCTGTCAACAGACTCGGCTCCGTTTGTAAGTTCCTCCAGCTTTTTATTGAGATATTCCGCCTGATTTTTTATATCCTGCACAGCTTCGGAAATTTTTTCCGCAACTCCTGCAAAATCGCGTTTTGCGGCAAAAATACTGCGTCTTACGTCTTCGGATGCATTCTCTATACCCTCAAAGTATTCGTTGATATATGCTGTAGGGGCACAGGCAAGTTCCCTGCCGCTTTCAAAGGCTTTAATATAAATGCGACCTATTGATTCAGCCTCTCTTTTGCTTTTATCCGCCTTGCTTCTGACCATTTCGTATGCTATTTCGGTTTTTTCCAGCTCTGCACTTTTTTCTGCAAGTTTCTCTTTTGCGGAATCTGCCGCACGCGTAACTTCATCAAAACGGTTTTGAAGGTTCTCATACCGCGACGCGGTTTTCTCAAGTTCTTCCTCAAGTTTCCTGATATGTTCGTCCACTTCCGAAATACTGTATCCCCGGAAAGATTTTTTGAATTTGCTCATGCTTTACCTCCTGATGCATTGTGTGTTTAACAGTTTAATATTCCATAAAATCCTTCATTGCGCTCTGTACCGCATAGTAAGATTTTTTAAGCCTTGTATGAAAGGATGATTCTTCCTTTGGCGAGTATCCTATACTGTAAAGTCCTGCATTTTTATCTCCCGGACTGCAAATTCCCACTTTTACGCCGGTAATCTGTTCAAAATCTATGCCGCCGACATAAAAATCCGTTATGCAGACGCCGCAGGTGCTGTTCATTACATTTAAAAGATACCACGGAATCCTGATTTCCGTTATTGAACCGCTGTTGTAAAAATCAGCAAGTGAATTGTACTTACTGCTGTTATAATCAGTAACGCCGTATTTCATAATCCCGCTTTCGATATACTGCGCAGGTATTGTTTCTCCCGAAAGCGGAAGCACTATTTCATTTGAAATAAACTGTCTTATCGCGCCGTATATTCCGCTCCCCGAATTTTCATAACTTAAATCTCTTTCAAATACTCCCCGCTCATATGCGTAGGTATAATAAAAGACGTCCTGATAAACATCCGTAAGCAGGCGGGTATTGTTTTTACCGTTTACCACAAGCAAAAAATCTGCAGCCTCAGTAAACGTAACATCATACTCCGACGCAAAATCGCTTCCCCTCGCTGTTATCTGTATGGGAATCAGCAATGTTTCACTGTTGAAATCCGCATCGCTTTCTATTTTAAGATATAAATATCCTTCATCCCACATAGCGTAGACTTTATTTCCGTCTGTCTCTGCCACCGGACTGCTGTTTTCCCATTCATCATCTTTTCCGTCAGCAAAGCATACTGCGGTTTTACCGGGTTCCATCGCGAGCAAACCGTAACTTTGCTCAGCCGACTGCACATTAGGTGTACGCTGTAAGGCATTGTCAGGAGAATACTTGACCGTGTTCCAGGTTTGCTTGAACCATTCATCCTGCCAGGAAAATATCAATGATCCTGCATACTCCTCTTCCGCTATACTTTTCATCATGGAAACAATCGCTTCACCCTGCTGCTGTTCAGTCATTCCGCCCTGATTCATTCCCGTGACCGAGCTGTGTGCTGTACCGCGGCTTGTAGGTATACCGAACTCCGCTATTATAACAGGGACACTGTATTCTGTCCTTAAATGTGCAATATATGCCCTGTAACTGTCAACCGTCCCATCAGCGCCTTCTTCAAGATACTCAGGCTGGTAATTCATAAATTCGGGATAATATGGATAAACATCCACCGCCGCGAATAGTCCGGAATAATATTTGCCGCAAACAACTATATTTTCCGTATTTACCGAAACTGAATCTTCCTCAGGAAACGGCTCGTTGGAATGTGTAAGAGTATCGGTAGTTGCCCAGTTTAAAAACGCTAAGGGACTCTGGGCCGAATATTTTCCGCTCTCGTATGATATAAGACTGTCTCCCACCTCACACAAAAAGCTTTCGAACGCGGTCGCCTTTTCGCCTGTTTCGAGATATTCTCCCTTATATCCCGCGTATTCCGTATAAGCGTTTGTTCTCTCAACGAAACCCGGATCCCATTCAAGTCCTAAAATGTAGCCCGCCAGATACTCCGAAACATCATGGGAATAAACCGCATTTTTTATACTGCCGTAATCTGTATAATCACTGTTTCCGTGAATTATATCCACCGTTTCCACAGCCGCACGTTTGAATGCCTCAACTATCATACGCTCTTCGGAAAACGCGTTGTCGCACTCGTACATATAATTTTCATTGAACCATATACCCTGTACAAGATAAAGCGGATTGTCAGTCGAAGCGTTATAATCATACAATGCGGTATAAAACTGCGGCGGCATAACCGTAAACGCTCTTACTGTATTGGCGTTCATCTCCGAAATCAGTTTGAACCACTCCCGGTATGTATCATACGAAACATCCGGGTCTGACAAATCGGTAGCAGCTTCAGTGAGCCCCATATTTACTCCCTTTAAATATACAAACTTCCATTTGCCTGCGTCATACCTGTAAAAATATTTTTCATGCGCCCTGAAGGACATCATAATACCGCCGCTGTCTGCCGCCGGAATCTCCAGCTGAGGAGCAATGCCTTCAGGCTGTACAGGATTTGTTCTTTTAAGGTCTTTGACCGTCCGCAACAAAACCGCCGCCGAGACTAAAACCAATGCTGTCACCGTAAGGATAATAACCGTTTTTTTGTACAATCTTAATCCAGCTCCTTAAGCGCTTCCTGCAGTACATAGTAAGACGGCTTGAGTCTCTCATGGAATTCCGGCATTTTCCATTTGTCATATATGTAGCTGCCGTTAAGCGAAATGGCTCCTTTTCCGAGAACTCCCATTCCGACATAAATATCTCCCATCTGGGCAGAAGTTATGCTTTGCTGTGTATAGAAATCGCTCATTATCAGTCCTAAAGCCGGATCCATTACGTTAAGCAGCTGCCAGGGTATGCGCAGCTCGATAATATTTTCTTCATCATTGTATATAAAATCAGAAAGCGACCTGTAATTTTCCGACTCCGGATCTCCGTTGCCGTAAGTCAGTTTTCCGGTTTCGTAACTGTCAAATTCTATCACCCTGTTGCTGCCCGGTATAATCATTTCATATCCGGTGCAAAGCATCATCCGGTTAAATCTTCCGCTGTTTTTTTGGGTTATATCGCTTACCTTGTCTATCATATCATACAGTTCGCCGTAAAGAAAATAATGCGCGTCATAATATGAGTCAACCAGTATTCTCGAATTTTCCCTGCCGTTTATGCATATTACAAAATCCGCCTCACGGTCAAATACCGCAGAGTTTTCTTTCATTGAAGTGTTGCCCTGTCCGCTTATCGTATCTATAGGTATCAGCAGAGTATCACTGTTGAAATCATACCCGTAATCCTCTTTTATGTCCAGCATAAAATAAACATACCGCTCATCGCTTTTCATATAGAGATCGCCGCATTCACAAGAGGCTGTCTTTTCATCATTATCCCATTCATCAGTTTTGCCGTCAAGCACGCATTCAGTGGTTTCCTCTCCTGGATCAAAAGCCAATATGCCGAAATTCTGTTCCGATGTCTGTATGTTTGACCAGTATGGTCTTGAATCGGCAATGTCATAATTTTCATTGTTCCATGTACGTTTAAACCACTCGTCCTGCCAGGAAAACGCTATCGCGCCCGCATAGCTGCAGTCATATATGGAATTATACATATCCGCAAGCATTTCACCCTGCTCGGTTTCGTCAACACCGCCCTGGTTATATCCCATTACACTCTCATGTGTGACACCCCGGCTCGTAGGTACACCGAACTCGGCTATGACAATCGGCATAGTATGGGCAAGCTTAAGATCCTTCAGGTATGCCTCATAGGTATTTACTTTTCCGTCCGAATCCTTGTATGCAAGATAATCTTCCTGATAGTTCATCGAATCCGGATAGTACGGATAAACGTGGTAAGACGCAAAAAGATTTGATTTGTACTCCGATCTGCTCTTTATACTTTCGGTATTGAATGTGATAAGATCCTCATCCTCATGAGGTTCCTGCGGATGTGAAAGCGGATCGGTTGTTACCCAGTTTGAAAATGATACAGGACATTGCTTGCCGTACTTTTCCGTCATATACTCTATAACTTTGTCTCCGGCTTCACAGAAAAACGCCTCAAACGGAGTCGAACCGTAGGTATAAAGATATGTCCCCTCGTATGTATTCCTGTCAGGATTTGATTCATTTGTGTTAAGAATAAATTTCGGATCGCTTTCTATTCCGAGTATCCAACCTGCAAGCCATTCAGAAACATCGGCGGTATATGTGCCCGACGCAAATCCCGCGCGTTCCGGCAGAACCGCGTTTCCCATTACAACATCCACACAGTTTAACGCGTCGTTGATAAAGTCGTTCTTGATTTTGGAATTTTCCGCATATACATCTGCGTAAGTAGTTATGTCCTCCTCATCCATCCATACTCCGTGAAACAGAAAAAGCGGATTTTCCGCAGTGCTGTTATAATCGTACAGCGCCTGGTAAAACTGAGGTCTCATTGTAGTATATACTCTTATACAGTTGCAGTTCATATCGGAAATATAACCGAACCACCTCAGGTAGCTTTCGTAGCTTATCGTAAGTTCTCCCGGAAACAGTCCGGGTTCTCCGGCGCCTATATTGACACCTTTCCAAAAAACTTTATCCCATTCTTCGCTCTCCTGTGAGTAAAGATAAAAGTATTCTCCTTCAGCTTTAACTCTGTAAGCTACGCCGTCTTCAGAGGCAAAGCTGAGCGTATCCGTCTGACTGACCCCGTCTTTTCCCGCCGAAGCAAAGGATATACGGTTTATTCCGATTATCTGAAGCCATCCCATCTGTACCATAATGAACAGTACAAGTATTGTACTTCCTACATAAAGCAGCCACTTTTTCATGTGCTTTTCCTTTCAGACATAACATTAAACTCTTTGCGTTTGATTACGCCCCAGCTTCTTTTATACTTCCGGTAACGCATCAAACCGCCGAAACGGAACAGGGTTATTGCCTGCCGGTATCCGAAGTTTTCAAGAATAGCATACAGCGACAAACGCATCGCCTGCTGTGAGGACATACACCCTTTTCTGGTGTTTTGCTCCAGTATTATGCCGCCTATGGAGAGCATAATACCCAGCATAACCGCCAATAAAAAATATATTATAAAGAAATACATATTCAGTTCCCCCATAATAAGGGAAAACGGAATTATAAAGTACCCAAGCGTCTCCACAGCAGTACCGAAAAATTCAAACATCCAGCTGTAAGGTATCGAAAGAAGCCCCACCGTGCGAAAACGCGGATTGAACGTCATTATAAAATGTGCTTTCAAAGTATCAAAAAGTCCTATCTGCCAGCGCCGTCTCTGCACTTTAAGATCAGAAAAACTCATCGGTCCCTGCGTCCAGCATATTGCTTCAGGGCAGAATTTCACATTGTATTTTCTTTTGTTTTTCCTCATAAATCTATGAATTCTGACAACTATTTCCATATCTTCGCCTATGGTATCCGTTTTGTATCCTCCGGCGTCTATAACAACCTGCTTATTGAATACTCCGAATGCTCCTGAAACTATCAGCAGCGCCTTTCCCCAGGAAAGTCTTCCCGCCAGAAAAGAACGGAAGTATTCAACTATTTGAAAACGCTCTATCATTTTAGGCGGGACTTCAAACCGTTTCCACTCTCCCTGCTCGATTACAGAGCCGTTGGCTATTCTGACAAAGCCGCCCGCCACAACCGTTGTGGTATCTTTGATAAACTCTTCGCCTAAAATCAGAAGCGCATTGCGCTCGATGCGTGAATCAGCATCGAGACAGGCAAACAGAGGATACTGCGACTGATTTATTCCGGCGTTCAGCGAGTCTGATTTTCCGCCGTTTTCTTTGTCAATATAGTAAAGATTGGGATAATCGGTATTATAATACACATTATGTATTTCTTTGGTAGGAATTTTGATTTTTACCGCGCCTTCTATCGGATAAAGATCAAAAGCTTCTATTATCTTTGTATGGGTCAAATCTGTGGATCCGTCATTTACGACTATTACTTCAAACTCGGGATACTCAAGTTTCAAAAGGTCTTTTACGTTCTGAACAATATTTTCCTGCTCGTTATGTGCAGGCACTATAAGAGATATGGGTAAAAGATTCGGAGATTGTGCATATCGCATATAATCTTCCGATATCTTTCCCCTGTCCTGCTTTCTTACCTTTATAAGTGCTGTTATAAGCTGAACCAGATAAATTACACCGAGAACAAGCGTATATCCCATGCAGAAATAATTGAAAAACCGTATGAAAATCCGCAATAAATTAAGTATTGTCAACGCAATTTCCCTCCATTCATATTTATCTGCTTATACAGCGCGCTTTTAACTGCATCGGCAGCGTATTTGTCATACCCACTCAGCACTTTTTCGACATAAATCAGCTGAAAATCTATATTGACTATAGCTTTGGCCGCCGCATTGCGCACCCACCATTCATCGTCCTGGGTGGCTTTTACCAGCGCCTCAAGTGATGTTTGCGAGTGTATCCTTTCAAGGCCCGAAACCGCAGCAAGTCTGACAATCCAGTTTTTGTCGTTAAGAGCTATTATCATTTTCTGTTCATACTCCGGTTTTCCAAGCTGTGCCAAAGCCTTTACGCAGGCTATTTTAAGATTGTTGTCTTTTGCAGATACACCGTCAGCATAAATTTCAGACAGCTCTTCAATACAGTCATGGGTATATGCCTTAATACATGTCGCTTTGATATAATCATTACACTCATTGTAAAGTCTCTTGGTAAGACCTATACGGTCACCGGTGTATGCCTGAAGCAATTCCAGCAAGATTCTGTGGGAATAATAACGGTTGCTTTCGCATTTTTGGGCAAAAAAGACCACCGCATCC
Source organism: uncultured Clostridia bacterium (assembly GCA_944384855.1). Classification (GTDB taxonomy): domain Bacteria; phylum Bacillota; class Clostridia; order Oscillospirales; family Acutalibacteraceae; genus UBA737. The sequence goes on along the minus strand of CALWUY010000072.1, from coordinate 12,126 downwards.
TCATCTCCCAGTTCCGATAAAGCCATCGCTGCATTATATACTACATTATTATGTCTGTCGCTAAGCAGATTTTTTATATCCGGTATCTTTTCCGAAGCATTAAAATCTGCCAAACGCCTCACTGCATAACTTTTCTTGTAAAGATTTCCTTTTGCCAGCTGTTTGGAATAAAATTCCACCGGATCAAGCATTTCATATAACTTGCCCAGTAGCTTCAATTTTTCGGCAGGTATATCGTCAGCCCGTTTCATTAGCTGAATAAACTGAACGGCAGCCTCATCTTTTTTTGCAGCATCATCGCCTATATAGTCAAATAATGACGAAAGTTCGGTTTCCCTTGAAGTCTCAGTAGGCGAATACAGAAAGGCCTCGATCATTGAATGAATTTTGGAGTATATTTCATATTTCTGCATATCTGACTCTTCGTTGCGCTTTGACAGCAAATACAGCCATAAATATTCCGCGCTCAGCATCAGAAGAAAAAATATTATGAGAGCTGCCGCAAGTATTTCATAAGAAAATTCAGCCATTTTACACCTCCCGTTACTGTATTTAATGATCATTCGGTTCTTGAAAAATACCTCTGGATAATTTTTGCGCTTTCCTTTTCCCTAAGAGTATAGTTTATATCTTCTTTTTCCCAACCTGCCAGTTCCAGCCTCTTATATCCGGCAGACTGCTTTGATTCCGGAAAAATATACGCTGTGTCCATTGTGTCCTTGCTCCCCACCAGTACCGAAAAAATCATACCGTCAGTAGCTGTGGTTTTTAAAGTGCTTCCGCTGTTCCCGTTTATTACAAGGGCGCTTGACGGATTTGCAAAATTCAGCATTGCCCACGGCAGACGTATACGTACGGTAACTCCGGTCTGATAAAAATGAGTATTTGATGACGTGAAATTACCGTAATTAAGAACTGATACCAAATCGTAATCTGCAGAATAGCTTTCCTTAGAGACATAATTCCCGGTGTTGCGGTTGTATCCTGACGCCACATACAGCGAAGCCGAGTTTTTGCTTTCAAATTTCACAATGTATTCCATTCCGGACTGACTGTTCGCATAATAGTTACTGTCGTAATAATATTCTCCGTCATTGCGCTGATATGTATCTATGCCTATAATCATTTCATTCTTATCGTAATCGATATCGTTTTTCAGCAGCAATGTAATATATACATAAGTTTCATTATATGAAAGCTGCATTTGACTCATTATACTCTTTTCACCGTTGTCGTTAAGCTGTATGGCAGATTCCTGAGGCTGCACGGAATCAACTGCCACTATTCCGGTAGTCTCCGCACGAACGGTGGTATCCTGCCAAAGTCCGCTGTCGGATGCCGGAATCGTGTACTGCTCGGACTGCTCTGAAACCGCGCTCCAGTTATCGTTCAGATCCGCTATAAGCATTCCGGCGTATCCCTGCTCATCCGCGGCTTTCAGCATACGTACTATTCCTTCTCCCTGCTCGGTCTCCGACAATCCGTTAACCGAAGACTCCTGCTCAAACACATCGCTGCTCGTCGATAATCCCGCTTTATCTATCAGTACGGGTCCGTTGTAAAGCTTACGCACCTGTCCTATATATCCTCCCCAGGCAAATTTCCCGGAAGAATCAGAGTACATTTCAGCAAACGCCGCCTCATTGTCAATAAGCTGCCTGTCATCAGGGTTCAGAGAAACAGATGTATAATAAAGTCCCTCCACCCCGTCGGAAAGCTGCATATTTGAAAAATTAAATCCTCGCATCCCCTCAGTCAGCCATTCTGCACCCTCAAGTCTTTCAGCAGATGATACGGCGCTTACAGGCTGCATACATCCGTAATCCGACTGCATACACTGCAAAGCATAGTCGCACAGCTCGGCCGCAAGCGCTTCCGCTCCGTTGCCTGACGCACTTATATATTTCCCGCTGTAATCTGCACCGGCATTTTCTCCTGCAAGTATTGCGTCACTGGACTCACCGCCGAGTCTGGGATCGATTATATATGATATTACATACGGTGATGCATTATATGAATATACCGCATCGTCATCCCGCAAACTGCCTTCCCCATGTACCGCCGCTATAGCAGAGGCCACATTTTGCTTGATACTGTCTATATTTTCAAAGCTCTTTGCCGGATCGGTATCAGGCGGAGTCATTATTCCCTGAATCAGATACAATACCGAATCAGCGTTGCCGTTATATTCGCACAGCGCTCTGTAGAATTCCGGCGGGAGAAGGTCATACGTCCTTATACAGTTGGCTCCCGCGTTTGCGGCAGTCTGCAAAAGTTCGGAATAAAATGAATAATCCCTTGAATATTCATACCGTTTTCCTCCCGGAGCTTCTCCGTTTATGTTAAAACCCTTTATCTCAAAAGGCTGCCAACTGTCATCCTGTTTTATTTCAAACCCGTCCTGTGTGACTCTTGCTATCTGTCCTTCCTCATATTCATCCGGTTCAACCGGATTTTTAACCGTATCCTTTAATATCTTTTTCATTATGGGCTGATAGAAATTCCAGTAAAAATGGGTTATGTCACCGTCTCTGTCAAATGACAAGAGCTGAAAAAATTTGTCGGCAAACATGAAATTGGATATCTGCCGCTTTGTCGTATAGTCATTGAAATCTCCTGCGAAATAATAGGCAGGTGCTTCATTTTCTTTCACACACCGCGTAATCGCCGCAAATGTAGTAGTGTCTGAAACTGCAGCAAGTTCCTCGGCTCCGGTAGAATTTACGTTAAAATTATAGGTCGCTATCACTTCGGTGGAATTATCCGCCTCTATAAGCTCAAACCAGTTGTAATAATTAAGCGAATGTTTTCCGAATTCCTTGCGGTATTCTTCGCTGACAGAAATTTTAAGCAGGTTTTCGCTTTGAAAATCCGTTTTTTCCTCCAGCACTATTATATCCCCGGCAGACGATACAAGCAGTATTCCGGCTCCTGCACAATTCCATTCCTGTCCGTATTTGGCGCGCCACATATCCGGCGCCCAGTATGGAACGTCTGTCAGATCCTGTAGATCGTATATATACCTTCCCACCCAGCCCGTTGAAGAAATTCCGAAAAGTTTTTCAAGTTCATTTCTTACCTTATCGTCAGTACCGGTAGTAAGTATATCCTGTTCTCCCACTATTACCGATCCGGATGAATGGCACAGTGAAATCGCATTCATTTCTTCTTCGTTTATTCCCCGGTCATCGTAAATTTCTACACCGTACGCGTCAGAAAGATAAAGCAAATCCGGAATTTCCTTTATTTCGGATATCGATGAGGACTCGGTTATTTCATTGGCTTCGTTCAGCTTCGGTCCGTAATAATCGCTGGTATGATCGTAATACCTGCCTGTTTCAGGATTAACTATTTTAAGATAATCCATTATCCAATAAAGTCCTATATGCTTTCTGTAATTATTTGAAACATCATCAAGATATGACCAGCTGTCTGCCGCTGTAGCCGGTACAGTTTTATCAATAACCGCTACCGAAAGGGTCTTTTTAGGCATAAGATACCATAAAACAAAAGCAAGCGCAGTTATAAAAATGATGCATGCGGGTATTAGAAAATACGGCTTAAGCAGATATTTTGCTTTGATTTTTTTCATACATTATCATCCTCTATGATTTGTCTGCGAAGATCAAACAGTGATTCTGCGCATTGTGAAAACGCCTCTGCTACCGCCGGATCAAATAATGTCCCCTTTTTGTCTTCAATATATTGCTTTACTTCTTCTTCCGACCACGCCTTCTTATAGCTTCGCTCCGAAAGCAGCGCATCTACTACATCCGCTATCCTTACAATACGTGCCGCAGGATCAATATTTCTCGCCTTAAGTCCAATATATCCTGTACCGTCAAAATTTTCATGATGCTGCCTTGCAATTACCGATGCGGTTTCAAAAAACTTCCCCTTCTGCAGCGAAAGAATATTGAAACCCGATTCGGTATGCTGCTTCATCAGTTCGAATTCTTCATCGTTAAGAGGCCCGTGCTTTTCCATTACACTCTCCGGTATTGATATTTTCCCTATATCATGGGTCATTGCAGCCAGCGAAATGAGTTTTGCACGCTCTTCATTCATTCCGAGCTGTATACTCAAAGCATACGAGAGCGCTGAAACAATTATAAGATGATTCTTTGTTTTTTTATGTTTTTGCTCTGTCACTGTAGCAAGATTTATAAAAAGTTCTTCCTGTATATCTGTTACATCTTTTTTAAGATTCAGATTCTGATATGCCGAATACAGGTTAAGGTATGCGCTTTTTAATATATTCTGCATCCCCGATGTTACTCCGCACATTATATTTTCAAAATGTATTACTGCGCTGTGTCCTTCGATCCGGAACAACATATCGGCTGAAGTATTACCTATCAAAAGCTTCAAAGGCTGTGATTCAAGATGTCGGAATATAGTATCATAATCGCAGTCAGTTATTTCTCCGGTATTAAAAATTTCGGTAAAAACATCGCCGTCCCGTATTCCTGCGCATGTATGCACATCTATTTCTTCGTTGTTGAGCTCAGAGTTCTTCTCTATTATATCCGTAAGTCCGCCGGCCACTTCGATGATAAAGTCTCTCTCATCTTTCTGAAGAAACATTTTCGCTATAAGACCGGTAATATCCTCTATCCATGCACTGTCGGCATACAGCTGACGCATACGTTCGTATTTTTTGATATCCAAATATATTATCTGTCTGCAATAAATGACAAAAACTGCTATACACATCAGGGATATGCTGAAAGCAAACAAATACCCCGACATGAGTTTTATACCTAAAAACAGCGCGCAGGTATTATAGATTCCTATAAGTCCGGTATAGAACAAAAGTCCTTTAACATTTCCTACATAAGGAACTTCAGATGTAGTTGCAGAAGAAAACGCGCTGTTTGCCCTTACTATCATATAAGTCTGCACCGCGGTCATAAGCACAGCTGCCGCCCTTACCGTCCACGCTTGAGAAAATATCGGTATAACTACGCTTATAATAAGCACCGGTATGAACAACGCGGTATATTTAAAGGCCGTATCATAGCACACACATATTGTGGCATACGAAAGCGCAATGAGCAAAAACTCGGAAATAATCAGTGCACAAAACCAATAAGGCGAAGACAATGCACTGCTGCACTGCCCTACGGTATACAGCATAGACAACGCTCCTCCGGCAAAAACCGTTGCCGAAAGCATGAACATACGCCGCATATGGCGGCTTCCGGCCGAAAGCGATATACTCATGACCAAAAGTCCTATTCCGATTAAAATCACCGCAAAAGATATTCCAAAACCGATATACCGCAGAAAGTTATTATATACACCGGCCTCAGCGCTTTGAGTGTATACATTAAACGAAAACGCAAGCGGAGCATAAAGATAAATATCAATCGTCTGTTCTTCTCCGGATTTGATTACCACACTGCTGTAAGCATTTCCCGAAAAGGCGGTTTCTCCGTATCCGTTATCAAGCGATTCCTCTCCGTCAAGCTTGACCAATAAAGGATTGTACGCAGTCTTTATGATAATTCTGGTGTCTTCATTTATTTCGGGGAAGGTATACTGCATACGCATATACGGATCACCCAGTTTGGCAGAAACGCGGTTTTCAGATGTTGCCTGGCTGTATGAAAGCAGCTCGCCCTGGATTTTTTCAGATGTCTCGGCGCGCACGAATTTCCATTCGGTTATCTCATTTTCCGCAGGAGGAATGAGATTCTCCACCGCAAACTGTATAAAAAATGTCAGAAAAAACAATATGGCTGCGGTAATTATTGCAGTCCGCGTCCTGAAACTTGTATGCTTCAGCTTATTGATTTTTACTTTTTTCTGCCGCATATCAGCGGCCGGCTTTTCCCCTGACATAGACCTTTTCTCCTGTTTTAAAGATTAGAATATTTATGTATCATTTTTATTGCAGCATCCATCCTGTCTTCTTCTGTCACAATGCCGCGGTCCTCTCTGAATTCACACAGAATCTGACCGTAGTTTTTTTCAAATTCCTTTATCTGCTCAATAATAGGAACCAGAGCCTCTATAACTTCTTCAAGCTGATGTTTCGTAGCCACGTGTCATCCTCCTTTTATTTCAGGAAAGCGAAGAAATATAAAAACCTTCTTTTCCTTTTTTTACGGTAATTACAGCCTGGTCATACATTGTTTTCTTGGATTCATCTTTGTAATATACAGCTTCAAGCTTAAGCTCATCTCCCGTACTGCTCAGTGTCGCCGAAGCGTATACGTCAGCGCTGTAATCAGGCTGCCACATTTCAAAATACCCTTTGCCGGACGAATATAGATTGCTTTTTTTTATATCCTTGGTAAAGGAACCGAATAATTTTTCAAGCTGCTGCTGAATTTCAGCTTCATCTGCCTGACGGTAGGTCATAGACTCATTTTTTATATCCACAAGACACTTTCCTCCGGAGTATATATAGCAGAATGCATACTGTACAGCAGGATTTAAAGGAATTCCATCTGCCGAGGAAAAAGAATCTACAGCAGCAAAATTTTTAAGTTCATATCCCTGTTTTATGTATTTTAACACATCAAAATTTTTCGGAACTTCACAGTTTAATGTAACAGATATACCGTCTTCCGACAAATGCCCGTTTCCGCTCTCCGTCAATTCTTTTCCGGCATTGTACGAAACAGATTGCTGCTTATCAGAATTATTTTCAGACACGCCGGCCGAAATCGTTTCATACTTTCTCTCGGAAGCGAACCATACAGCTGTTGCTGCCGCCGCTGCTGCAATTACCAAACATACTAATATAACTATAATATTCATTTTACCTTTAAAATTATGAATACCCATTTCGCACCTCATTTAATATAAAACCCATACTAAAAAATCAATAAAAAAACTGCAGCTGTTTGAAGTGACTTCAAAGCAGTTGCAGTCAGACAAGCATAGTATAAACCTTAGCCTCTCAACTTTGCGTCCCTGATTTTCATCAAGTTTGCCGAACATATAATTTTTTCAGTTTTATTATACACGTATTTCTGTTTAATGTCAATCGTTTTTATTCGCTTATTAAATCGTAAATCTTAATCACTTGTATAAAGGAAAATCATTCCCGGCGCTTGCTTGACAACAGTAGCACGCTATGATAAAATTTATTTGCATATATTTTATAAGGAACATAAAAATACAATTACATCAATTACCACTTGTTACGGTAACTGTCAAGGGTCATCCCGACAGCATAAATGCATGAATTTAAAATGTAAAAAAGAAGAATATAACTATCATAAAGGACGTTAAGCACTAAACTTCAATACGTATTTTTATATCAACTGCGAAAGGTGTATGCTTATGGTAAGTCGGCTTCCGTTCAGGAATATCAAAAATGATTTTATTGAAATTGCAGTGACATACAACCGGATAATTCTTCGTGTCAGTGCATTATTTGTTTTGTTTGCCCAGCTGTTTAATGTAATAAGAGTTATATTTTTGTCCGATTCCGGACTTTCATCTATAAATAACAGGACATATTTCACTTTTTATATTATATATTTTATCGGATGCATATTATTCTTGATTATTGATGCCGTGCCGAGTAGTACCGTTATTTTTAAATACAAATTTTACATGGTATGCGGAAGCATGTTTATGATGTGGCACACAATTTTCAATATTTTTGATACATTCAGAGCAAACGCTGTGGGCAGTTTCACAATTCTTACTGCAATGACAGTATTCTGTGCCCTGCTTATAATGCGCCCGATTTATGTGTTGACTAATTTTGCCGTAAGTTATGTAATTTTCAGCATTTTTCTTTATAAATCTTTTGGTTCAGGAGAGGTCATAAATTTCACATTTGCTGCTATTTTATGCATAATTATCTACGCTGTACGTTACAGGCAGCTATATAATGAACTCATGCAAAAACACGAACTAAACGATCTGCGAAATAAATTGTTTGATTCAAAACAGAACTTCAAGCTTTCATGCGAACAGCAAGCTTTGATATTAAATAAAGAGCACTACATAACATTTGAATGGAATATTCATAAAGACTGGATACGATTTTCAAAGGAGTGGAATGATGTTTTCGGAGAACCGTGCGAAATAGCGAATTTCAGTTCATATATAAAGAACCTCAAGGTAATATCTCCTCAGCAGAAAAAACAGATTTTAAGTTTTCTTAAAAAAGCTGAAAACAATGAAAACTTTCAAAAATATGAGCTTCTGCTTCCCATAAAAAACGGGAAAAAAGGGTGGTTTGAACTTCGCGCAGCCACACAGTCCGTAGAAAACAGCGTTCCGGTTTTTTGTGTCGGAATGCTTACTGACATAACAATTCAAAAAGAACGGATATTACAGCTTGAACAGGAAATACAAATGGATTTATTTACCGAAGTACTTAACAAAATATCAATAGAACGGTATGGTATACGTAAAATATCCCAGCTGCTTGAAGGAGAAATTTTGGCGGCGCTAATTCTGGATATTGACAATTTTAAAGATATAAACGACAATTACGGCCACCCGGCAGGTGATCGTGTTTTAAAAGATATTGCATCTATAATGCGCAAAAACTCACCGATAGGAGCAAGAATAGGGCGAATTGGAGGAGATGAATTCATAGTAATAATGGTAACTGACCATATAGATGAATTTATCAGTTACGGTCAAACCTTACTTAAAGAAATTGCATCATTAAAGGTAAATGGTATAAATGTAGATATCCGCTGCAGTATTGGAATTTCATTCTCAAATCAAGATACAAAAGAATATCAGCAGCTTTACAGCCAGGCGGATACTGCGCTGTATAATGCAAAAAAATCCGGTAAAAACAAATTATGTATTTACGGCGAAGATGATTACGAACGAAAAAAAGAAGAAGTTTCTGTGCGATAAAACTAAAAGGTTGATACAAAGTTCAAAAGACAGATGGGCTGTCTAAAAATAACAGGAGGCCCGTAATGGACGAAAAAACAATAAAAAGTCAACTTGTAAAGGTAACCAAAATAACTATAATATCAAGCATTGTAATATGTGCTCTTGTATTAGGTACTTTTTCATATGTAATGAATCAGGCTCACGAATCTGATCATATCCAAATGAAAACCGAAGTTGAAGAATATAAAGTCAGAATTTCAAAACAAATCGATAAAAATATCCAGATTCTTACTACGCTTGCAAAATCGTATGAAATAAGCAAAATCACCGATTCGGAAGATTTGCTTGAAAAAAGTATAGCAGAAACAAACAAAGCAAATTCATTCGTAAGCATGGCTTATATTTCAATCAAAAATTACGGAATAATAAATGCCCCGAATATAGGCACAAAACGCGGAATAACCCTCGATGACTTCAACGAGTATTCCAGGGCAGCTATAAAACAGTCCTTCAACGGCGAAAATGCAGTATCAAAAATGTTTGACAGCGAAATATACGACGGCAAACTGTTCGTATACAGTGTTCCGGTCTATGAAAACAGCCAAATAATCGGAGCTATTGCCGCAAGCGATACATTGGAAATTTTCGAGGATATAGTGAACGGACACACAGTATTATCAGGTCAGGGGTATATTCATCTGTTGGACGGGGAAGGTGATTTTCTTGTTCGTTCTCAGAACACACTTGTGAAAGAAGATCTTTCGTCGATTTTTGACGGTCCTTATCTTTCTGAAAGCGAACGCGAATCGGTTGAAAAAGCTCTCAAGAGCCGCGAAAGCATGTACGGTGACTTTATGTACAAAGGCCGCGAGTGTCATTTTTATATATCACCGATGGACATTAACGGTTGGTATATATTCTGTGCCAATAAGCTTTGGGGTCCCACACTTTCCTTCGGACGTTCGGTAATGATACTCGGAGCGGTTTTATTTTCACTGCTCATAATTATGTTTTTTATTCTTTACTACAGTTACTACAGATTTCGTAAAAACTCATCACTGCTGATAAAATTAGCCTATTATGACAATATAACGGGGACTATAAACACTCTGCGTTTCGACCAGAAGTTTGAACAAATCAGAGACAGACAGAAAAATTACTGTATTGCGGCGCTGAATATTCATAACTTTAAATGGATAAACGATCTGTTCGGTATTGAAGACGGCAATAAGGTGCTGCGATATATAAAAAGTGAAATCGAGGCAAATCTCAAGCCTGATGAATTTTTCTGCCGCGATTCCGCAGACCTGTTTTATCTGTTTCTTGCTGACGATAAAAAACAAATTCTTTCAAAACGCATATCAATGATAATCAGCAACATAAAAGAAACGACTGCTCACGACAATTACGGCTATGAACTGTCATTGTACTGCGGTATGAGTATTAACGGAACTCGTGAACAAGCTCTGGTAGCTCTCCAAAGCATAAAGCATAATATGCAGGTTGATATTGCTTATTATGATTCAAAACTTCACGAATTGATGCGCAAAAAGAATGATATTGAAAGTCATATGATGGCTGCTCTTAAAAACCGTGAATTTGAGATGTTTTTGCAGCCGAAAATCGATTTGAAAAGCGGCAAGATAGCCTCTGCCGAGGCGTTGGTACGCTGGAGGCTGCCTGATGGTTCATACAGATATCCGAACGAATTCATACCTATTTTTGAAGCAAACGGTTTTTCCGAAAAACTTGATATTTATATGATAGAACAGACATGTATTCTTTTAAGAAAATGGACAGATGACGGTGTAAATCCGCTGCCAATATCCGTAAATCAGTCAAAACGCCTGTTCGCAAACGGTAAATATCCTGAAGAAATCACAAAGATTGTTGAAAGTTATAATATTCCCGCATCGCTTATTACACTTGAAATTCTGGAAAATATAGCGTCAGGCGATACTGACCAGATAAATAATCAGATAGAATCTCTTCACAAAATAGGATTTAAAATTTCAATGGATGATTTCGGCAGCGGATATTCTTCTCTGAATATGCTTTACCGTCTTAAAATTGATGAACTGAAACTCGATAAAGGATTCATGAAAAAGGTTTCCGTTGATGACGATGAACGCAGAAAAACTATGCTTAATCAAATAATTTCATTTGCTAAAAAACTCGGTGTTTCCACTGTGGCAGAAGGAATAGAGACGGAAGAAGATCAGAATTATATGATTTCACTTTGCTGCGATTATGGTCAGGGATACTATTATGACAAACCATTAAATAAAGAAAAATTCAGTAAAAAATATATCTACGGCAAAGATTTATAAAAATTTTAGTTTTCATTTAAAAAGCAGTTGAACTTGCAGGGCATACAATAGTCTTATTTATATTAAATTCTCGAAAATACAATGCGGTTTTTCTCTAAGACTTAAACCGACACATTCATTGAACAAATGGGTTAATCGCAGAATATTTTATTTTTTGCCACAAGGATTTCAGCGTTTTTGTCAGAGCAGTGTCCGATTGAATTCGCAGTGATTATTGTTTTTAAATTCCGTAATCAAAGGCTTTCCAAGAAAAACACCGGTTGTGATTCGAACAGTTTTGTTCAAATTACAACCGGTGTTCAGTCTTTTTTCTTCGGTTAAAGTGACGGCAACAGATTAAATCAGTCTGTTGCCGCCCTTTTATGGCTGCTCCGCCTGCGTCGTAGACTCGCTTTCCCTGAGGATGATGATCTGTGAGTTCGGAAAGAACTTTTCCGCCTTTTCTCTCGACAGGTAGTATTTCTCCGGCACATCGGGGATCAAGATATCCGACAAGGAACACGCGCTTTCTTGTTTGGGGAAGGTAAGCCGCGCCGTCAATACATTGCCATTCGCACAGATACCCCAATCGAGATAACTCACTGAGGATCGCGGTAAAAACCCGGCCTTCGCAAATCGTGCGGATCGGGGGTACATTTTCAAAGATGAAATATGCAGGGTGTTTCGCTGCAAGTATTCGGGAAAGCTCAAAGAAGAGAGTTCCCCGTGGATCATCGAAAGCCCTTCTTGCTCCGGCAGCGCTGAAGGCGACGCACGGGAAACCTCCGACAAGAAGGTCGAAATCAGGGATTTCATCGGTGTTGACTGCTCTTGCGTCATTACAGAAATATTCTCCTTCCGTTTTGTATAAAGTGCGATAGGTTGCGACGGCGGTGGGATCGTTGTCGCAGTGACCTATAAATGAAAAGCCGCCGATCAACTCGGCGGCAGTGCGGAATGCGCTCATTCCGCAGAACATATCCAAAAC
>CALWUY010000071.1 GCA_944384855.1 uncultured Clostridia bacterium | reverse complement strand
TTTCATTTTCAAATTGCTTAATGTATCCATATCCTCTTGACATAAAAATTCCCCCTTATGGTAGTTTTTTAATTCTACCATAAGGGGGTGGTTTTTTCTATTGTCCGTTTTTACTGGACTTGTTCAAGTAAGACGGCGGTTTTTACAAATTTGTTATTTTAAACGCACTAAATGCTGGCAGTAAACATATACATTTTGGATTTTTTTGGCTTCTACGCCGTCATCTGCCTGAATTACAGGCTGGGTTTCCGAAGGCGTTATGTATAGCTTAAATACAATCGCGTTTTGTCCCGGACGCATATTTCTTATACGTTTGTATGTGTATTCCCGTTTTTCAATTCCCAGATAATCATACATTACCGTTTCGATATCCATATTCGAAAAACAGCGTAAAATATGCTCCTCGTCATACATTTCAATCGTAAGCTTGGCTTCCTCAAACGAAACATTGTAACATTTGAATTCGCCTTCGTTCAAGACGCTCATCATACTGCTGTTATCAAGCAGCAACAAAGGTAAATTTTCGTTAATTGTCATATACATGCCTCCTTTTACTATTTTTAATTATACAATATACATAATTTAGTGTCAATTAAAATTTATTTTTTGTAAATTTTATTGATAAAGGTATAAAAGTTTTATTTAAATATTTCTATTGCATATTTATAAGGGTTATGCTATATTTTATTTGCCTGAAAATGCGAAGTATAGATTTTATCGGAAAAATTTTGTTGATCGTTTTTAAAAATCGGGAGAGTTAGTATGGAAAAATATCTTGATGAGTCTTTGCCTCTTGATGAGAGGTTAGAAGATTTGTTGTCTAAGATGACACTTAAAGAAAAAACTGAACAAATGGTACATGATGCCAAAGGCGCTGAAAGACTGGGAATACATCCGTATAACTGGTGGAACGAGACGCTTCACGGCGTGGCGAGAGCGGGCACGGCAACGGTCTTTCCGCAGTGTATAGGTCTGGCGGCTGCTTTTAATACGGAACTGGTATATGACATAGCCGATATATGTTCGACAGAAGCCAGGGCAAAATACGCTCAAAGTGTAAAACACGGTGACTATGATATATACAAGGGATTGACCTTCTGGACGCCGAATATAAATATATCCAGGGACCCCAGATGGGGCAGAGGACAGGAAACTTACGGTGAGGACCCGTATCTTACTTCGCGTATGGGTGTGGCTTTTGTCAAGGGACTTCAGGGAAACGGAAGGCATCTTAAGGCGGCGGCATGTGCAAAACATTTTGCGGTACACAGCGGACCGGAAAATCTGCGTCATGAATTCGATGCGCAGGTAAGCGATAAGGATCTCAGGGAAACATATCTTCCGGCTTTTGAAGCTCTTGTGAAGGAAGGAAACGTTGAAGCGGTTATGGGAGCGTATAACAGAGTCAACGGCGAACCCTGCTGCGGCTCAGGAACCCTGCTTAAGGATATACTTCGCGATGAATGGGGTTTCAAGGGACATGTGGTGTCTGACTGTGGGGCGATAAGGGACTTTCATGAATCCCATAAAATCACAAAAATGCCTGCACAATCGGCGGCGCTGGCATTAAAAAACGGCTGTGATTTAAACTGCGGATGCGTATATAAATACTTAATGAAAGCGTATGACGGAGCTCTTATAACAGAAGAAGATATAAATAATGCCGCGCGCAATCTGCTGAGAACCTGGTTTCGGCTCGGGATGTTTGACAAAAATACGGAGTATGATGATATACCGTTTGAGATAATAGCCTGTAAAGCTCACAGGGAAAAAGCGGTTCAGGCCGCGAGAGAAAGCCTTGTGCTATTGAAAAACGACGGCGTTTTGCCGTTTGACAGCGAGATAAAAAGAATTGCGGTGATAGGACCCAACGCGGACAGCAGGGACGCGCTTATAGGTAATTACAACGGTTTTCCGAAAAAAAGTGTAACTGTGCTTGAAGGTATACTGTCGGAAGCGGAAAAAAGAAATATTGATGTTATGTATGCCATGGGATGTCATCTGTGGAAAGACAGATATACCGAGCTTGCAAAATACGATGATTACATGAGCGAAGCCTTAGCCGCGGCGAAACATTCAGATGTGGTCGTGCTGTGCCTGGGACTTGATCATACTATAGAGGGAGAACAGGGAGACGCCGCAAACGAATACGGTTCAGGGGATAAAAAAGATTTAAAATATCCCGCGTGTCAGTTAAGGCTGCTTGACAGGCTGTACCGGACAGGCAAAAAAATCATACTTGTATCAATGACCGGAAGCGCGATGGATATGAGAGAAGCCGACAAAAAATGTTCGGCCGTTGTTCAGGCATGGTATCCGGGAGGCGAAGGCGGTACCGCAGTGGCTGAACTGCTGTTCGGAAAGTATTCGCCGTCAGGCAGGCTGCCGGTTACTTTTTACCGTTGTACCGAGGATTTGCCTGAGTTCACCGATTACAGTATGAAAAACAGAACATACAGATACTTTAAAGGTACGCCTATGTACCCGTTTGGGTACGGCCTTTCGTATACGAAGTTTGAGTATAGCGGAGGCGGTGAACTGCCGTTTAAGGATGAAATTGAAGTGACATTCAAAGTTAAGAATACCGGTCGTGTGGATTCGCTGGAAAAAATACAGCTTTACGCGGCGCCGGTCAACTGCGGGTTTGAATGCCCCGAATATGAGCTCAGAGGAATAAAAACTGTATTTTTAAAAGCCGGTGAGGAAAGGGAAGTCTCTATTACAGTAAAAAAAGAGCAGTTGTCTCTTTTTGACAACGACGGCAATAAAACCGTGCATGACAAGGGTTTTATTTTTTATGTAAGCGGCGGACAGCCCGACGAAAGAACAAAGGAGCTTACGGGAGTTTCTCCGGTTTTATTTTACGTGAATTGATTTAAACTTTGTTTGTATATAAAATCAGGGCGGAGCTATGTTTTTGACAATGCCTGCCGGGACACAGAATTTGATGAAACGTAAACCGGCTGTACTTTTATAAGTACAGCCGGTTTACACTGCTTATTTACCTGATTTTTGATTTTTTTTAAGTTTTAATATTAAAAATACAGCGGTACATAAGCTTAAAATGCCCAAAACTGCAGCGCCTGCTCCTACGGCCAGCCAAATGCGGTGAGCTTTGTTTACTCTGAAATCCCCGAAATCAATTCCACCGGATTTATTAAGGTATTTTTCATAGTCCGGCATCTCTATGTCCTGTCCTCCGAAAATTTCCTTAAACCGGTAATAAACCGGCTTTGGCTCTTTTATTGTTCCGTCTTCATTTGTAAAAAGCAGTCCGAAGTGACCCTCCTGGTCATAGCCGCCGTCATCCGCCGTTATAAGTTCATCGCTGAGTTCGTAAATACAGCAGCCTTCCACATAATCTTTTGAGTATATGTCATCAAACGCTTTAACCAGAATATCCCAGTTCGACGGGTCGTTTTCATCAAAGTATTCGTCTTTTCCGAACATATTGGTTTCGCATACAATAATAGGTTTTTCGTATAATTCGTGTATTTTGTCTCCTACCCAGAACGGTGTGATTCCCTCCCGGAAGATATTGCTGTACCAGTCTATGCCGGTTATATCCCATTCAATGCCGTATGCGTAAAGATAGTCTGTGAATCCGTGACGGTCACCGACAAAATTTACTATTGTTTTTACGTCTGAATCGGCGCGTTTCACACCCTCTACCGCAGCCTGTACCTGTATGGCATAATTCGCAATGTATTCCTGATTGTACTGGCTCATGTCCTTGCCGCTCACATAGTCACCGTCAGGGTACGATTCCATCATCAATGTGTGGTCAAGCTCATTGTCAATCTGTATGTAATCCGCTTTGCCGAAACCGTTTTTACCGTTGTATCTGTCGGCATACATATAAAAATAATCCGAAATGGCGTCCTCGCTGAAGTTCGAGGTAACCGTCTCGCCTCCCGGAAAGTAAACTATAAGCATAACCTTTATACCGTAGCCCTGACATAGCATCATGAATTTATCAAGATAATCAAATGGCGCATACGAGTCAATCCGGATAAGCCGGCACCCCATTTCAGCGGCAAGATGAACCTGTTCTTCAAGATTTGCGTCAAAATATGCAGGGCCCCAGTTTGAAGAATGCATGCAGACCCCCCAGGAAAAATCTTCACGGTAATCGAGTTTGGGATCTTGTTCCTGCGCGACGGCGGTTATCGCTGTATTAAGCAAAAACAGTAAACTTAAAATTATTGATACGGTTTTTTTAAGCATTATACGTAACACCCCTTTTCATGCTTTATTTTACTTTGTTTCAGTCAGTTTTTCAACCTTTTTAAGTGTTGAATATTTGATATAATATCAAAATTATTGGAAAAAATGTTAAATTTTTTGGCAAGGCGGAAATAAAGGTTGCATTTTTTGAATTTTATTTTATATTTAATTTATAACAATAAGAGGTGAGAAGTATGTCATCGGTCGAAAAGGCAAAAAAAATCATCAGACAGAAAGCATTAAGTTATGACAGCCAAATCGGGCTTATAAAGTCACATATCACTCCTAATTACCATTCTAACATGCCTGAAGGCGACTATCATGAAATTCGCGCAAGTTCTGAATTCGCCGCCGGTATTTTTTATGCCGGTACGGAAGAACTGTACGATACTGCGAATGAGATTTTGAAAAAAGTGGTTTCTCTGCAGCGCAAAACTGGAGAACTGCGGGGGCTATGGCCGTATTATTATGAGGAAAGCCTCGAACAAATGCATGCGCCTGACTGGAATTTTGCCGACTTCAACGCGATTCCTATACTTAACGTGCTTAAGGATCATAAGGATAAGCTGAAAGACGGTGTGTATGATATACTATGCGATTCGGCGGTTAACGCATGTTATGCCATTATGAAGCGGGATCTTACGGTTATATATACAAATCCGACAGTTATGGATGTTTATGTAACGGTCGTATGCGGGGAAATTTGCTCTAAACCGGAATTTGTTTCATACGGGGAGCGTAAGCTTGACAGATTTTACCGTCATATTATGGCTGAAAAAACCTTTGATGAATACAACTGTCCGGGTTACAGTCTGCTGATTGCCGAAATTTTTTCCATTATGCTCAGACATATAGGCAATGATGAAATTATCTCTAAAATTAAAGAGCTTAATTTTATTGTATGGCAAATGCTCGGAAGACATTTCCACTATAAAACCGGAGAAATAGTCGGTCCGAATATAAGAAGATATGTAAATTTCCTGACGCCCGGAGAAAGAACAAAGTACAAGCAGGCCGCGGGTGTCGATTTGATACCGGACGAGGATGAAAGTCCCGAATCGTTGGCGCTTATGTACGCGCCGAAATGTCCGGAAGAACTGCTTTATTTATTTAATAAAAGTCATAATGAAGACTACTCGCATTTGTTTACCAAAGGCAGCAATTATCCTTGGTTTAATCAGCCGAATATAGATACTCTTTATATGACAGAACATTTCACTCTCGGAAGCTTCAGCCTTATGGACGGCTGGAATCAGCGCAGTTCACTTACCTCATATATAGGAAACCGCCGGCAGAAATGCTGTATCAGGCTCAGAATACTGCATGATTTTTACGATTTTTCTTCCGGAGCCGTAAATACGGTTCAGATAAAGGGCGCGGCAGTGACGGTAGTCAATTTTCACACGGACCATGGCGATACACATGTGGATCTCGATCCCATAAAAGACGGTATAATCGTAGCGCGCGACATACGGCTTCGCTTTCAGATCGAGGCTGACTGCAGAGAGATGATGGAAAATATCAGCTGCCGTAAGACCGAAAACGGATGTGCGCTTGATGTTTCCGGAACTTCGGTAAATATAATTTTTCCGTTTGCCTGTTTGTCGGGAGAAAATCCGTATACCGAAATTTCTTATTCGGGCAATGAAATTTTCGCGGATTTGGTATTTTACAGCGGAGAAGCCAAACAGATAAATCTGAAAAAGCTTGAATTGTTCTGCGCTGTCGCGGCGATAAGCGTAGGTGATAACAATTTATGCGTCAGGGAGATAACAACCGAAGGGGATTGCATATGCGCCGAGGCTGATATAAACGGTACCGACGTAAAAATCAAGGCTTTGAAGAAACCCGAATCTCAAATCAAATCTGTAATGACATCACGGCTTTTCGTGGGAGGCAGACGTTTTGAGGAAACGGCAGATACATAATTTGCAATAAAATATAGAACCCGCCTTATAACTTGTTATACGGCGGGTTCGTATTATATTTGTCATTATATTGAATATTTTGCTGCCTTAAGTAAACTCTAAAAGTATAAAGTTTATAACAGAGGTTTAATGTATATGGCATATAAAATCGGCAAACGAACAATTCAATTTGAAAAAAAGCCGCATATAATAAGCTATGCTTCGGCTGTAGGGAAAAAAGAGCATGAAGGTCCTCTTTCACAGGAGTTCGATTTTTATACTTCCGACAGCTTTTTCGGTGAAAAAACCTTTGAAAAAGCCGAGAGTAAGTTCCAAAAGACAGCTGTTAACATAGCGCTCGACAAGGCGGGACTCAAACCTGAGGATATAGATCATATTTTTGCAGGCGATCTCTTAAATCAGTGTATAGGAAGCTCTTTCGGAATAAGGGATTTCGGTATACCTTTTATAGGACTTTACGGCGCTTGTTCAACAATGGCGCTTTCCACAGCTCTGGCGTCTATATTTGTGGAAACCGGCATTTCTCAGAGAGCTCTGGCGGTTACGTCATCCCACTTTTGTTCGGCTGAAAGGCAGTACCGGTTTCCGCTTAATTACGGCGCGCAGAGGACTCCTACCGCTCAGTGGACAGTAACAGGGTCCGGCGCGGTTATTTTAGAACAAAAGAACGATGGACCTTTTGTAAACGCGGTCACATTCGGGGAAATAGAAGATCTGGGAATTACCGATGCCAATAATATGGGAGCGGCAATGGCTCCGGCGGCGGCGTCAACCATAGTTCATTATTTTGAAGATACCGGTACCTGCCCTGAGGACTATGATATTATATTTACAGGGGATTTGGGGTATATAGGAACTCAGGCGCTTTATGAGCTGTGCGCGGGTATGGGCGTTAATATACGCTGCAGGCATACTGACTGCGGAACACTTATTTTTGACCGTAAAAAGCAGGATGTGCACGCAGGCGGCTCGGGCTGCGGCTGCAGTGCTTCGGTATTATGCTCGTATATTATGCACCGGATGGAAAAAGGTGAACTTAAAAATATCTTGTTTATGTCTACCGGGGCGCTTATGTCACCCACTTCTTCATTTCAGGGAGAAAGCGTGCCTGGAATCGCGCATCTGGTTAATATAAAATCGGTATAAATTCATCGGATTTTGAGATGCTGCAGGCATAGCGGTGCCCTGCTTTGTGTCAGACAGGTTTTTAAGAAAGGCAATTGTCGAAAAGCGTGCTTCAAAACGCACGCTTTTTATAATATGTGTTATTTTTGTTACTATTGAAAAACAGATAAATCAGCGGTATAATAAGCTAATGAAAGGTAAGTGCTAAGCAAATGATAATAGATTTTCACACCCATTGTTTCCCTCAGAAAATTGCCGAAAGGGCAATAAACAAGCTGTCGTTTGCATCGGGAGGACTCAAACCTCATTACGACGGCAGTCTTGAGGGGTTAAAGGAGTCGATGCGAAAATACGGCACAGATATATCAGTAGTGCTTAATATATCTACAAACGCGCATCAGCAGAAAAGCGTAAACGATTTTGCCGCTTCAATAAACGGAGGCAATATTATAAGTTTCGGTTCGGTTTTCCCTGACAGCGAGGACGTTCTGGAAGAACTTTGCCGCATTAAAAGTATGGGACTTAAGGGAGTAAAGTTCCATCCGGATTATCAGGGATTTTTTGTGGACGATGAAAAAATGATACCTATTTACAGGAAAATCTCGGAACTCGGACTTATAACGGTGTTTCATGCCGGTTTTGATTACGGCTTTCCTCCCCCATACCATGCAACGCCTGAAAGAATGGCAAAAATTTTAAAATATTTTGATTCTCCGGTAGTAGCCGCCCATTGGGGAGGACTGGACTGCGCGCAGGGAGTGCTTGATCTGCTGTGCGGCAGTGATATTTATATTGATACATCGTTCGGTTATGCCTGTATGCCTAAGTATTACGCGCAGAAAATACTGGAAAAGCACGGAACGGAAAAAGTACTTTTCGGCACTGACAGTCCGTGGCATACCGCCGCAATGGAAATGAGACTTTTAAATACACTGGAGCTGTCCTCGCAGGAGCTGGACAGGCTTACTTTTAAAAACGCTGTAAAATTACTGAATATTCAGTTATAAAATCACGCCCCTGAATGAATAATTCATTCAGGGGCTGACGTTTATTTTACCAATGTTCCGCCGTCTGTCTTAAGAAGTATGAGTATGTCTTCTTCTTCGAGTGTTTCAGTATTTATATAAATTAATATTTCCTGTTTGTCTGATGATATACAGGAAAACTCGTAACATCTTACTTCGTCTCCGCCTTGTGTCGGGATGAGCGCAAGCGCCGTGCTTTTTACCGTAAGACTGCTGCTGACTGATTTTTGCGCTTCCTCTGCGGTGTGGCCAGGAGATTTGAACGCACGCGTCTTGTGGTTGGAAAGATATCCGCTCGCTTCGTAAAATACTATATCTCCGCTGTCCATTGCCACTCCCACTTTTACCAGATCCGTATAGCAAATGGTTTCGCCGTCAATATAGGCAAAATTTATCGTACATACGCCCTCGCTCGCGAAATAATAGGTCTCTCTGAATCCGTTCATATCAATTAGTGACAAATATCTTTTCGCTTTTTCCCTGGCCTGATCGTACGTAAGTTCGGTATTCCCGCTTTCAGTCTGTTTGCGCATATTTACTCCGTATCCGCCGTTTTTACTGACGGTTACCGTTACGGTATCGCTTGAAAACCGGTATGACGGTATACTTCCGTCAATAAATCCGTCTGATTTAAGCTCGGATTCATCGCATACCGCAATTCTGGCCGCAGTTTTTAATGCCTCGCTCTCGCTTACCTCAGCGGCGTTTTTTATCATGGACGGTTCCTTTTCCAGTATATGATCTGAATAAGGACCGTCATATATCAAAGACGGCATGTCCGATATTTCGTCTTCCAATTCGCTGAGAGAATCGGCAAGGGTAGTTTCGTCAGTTATTTGATTTACTTTGTTTTCAAGTTCTTTTGCCCAGTAATCAGCATTATTATATGTGATTTGTGATTCGGATACAAGCTGGGATATTTTATTCGCAGCTTCGCTCAGCTTTTCAATGTTGGTTACATGATCGGCGTTAAGACTTTCACCTGAAATCAGATTTTTTGTTACTGACATGGCATAATTTCCTACCTGCGACAGGAACCGGTTTAGAGAAGTGAGCTCTTTTGACTGGGGCAGCTGTGAAAGCGCGGATTTCGAAAGTTCGGCTTCCGCCAGAAGTTTTGCCGACATACTGCTCAGCTGCTTGGGGGTAGTGACAAAACGGGCTTTATTAAGTGTGGATGAAATATTATTGATTGCTGTGCTGAAATCATCTAAATTTTTGGAATAAACATTTTCAAGCGCTAATTTGTAACGCATATTTTTTTGCTCCGATTTAATCAAAAATCCGGCGGATACCACTGTTACCGCTCCTAAAAATGAAATAATTCTAATTATATTTTTTTTCTTCATGATATTCTCCTGTAAGAAATTATAATCATTATTAATATTGCCTTTTTTTGCCTTATTATAACGGATTAATAGCGTAACGTCCGGATTTTAAGTTCATAGGAAGAGTATTACTTAGTAAGAAAAAACAGCTAAAATTGTATCAATTTACTAAAAAAATTTTTGATAGCTTAGTATTATTTAAAAAAATTATTTAATATATACAAAAATAATAAGTTTTAAGTATACAGATATTAATATATAGCACTTGAAAAAAATTAAAGAATATTGTATTATAGTAAGTAAATAATATTATTATGATTTTATATTGCATTTTGAGGAGTTTCAGTGATGAAAAAATATACAAGCGCCGTTTTGGCTTCAATGATTGAAAAAAAATTATCACATAATTTCGGGGTTACGCCTGAATTGGCTTCGGATGAGCTTTTTTATAAAGCGTGTGTTCTGGTGCTTCTTGAAATAATGAATGAGCGCAGAGCTGAGTTTAAAAAGGCTGCGTCCGAACAGGAAGTAAAAACAGTTTATTATATGAGTATGGAATTTCTGATGGGACGTTCTCTGAAAAATAATCTGTTTAATCTTGAGCTTACCGACGCAATGAGCGGCGCGCTGAGTAAATTCAAGGTGAAACTTGATAAGCTTTATGATTTTGAGCCGGACGCGGGTTTGGGCAACGGCGGTTTGGGAAGGCTTGCCGCCTGTTTCCTTGATTCTCTTTCTTCCGGCGGATATTCGGCAATGGGCTACTGTATCCGCTATGAACTGGGAATTTTCCGTCAGAAGCTGGTTGACGGATGGCAGACCGAAATGCCGGATTTCTGGCTTCCGGGAGGGGCGGTATGGCTTGAGGAAAAACCGGAGAGCGCTGTCAACGTTAATTTTGACGGTAAAATCAACGAATGGTGGGACGGCAGCTATCACCATATTGAGCATACAGGTTATCAGACGGTACGTGCTGTGCCGTATGACCTTATGGTTGCGGGGCATGACGGCAAAACCGTAAACGCTCTGCGTTTGTGGAGCGCCGAGTGTCAGGATTTTGATATGTCGGCTTTTAACCAGGGCGATTATGTGAGAGCTATGGAAACCCGCGCGACTGCAGAAACCATTTCTAAGGTGCTGTATCCGGAAGATAATCATCCTGAAGGAAAGTCTCTGAGGCTCAGACAGCAGTATTTTCTTGTATCGGCTTCAGTTCAGGATATACTCAAGCGGCATCTTAATCAATATAATACCCTTGAGAATCTGCCTGAAAAGGTGGCTATTCATATAAACGATACACATCCCACTCTCTGTATACCTGAGCTTATGAGATTTTTGCTGGATGAGTGCGGATACGGATGGGAAAAAGCCTGGGAATTGGTAAAGGGAACAGTCGCTTACACCAATCACACCATAATGGCGGAAGCCCTTGAATGCTGGCAGGAAAATCTTATAAGACAGCGTATCCCCAGGATCTATCAGATAATAAAGGAAATAGACCGCCGTTACAGAGAAGAGGTAATCGCGAAAACCGGCGATTTTACACTTGCCGAGCGCACCGCAATAATAAGCAACGGTGTAATACGCATGGCAAATCTCTGTGTAGCTGCCTGTCATACGGTAAACGGAGTTTCAAAGCTGCACAGTAAAATACTTGTCGATGAGCTTTTCAGGGATTATGCTGCAATGACACCCGAAAAATTTACCGGGGTTACTAACGGTATCGCTCACAGGCGATGGCTCTGTCAGGCTAATCCTGAACTTTCTCAGTATCTGACCGAGATTATAGGAAACGGATTTATAAATGACGCGTCTGAACTGGAAAAACTTATTAAGTTTAAAGATAACAAGGAAGTTTTATCACGCTTGGCGGAGATAAAGCGTTCCAATAAGGTGCGGTTTGCAGATTATGTGAAAGATAAGATCGGCATAACTTTAAATCCGGATTCAATATTTGACATGCAGGTAAAGAGACTTCACGAATATAAGCGTCAGCATCTTAACGCTCTTAATATCATAAGTGAGTATTTGTATCTGAAAAATAATCCTAACGCGGAGTTTATTCCTAAAACCTACATTTTCGGCGCAAAGGCTGCCGCAGGATATCTGTTTGCCAAGGAAATTATTCAGATGATATACAAACTGTCCTGCGTGATTGACAATGACCGATCTGTAAACGATAAGCTTAAGGTACTGTTTCTGGAGGATTACAAGGTCAGTCTGGCTGAACTTATGATTCCTTCTGCCGATATAAGCGAGCAGATTTCCCTCGCGTCCACCGAGGCCAGCGGTACCGGAAATATGAAGCTTATGATGAACGGCGCAGTTACCTTAGGTACTGAAGACGGTGCGAATGTTGAGATACATCAGGCGGTGGGAGACGATAATATCATTATTTTCGGAATGCAGACTCCCGAAGTGCTGTCACTGCAAAAGCACGGCTATTCACCTGTTCAGTATTACAACAATAATGCCGAGCTCCGCGCCGCGCTCGATTTTATGGGCAAGGGACTGGCCGGTCAGCCGTTTGATAATATTTACAGCACGCTTAAAAATAATGACAGATATATGGCGCTTGCGGATTATGCGGATTACTGCAACGCTCAGAAAAAGGCAAGAGCGCTTTACGCGGATAAGGAAAAGTGGAACAGAATGTCACTTACCAACATCGCGAAATCCGGTATTTTCGCCGCCGACC
Organism: uncultured Clostridia bacterium; assembly: GCA_944384855.1. Lineage (GTDB taxonomy): Bacteria > Bacillota > Clostridia > Oscillospirales > Acutalibacteraceae > UBA737. Next base: position 58,621 of record CALWUY010000071.1, on the reverse strand, counting down.
GCGCGATTAAGGAGTACGCCGATAATATCTGGCATATAAAACCGGTGGAGTAATTTATGCAGTATTATCCCTTTGATTCAAGAAACCGTTTGTACAGAGATAAGATAGGAGCCTTAGCCGAGGGGGAAACTCTTCGGCTAAGGCTTTTGCTGCATAATGATGCAAAGGTATGGAATGCATATCTTTCGTTGAAACTTGACGGGACGGATACTGTCAGAGAAATAACTATGCAGTATTCCGGACAGATCGAAGCTTACAGATGTTATCAGTGTGAGATAAATCTTAACGAGGGGCTATATTGGTACAGCTTCAGGTATACCAGCGATTACGGAGAGTTTTTTGTTTCCAAAACAGATACTTCTTTAGGAATAGTCTCGTATGACCGCAACTGGTGGCAGCAGACGGTTTACAGCAGTAATTTCAGTACGCCGGACTGGCTTGACGGAGGAATAATCTATCAGATTTTCCCCGACAGATTTTTTAAATCCGAAAAAGTAAAAGAAGGTGTGCCGCAGGACAGATATATATGCGGAGATATGACAAAACAGCCTGAATACAGATTTTCACCTGACCGGAAGCTGCGCATGGGAAACGACTATTACGGCGGGGATTTAAAAGGTATAGAAGAAAAGCTCGACTATATAGCTTCACTGGGAGTAAACTGCATATATCTGAATCCTGTGTTTGAAGCCCATTCAAACCATCGCTACAATACTGCCGATTATACTAAGATTGACAGTCTTTTGGGCAATGAAGATGATTTGCGTTCCCTTGTTAAAAAAGCGCAAGAAAAAGGTATATATATTATACTTGACGGAGTCTTCTCTCATACAGGAGATGACAGTGTTTACTTTAACAAGTACTCAAGGTATGAATCACAGGGAGCATATCAGTCAAAAAGTTCTCCTTATTTCAGCTGGTATAAGTTTACGGAGTATCCAAATAAGTATTCGTCATGGTGGGGGATTGAAACTTTGCCGGAAACAAACGAAAATGATTTGTCATTTTCCTCTTTTATTACAGGGGAAAACGGGATACTGCGGTATTGGCTTAAAATGGGAGTCAAAGGCTGGAGACTTGATGTCGCCGATGAACTGCCGGATGAATTCTTATATAAAATACGTCTTGCCGTGAAAAATGAGGGACAAGACAATTTTCTTTTAGGTGAGGTATGGGAAGACGCTACAAATAAAATCAGCTATGGCTGCCGCAGAAAGTTTTTGCGCGGCAGACAGCTTGATTCGGTGATGAACTATCCTTTTTCGAACGCAATAATTGACTTCGTAAAGGGAGCTGACAGCAGGGCGCTTATGAACTGCGTGCTTGATATTACCGAGAATTATCCGCCTCAGGCGGTAAAACTGCTTATGAATCATATAGGCACCCATGATACCGCACGTATACTCACAAGGCTTGGAACAGACGAAACTTTCGGCGGTGACAGAGAAAAACAGGCAAGTTTCGTTTTAAGTGAGGAGCAGTATAAAAGGGCGGTAATTCTTTTGAAATCGGCGGCGGTAATTCAATATACACTGCCGGGTGTCCCTTCGGTTTTCTACGGAGATGAAGCAGGTATGCAGGGCTTTGGTGATCCGTTTTGCAGAGCTTTTTATCCGTGGGGAAAGGAAGATGCCGAAATTCTTGAATTTTACAGAAAATTAGGCAAAATACGCAGGGGTTCCAAAGCGTTTTGTTCGGGAGACTTCATTCCGTTTGCTTCAGGAGGCAGTGTTATTGCCTATATCAGGAAAAAGGACAGCGCTGCCGCGTTTATCGCGGTTAACTGCGGTGACTGTGTTTCGCAGATAGACCTGCCTTATGAGTTTTCAAATACAAAAACTGCGGATTTGGGCGTGAGTCCTGATAAATCAAAACTCACTTTAGGTCCGTTAAGTTTCAGCGTGATTTTGAATAATAATAAAAAATAGAAAACCGGTTTTGAAAAAACTTTTAATTGAATAGTCGGTTTGTCCTTAATATCATCTTGATTTTATGTAAAATATTTGATATAATACTTTCAAAAGAGGTATATATTTATCATGAGGCGAGGGTGTTGGGATTGAAACTGAAATATGATTTTATTATTAATGAAGTGGCGGGACAGTTGGTTGCCGTTGCTGTAAATGAAGGAATGAGCGAATTCAATGGGTTTATAAAAATGAATGATATCGGCGCTGAAATTTTTGAAATTTTAAAAGAAGATGTTACCATTGAACAGGTGATCGAAAAAATGCTGGCAAAGCATCCGGAGGCTACTGAAGAAGAGGCACGCGACACGATAACCGATTTCATTTCAGAGCTCAAAAAAAATAATCTGATTGCCTGACGGCCGTTTGAGAATATCACGGCAATTAAAAAACCGGACTGTGTTTTTACAGTTCGGTTTTTTGATGGATACAGCCGGATTGCTTATTTTTTTACGAGTATTTTGCCGAAGTAGAATATAAAAATAAAATATGAGTTTATTTTCCTTATTTTAAGTAAATATATGGAAAATAATGTTGAAATTTTGTTGAAAATATTTAAATTTAAGTTTAGTATATGTCGAAAATACCGAAAAAAATAAAAAAACCGACATTATTAAAAAAAGCACTTGATTTATTCAACGGTTGTGATATAATATAATTCAGACACAATATATGGTGTAAACATAAAAGAATAATTCATATATTTAGGGGATGCAAAAAATGAAAATAATCAAGAGAAGCGGTGCAGAGGTAGAATTCAACCCCGAAAAAATTGTTATAGCCGTTACAAAAGCCAATCAAAGCGTGGTTCCGAGCGCACGTATGTCTGAGGTGCAGATAAAGCGTATAGCGGAGGACGTGGAAAGCGCGGCAGCCAACATTAACCGCTCGCTGAGCGTAGAGGAAATACAGGATATGGTAGAAGACCAAATCATGAATCAGCGCGCCTTTGATGTTGCGCGCCGGTATATAACCTACCGGTATAACCGCGCGCTTGTGAGAAAATCCAACACCACGGACGAACAGATTTTAAGCCTTATCGAATGCAACAACGAAGAGGTAAAACAGGAAAATTCAAATAAAAATCCTACGGTAAACAGTGTTCAGCGCGACTATATGGCCGGTGAGGTAAGCAAGGATATTACTAAACGTATTCTTCTGGCTCCCGATATAGTAGAGGCTCATGAACAGGGAATTATCCATTTTCATGACGCCGACTATTTCGCGCAGCATATGCATAACTGCGATCTGGTAAATCTTGAGGATATGCTTCAGAACGGAACGGTTATCAGCGGCACGTACATTGAAAAGCCGCATACGTTTTCCACAGCCTGCAATATAGCGACTCAGATTATAGCGCAGGTAGCTTCATGCCAGTACGGAGGACAGAGTATAAGCCTTACACATCTTGCTCCTTTTGTGGATATAAGCCGCAAAAAGCTGTATAATGATGTTAAAGCCGAACTTGAGTCCGCCGGTGTGGAAATAAACGATGAGAGCATAAAGCAGATCGCCGAAAAGCGTCTCAGGGAAGAGGTGCGCAAGGGTGTGCAGACTATACAGTATCAGGTTGTAACCCTTATGACCACAAACGGTCAGGCTCCTTTCGTAACGGTATTTATGTATCTTAACGAGGCTGAGAACGAGCAGGAAAAACAGGATCTTGCAATGATAATCGAAGAGGTACTCAAGCAGCGGTATCAGGGAGTTAAAAATGAAAAAGGAGTCTGGATAACTCCGGCTTTCCCAAAGCTTATTTATGTGCTTGAGGAAGACAATATAAAAGAGGGAACAAAATACTGGTATCTGACACAGCTCGCTGCCAAGTGTACTGCCAAGCGCATGGTGCCCGACTATATTTCCGAGAAAATGATGCTTGAGAACAAGATAGATAAAAACGGTGAAGGTCACTGCTATACCTGCATGGGATGCCGCAGTTTCCTTACGCCTTATGTTGACGAAAACGGCAAGCCTAAATATTACGGCAGATTCAATCAGGGTGTCGTTACGGTAAACCTTGTTGATATAGGTCTTTCGGCAGATAAGGATATGGATAAATTCTGGAAGATATTCGATGAGCGTATGGAGCTTTGTCACAGAGCTCTTCAGAGCCGTCACGAGAGACTGACCGGTACTGTTTCCGATGCTGCGCCTATCCTTTGGCAGTACGGAGCGCTGTTAAGGCTCAAAAAGGGCGAAACTATAGATAAATATCTTCACGGCGGTTATTCCACGCTGTCTTTAGGTTATGCGGGACTTTGGGAATGTGTTTACAGCATGAACGGCAAAAAGCTTACCGAGCCTGAAGGAGAAGAGCTCGGTCTTGAGATAATGAAAAAGCTTAATGAATATACTGCAAAGTGGAAGAAAGCTGAAAACATTGATTATTCGCTTTACGGAACTCCGCTTGAGAGCACTACCTATAAGTTTGCCAAATGTCTGCAGAAACGGTTTGGCGTGATTAAGGGAGTTACCGATAAGAATTATATTACCAACAGCTATCATGTTCATGTAGGAGAACCTATCGATGCTTTCGACAAGCTGGCTTTGGAGTCCAAATTCCAGCTTTTGTCTCCCGGAGGAGCAATTTCTTATGTAGAAGTTCCCAATATGCAGAATAATATCGATGCGGTGCTTTCTGTAATGCAGTTCATTTATGACAACATTATGTACGCAGAACTTAATACTAAGAGTGATTACTGTCACGAGTGCGGATATGACGGTGAAATCGGTATTGAGGAAGATGAACACGGAAAACTTGTTTGGAAATGTCCTAACTGCGGCAACACCGATCAGGATAAGATGAATGTTGCGAGAAGAACCTGCGGTTATATTGGTACACAGTTCTGGAATCAGGGAAGAACGCAGGAAATAAAGGAAAGAGTGCTTCATCTATAATAATTTTCCGTTAAAGTGCAGATATTCGGAGGGATTTACTACCCCTCCGAATATTTTAGTACAGAAATTTAAAATAATTTTTATTGCGGCGTGACTTTGTCAGACAGCTGCAGGGGCAGGATTTTGTAATGAACTATGCAGTTATAAAAAAATTTGATATTGCAAACGGTCCGGGCGTACGGGTATCGCTTTTCGTAAGCGGATGCCGGCACAGGTGTAAAAACTGCTTCAACAGCGAAGCATGGGATTTTTCTTACGGAAGCGAGTTTACAGACGACACTGCCGAAGAAATAATAAGCGCACTTAAACCGGCGTACATTCAGGGATTTTCGCTGCTCGGAGGGGAACCGTTTGAACCTGAAAATCAGGATGGAATATGCAGACTTTTAAAAGAAATCCGCAGTAGGCTGCCGGATAAGGATATATGGTGTTATACCGGGTTTCTGTATGACACGCAGCTGCTTGTGGGTGCGGTAGGAAACGGGGATGCGGTGAAAGAAATTCTTTCAAATATTGACGTTTTGGTGGACGGCAAATTTGTAGAAGAACTTAAAAGTCCCGATCTTATTTTCCGGGGTTCTTCAAACCAGCGGATAATAGATGTCAGGAAATCACTTCAAAGCGGGAATGTGATCTGGCTTGAAGGCAAGTGGCAGCGTAAAATGGGTTCTGAGGATATATACGAATAAGGGTGGTAAGATATGGTAAAAGTTAATTTTATTAAGCTTAATGAAAAGGCGGTAAAGCCTGCATACGGTTCACAGTATGCGGCAGGAGCCGATCTCTATGCCTGTGAGGGCGGTGAAGTTACGGTCAATCCCGGAGAAACCAGAATTATACATACGGGACTGGCGCTTGAAATACCCGAAGGTTATGCCGGTCTTATTTACGCGCGCAGCGGAATAGCAACCAAAAGGGGACTTGCGCCGGCCAATAAGGTAGGGGTTATAGATGCCGATTACCGCGGTGAAATTATGGTATCTCTTTATAATCACTCATCACAACCGCAGACTATTGCTGACGGCGAGCGTATAGCCCAGCTTGTGATAACACCTTTCCTGACTGCAGAGTTTAACGAAACACAGCAATTGTCGGATACGGTAAGAGGCGACGGCGGTTTCGGGTCTACCGGAAAAAAATAAATGCATTAAATATAAAAACGCGCCAGTTTTTTAAAACTCGCGCGTTTTTTATCATTGTTTTTTATAATTCTATAATCCAATATAAGGAGCGGGATTTACCCTTACCCCGTTCACTATAACTTCAAAGTGAAGATGGCTTCCGGTAGACCATCCGGTATTTCCCACCGCTGCTATCATATCTCCCTGGGATACTTTGTCTCCCTTTGAGACGCAAAGCGCGCTTGCGTGCGCATAACGGGTCTGGATACCGTTTCCGTGATCAACCACCACATTATATCCGTAATCACCGTCATATCCGGCATAGGTTACGGTGCCGTCAGATACGGCAAAAATGGCAGTTCCGGTATTTGCACCTAAATCAATGCCTTTGTGATTTCTTCCGTCGCCGTAATATGAAGTGATTTGGTACGTACCGCGGTTGAGCGGGAATATAAATCCTTCGGATGAAGCTTCTGCGCGTTCGGTCGCCGATACCTTGGGCGCGGCCGTGCCTATGATTTCTACCTGCTCGGAAGGCTCTGAAATCGTTTCCTTCGATACCTTATTCTCACATGACTGGGTGCCGTTTACGGTCTCACTCACGACTGTCGTACGCGTAACTCCGTTTTGTCCTTCTTTATATATTTTATGATATCCTGTTTCGTAAGAACTTGTTTTTATTTTTTTAACCGAGTAGGTAACTGTATTCTCCGTTACGGTTGTTGACACGGTTTTTACATCTAAATCATCTATTATTGTCTGAGCATCAAAAACATTCTTTAAATCTTCATTTAAATAGTAACCGTCAACCAGTTCTACTTTGTCTGTGAAAGATGAGGTGTTTTCCGCTCCGTCTACATAATACTGGGTAAGACGTGCCTCAAGCATGTCCGATAAGCCTTCCCCCTGCGTGCAGATTTTGATTTCACCGTTTACCACAAGAGCCGTACCCTGTGAGATATCGTTTGTGTTTTCTATTATCGCATCTGCCAGCGTGTCTGCAGAACACAGTTTGTCCGCAACTGTCAGCGTCATAATGAATACAGGTTTTTCTAATGCTTTATCGGCGTTCGTCCCGCTTATATTTTTAACAGCTATATCCTTTGCGCTGTCGAAAACCGAAGCGTCGCTCACTGTAGCAATAACCTTACCGGAATAGTTTACTTTGAATCCTACGGTTATACCCACCGAAACAAAACTTATTATCAATGCGCAAAGCCCCACGAGTGCATAGCAGGAAATTTTTACTAATACACGATTTGCTTTTACAAATCCGAAAACTTTATTTGCAAATTTACTGCGGGTGAATTTTCTGATATATGGTTTTATATCAAAATACTTAAAAATAAATGTCACTCCCTTGAAAAGTTACATTTTGTAATAACTATGAATCCTATTATAACAAAAAGGTTACAAAATTGCAACCTTTTTTGTAATATTTTTTTCATTTTTTTAAAATTTATGTAAAAAATACAGACCGAGGGAATTTTTTCCTTCGGTCTTGTATAGTTAAAACATAGAAATTTGATTTGTGTCGGGCAGATCGTTCATAGCACCCAGATCCCAAAGGTTCTGTATAATTGTTTTGGAAACGCCTGATTCAATCTGAAAATCTTCTCTCGATACAAAATTGCCTTTTTGCGCGGCTTCATATATCGAATATGCCGCCTTTTCACCTACTCCGCTCAGCGCTCCGAAAGGCAGCCGCATTTTCCCGTCCTCCGGAATATATTTCATCGCATGCGATTTCTTAAGGTCTATAGGTAAAACTTCTATTCCACGGGCCATCATCTCATTGAATATGAGCATATTGTTATATACATCCAATTCCTTTTTGGTCGCTTCCTTGCCCTTCGCCTTAATATTGCTTAGGTATCTTCTTACGGCTTCTCTGCCCTGCATAACTACAGGCACGTCAACATCTTCGGGTCTCGCGGTAAAGTATGCACAGTAAAATTCAAGCGGACGGTAGACTTTGTACCATGCTACCCTCAGCGCCGATATAACATACGCCGCGGCATGAGCTTTCGGAAACATGTACTTTATTTTTTCACAGCTTTTAATATACCATTCCGGAACATTCACCGCGCGCATATCGTCTTCCATGGCCTGCCAGTCCTCTTTGGAAACGTTGCCTTTGGCTACCAGTCCTTTTCGTACGGTTTCGGTGATTTTGAAAGCTCTGCTTTCATCCATGCCCTTGTGTATAAGATAAACCATTATATTGTCACGAGTTCCGATAACTTCTGAAATGGTGCAGGTGCCGTTTTCAATCAGATCTTTTGCGTTGCCGAGATAAACGTCCGTACCGTGAGAAAGCCCTGAAATCTGCAAAAGGTCTGAAAAATTTCTGGGTTTGCAGTCTATAAGCATTCCGCGGACAAATGAGGTTCCGAATTCCGGAATGCAGTATGTACCAGTCTGGGAATCTATCTCCTCGGGCGTCACACCTAACGCTTCGGTCGAAGTGAAAAGACTGTAAACCTTTTCGTCGCTCATGGAGACATCGTTCACGGATATGCCGGAATATTCCTCTAAGTATTTATATGTAGTAGGTATAACGTGTCCGAGTTCGTCCAGCTTTAAAATGGTATCATGTATGGAATGAAAATCAAAGTGAGTGGTTACCACATCGGAATTCACATCGTCGGCCGGGTGCTGCACCGGACAGAAATCATATATTGTCTTGTCCCGGGGCACAACTATCATGCCTGCCGGGTGTTGACCCGTAGTTTGTTTTATCTGAGCCTTTTCTACCAGTTTTGCCAATCGGTTAAGTTCGGCGTTGCTGAGAGTTATTCCTTTTTTCTCGGCATAGGCTTTTGAAAAACCGTATGCGGTTTTTTCCGCAACGGTAGATATTGTACCTGCCTTGAAAACATTTTCGCTGCCGAAGAGGGTCTCGGTGTATTTTTGTACATGTGTCTGGAATTCGTCCGAAAAGTTGAGGTCAATATCCGGCACTTTGTCACCCTTAAAGCCGAGGAAGGTTTCAAACGGAATGTCGTGCCCGTCGCGCAGCATAAACTCTCCGCAGTGAGGACATTTTTTTTCGGGCAGGTCAAATCCGGAACCTACTTCGCCTTTTGTAAAGAATTCACTGTGGTGACATTTGGGGCATACATAATGGGGCGGCAGCGGGTTGACTTCCGATATGCCGGCCATAGTGGCTACAAACGAAGAGCCTACCGAACCACGCGAGCCTACAAGATATCCGTTTTCTTCGCTGTATGCAACCAGTTTCTGAGCGGAAATATACATTATGGAAAATCCGTTGTTTATAATGGAATTAAGCTCCTTGTCAAGCCGTTTCTCCACGACTTCGGGAAGAGTTTCACCGTATTTTCTGTGCGCGTTGCCCCAGCAGATATCCCTCAGCAGCTGGTCTGAGCCCTCTATTACCGGAGGATATTTATCCTCAGGCACCGGAATTATATCACCGCTTATCATGCCGGCAATTTTATTCGGATTATCAATTACAAACTCCTTAGCCCTGTCACCAAAATAGCTGAAATCTTCAAGCATTTCTTCGGTAGTTTTAAGGTAGAGGGGCGCCTGGTTGTCAAAATCGTCGAATCCCTGACCTGCCATCAGTATTTTGCGGATTATTTCGTCGTCTTTCCTGAGAAAATGTACGTCGCCTGTTGCTACAACCGGTTTTCCGAGCTCGTCCGCCAGTTCAACAACCTTGCGGTTTAAATCTTTTATAGCTTCAAGATCGGTTATATTCCGGAAACGGTTAGGTATGACCGCGCCGGTCTTTTTATCTTTTTTGTCCGGGAATGAGGACTCCCTTATCATAAAAGCATTATTGCCTAACGGCTGTATTTCAAGATAGTCGTAATATTCTGCTATTTTAAGCAGTTCTTCTTTGTCTTTTCCGTCGATTATTGCGCTGTAAAGCTCGCCCTGCTCGCAGGCCGAACCGATGATCAGCCCGTCTCTTAATGCGTCAAGCTTGCTTCTCAGGGTTATGGGTTTGCCGTGAAAATCGTGAAGATGCGCTTCGGATACAAGCTTATATAAATTTTTAAGACCTTCAAGCGTTTTTACCAGTATAATCTGATGATGGCGCATTTTTGCTATCTGCTTGGCGCTGAGAGACGATATATCGTTTCTTATATCGTCTACAAAATAGCTTTCAACGCCGTAAATAACCTTGAATTCGCCGCCGCTTTTACGTATTTTCTTAACCGCCTGAGCTGCCGCCGGATATGCCTGCACAACTCCGTGGTCGGTGATTGCTACTGCTTTATGCCCCCATCTGTACGCCTGATTTATAATGTCCCCGGCGGAAGATACAGCGTCTTTTGCCGACATATTGGTGTGACAGTGAAGCTCTACGCGCTTTTCACCTTCATAACTGTCGGTATCGGTGTATTTCTGAAGCAGGGCGATAGAATAAGGTTTTACTGTAAATTCTTTTTTATAGTTGTCAAATTCATAACTTCCGTTTACAAGTATAAAAGCACCTTCTTTGACCGGCGCCAGTTCCCGTGTGCGCTTAGGGTCAACAAACATAGAGGCGGTAAGCGAATTAGTGTGGTCGCTGAAAGAAAATGTGAAAATATTGGTTTCGCCGCGTCTTGTGTTTATAGTGCGCATCTCGGTTTCAAAAACCTCTCCCCAGCAGCATATTTCGCTGTCTTCGCCCGTAACCTCTATCATAGGCTTTGTACGGTTGTCTATTTTTTTGCCGTAAAAGAGTTTGGGGTCGTCAAGATATACCAGTGAGTTTTGCGGCTTGTCTTTTCGCTTTTCAAATACTATTTCTTTTTTGCTGTTTGATTCCTTTGAAACTTTGGGCTTTTGGTGAGAAGTATGCTGCAGAACTTCGGGTTTGGGAAGCTCGATTTCAACATCGTCAAGCTGTCCGTCAAAGGTAACATTTATATCTTTGCTGAAACGGTCCTTTACAAGTGCGATGAATTTTTCACTAAAGGAAAGCTCGCATATTTTTCTGTAACCGCCGTGTTTGAGGGTTATTTTGACCGTGCCGTCCGTAAGCAGATAGTCGGCGTCGCTGAAATAACCGTTTAATGCGGCATTCTTTATTTTCAGTTCGGCCGCCAGCTCCGCGCAGGCTTTGCCGCACAGCGATTCTCCGTCAAAACGGCAGCAGACGGAAAGTTCATTTAATTTTAACGCAGTCTTTATAGCGTTTTCGGTATCACTCAGTGTTTTGCGGTCTATGTAATTCTCCGAATACAGCTCCATATCAAGCGTACGGTTCTCAATATCAAGCCTGCATTTTTCAACAACAGCTTTGCCTGCGGTTTCGTCAAGCGAATCTGTAAGATATGTTCCGAATAATTCTGACAGCAATGCCTTGCCCAAATTTTTTCAACTCCATGAATTCACATTTTTTCTATTTCTTCAAATAATGCGTCTAACAGCTTTTCCTCAGGCAGTTTCCTGATTATCACGCCTTTTTTGAAAAGCACTCCGCAGCCGTCGCCTCCCGCGATGCCTATGTCCGCGGCAGATGCTTCTCCCGGACCGTTTACCGCGCATCCCATAATTGCTACGGTAATGTCTTTATCGGTTTTTTCAAGCCTTTTTTCGGCTTCCTTTGCGATGTCTATAAGATTGATTTTAGTTCTGCCGCAGGTAGGGCAGGATACAAGCACCGGACCGCTTTTTCTTACCCCTATGGCTTTGAGCAGTTTAATTCCCGCCTCAACTTCCTTTACGGGATCGTCTGTAAGGGATATACGGATCGTATCGCCGATGCCTCTCAGCAGCAGTCCGCCTATTCCCGCGGCGGATTTTATAATTCCGGAGCTTTCGGTTCCGGCTTCCGTTACCCCTAAATGCAGGGGATACCGGCATTTCTGCGCTGCCAGCTCGTAGGCACGGTACATCGTCGCTGTATCGGAGGACTTAAGCGACAGCACAATATCGTTAAAATCATATTTTTCAAGCAGAGATATATGGTAAAGTCCGCTTTCAACCATGGCTTCGGGGGTGACTCCGCCGTATTTTGAGAGAATATGTTTTTCAAGCGATCCGGAATTTACCCCTATCCTTATCGCAACATTTTTTCTCTTGCAGGCTTCGGCTACTTGTCTGACTCCTTCGTCAGAGCCTATATTGCCCGGGTTTATCCGCACCTTGTCGACTCCTGCCGCCACACTTTCGACAGCAAGACGGTAATCAAAATGAATATCGGCAACTATCGGTACCGAAATATTATTTTTAAGCGCCTCTACCGTTTTGAGCGCCTCAATGTCCGGTACGGTAACCCTTATGATGTCGCATCCGGCGGCCTCAAGACGCCTCGCCTGATCAACATTGCCTTCGGTATCATGCGCCGGGACGCTTAGCATAGACTGCACCGTTACCGGCGCTCCTCCGCCTATAAAAACGTTTCCTGCTTTTACCTTAACGGTTTTATCGTTGGTATACATCAAATTGTTTCCTGCTTCCTTGTTCTAATTGACAATAAGTGACCATATATCTTTTGCCGATATCAGCAGCATAAAGGCAAAAAGCAATATAAAGCCTGCTGTGTGTACCGCGGCTTCGTATTTCTGCGGAACAGGCTTGCGGAATATCATTTCTATGAGTATGAACAAAAGCCTTCCGCCGTCCAGCGCGGGAATCGGCAGCAGATTGAAAAGACCGAGGTTTATAGTTATAAGCGCCATTATCGGTAAAATATTAAGAAGGCTCTGCTTTGCCGCCTGACCTATCGCCACCGTTACTCCGACCGGTCCGGAAACCGCGCTGATACCGTATTTTCCGCCTATAAGATCAAAAAGACTGCGCCATATTACAGAACAATATGAAAACGCTGTGTCCACGGTCTGACGCAAATATGAACCGAATGTCTTTTCAATTCCGTAAACCGTAAAGTCTACCGTTAAATAACTGATTCCGTTTTCTTCTTCGGTTTCAAAGGTGACGTCTTTGAGCAATACTTTCTCGCCGTCGCGCATAACGGTAATATCTATTTTACCGTCATCAATATTCGTAAATGCATAACTCAAATCGTAGGTGGTGTAAATTTTTCTGCCGTCAACTTTAATTATTTCGTCATTTACCGCAAGACCGGTCTGCTGACTTAAAGCATTTGGTTCGAACTCAGCTATCGTGGTAGAGGTGAAAGCTTTTTCGGGAGCTAAAATTATGGCAATAATCAAAAGTCCTAACAAAATGTTGAAAACCGCTCCCATTATTACTATTATAAAACGCTTCCACGCCGCATTGTTGCAGAATGCTCTGCTGTCACTGCTGTTTTCGTCTTCTCCTTCCATGGCACAGTAGCCGCCCAAAGGAATCAGGTTTACCGAGTATACGGTTTCTCCTGCCTTTTTTGAAAAAAGCTTGGGTCCGAAACCTACCGCAAACTCGTTTACTTTTACCTTGAAAAGCTTAGCGCTTATAAAATGACCGAATTCATGGATTAAAATCAGAAGCAAAAATAAAAGCACCGCTACCAAATAGGGCCAGACATTGTTGAGAAAATTTAAAAACGAAGAAATATTTATCACCACTTTTTAAAGTTTTGAAGTTTGTTTTGAACTGTTTTTCACAAGTAATCTTGATGTTCTGTCAGTCTCAAAAATATCCTCAAGAGTATATTCTTTTTTATTGTTCACGCATTCAAGCGCTTTTTCGACAAAATCCGCAATCTGCAAAAACTTTATCCTGCCTTCAAGAAACATGCGCACAGCTTCCTCGTTGGCGCCGTTTACCGCCGCCGGGGCAAGCCCGCCGCGTTTTATCGCCTCAATACAAAGCGGAAGGCAGCGGAAGGTTCGATTATCCGGACGCGCAAAGGTAAGCGTTCCTATATCTGCAAGACTCAAACGTTCAAACGCGAAGTCGCTTCTGTCGGGATATGTCAGGGCGTACTGTATCGGAAGCCGCATATCCGGCGTTCCAAGCTGCGCTATCACAGCGCCGTCGCTGAGCTCCGCACCGGAATGAAGTATGCTCTGTCTGTGTATCAGTACCTCTATATTATCGGCCGTAATTCCGAAAAGATGTACCGCTTCTATAACTTCCAGACCTTTATTCATCATGGTGGCCGAATCAACCGTTATTTTCGCTCCCATTGACCAGTTCGGATGGTTAAGCGCCTGTTTTATGGTTACATTCTCCAGTTCTTCTCTTGTTTTGCCGTAAAACGGACCGCCTGAGGCGGTAAGAAGTATTTTTTTAAGGCTTTTTTCCGGCGCTCCCTGAAGGGACTGGAAAATAGCGGAATGTTCACTGTCTACGGGGATTATTTTTACACCTTTTTCATTTGCTTTCCGGTTTACTGTTTCGCCGCCGGTAACCAGGGTTTCTTTATTTGCAAGCGCTATTGTTTTTCCGGCTTCAATGGCTGAAAGAGTCGGACGAAGCCCCGCGATACCTACAATGGAGTTAAGCACTATATCGCTGTCGTCGCGGGTGATTTCGCAAACCCCTTCTGCGCCTGATAAAACTTTAATATCGGTATCCGCCAATTTAAGCTTTAATTCTTTAGCTCTCTCTGTGTTGAAAACGGCGACCGATTTGACTGAAAATTTTCTTGCCTGAACTTCTAAAAGCGCTGTATTGCTGCCGGCTGCCAGCGAAGTTACGGTATAGCCGTTCCTCTCGGCAACCTCGAGAGCCTGAGTTCCTATTGAACCGGTAGAACCTAAAATACATAGTTTTTTCATCACAGTATACCTAAAATTATAAATATATACAATAAGGGTGCAATCATTAATATGCTGTCAAACCTGTCAAGTATTCCGCCGTGACCCGGAATTAAATTTCCGTAGTCCTTGATCCCTACCGAGCGCTTGATGACAGAAGCAAATAAATCGCCGATCATTCCTAATATGCAGAACGGAACGGTAAGCAATAGGGTTATAAGCATTTTTCCCGTCTGTCCGAAACATAAAATGATAACGACTGAAATTATTATACTGGATATTATGCCGCCGACTGCGCCTTCAACCGTCTTTTTCGGGCTGATTTCAGGACAAAGCTTGTGCTTGCCTATTGTGACTCCGGTGAAATATGCTCCCATGTCGCATACAGATGAAAAATTGATAAGCAGAAGCAGGTAATATATTCCGCTGTCATGATTTAAAATAGTGCCGAGGCTGCTGAAAGCATAGGAAACAGCAATCGGCATGGCACATAGTACAGCTATCTGCGAAAGGTTAAAGTCTTTATGCTTAATAAGGCATATAACCGCCGCAAAAATAAAATAAACTGTGCCAAGTATCAGCGATGATCTGAAATGCGCGATTTCGTTATAATCGACAGGTGATGAAACATTTAAAAAATCAGGGACATTTTTATAATCCCAGTTCAGCAAAAACACATTTAAAAAGCTGTAGACCATACTGCCGATCAGTGCTGTATTCGACTTTATTCCGGCGGCGTTTTTAAGCAGCTCGTATACGGCATTAGCCGAAATAAGAGCTATAAAAAAGGATACAATGACAGGGCTTATAAATATGCCCGCCGCCAATACCGCCGCTACTATAATAAATAATACTATTCCCGAAATTATGCGAGTTTTCATAGTTTATATTCCTCCGAATCTGCGGTTTCTTTGGTTATAATCTTCAATCGCTTTTTCAAGGTGTTTCGGCTTGAAGTCGGGCCATAAAATATCTGAAAACCAGTATTCAGAATATGCCGACTGCCATATAAGATAGTTTGAGAGCCGGTATTCACCGCTAGGACGTATAATAAAATCCGGATCGGGACATCCAGCTGTATATAGATTGTCGCTTATAGTCTGCTCGGTTATATCCTCTGCCGAAATGCCGGAATTTATGATTTTTTTTACCGCGTGGGTAATCTCATCTCTTCCTCCGTAGTTTATCGCGATATTAAGGTTAAGCCCCGTGGCGTTTTCAGAGCCTTCCTCGTTCTTTACCATTAGCGCCTTAATATCTTCGGCAAGCGGTGTGCGGTCTCCTATAAACCTTACCCTTATGTTCTCATCCTTGAAATTTTCCGCGTCTTTAAGGTAGTCCCTCAATAAATCCATTATACCTTCTACTTCTTCTTTCGGACGTTTCCAGTTTTCAGTGGAAAAAGCGTAAACAGTAAGATATTCAAGACCGATTTTATTGCAGTATCTCGCAATCGTTTTGAATGTTTTGGCACCCGCTATATGTCCCGCCGTTCTCGGCAGAGAGCGTTTCTTCGCCCACCTCCCGTTGCCGTCCATTATTATGGCAATGTGCCGCGGCAGAATCCGCTTTTTTTCTTCCCGATTCAATAGCTTCAAGTCCTTCACCGCCGTTGTATTTTTGTGCGAAAATCGGGCGGATAAAACGGCATCCGCCCGATAATCAGTATTTATCTTAATTAAATTTCCAGAATTTCTTTTTCCTTTATCCCTGCAAGCTCATCAATTTCCTTGCAGAACCTGTCGGTAAGATTCTGAATCTTCTTTTCACCGTCAGCTACATCGTCCTCTGTTATTGTGTTAGCCTTCTTAAGTCCTTTGAGTTTCTCAAGCGCGTCACGGCGCGTGTTGCGAATCGCAACCTTATTGTCTTCCGCAAGTTTTTTAACCTCTTTCACTATCTCCCTGCGCCGTTCTTCTGTCAAAGGCGGAAATGATAACCGGATTACTCTTCCGTCATTCTGAGGATTTATTCCTATATCTGAAGTCAGTATGGCTTTTTCTATGGCCTTCAATGAAGACGCGTCCCACGGCTGTATCATGAGAATCCGCGGTTCCGGAACTGATACCGCAGCCATCTGCTGAATCGGTGTGGGTACGCCGTAATAATCAACGTTTATACGGTCCAGTATTGCCGCGTTTGCCCGCCCCGCTCTTACCGATTTATAATCACGCTCTAAAACCGCGACTGTTTTATTCATTTTTTCCTCGGTATTTTTAATGAGTTCGTTCATGCAAATTCTCCTTCGCTGTTTGTTATTTTATTACCGTACCTATAGCTTCTCCCAATACCGCGGAAACTATATTGTCCGGATTTTTAAGGTTGAATACAAGTATCTTTATATTGTTGTCCATACACAGCGATGCCGCCGTACTGTCCATAACGTTTAAGCCCTGCTTTAAAACTTCTAAATGTGATAACGTATCATATTTTTTGGCATCCGGATGCGTTTTCGGGTCGCTGTCGTATACACCGTCGACATTCGTGGCTTTGAATATTACGTCTGCACCTATTTCGGCAGCTCGCAGAGCGGCGGCAGTGTCGGTTGAAAAAAACGGGTTGCCCGTTCCGCAGCCGAAAATTACCACTCTGCCTTTTTCCAGATGCCGGACTGCCCTGTTCCTGATGTACGGCTCCGCTATCTGACGCATCTCTATTGCCGTCTGTACCCTCGCCGTTACCCCGAGCTGCTCCAGCGCATCCGCCAAAGCCAGTGAGTTTATTGACGTCGCAAGCATACCCATGTGGTCGGCGCGCGTGCGGTCCATCTTGCCGCTCGAACGGCCGCGCCAGAAGTTCCCTCCGCCTACAACTATTGCTATCTGCACCCCGATTTCTGCACAGGTCTTTATTCGTTCACAAATCTCAAGCACTTTGTCAAAATCAATTCCCGAACCTTTTTCTCCTGCAAGCACTTCGCCGCTGAGTTTCAGAAGCACCCTGTTATAAATCGGTTTCATTCCATTCACTCCACTGTATTATTTTGTATTTATTTTACTCCATAAGCCTCTTAAAGTCAATTAAAATTATATTAACAAATAAAAAAGCTGTGGGTTTGCCACAGCTTTAAATTAAATATTATTCTGTATATATTCCGTGAGATCTCCTATTGTTTTTATGTTTTCAATCTCCTCGTCCGGAATTTCAATCTGGAATTCATCCTGAATATCAGTAAGCAGCTCAACAACATCCAGACTGTCAGCACCTAAATCCGAAGCTATATTTGTGTCCATAGTCATAAGTTCTTCGTCTGCACCTAACTGGTTGGCTAAAAGTTCTTTTACTTTTTCAAATACCATAAATATTCCTCCTGAAAATTTACCGTAAGGTGTATACCCGCCGGCTTGAAGCACTGCAATTAAGAAATGCCTTAATCAAATGATATGTTCAAAACTGTAATTTGTCAATATTTTTTTATATTTTTTACAATATTTTAAAAAAAATTAACGGAGAATACTGAATCTATCAAAAATTGTTGCAAAATATAAAAAGTTATTTTATAATAATTAAGTATGTAAAAATTCAGTCTTCTGAAACGAAAGGTGGACAAGGGTGCGTCTGCACCTGATGATATGGCAAAGGATAAACTTGTAAAATCTATAACCTCCATGGAGGAGGATTTCGCCAAATGGTATACGGATGTTTGCTTAAAAGCCGAACTTATTGACTATGCTTCGGTTAAGGGCTGTATGATAATACGTCCATACGGATATGCTATCTGGGAGAATATTCAGCGTCAGATGGACGCGCTGTTCAAGGAAACGGGACATGAAAATGTTTATATGCCGCTTTTTATTCCCGAAAGCCTTTTGCAGA
This sequence comes from uncultured Clostridia bacterium, assembly GCA_944384855.1. Classification (GTDB taxonomy): domain Bacteria; phylum Bacillota; class Clostridia; order Oscillospirales; family Acutalibacteraceae; genus UBA737. The sequence continues at coordinate 40,183 of CALWUY010000071.1, read as the reverse complement.
AAGAAAAGGATCATGTGGAGGGATTTGCTCCGGAAGTTGCCTGGGTGACTCACGGCGGCGAGGAGGAGCTGGAAGAAAGAATGTGCGTGCGTCCTACTTCAGAAACCCTCTTCTGCGACCATTTTAAAAATATTGTGCATTCTTACAGGGATTTGCCCAAACTTTATAATCAGTGGTGCAATGTTGTGCGCTGGGAAAAAACTACACGCCCGTTTTTAAGGTCACGCGAATTTCTCTGGCAGGAAGGCCATACGCTTCATGCAACCCCAGAAGAAGCGCAGGCAGAAACCATACAGATGCTTAATGTTTATGCAAAGTTTGCCGAGGAGTATCTCGCAATGCCGGTTGTAAAGGGTATCAAGACAGAAAAAGAGCGTTTTGCCGGCGCGGAGGCTACATACACGATAGAAGCGCTTATGCATGACGGAAAAGCGCTTCAGAGCGGTACGTCTCATTATTTCGGCGACGGTTTTGCCAAAGCGTTCGATATTCAGTACACCGATAAAAACAATAATTTAGTAAATCCTTTCCAGACTTCATGGGGAACTACGACAAGGCTTATAGGAGCAATAATAATGACCCACGGCGATGACAGCGGTCTGGTTCTTCCGCCGGCGGTGGCTCCGATACAGGCAATATTGATACCTATTGCTTCGCATAAGCCAGGTGTTATGGAAAAGGCAAACGAAGTGCTGGCAAAGCTCAAAAATATTTGCCGCGCAAAGCTTGATGCAAGCGATCAGACGCCCGGATGGAAGTTTGCAGAATATGAGATGAAAGGTGTTCCGCTGAGAATAGAACTGGGACCCAAGGATATAGAAAATAACTCCTGTGTGGTTGTACGCAGGGACAACGGAGAAAAGACGTCGGTTTCTCTGGATAAGATTGAAGAAGCTATACCTCAGCTTTTAAAAGCGGTGCATGACGGATTGTACAAAAAAGCGCTGGAACGCAGAGACAGCATGACTTATGACGCTCACGATTTCGATGAATTAAAAGAAATTGCCGATAACAAACCCGGGTTTATCCGCGCTATGTGGTGCGGATGCCGCGAGTGCGAGGACAAACTTAAGGAAGACGCCGGTGTAACTTCGCGCTGCATACCGTTTGAACAGGAAAGAATATCCGATAAATGTGTATGCTGCGGCAAAGAGGCAAAGTATATGCTTTACTGGGGAAAAGCTTATTAATATCAGGGGAGACTGGAAACAGTCTCCTTTTTTTATGAAATTTTGCCTATTTACAATAACCGTATTAATTGTTATAATTAATTGTTAATATAGTTTTGAAACAGGGGTAAAGTGATGGATTATCTGATAAATCCTGCCGAGCTGGCGTCTTCCGTTCCGATCCCGGCTGCGGTGGCAGACAGGTATTTGAAATTTGCAAAGGCCGAACATGTCAAAGTGCTGATTTACATATTCAGAAAAATGACTGCCGATATACCTGTAAGTGAAATTTCAGAATATACCGGAGTGAATGAGTATGATGTTAAGGAAGCGCTGCTCTACTGGGCGGATACGGGAATTCTGCTGCCAAAGGAAAATACCTCGGCAGAGGCGGTGCCTGAAAAGCCTAAGGCATCGGTAAGGATGCAGAAACCTTCGCGTTCGGATGTAGTGAAAAGAGGCGGCGAGGATTCAAAAATTGCCTATCTTCTGAGAGAAACACAGTTGAAATTCGGCAGAAACCTTAAAAGCAACGAAACCGCGTCTTTAGTATGGATGTATGATGATTTGGGGCTGGATGTATCGATAATTCTGTTTATTGTACAGTACGCGGTCGACATAAAAAGGATTAATATGAATTTTATCGAGGCTACGGCGGTTGACTGGGCAAACCGCGGGATAGATACCATAGACGGAGCCGAAAAGGAGCTCGTAAAACTTTCCCGCACGCAGCAGTGCTGGAACGCTGTATGCGCGGCGTTCGGAATTGAAAAGCGAAAACCCAGCAAAAAGGAAGAGGAACTGTCATACAAATGGATTGCGGAGTGGGAACTTCCGAAAGAACTGCTTACGGAAGCCTATGATGAATGTGTGAATAAAAAATCAAAGTTTTCTTTCGCATATACCGCCAAAATTATTGAAAACTGGTATTTGAAAGGTATCAGAACCGTAAATGACCTTATTAAGTCAAAAAATGATAAGGCCGACAGGACGGACGGCGCTGCCTATGACCTTGATTTGTATGAAAAACTGCTTAACTCAAAGGATTAGTGAAAAATATGCTTACTAAAGAGGATACATATAAAAAAGCTTTTGAAAACATAAGAAAAACTCTTTCCGAAAAACAGGCGCAGAGAGATTTAATGCTTTCAGCCGCTTATAAAGCAAATCCGAGGCTTTCAGAGATAGACATGCTGCTTTCCAGAACAGGGGCGGATATTGCTGTAACCGCACTTTCAGAGGGCAAAGACGGGGTGGAACAGCTTCAGAAAAAAGCGTCTGCTTTAGCTGAGGAGAAAAAAATGCTGCTGAAAAAAGCACAGGTGCCTGAAATCAGTTATAACTGCAGTGTATGCAAAGATACAGGGTATGCATCGGGCAAAATATGCGGCTGCGTAAAGCGGGAGGCAGCAGCGGTAATGACAGCTGAGCTGTCCCGCGAAATGCCGCTTCAAAGCTGCAGGTTTGATAATTTTGACCTGAAGTATTATTCGGATAAAGACGGCGCCGACGGTCAGAACCCGAGACGGAGAATGACTGCGGTATTTAAGCTGTGCCGTGAGTACGCTATCGGTTTTTCGCCGGAAACGTCCTGTAACCTGCTGTTTATGGGGGATGCGGGTCTCGGAAAGACACATCTTACCCTTGCCGTGGTTTCTGCGGTTATAGAAAAAGGGTATATGCCGGTTTACGCGTCGGCGGGAAATCTGTTTTCGGCAATAGAAAATGAAAAATTCCAGTCGGAAGGGAAGGGTGTATACGACTCTGTCCTTAACTGCGATCTGCTTGTAATAGATGACCTGGGAACCGAACTTGCTACTTCGTTTACAAAATCGGTGCTTTACAATATCATAAATACGCGTATTTTAATCAGAAGACCTACAATAATCAATACCAATCTTTCCATGAAACAGCTCGAGGAACGCTATACTCCGAGAGTATCTTCAAGGCTGATAGGAAATTATGAGGGATATAAATTCCTGGGTAAGGACATACGGCAGCAGAAGAAGATGGAAAGCATAAAATAATACCGAGCACATTGTTAAAAGAGGGATTTTTTTGGCTATAAAAAGTTACGATGCCGGGTCTTACGACATTGCGGTTATAGGCGCGGGACACGCGGGTATAGAGGCCGCTTTGGCAGGCGCGCGGCTGGGGTGCAGCACTATAATTTTTACGGTAAGCCTTGACTGGATAGGCAATATGCCGTGTAATCCGTCTATCGGAGGCACGGCAAAGGGACATCTGGTCAGAGAGCTGGATGCACTCGGCGGCGAAATGGGAAAAGCCGCAGACAAGAATTCGCTTCAGAGCAGAATGCTGAATTTAGGCAAAGGTCCTGCCGTTCATTCGCTGAGGGCGCAGGTTGACCGCAGGGCATACAGCGGCTATATGAAGCATGCGGTGGAGCTTCAGCAGGGCCTGGACGTAAAACAGTGCGAAATTGTGGATATCTGCAAAAAGGACGGGCTTTGGTACTGTACCACAGCTTTGGGAGCGGTATTTGAGGCGAAAGCGGTAATACTTGCCACCGGTACGTTTTTAGGCGGAAGAATATATGTAGGCGAGATCAATTATTCGGCAGGACCTGACGGCTCCTTTCCGGCAAACGCGCTGTCAGAGTCGCTTAAAAAATTGGGACTTCCATTAAGAAGGTTCAAGACCGGAACCCCGGCGCGAGTAGCGCGGGACAGTATAGACTTTTCTCAGCTTGAGGTTCAGCCGGGTGACGAAAAGACTGTACCTTTCAGTTTCTCAACCGCTGTTCCGCCTGAAAATAAGGTGGTATGTCACATTGCGTACACAAATGATGACACCAAGCGGGTAATACTTGAAAATATAGACCGGTCTCCGCTTTATTCGGGGGTTATCGAAGGCATAGGTCCCAGATACTGTCCGAGCATCGAGGATAAAATAGTAAGGTTTTCCGATAAAAAGCGGCATCAGTTTTTTATAGAACCGTGCGGGGAAAACACAGAGGAAATGTATCTTCAGGGATTGTCATCATCGCTTCCCGAAGAAGTCCAGATAAAGCTTTACAAAACCATACCCTGTCTCAGAAATGTAAAGATAATGAGAAACGCGTATGCTATTGAGTATGACTGTATAGATCCGCTTGCCATGAGAGCCACGCTTGAGATGAAGGATTTTGAGGGACTGTACGGAGCGGGGCAGTTTAACGGCTCATCGGGGTACGAAGAAGCGGCCGCGCAGGGACTGGTTGCCGGAATAAACGCCGCCCTTAAAATACAGGGAAAACCTCCGCTCATATTATCACGCGCCTCTTCATATATAGGGACTCTTATCGACGATCTTGTCACCAAGGGCTGCATGGACCCCTACCGGATGATGACTTCCCGAAGCGAGTACCGGCTTTTGCTGCGTCAGGACAACGCCGATGAGCGTTTAATGCCGACGGGATATAAGCTGGGACTGATATCCGAAGAGCAGTATGCTGAGTTTCTGCGTAAAAAAGAACTCAAAGAATCCGAAATAGAAAGAGTAAAAAACACATTTATCGCGCCGGGCGCGGATTTAAACTGTATGCTTGAGGAAAAAGGAACGGCTCCTCTGACCACAGGAATGAGGTTATCCGATCTTATAAAACGCCCCCAGCTCAGTTACGAAATGCTGGCACCGTTTGATACACAGCGTCCGCCGCTTCCCGAAAGCGTTAAGGAAAAGGTCGAAATCGAAATAAAATACGAGGGATACATTACAAGGCAGCTCGCTCAGGTTAATGAAATGTTAAGGCTTGAGGGCAAGCTCATCCCTGAGGATACGGATTACAAAAGTATCAAAGGACTCAGGCTTGAAGCGGTTGAGAAACTCGCAAAGATACGTCCTGCCAACATTGCGCAGGCTTCCCGTATTTCCGGTGTCAGTCCGGCAGATGTTTCGGTGCTTCTGATTTACCTTGCAAAATAAAATATTTTGTTCTGATAGAATGAAAATCCGTTCAAAAACAGCAAGAAAATTGTCGATTATTATATTGACTTTAAATACGGTTTATGTTAGTATATATTTATTCTAAAATGTGTCTTTTGAAAGGAGACCGCCTTTTATGAAAGCCCTTGAAGATAAAATTTTAAACGAAGGAGAAATTTTACCGGGCAATATACTTAAGGTAGGCTCTTTTTTAAACCACAGGATAGATGTAGACTTTATTATGGAAATGGGCAGGGAAATCGCCCGCCTGTTTTCAGATGAAAAGGTTACCAATATACTTACTATCGAAACATCCGGAATTCCAATTGCTGTTGCAGCAGCGGCGGCAATGCATGTTCCGGTTGTTTTTGCTAAAAAACATAAAACCGGAAATTTAAGCGGAGAGCTTTATAAAACCGTGGTACATTCTTATACTCACGGTACGGACTATACGGTGGTTGTGAGTAAGGAATATATAAGCAGCCAGGATAATGTGCTTATTATAGACGACTTTCTCGCAAACGGAAAAGCTTTGGAAGGTTTGATCGATATTGTCGGACAAGCCGGTGCCTCGCTCGCGGGCTGCTGCTGCGCCATAGAAAAGGGCTTCCAAAACGGCGGCGACGATATAAGGCGCAAGGGTATCAGGGTGGAATCCCTGGCAATTGTAGACAGTATGGATGATACCGGTATTATTTTTCGCAGTGTGTAATTAAATTTTACATAAATTTTAGGAGGAATTTGTAATGAAAAAATTATTGGCAATTCTTATGGCAGCTGTAATGCTGTTCAGCTTTGCGGCATGCGGCTCAGCTGATACCGACAGCGGAGCTGCCGGCGGCAAAGACGTTAAGGTAGGTTTTATTTTCCTGCATGACGAGAACTCTACCTACGACCTTAACTTTATAAACGCAGCTAAGGCCGCTGTTGAAAAATTAGGACTTACCGAAGATCAGGTTATCATGAAGACCAATATACCTGAGTCAAACGAATGTTACGAAGCCGCTGCCGATCTGGCTGATTCGGGCTGTGACATCGTATTCGCGGACAGCTTCGGCCATGAGGATTTTATAATCCAGGCTGCTAAGGAATTCCCGAATGTTCAGTTCTGCCACGCAACCGGCACAAAGGCTCACACCGAAAACCTTGACAATTATCACAATGCGTTTGCTTCCATTTACGAGGGACGTTATCTCGCGGGTATTGCCGCAGGTATGAAACTCAATGAAATGATTGAAGCCGGAGAATTCACTGCAGAAGAAGCTAAAATGGGATATGTTGGCGCGTTTACTTACGCTGAGGTTATCTCTGGATATACTTCTTTCTATCTCGGAGCAAAATCTGTATGCCCGACCGTTACCATGGATGTTCAGTTCACAGGTTCATGGTATGACGAGGCGCTTGAAAAAGAGGCCGCTGAAATCCTTATCAGCAAGGGCGCAAAACTTATAAGCCAGCATGCTGACTCCATGGGTGCTCCTACTGCCTGCGAGTCTGCTAACGTACCCAACGTATCATACAACGGCAGCACAATTTCCGCATGCCCCAACACCTTTATTGTTTCGTCAAGAATAGACTGGACTCCTTACTTTGAGTACATTATCAACACTGTAGCCGACGGCGGCAAGATCGATGTTGACTGGTGCAAGGGTATTGAAGACGGTTCTGTTGCCCTTACCGAGGTAAATGAAAATGTAGCTGCCGAAGGCACACAGGCCGCTATCGATGAAGCAAAGGCTAAACTGGCTGACGGTTCGCTTCATGTATTTGATATAAATACATTTACCGTAGACGGCAAGAAGCTTGAATCCTATATGGCAGATGTTAATACCGATGCTGAATATGAACCCGATACCGAAGCTATTTCGGACGGTTACTTCCATGAGTCAGAATATCGTTCTGCTCCGTATTTTGATGTAAGAATAGACGGTATAACAACTCTTAACGAAAAATTCTGATTTTAGTTTGCAATGCAGAAAGGCGGGGCGCAAGCTCCGCCTTGAAGTGTTTTTAATTGCTGAAAAAACGCCACTTAAAAAGCGGCTTTTTTTGAGTGATTATGGAGAAAAACGTATATGAAAATTAAAAGAATTTTAAGTATATGTCTGCCGCTTGCAGCGCTCGTTCTCGAAATTTTACCCGAAAGCGCAGTGCTGTATTTCGGAAATCCCGACGGCGAACCTTTCAGAGAAACCTATTCATATTTCAGCTTAGTACCCTTCGGATATGCTGATTTCGGTCCGTTTATAACGGCAATTCTGACCTGTCTGCTGTTGCTTCTTGCGGTTATCGCCTGTTTTAAATACAGCAGAGGACTGAATATTGCGATTATGAATGTTTCGGGATTCGCGGCCGCAGCGGCGCTTTTGCCTTTAATGTTCGGTGTCCGTTATATGACCCCTGTCGGTTTTATAATAGTTCTGCTTTTGGCGGGGACTTTCGGGTGCTGTTTCATTAAAGAAAAATAAGCTTTCATATCAGCTCATAATGGGTTTGTTAAACAAAATAATAAATCGGAGGTAAATGCCTTGGCAGAAAAAACGGCAATAGAGCTGCGGAACATTACCAAAACCTTTGGTGAGGTCGTAGCAAATAAGGATATAAGTCTAACGGTCAACCGCGGAGAAATACTCTCGGTTCTGGGCGAAAACGGCAGCGGGAAAACTACTCTTATGAATATTCTTTCGGGTATTTATTTTCCTGATCACGGTCAGATTTTTATCGACGGCGAAGAGGTCGTTATACGCTCGCCGAAAGATGCATTCAAATACAAAATCGGTATGATACATCAGCATTTTAAGCTGGTAGACGTATTTTCCGCTACCGAAAATATCGTTTTGGGACTTAAGGAAAAAGGAAGATACAATATAAAAGATGCGGCAAAACGTGTCAAGGAGATAAGCGAGAGGTACGGATTCGAAATCGATCCGTTTAAAAGAATACACGAAATGTCGGTTTCGGAAAAACAGACTGTTGAAATTATAAAGGTACTGTACAGAGGCGCGGACATATTGATCCTTGATGAACCCACCGCCGTGCTTACTCCTCAGGAAACACAAAAGCTGTTTGCTGTACTGAGACGTATGAAGGAAGACGGAAAGGCAATAATTATTATAACCCATAAGCTTCACGAGGTGCTCTCTCTCTCTGACAGAGTTGCCGTGCTGAGAAAGGGCGAGTATGTGGGCACCGTTATAACATCTCAGACCAATGAGTCAAGCCTTACCGAAATGATGGTTGGCGCTAAGATATCGCTTAATATCGAAAGAAGCGAGCCGGTGAATACTGAAGACAGACTTACCGTTAAAAATCTTAACTGTGTCAACCGCGAAGGTGTAAAGATACTTAATGATATTTCCTTTACCGCGCGGTCGGGTGAAATATTGGGTATAGCAGGCATTGCCGGCAGCGGACAGCGTGAACTGCTTGAATCTATTGCCGGTCTGCAAAAGGTCGATGAGGGCGAAATACTGTATAATAACCCTAAAACAGGCTTGCAGGACAATCTCAGGGATAAAACCCCTATGCAGATAAGGGAGCTCGGAGTTAGGCTTTCATTTGTTCCCGAAGACCGTCTCGGAATGGGCCTTGTAGGAAATATGGATATTATTGACAATATGATGCTCCGCTCTTATAAAAAGGGGAAATCGGTATTCCTTGAGCGAAAGGCTCCGAAGGATCTGGCAGAACATATTATAGCGGATCTGGAGGTTGTGACGCCGGGGGCTACCACTCCGGTAAGAAGACTTTCGGGCGGAAATGTTCAAAAGGTGCTTGTAGGGCGTGAAATCGCCGCTTCACCTACCGTTTTAATGGCGGCTTACCCAGTGAGGGGTCTTGATATAAATTCAAGCTATACAATCTACAATCTTCTGAACGCCCAAAAGAAAAAGGGAGTGGCAGTTATATTTGTCGGAGAAGACCTTGATGTGCTTATCGAACTTTGCGACAGGATCATGGTCATAGGTTCGGGTTCTGTTACGGGTATTGTAGACGGCAAAACCGCTACAAAAGAAGAAATAGGTCTGCTTATGACAAAATCCGTTAAATCCGGCAGAGGGGAGGACGCCGTATGATGAAACAAAAGGAAGCTAATCCGCGTGAACCTATTTTCCACATAGTAAAACGCGATGCAATCGTCTGGTGGAAAGCCTGGCTCATAAGAGCGGCTGCTATTGTTGCGGCGCTTCTGGTGTCGGCAGTGCTTACAGTTTTTCTCACGGGAGAAAATCCGCTGGATGTATTTTCAAGTCTTATTGACGGGGCAATAGGTACTTCAAGAAGGTTTTGGTTCTTAATACAGAATACGGCTATGCTTTTATGTGTGGCGCTCGCGGTAACACCCGCCTTTAAAATGAAATTCTGGAATATAGGCGCGGAAGGACAGGCTCTTATAGGAGGTATGGCTACCGCGGCTTGTATGATACAGCTCGGCGATAAGCTTCCCTATGGGGTACTGCTGCCGCTGATGTTTATTGCAAGCGTGCTCGCCGGAAGTATATGGGCGCTTATACCTGCGCTTTTCAAGGCAAAGTGGAACACAAATGAGACGCTGTTCACACTCATGATGAATTACATAGCTATACAGATAGTTTCGTTCTTTGCAAGCGAATGGGCAGTGCCTAAAGGTTCGGGCAAGATAGGTGTTATTAACGGCGATACCCAGGCCGGATGGCTGCCGGTAATAGGCAATCAGAAATATCTGCTCAGCGTGATAACAGTGGCAGTTATAACCGTAATTATGTATATTTACCTTAAATACAGCAAGCAAGGCTATGAAATATCGGTGGTAGGTGAATCTCAGAATACAGCCCGTTATGTCGGCATCAGTGTAAAAAAAGTAATTATACGTACAATGATAATTTCCGGTGCGATCTGTGGTATAGCAGGATTTTTGCTTGTTGCCGGGGCAGACCACACAATAACCCGCGATACCGTAGCGGGACGCGGATTTACCGCTATAATGGTTTCCTGGCTTGCAAAGTTCAATCCGCTGTATATGGTGCTTACTTCTCTGCTAATTGTATTTCTTGAGAGGGGAGCCGTTCAGATTTCCACTTCATGCGGACTTAATGACTCGTTCTCCGAAATTATTACAGGTATTATTATTTTCTTCATTATCGGTTGCGAGTTCTTCCTTAATTATTCCATAAAGTTTCGTGACAAGGAGGCGGACAAACAATGATTGCTACCTTTATTCACCGTGCTGTAATGCAGGGTATACCTCTTTTGTTCGGCTCTACCGGAGAAATTATTACCGAAAAGAGCGGTAACCTTAATCTCGGTATACCCGGTATTATGTATGTGGGCGGTATTTCCGGTGTTATAGGCGCCTTTCTGTATGAACATAACTTGGCCGGTGATCCTAATCCCTTCCTTATAATAGCAATACCGCTATTGTCTTCGCTTTTGGGTTCGCTCGTTATGGGTCTTATCTACTGTTTCCTTACGGTAACTTTAAGAGCAAATCAGAATGTTACCGGTTTGGCGCTGACCACTTTCGGTGTCGGAATAGGCAACTTCTTCGGCGGCTCTCTGATAAAGCTTGTCGATACCGATATGCCTTCCATAACCCTTAGCAAAACAAGTTCTTATTTCAGTAAAACTTTTCCTTTTGCCGATAACTTAGGCTGGTTCGGGGAAATATTTCTGTCATACAGCTTTCTGGCATATTCGGCGATAATCATAGCGCTGCTGGCTTCATATATTATCAAGAATACCCGTGCCGGACTTAATCTGCGCGCGGTGGGTGAAAACCCCGCCACTGCGGATGCTGCAGGCATAAATGTGAACAGATACAAATATTTCGCCACATGTATCGGCAGCATGGTTGCAGGCCTCGGAGGACTTTACTATGTAATGGACTATGCGTGCGGTATCTGGTCAAATGATGCCTTCGGAGACAGGGGATGGCTCGCGATAGCGCTTGTAATATTTGCTGTCTGGAGACCGAATATAAGTATAATAGGCTCTATACTCTTCGGCGGACTTTTCATTATACACAATTATTTCGAAAATCTCGGAATGTCGGCTCAGGAGCTTTTCAAGATGGCTCCGTATATCGTTACGCTTATTGTTCTTATAATTGTAAGTATGCGCAACAAAAAAGAAAATCAGCCGCCTGAAAGTCTGGGTCTCTCTTATTTCCGCGAGGAAAGATAAAAAATCAATATTTAAAAATAAAGCTGCCGCAGGTGTTATTTACCTGCGGCAGCTTATAATTTTATACTGTATTATTGTTGTTCGGGTTTCGCGGCATCAGTCAAAGATATCGCAAGCTCCGCAAGCTGTAAACTGTCAACCTCAGACGGAGCGCCTGACATAAGCTCACTCGAATTTGAGACTTTCGGAAACGCTATTATGTCCCTCAGACTGTCACATCCGCACATCAGCATTACAAGACGGTCGAGACCTATGCCCATTCCTCCGTGCGGCGGAGCGCCGTATTTGAAGGCGTCGGTTAAAAATCCGAATTTCTCATGCGCTTCTTCCTCCGAAAGCCCCAGCGCTTTAAACATACGTGACTGAAGCTCAGGATCGGTTATTCTTATAGATCCGCTTGAAAGCTCTATCCCGTTAAGAACTAAGTCGTAAGCTTTGGCGAAAACTTTTTCCGGTGCGGAATCAAGGTACTGTATACATTCATCCAGAGGCGCGGTAAAAGGATGATGCATAGCGTCCCAGCTGCCGGTGTCCTCATTGTACTCAAAAAACGGGAATTCGGTGATCCAAAGGAAATTGTATTTGCCTTCCGGAATTATTCCCATCCGTTTGGCAACGGTGAGTCTCAGCGCTCCAAGTACCGCGAGTGCGGTCTTTTTGCGGTCGGCAACTATAAGCACTACATCACCTTTTTCAAAATCCATCCGCTCGTATATAGCATTCATTTCTTCGTCTGTCATGAATTTGGCAAATGAGCAGGTCGGGGTTTCTTCTGCCCATCTCATAAACGCAAGTCCCTTTGCTCCTATGCCTTTCGCCTCTTCTGTCAGCTTATCGATTTCCTTGCGGGTATATACTCCTGCGGCGTTTTTCGCGTTTATCGCCCTTACGGTGCCCCCGTTCCTTACTGTATCAGAGAATACCCCGAACCCGCAGCTTTCCGCTATATCCGAAATATCCCTTATTTTCATATCAAACCTTGTGTCAGGTTTGTCAGAACCGTAGTCGTTCATGGCTTCGGTATAAGTAAGGCGCGGCAGAGGGGTAGAGATATCAACATTTAAAACTTCTTTAAAAAGTCTTTTTATATACCCTTCGGCTATTGAATATATGTCTTCCGGCTCCACAAAGGACATTTCAAGGTCTATTTGAGTAAATTCCGGCTGACGGTCTGCTCTTAAATCCTCATCGCGGTAACAGCGGGCTATCTGCATATAACGGTCAAACCCTGACAGCATAAGCAGCTGCTTGTAAAGCTGAGGTGACTGCGGAAGTGCAAAAAAGCTTCCCTTGTGTATGCGCGAGGGTACAAGATAATCACGCGCGCCTTCGGGTGTGGATTTGATAAGGGTAGGTGTCTCTATCTCTATAAATCCGTTTTCATCAAAATAATCTCTGGTGACTTTGGTTACCTTATGCCGGAGCATTATGTTTTTTTGCAGATTGGGACGTCTCAGGTCAAGATATCTGTAACGCAGTCTGAGCTCCTCGTTGGCGTTGGAATCGTTGAGGATTTCAAACGGGGGAGTCTGGGAAACTCCCAGTATCTTAAGGCAGGTGACCTCTATTTCTATTTCTCCGGTAGGGATATCATTGTTTACCGAGGACCTCTGTCTTACGGTTCCGCTTGCCATAACAACATATTCAGATCTGAGGGCCGATGCTTTCTCAAAAATATCCCTGTCGGTATTATCGTCAAATGCCAGCTGCACGATACCGGTTCTGTCCCTTAAATCGGCAAATATAAGTCCGCCTAAATCACGCTGTCTTTGAATCCAGCCACATACGGTAACCGAATTGCCGGCATCCTCAGTTCTCAGCGTACCGCAGTACCGGGTGCGCTTTAATCCGTCCATTCTGTCTAATTTCAAATCAAGACACCTCTTTATAGTATTGCCTCTGCAAGATCGTCAAAGGCAGATTTGTTGATTGCTTTATACAGCTCGTCTGAAAGGCTGTCAAATTTGACCGGAAAAGCCTCACCTGTCCGCATGTTTTTAAGCTCGGCGCCTGAGCTTGCGATTTCGTTATCACCGATAACCATGGTGAATTTCGCTCCGGTTTTGTCCGCGAATTTCATCTGGGCTTTAAGTCCCCGGCCGCATATATCTGTTTCAACTCTGAATCCGTCGCCCCTGAGTTTCGCGCAGAGCGATGAAGCCGTCAGCTGAGCTTTATCCCCTAACGGCGCTATATACAAATCTGTTTTCGCAGCTTCGGGCAATGCTATTTTCTGGTTTTCAAGTACCAGCATAAGCCGCTCTATTCCCATCGCAAAACCTAATGACGCTGTTTTCGGACCGCCCATCTGTGATATGAGTCCGTCATATCTGCCGCCACCGCAGACTGTCGACTGAGCCCCTATATCTCCAGATATGAACTCAAATACAGTACGCGTATAATAGTCAAGACCTCTGACTATGTGCGGATTGACTGTGTATGATATCCCCATGGCTTCAAGGTTTGCTTTGACACCCTCGAAATGTTCCCTGCATTCTTCACACAAATAGTCGGTCACTACCGGAGCTCCCGCAGCTATTTCGGAACATACCGGTGATTTGCAGTCAAGTATCCTCATGGGATTTCTCTCAAGCCGTTCAAGACATGTGTCACAAAGCCTGTCCGTATTGGCCGTGAAATATTCTTTAAGCGCCTTGTGGTAGTCCTTGCGGCATTCGGGACAGCCTATCGAGTTTATCTCAAGCGATATTTTCTCAATTCCAACGCTCATCAGCACCTGGCGCGCAAGTGATATTACCTCGGCGTCAGCATTCGGCGACGCCGCTCCTATACATTCTACTCCGAACTGATGAAATTCTCTGAGCCTGCCCGCCTGCGGTTTCTCGTAACGGTAGCAGCCTCCTATATAACAGACCTTTACCGGCAAAGCGCCGTTTACCAGACCCTTTTCAATGGCGCTGCGCACTACTCCCGCGGTAAGCTCGGGCCGCAGTGTGATTGACCGTCCGCCTTTATCGTCAAATGTGTACATTTCTTTCTGCACAACATCCGTAGTGTCGCCGACACTGCGTAAAAATACCTCCGTGTGCTCAAAAACAGGCACACGGATTTCGTTGTAACCGTAAAGACCCGCTACTTCGAGCATTTTTCCCTCAACAAACTGCAGCTTGTGGCTTTCAGAGGGTAAAACATCGTTGGTGCCCTTTACGGCGCGATTTATTTCTGCCATTTTACCTTATCCTTTTTTAACAATTTCACGCCAGTCGAGATCTCCTCTTTCAAGACCGTGTATCAGCATTTCCGCTGTGGCGATATTGGTGGCAACCGGAATGTTATGAACATCGCACAAACGCAGAAGCGCATGTTCATCCGGCTCGCCGGCTTTCGGATTAAGCGGGTCACGGAACATAAGCAGCATGTCGATTTCATCACAGCCTATTCTTGAGGCTATCTGCTGCGCCCCTCCCTGAGAACCGCCTAAAAACTGTATTATATTGAGTCCTGTGGCTTCCGCGACCATCTTTCCGGTGGAACCCGTGGCTACAAGATTGTATTTACTTAAAATTCCGCAGTAGGCGATGCAAAACTGAACCATAAGTTCTTTTTTGGCGTCATGCGCGATAATAGCAATTGTCATTATATAAACATCCTTTCAGATTTTTTTTAGTTTTGGAAGCAGCTGCTGCTCTCCCGAAAGCCTGGCGGCTATCCTCTTGAATGCCAAAAGAGCGCGGCAGTGCTTTTTGAGCTTGTGGGTAACTGACAGCATTGCCAGTTCTTCACTTTCCGGTATGATCCCTAACAGTCTGATCCCGGAAGAATCTATTATATTGTCTATATTTTTAAAGCCGGTTCTGCGGCTTTGACTGTGAATAAAACGGTTTATTATAAGCCTTGCCGGAAGGCTGTATTCGCTTAGCATGCGGCTTATCTGATATGCATCTCTTATAGATACCGGATCCGGTACTGCTACGGCTAAAAACAGTGTGTCCTCAGGCAGCGCGCAGTAAAGCTCAGGATTAATTCCTGCCGGGAAATCAAATATTATAATATCAAAACTGCAGGCCGCTTTCAGGGCGAATTCTTTGAACTGCTGAATATCTATAAGACCTTGTTTTGAGGCGGCCGGTATGAGATACAGGTTTTGTACGCTGTCGCATGCGTATGCTGCGTCATCAATATCCTTTCCGCCAAGTATGTCTGAAAGATCAAATACAGTCTTTGAGTCAATTCCGAGCATGAGGTCCAGACATCTGAATCCTTCGTCCATATCAACAAGCAGCACTTTGTCAGCTCTTGCCGCAAAAGCCGATGCAAGCCCTACCGCTACGGTCGATTTTCCGACGCCGCCTTTGCCGGAGGTAACAGCAAATATTCTGCTCATTTTAATTACCGTAACCTTTCGTTGTGATATGTGTAAATCATGATAGATATTCTACCATATTGATACATTTTTGTCAAATCAATCTAATACGGTAAACGGCATATCTTCTGTGGATTGAGCAGTATTATCAGTGAAAAAGTAGGTGTCGAGTATGTTTCTTACAATTGTACCGGCTGAGTATCCCGAATCACCGTGTTCAAGCACTACCGAAATTGCTATCTGCGGATTGTCAAACGGCGCGAAGGCTACGAATACGCTGTGATCCGCCTGGTTCAATACCTGCGATGTTCCGGTTTTTCCTCCTACCTTTATAGGATAATCTCCCAATGCCGCCCGTCCGGTACCGTCCTCAGTAACCGAAAGCATTCCTTCCTTTACGGCATTGAGGTTCTTATCGCTCATTTTGACGGTGTTCAGTACTTCCGGCTCTCTTTCCTCATAAATCTCCGAAATGTCATAGGATACGATTTTTTCTATAAGGCTTGCTCTGTAATGCGTTCCGCCGTTTGCAAGAGTAGCCGTATAGTTTGCAAGCTGAAGCGGCGTAAACGCGTTTAGCTGTCCGATGGAAATCTGCAGTGTGTCTCCTCCCATTCCGTTGGACTTGGGCTCCAACAGTATTCCCGATGAATCGTCTACCTCAACTCCCGTTTCAACCCCTAAACCGAACTGCTTGAAGTATTCGGTTAGGTCTACAGCACCGACTCTTCTTCCTAAATCAAAGAAAAAGTAGTTACAGCTCTTTGAAAGTGCATTCTTAAGCGTCATTGTTCCGTGATAGTGCATGCATTTCGGCTGATAGTCCGAAAAATAACGGTATGTCTGCGAGCAGAAAATAGTCTCACCTAATTGATATTTACCGGTTTCCAGCGCCGCTATTGCAACAATCGGCTTGATTGTCGAGCCTATGGGGTATACACCCTGAAATGCACGGTCTGTAAGCGGTTTTGTGGGATCTGCCGCAAGAGATTCGTAGTTTTTGTTCATGGTAGCAGAATCGTAAGTAGGATAATTTGCAGCACAGATAACGCTCCCTGAGTCAATTCTTACCGCGACTGCCGCTCCGGCAGTTACAGTGCTGTCCTCAGACTGAAGATTTTTTATAACCGTTTCAAGCGATTTCTGGGCGCTTTGCTGCATAACCTTATCCAATGTCAGCATTATGGTCTTTCCCGCCACAGGCTCTTTTGTAACTTCCTTTGAAATAATATTTCCTTTGGCATCCAAACGGTATGTTATTTCTCCGTCAGTTCCCTTTAAGTATTCTTCTCCCCATCTTTCTATTCCGCTTTTGCCTACTTTGTCATCGTATGAATATCCTTTGGCTTTGTATTCTTCCCAGTCTTCCTTGTAAATTGGACCTACTGTACCTATTAGATTTACCGCAAGCGTGGTGTCGGTATATTCTCTGAACGGTACCACTTCCACCGTAACCCCGTTAAGCATAAATGACGACTCAGATATTTTTCTCATAAGTTCGGTCGGAATGTCTTCGGCAAATGTGTATGGATAGGATATTGAAAAATCGGCTATTTCCATACTGTACCTGACGCCCATTATCTTTCTCTGCTCATCTTTGGTATAATCTTCGAGCTCATATTTTGAAACCATCGCGTCAAAACAGTTCTCAGCTGTAGCATAGTGCGAAAGCTCCAAAACCTCTATTAACCGTTCGGTATCGCCGTCATCGGTATATCCGTACGGCTCTGCCGGAGACATAGGAAGCTCGTCCTTCCATTCAACCTTGCTTTGCTGCAAAAGATTGATGAGCGTAAGTATTATATCATTCAGATTATCTTTTACGTATGCTTTGTTGAATACTACATTGTATCCGTCACGGTTTATTGCTATCTGTCTTCCGTAGCAGTCCAGTATTTCTCCGCGCGGAGCTTTTAAAACCGCTGTAAGCACAGATGACGCACCGTCGTTTTTATCTGTGTACTCGGCAGCATTTGTTACCTGTATCGAATATGTTTTGAATGAGAATAGCAATATTGTAACAATAAGCAGGCAGGATAAAAATGTCAGCTTTGTTTGACTCTTTTTCTTAAAAGGCAATGTTAACCCTCCGAATATCAGTGTTCTTTGATTTTTCTAAAACGATTGTATATAAAATAAAATGGAAATACGAAAACTGCGCTGTACACTGCCGACGGTATCGCATATTTAAGCAGGTATCCGACGCTGCTTTCCATGTCGCTTCCTGATAAATAAAAAAACAGCCATAAAAATATATAATATATCAGCGAAATCATCAGTGATAATACCGAAGCCGCAAATATGTTTTTGTTGAAAAGGTTGTTGGCCGCAAGGCAGACCCCGACGGCTAAAAGCATTAATATTATAGTGTTAAAACAGTATGCACCTTGGCTTATACTGTCAATGAATGCTCCCGATATCATTCCGGCAGCCACACAGCGCTTTATATCGGAAAAAAACGCGTATGAGCATAACAGCGGCAGCAGCAGCATCGGAGAAGCAGTTCTTATACTGATATCGCAGAGCTCTGATGTTTGAAAAACTATTACGGCAGCAAATATAAGTATGTTTGCTAAAGCCAAAAACGGATGATGCTTTTTCTGCACAGTTCTGCTCTCCCTTCTGCCGCTTTGAATACCGGCCTGTAATCGTAAAAAATGTCAGTCTGCAATAAATTTTGAGTTTTTATATGTATAGGTGCCGGTATACAGGGTAAACGGCGGTTTAACCGTTTCCTTCAGATACGGGTCGGCAGTTACTCTTTTATTCGCCGTCGGGATTAAGTCCGCCTTTGCCTTCGAAATTTGTTATTACCATTACATTCCTGAGACTGTCGATATCGGCAAACGGCTCGACAGCCGCGTATATCGAAGTATTGTATTCGTCGCTGCCTATTGAAGTGACAGTGCCTATGAGAAGCCCCGACGGGAAAATTCCCTCACCTGAAGTAACCACGTAATCCCCTATGGCTACATTGCAGGAGCGCGAAAGATTGTAAAACCGGGTCTGACCGTCTTCGGCAAATTCCAGTGTGCCTGAAACTACCCCGGAGTCGTTTGTGCGGTTGTCAAGCGCTCCAAGCGTTATATCCGGACTTAAAATAGTTACTACCTTAGATGTAGTAAGCCCGACATCTGTAACGTAACCTACAAGCTCCGATTCGCTTATCACAGGATCGTGACTTTTTATTCCGTCTGCCGAACCTTTATTTATTACGAAACTTCCGTAAGGATCGTTCTTGTCTCTTGATATCAGCGTAGCCGGACAGAATTCATAATCCGGATTATTGTCTTTTATCTCAAGGTAATCCTTGTAAAAATCGTTTTCGGCAACCGCTTTTTCATAGTCGGCAAGCTTTTCTCTCAGCTCGCTGATTTCATTTTCAAGATCGGCATTCTTTATCATGGCTTCGTTACCGTCGCTCAGAGCGGCGGCAATGTCAGATATGCCGTTGGAAACATACGTGAAGGCAGCTCTGAACGGCGCCGCTAACGTGCCGGTTATATCCGACTGCGGCGAAAGCCTGCCTCCCACAAAAAAACATATCAGTGATATTGCAATTAAGCAGACCGTTATACCAAGTATTACCTTGAACTGTCTGCTGCGAAAGAAAAATCGCATTACTGTCCTCCCGTTATAATAAACGTCATTTTTAGCTGTGTATGCTGTTCAGCATATATATGACTGCGTTATCTACCTGAATCTTTTGCCTCTGCGGAATACATAATTCCTGAATGCTTCATCGCCTTCAAGGTGCTTGGCTGTTCCTAATACTACGCAGTCAAGCGGATTTGCCGCAACTGTTACCGGTATGCCGGTTTCCTCCGCTATAAGCTCAGCCAATCCTCTCAGAAGCGCTCCTCCTCCGGTCATTGTTATGCCGCGTTCAATAATATCTGAACTTAATTCCGGCGGGGTTTTCTCAAGCGTTACACGTATAGTGTCTATTATCTGGGAAATCGGGTCTGCCATAGCTTCTCTCACTTCCTCAGACGAAATTACTACATTTTTCGGAAGACCGTCTACCTGGTTTCTTCCCTTTATTTCAATGCTTGTTTCATTCTCGTAGGGTTTTGCCGAGCCGATTTCTATTTTTATCTGTTCAGCTGTACGTTCCCCTATAAGCAGATTGTGCTTTCTTCTAATATAATTTATAATCGCTTCGTCCAGATCGTCTCCCGCTGTCCTTATCGACTGAGCGGTAACTATGTCCCCGAGAGATATTACGGCTACTTCGCTTGTGCCTCCGCCTATGTCGACAACCATGCTTCCTGAAGCGTCTGCTACCGGAAGTCCTGCTCCTACCGCAGCCGCCATCGGTTCCTCTACAAGCACTATATCCGACGCTCCTGCCTGTTTGGCAGCATCATAAACCGCGTGGCTTTCAACCTCTGTTATTCCTGCGGGAATACAGACTACCATCCTTACCCTCGAAAACAGCGAGCCTCTGAGCGCCTGATTTATAAATCTTTTAAGCATTGCCGCCGTAACTCCGAAATCGGCGATTACCCCGTCTTTAAGCGGCCTTACCGCTACGATAGACCCCGGAGTTCTTCCGATCATTTCCTTAGCTTCGGTTCCTACGGCTCGTACCGCGTCGTTTCTTATATCATAAGCCACTACCGAGGGCTCCCGCATAATTATTCCCTTTCCCTTGAGACATACTAAGGTATTTGCGGTACCTAAGTCAACTCCTATATCTCTTGTAAACATATTTTTCTCTCTTTCTTAAAGTTATTACTTTTAATATTTACGGAACTATGAATTTTATTGCATTGTGAATGTTGCTTATTTTTATTTTTTCTTCCCCCGGGGCATATTCTCCGTCAAGCGTCCAGGGTATGTTTTCTTCACTGTATACCGTGATTTGCTTGGTGTGGAAAAATTCCATGCCTTCACGGTCGAATTCTTTCCTTAAAATACCGTCTATCAGCGGCTGAAGCTTGAGTATGTTGTCGGGATTTCTTATAAGAAAAACTTCCAGCAGACCGTCATTGAGTTTTACTGAATTTTCATCGAATTTTACGATTCCCCCAACAGACAGGGAGTTGGATACGCATCCGAATAAAAAGTTGCCTTCAATCCTGCGGTCGTCAGCTTCGAACTTTAAGTGGACCGGCTTTATATTGCCCAGACTTTTTACTCCCTCAAATACGTATGCCGCCTGACCCAGTACGTTTTTGACATCCTGCGGCGCGGAATATGACGCCGATGTAAATGCTCCGAAAGATGCGGTGTATGAAAAATACTTATCACCGAATTTGCCTATATCAAGAAAAATTTCATTGCCGGTTACTATATCCTTTGCGGCCTGGGGAATCAGTCTTGAAATATTCAGTCCCGAAGACCATTCGTTAAGCGTTCCTGATGGGATATACCCCAGTTTGCACTCTGTCTTCGATTTCATTATTCCCGAAATCGCTTCGTTCAGTGTGCCGTCTCCCCCGCATACAACTATCAGGTCAAATTCACCGTTTGTCAGTTTTGAAGTGCGCACTGTAGCGTCTCCCTGACATTTTGTGGGATAAACCGTTACCGCATAGTCGGCAGCTGAAAAAATTTGCACTACTTTCAAAAGCTGGGTCCGCATTTTTGCTTTTCCCGAGCACGGATTTACAATTAATAAAAGTTTTTTTTCAGGCATTTTGTTCACTACCTTTTCAGTCGTAATTGATGTCAAGTGTCGCGACGGCGTTGAGCGAAAAATCCGCAGTGTTGCCGGATAAATATTCGTAATATCCCTGCGCTCCTACCATCGCCGCATTGTCACTGCAGTATTCAAGCGGCGGAAAATACAGTGAAAATCCTTTGTTACGGCATTCTTCGACCATTCGTTTTCTCAGCTCACTGTTTGCCGAAACTCCTCCCGCAACAGCTATTTTTCTGTATCCATAGTCTTCTGCCGCTTTTATGGTATTTGTAATCAGCATATCACATACCCGCTGTCTTACAGTGGCACAAAGTACCGGTATGTCTATTTCTTCACCCTTTTGCCCGGCATTGTGAACAGTGTTTATAACCGCTGTTTTGAGACCGGAAAAGCTGAAATCATACTCTTTTGAACATTTTGGAAAGGGAAGAGGATATTTTTGTGTATCCGATATGGTCGCTATTTTGTCAAGCATTACTCCTCCCGGATATGAAAGCCCCATGCAGCGGGCGGTTTTGTCAAAACATTCTCCGGCTGCATCATCGTTAGTTTGCCCCAAAATTTTAAATTTTGTGTAATCGGTAACCTCGGCTATGACCGTGTTGCCTCCGGATACCAGCAGACATAGAAATTCCGGCTCAAGCTCCTTGTGTACAAGGTAGTTCGCAGCTATGTGGGATCTCAGGTGGTGAACCGGGATAAGCGGCACTTCGAGCGCGGCCGAAAGCCCTTTCGCAAAATTTACACCTACCAACAGCGAACCTATAAGTCCGGGAGCAAATGTCACTGCCACGGCGTCTATGTCAGTGTATTTTATGCCGGCTTCTTCCACCGCCAGATCACATACACGGGATATTGCTTCGGTGTGACGCCGGGATGCGATTTCCGGTACTACACCGCCGTAAATACGGTGTTCCTCGATTTGAGTGGCAATAATATTTGAAAGGACTGTACGTTTTTCAACTACTGCGGCAGAAGTTTCGTCACATGAACTTTCAATTGCTAATATTTTCATTTTCTTCAAACCTTTTTGTCATTATTAACGCGTCTTCTGTCGGGTTGCGGTAAAAACTGCGGCGTGTGCCTTCTTGTTTGAATCCCAGCTTTTTATACAGGGAAATTGCTTCCAGATTTGATTGTCTTACCTCAAGCGAAACAAACGAAAGTCCCGTATCTTTGGCCAGTGAAAAAATCCTTTTTATAAGCGCTGTGCCTATTCCGCTTTTTCTGTACTGGGGGAATACTGCTATGTTAGTAATATATCCTTCGTCCAGAATACAGTTTATTCCCGCGTAACCGGTTACACATCCGTTTTTTTCCGCAACGAAGAATTTTGTGCCGTTTTTGTAGGCGTCTGAAATACTTTCTTCACTCCAGGGTTCTGAAAAGCAAATGCTTTCAAGCTCGGCTATCGGTTTAAGATGCTCCCGCTTTATAGACATAATTTCTATTTCACTGAAAAATCCTTCTTCTGCCAGGCTGTCTATGGCTTTAATTATTTCATCGCGGCACAGACGGTATATCTCTTCGTTCTGACCGTAAGGGTCGGATATTCCTCCCCCTAAAATAAAAATTTTACTGCTGTCAGCATACATTTTGAGCACCGTGCCGTGCGAAGCCGACATACACAGTATTTTATCCGCCCAGGCAAGGTCGCAAAGCTCCAGCTGCTCTGATACCATTCCGGATATGTCTATGCCGATTTCCGCCATTACCGCAGCGGCGTTTTTGCTGATTGCAGACCCGTCGGCCGAAATGCCACGGCTTTTTACTTCCAAGTTTGGCAGGTCTTTGGATTTTAAATAGGCTTCCGCCATAGGACTTCGGCAGGTGTTGCCCGTACAAACAAATAAAATATTCATAATTTATCCTTTTGCCGCAAGCCAGTTTTCACCGCATCCCGTGTCAACGGTAAGCGGTACCGCCATATCCGCGGCAGATTCCATTTCTTCCTTGAGTATCGCGCATACTTTATCCGAATCTTTAAGGTCACATTCTACAATGAGTTCGTCGTGTACCTGAAGTATAAGTGAGGCGGTGGGTATTTCCGCTTTAAGACGGTTGAAAACCTTTATCATGGCAAGTTTTATAATATCCGCCGCCGTACCCTGAATAGGAGCGTTTCTTGCAACCCGTTCTCCGAAGGCCCGAAGGTTCGCGTTTGAGTTGCTAAGCTCCGGCAGATATCTCCTCCTGCCGTAAAGCGTGGTCACATATCCGTCCGCTTTGGCGCGGGATATGGTGTTTTTCATATACTCTGCAACCATCGGATATGTCGCAAGATAGCTTTTGATGTAGCTGTCGGCTTCCGATCGGGTGACCCCTATGTCTTTTGAAAGGGAAAAAGCGCTTATTCCGTAAACAATTCCGAAATTTACCGCCTTTGCACGGCTGCGCATTAATGGCGTTACCATGTCAGCAGGCATGCCGAATACCTGCGCCGCCGTGGCGGTGTGGATATCCATTCCCGATAAAAAGGCGTTTATCATATTTTTATCACCGGCAATGCTGGCAAGCACACGTAATTCTATCTGTGAATAATCGGCATCGCACAGCACCCTTCCGCTCGGAGCCGTAAAGAACTCACGCAGTTTTTTGCCCTGCTCAGTCCTTACGGGAATATTCTGTAAATTAGGCTCAAGCGAGCTTATTCTTCCGGTGCGGGCTTCGGTTTGGTTAAATGTGGTGTGTATCCTTCCGTCTTCTGCGATACAGCTCTGTAGTCCGTCGGCATAGGTGGATTTAAGTTTGCTCATCTGCCGGTATTCAAGCAGCAGCTCTATTGCCGGATGATACCCTTTAAGGCTTTCAAGTACTTCGGCATTTGTGCTGTAACCGCTTTTGGTTTTCTTTTTTGCCGGCAGACCCAGCTTTTCAAAAAGGGCTGTTCCGAGCTGCTTGGGAGAATTAAGGTTGAATTCGTACCCTACAAGCGAGTAAATCTCCTGCTCGCATTTGGCTATTTTTTCGGCAAGCTCGGCCGAAAGCTTTATAAGGCCTTCTCTGTCTGCACTGAAACCCTTAAGTTCCATATCGCCTAACACTTTCGCCAGCGGAAGCTCTATTTTTTCAAAAAGGTCAAGCTGACCGGTTCTTTCAAGCTCTTTATAAAGCCGGTCGCATGTATCCGAGAAAAGACAGGCGTTTTTTATTATTTCGTCCGCCTCACCGCATATTTGAGGCAGCACTGCGCCGTATTCCTGAGCCAGTCTCTCGGTCGAATACGACGAAGATGAGGGATTGCATAAATATCCCGCAAGCATTGCGTCAAATACCACCGATGAAATATCAGTATATTTCTTGTAAAGATTTTTATAGTCGAAAACCCTTTTTTTTACAGCGCTGTCAGAAAGTATTTTTTTTGCATCATCCTCGCCGCATTTAAACACCTTATCCCCGCATACTACAGCGAAAACGTCGCCTTCAATGTAAATATCGGCGGTGTGAAATCCTGATATCTGAGAACAGACCGTTACTTTTTTAGCCTGCGAAACGGCGGTGTTTTCTTTTGCAGGCAGATTTTCGGTCGTAAGATTCATCTTTTCCATAAGCCTGAAAAACTCAAGCCTTGTCATAAGCCGTGCAAGTTCGCCCCTTGAGGCAGGTCTTGTTCTGTATTTTTCAATATCGCAGTCAATGGGAGCGGTTCGGCAGATAGTGCCCAGCTTTCGGCTCAAATAGGCGCTGTCCTTGCCGTCTTCGAGCTTTTTGCGTATCCCGTCTTTTATATCAAGGCTGTCCAAATTTTCATAAATATAATCGATATTGTGGTAAGCGGTTATTAAATCCGAAGCGGTTTTTTTCCCTATACCTGCAACGCCGGGGATATTGTCCGAACTGTCACCCATAAGCGCTTTAAGCTCAATCATTTCTTCCGGAGTAAGCCCGTATTCCTCAAAAAGCGCGGCTTTTGTGTAATTTTTTATTTCGGGTCTGCCCATTTTTGTAGACGCAAGCAAAACCCGCGTACTGTCTGATATGAGCTGCAAAGAATCACGGTCGCCGGTGGATATCACGCATTCATTGCCGCTGCTTTCGCATACATCCGCCAAAGTGCCTAAAATATCATCAGCTTCATAGCCTTCACATTCAATACAGCTGTAACCCGCAAGAGTCAACCATTCCTTTACTAAAGGAAGCTGTGACGCCAGTTCGTCCGGCATGCCTTTTCTGCCGGCTTTATATTCTGAATATTCTTTGTGACGGAATGTGGGAGCTTTCATATCAAAAGCTACCGCCACACCGTCCGGATTTTCGTT
The DNA here is from genome assembly GCA_944384855.1 of uncultured Clostridia bacterium. Classification (GTDB taxonomy): domain Bacteria; phylum Bacillota; class Clostridia; order Oscillospirales; family Acutalibacteraceae; genus UBA737. Next base: position 14,692 of record CALWUY010000071.1, on the reverse strand, counting down.
TTCGCAAAGCCGGTTCAGTATATTGATGAATCCGTAAACCGCATTTGTGTAGACTCCTTCCTTGGTCGTCAGAAGCTTAATGCCGTAAAAAGCTCGGTTTATTATGCTGTTTCCGTCAATCGCAAGTAATTTCAAATTCTCAACTCCAAAACAATAATTCCCCGCATACTTATAATCTTTTATAGTATAACATATTTATACTATATTGTCATCATAATTTTTGAAAAAATTTGACAGTTTTCAAATAATAAAGTATAATTTTCTATTATGAGAATAGGTAGTATTGATTTTAAAGGATTTGCCGCTCTGGCGCCTATGGCCGGCGTTGCCGACAGGGCTATGAGGGAAATATGCATGAGACACGGTGCCTCTTTCTGCGTGGGTGAGCTTACAAGCTCTAAAGGTGTGTCGATGGGTGACAGAAAGTCGGCAGAGCTGCTTTTCTGCGGAGAGGACGAGCGTCCGGCAGGGTCGCAGCTTTTCGGATGCGATCCGGATATTATGGCCGCGGCCGCAAAGACGGCGCTCGAATTTCATCCGGATTTTATCGATATCAATATGGGGTGTCCCGCACCTAAGGTGGCGGGCAACGGCGGAGGAAGCGCGCTGATGAAAAACCCCGTTCTTGCGGAAAAAATAGTACGCGCTGTGGTTGAGGTTTCAGATGTTCCGGTGACCGTTAAAATGAGAACCGGCTGGGACAGCCTTCATATCAATGCTCCCGAGCTTGCTAAAAGGTGTGAGGCGGCCGGCGCCGAGGCGGTTACCATCCACGGCAGGACGCGTATGCAGATGTATTCTCCCGGAGTAGATTACCGTACCATAGCCGAAGTAAAGAAAAGCGTAAAAATACCTGTAATAGCAAACGGGGATGTAAAAGACGGAAAATCCGCGGAAAATATGTACTCCCTTACAGAGTGTGATTTTGTGATGGTCGGAAGAGGAGCCCAGGGAAATCCGTTTGTATTCGAGGAGATTAACGCTTATCTTAAGGGGGAAAGCTATGATCCTCCCGATTTAAGACAGCGTTTTTCCGCGCTTTTGGAACAGGTGGAGCTTATGATGAAATATAAGAATCCGCGCAAGGCGATGCTTGAAGCGAGAAAGCATACCGCGTGGTATATGCAGGGACTTAACTCCGCCGCAGCGCTCAGGCGGGAATGCGGGGAAATTAAAACCGTTTCGGACATAGAAAGAATTTGTGAAAAAGCACTTGAACAAAATCCGGGTTTATGGTAAAATTTCTATTTGTAAATAGTTGAAAGGATATGAATGTATATGTCAGGACATTCCAAATGGAATAATATCAAGCGTAAAAAAGAAAAAACCGATGCCGCAAGGGCTAAGGTTTTCACAAAAATAGGAAGGGAAATTTCGGTTATAGTCAAGACCGGAGGAGCAAATCCTAACGAGAACAGCAAGCTTAAGGATGTAATAGCCAAAGCCAAAGCGGCAAATGTTCCGAATGAGAATATTGAAAGAATAATCAAAAAGGCCGCGGGTGACGGTGAGGCCAACAATTACGAAGAACTGGTTTACGAGGGGTACGGTCCGAACGGCGTGGCAGTGGTAGTCGAAACGCTTACCGATAACCGCAACAGAACCGCCGGCGAAATGCGTCATTATTTTGATAAGTGCGGAGGAAATTTAGGACAGACAGGCTCGGTTATGTTTATGTTTGACCGTAAGGGTGTTATCCAGATAGAAGCCGAAGGACTTGATGAAGATACTGTTATGGAAGCCGCTTTGGAGGCGGGAGCGGAGGATTTCAGTTTTGACGGTGATGTATACGAAATCCTTACAGGCCCCAATGAGCTCGGAGCAGTACGTGACGCGCTGGAAGATAAAGGGTACAGCTTTATATCAGCTGAAGCGGCGTATATTCCAAGCACGATGACGACGCTTGACAACGAGGAAGCCATAGCCAATATGGAAAAGCTTATTGATATGCTGGAAGATAACGATGATGTTCAGGCGGTCTGGCACAACTGGGAGCAGGATTGATTTTTCTGGACTTGAAATCGGTGTGACGGATTGCGGCAGTTTATGTATTAAGCTGTGCCGAATCAAATACTATAAAAAGGCTTTTCCGCCGTATAAGCGGAAAAGCCTTTTTGAAATCGTGCAGGATCAAAAGGTTACAGTTATGTCAAAAAGTTGACAAACATATATGATGTTTGATATAATATTAAGAATATTATGGGACAGTATTGAATATACGCGGTTTATGACCGGCAGTTTAAGTCCTGTAAGTGTAAGAGTGAATATTCTTGTCGGAAGTGAATGTAATGATCAGAAGTATGACCGGTTTCGGAAGGTACTCCGAAAAGACCGAAACGCTTGATATCACGGTTGAGATAAAATCGGTAAATCACAGATACTTTGAGTTTTCCTCCAGGATGCCCAGAGCATATCAGTTTTTGGAAGAACCGCTTAAATCGCTTTGTCAGAAAAGCATTGTGCGGGGCAAAACAGAGATTTCGGTAATGATTGAGGATAATTCTGAAAACAGCGGTACGCTTGAAATAAATGAGGCATACGCCGGCGCCTATATATCGGCGCTGAAAGATCTGTCCGAGAAATATAAACTGAAGAATGATATTAAGGTTTCGTCATTAGCCGGAAATATGGAGATTTTTAAGGTGAAACGCGCCCAGACAGATGATGAAACTGTCATAGCTGCAGTCATGCCGGCAGCACAAAAGGCAATAGACAGTTTTGTACTTATGAGGGAAACCGAGGGCCATAAATTAAAGGATGACATATTATCCCGCGCGTCAAAAATACTCGCACAGGTAGAGCGTATAGAACAGCGTTCTCCTCAGACGGTAAAAGCATACCGCGAGAGACTTGAACAGAAAATCAGAGAACTTTTGGCAGACGCGAATATCGATGAGCAGCGCCTTATAACCGAAACCGCGATTTTTGCCGATAAGATAGCGGTAGATGAGGAAACGGTGAGACTTAAAAGCCATATAGATCAGCTTTGCCGATTGCTTGAGGACGAAAATTCCGGCATAGGCAAAAAACTTGACTTTATCGTTCAGGAGATGAACCGCGAAACGAATACTATAGGTTCAAAGGCACAGGATATTGATATCGCCCATATTGTTGTTGATATTAAGTCGGAAATAGAAAAAATCCGCGAACAGGTACAGAATATAGAATAAATACCGGCAGCCAAACAGATGAAATGCCGTATCTGTAAAAGATCTGATTTTAGGGGTTGTTGAAATGAAATTAGTAAATATAGGTTTCGGAAATATGGTTTCGGCAAACAGGATGATAGCTATTATCAGTCCTGAATCGGCACCGATAAAGCGTATAATCCAGGACGCGCGTGACAGGGGAAGTCTTATAGATGCCACGCACGGCAGAAGAACACGGGCGGTTATTGTTACCGACAGCGACCATATTATACTCACATACCTGCAAACCGAAACACTTGCTAACAGAATTGCTGAAGATAACAGCATCGACGACATGGAGGAAGAGGATGAATAAGGGACAGGTTTTTATAATTTCAGGTCCTTCAGGTTCGGGAAAGGACACTGTATTGTCTCAGATATTTAAAAAACGTCCGGAAATAGTTTTTTCAATATCCTCGATAACACGACCGATGCGGGAGGGCGAGACCGAGGGAGAAAAATATAATTTCATTTCAAAAGAACGATTTGAGCAAATGATTTCTCAAAATGAACTTTTGGAATATAACAGATATATAGATAATTATTACGGTACTCCCGCAAAACCTGTCAGAGAGGCTACCGAAAGCGGAAAAGATATAATTATTGAAGTGGATGTTAACGGTGCGGCTCAGATACGCAGAAAAATGCCTCAGTCGGTAAGCATATTTATAATGCCGCCGTCTTTCGGAGAACTTGAGCGGCGTCTGTCATGCAGGGGCACTGAGCCGAGAGAGGTAATCGAAAAAAGACTCAGAAGCGCTCTGAATGAAATCAGACGAGCTGAAGAATATGATTATATAGTGGTCAACCGCGATGTATCCTGCGCGGCGGATGATATCATTTCGGTGATAAACAGCCGGCGGCTTACCGTGGAAAACCAGAAACATATTATTGATGAGGTGTTGAGAAAATGTTAAACCCGAATATAGGAAAATTGATACAGCACAGCAATAACAGATACCGTCTTGTTATAGATGTCGCCCGTACTGCGCGGGAAATTGCGGCAAAGGCAGAGGAAAAAGGTGAAATTATTGTCGAGAAACCTGTAAGCATTGCCATAGACAAACTGGCGTCAGAAATAGAAGACTGACAGCCTGACGGACTGTCAGTACACGGGAGGGAGCATATTGAAAGGGCTTATAGCAGAAATAGCTCTGCAGGGAGCTGCCTTTTCTTTTGATAAGCTTTATACCTATGCTGTGCCTGAGAAATTTTGGTCTCAGGCAAAACCCGGATGCAGGGCACAGGTGCCCTTCGGAAAAGGAAACATTAACCGTCAGGGTATGATATTCGGAGTTTGCGAAGCCGATGTTACAGGACTTAAACAGCTGGTGTCATTAACCGATCCGCAGCCGGTTTTGTCTGACGAGCTTTTAAAACTTTGCGTATATATGCAGGAGACGGTTTTTTGCACTTATTATGATGCTGTTTCATCTATGCTGCCGGCGGGCCTCGGTATGAAAACGGTAAATTATTATTCATACAATGAGGAGTTCGCGGGAAGTTCGCTTTTGGACAGCTGTCAGCAGGCTGTATGCGGTTATTTGCAAAAAAACGGAGAAACCGAAGAAACAAAGCTGAAATCGCGTTTTTCGGTTACGACGGATTTTTTAGAGGATCTGGTGCGGAAAGAAGCACTTGTAAAATCAAGCGGATTCAGACGTAAGATGGAGGACGCAACACAGAAATGGGTTAGGCTGTCGGGTTTTGAATGTAATTCAGCCAGACTTACGCAGCGGCAACAGGAAGTAGTCAGTCTTCTAAGTGATATAGGTTCAGCCGCAGTAAAGGAAATATGCTATTTTACAGGGGTTTCCGCTTCGGTTGTAGAAGCTCTGATAAAAAAAGAAGTATTGGTATCTTTTGAAAAAAAGGTTTTCAGAAACCCTGCGGCGGATGTTTCTAAAATTGATGACAGCGAAATAAACCTTACACCGGAACAGCAGGCTGCATACGAAGGTATGATGTCTGATTACAGTGATACCGAGGCTAAGACCTCACTGCTGTATGGGGTTACCGGTTCCGGAAAAACACAGGTGTTTTTAAAGCTTGCCGACAGGGTAATGCAGGATAATCGCGGGGTTATAGTTATGGTCCCTGAGATATCGCTTACACCTCAGTTGATTTCGGTATTTACCTCGCGTTACGGGAGCACGGTGGCAGTTTTTCACAGCGCCATGTCGATGGGCAGGCGACTTGATGAATGGAAAAAGGTAAAAGAGGGGAAAGCCCTTATAGCAATCGGTACCAGAAGCGCCGTATTCGCCCCTTTTTCAGATTTGGGGCTAATAATAATAGATGAAGAACAGGAACATACGTATAAATCGGAAAAAAGTCCCCGTTTTCACGCAAGGGATATAGCGCGTTTCCGCACCGGATACCATAAAGGCCTTTTGTGTCTTTCTTCGGCAACGCCTTCGGTGGAAACCTACACAATGGCAAAAAAAGGTATTTATTCTATATACAGACTTGAAAACCGATACGGGAATTCAGTTTTACCCGAAGTGGAAACGGTAGATATGAAGGCCGAACTTCAAAACGGAAATACCGCGGTATTAAGCGGTCGGCTGTATGAGGCGATAAATGATGTCTTGCAGCAGAAAAAGCAGGTTATACTTCTGCTTAACCGCAGGGGACATAATACATACGTCTCATGTTCCTGCTGCGGATATGTTGAGACCTGCCCTCATTGCAGCGTATCGCTTACGTACCATTCGGCAAATAAGCGGCTTATGTGCCATTACTGCGGGTATTCTAAAAAAGTGGACGATTCGTGTCCTGAGTGCGGCAATAAAAATATGAAATTTACAGGTCTCGGTACCCAGAAGGCGGAAGAGGAACTGCATGCGCTTTTTCCAAAAGCGAATGTCCTGCGTCTTGATGCCGACAGCACGGCGGCAAGGGATTCGTATACCGCATATCTTAATGATTTCGCAGAAGGGAAATATGATATTTTAATAGGAACCCAGATGGTGGCAAAGGGACTTAATTTCCCTAATGTTACTTTAGTGGGAGTGCTCGGTGCGGACAGTGCTATGTACAGTGAGGATTTCCGCAGTTTCGAACGGTCTTTTTCGCTGCTTGCGCAGGTTGTGGGAAGAGCCGGAAGAGGTGAATGTCCGGGGCGGGCAATAATTCAGACGGCAGATCCCGGAAGCAATCTTATTGAACTCGCCAAAAATCAGGATTATGACAGTTTTTACAATGAGGAAATTTTGAACCGCAGGCTTATGGTATATCCTCCTTACTGTGATATATGTCTTGTGAGTGCTTCCTCCGCCGTGAAAGAGAAGGCTGAGCAGGTATTAAATAAAGTATTCGAGAATATAAAAAATCTGCTTGACGGTGAATTTAAGGGAGTAAAGCTTATAATACTCGGACCGTCTTCGGCAGCAGTATCAAAAGTGAACAACAGGTACCGTTTCCGTATGATAATAAAATGCAGGAACAACACCGAATTCAGAAAAATGCTGAGATCTGCTGTAAATGTTAAATTAACAGGCGATTCAGCCGTTTCGGTAGATATCAATCCGGAAAACGTAATATAAATTTCAAACGCTTATCAGGAGGAGAAAATGGCTCTCAGAAACATAGTTAAAATAGGGGATGACGTGCTTAGAAAAATATGCCGCACGCAAATGTCCTTTGATGAAAAGCTGGCGCAGACGCTGGACGATATGGCAGAAACAATGTACAAGGCGGAAGGCGTAGGCTTGGCCGCGCCGCAGATAGGAATACTCAGAAGATACTGTGTGGTGGATGTAGGTGACGGGATTATAGAGCTTGTAAATCCCGTAATAACCGAAAAGAGCGGTTCGCAGTGCGGAAACGAGGGATGTCTTTCGATACCGGACCGCTATGAGGAAGTAGAGCGGCCAATGAAAATCACCGTAAGGGCCCAGGACCGCCGCGGAAATAACTTCACGCTATCCGCCGAAGGTTTTAAGGCAAGAGCAATCTGTCATGAGATAGACCATCTTGACGGCATACTTTATATAGACCGTGTACGCAAGAAAAATAAGATTCTTTAAACTTAAAGGTGATTTTTAAGATGAAGATAGTTTTTATGGGTACGCCGGATTACGCAGTAGCTACGCTTGAGGCGCTTATAAATGCGGGGCACAATGTTGCGGCGGTTTTCGCCCAGCCGGATAAGCCTGTGGGAAGAAAGCAGATTCTCACCCCGCCTCCGGTAAAAATATGCGCGCAAAAACACTCTATACCGGTTTTTCAGCCCGATACGTTAAGAGACGGACGGGCGGCCGGAATACTTTCGGATATAAAGCCTGATATCATAGTTGTAGTAGCATACGGAAAAATTCTTCCTGAGGATATACTAAGCGCCGCAAAGTACGGCTGTGTCAACGGGCACGCGTCACTTTTGCCTAAATACAGGGGTGCGTCGCCGATACAGTGGTGCATAGTCTGCGGAGAAACAAAGACCGGAGTCACCGTAATGCAGATGGATAAGGGAATGGACACAGGCGATATACTCAAAACGGCTGAGGTCCGGATAGGTGATAATGAGACTGCTGAGGAGCTGTTTGAAAGGCTTTCGGTTCTCACGGCGGAACTTATGACCGAAACGCTTTCAGCCATTGAAAAAGGTGAGATTGTCCCTGTAAAGCAGGATGACAGCAAGGCAAGCTATGCGCCTATAATCAGAAAGGAAATGGCGCTTCTTGATTTCTCAAAATCCGCACGCGAGGTTTATAACGCGGTGAGAGGTTATTATTCGTGGCCGTGCGCCTATTTCTTTTTAAACGGCAAGCGGATAAAGGTCATAAAAGCCGAACTCGGAGGCGGCAGCGCTCTTAAGCCGGGCAGCGTTGCGGACAATAAGGATAATCTTGAAATTGCCTGCGCAGACGGCAGCTCGGTTAAAATTACCGTATTGCAGCCTGAAGGTTCAAAGCAGATGACGGCAAGGCAGTTTCTTAACGGAAACCGTATTGAAATAGGGACCGTTGCGGGTGAAAACAATGGCTGATGCGAGAAAACTCGCGGTAAAAGCTCTTACGAAAATAGAACGCGACAAGGCGTACTCAAATATTGTAATTAACAGCTTTTTAAAGGAAACAGCACTCACAAAAGAGGATAAAGCGCTTTTTTCAGCGTTGGTTTACGGTGTGCTTGACCGGAAAATTACACTGGATTGGGTTCTGGACGGATTTATGAAAAAACCGGTCAGCAAAACGTCTCCGTTTACCCTTAATGTGCTGCGTACCGGACTTTATCAGATAATGTATATGGACAAAATACCGCACAGTGCCGCGGTTAATGAGGCGGTTAAGAATATAAAACAGTCGAAGGAAAGCAAAAACGCTGCATTCGTAAATGCAGTGCTGAGAGCGGCGGCAAGAAATGAAATCAAGTTGCCCGAAGGAAATACGCCTGAGGAAATGAGCATAAAATATTCCGCACCGCTTTGGATGACAGAAAGTTTTACAGATGATTACGGTACTGAAAATGCCGAAAATCTGCTCATGAAAAGTCTTGAGCCTCCAAAGGTAGTGCTGAGGGCAAACACTGTAAAAATTACCCGCGGGGAATTGGCTGGCAAATTACGGGAAAACGGTATATCTGCTCAGGAGGGCGAGATGCCGGATTCGCTGACAGTCGAAAAAGGAATAGATGTTTCGGGGAATGAATTATATAAAAAAGGCCTGTTTTATGTTCAGGATTACGCTTCGCAGAAAGCGGTCTCGCTGTTAGCGCCGAAATCGGGTTCACGGGTTTTGGATTTGTGCGCGGCTCCGGGAGGTAAAAGCTTTACTGCAGCATGCCTAATGGAAAACAAAGGCGAAATAATTTCCTGTGACTTATATGAACAGAGGGTGGGGCTCATACGCAGCTCGGCCGAAAGACTGGGATTGGGTATCATAAAACCCGCTGTCAGTGACGCAGCTGTATTCAATCCTGAATTAGGATTGTTCGACTATGTAATATGTGATGTCCCGTGTTCGGGATTAGGGGTTATAAGACGCAAACCGGAACTGAAATATAAAACCGTAAATGATTTTTCTCATCTGGAGGATATACAGTACGCAATCCTGTGCAATGCTTCAGAATACCTTAAAGATACCGGCAGAATACTCTATTCAACCTGCACCCTCAGGAGTGCTGAAAACGAAAAACTTGTAATTCGTTTCAAAAAAGAGTATAATGAGTTCGAAACGGTTTATGAGCATACCTTTTTGCCGCATACTGATAATACGGACGGGTTTTACTGCGCTCTGCTTGAAAAAAGATGAACGGGAGGAAATTCATTTTTGCAGAAAACAGATATCAAATCCATGACCGAAGAGGAGCTTTCGGTAATGCTCACGGATATGGGTCAGCCAAAGTTCCGGGCAGGGCAGATTTTCAAATGGCTTCATTCGGGAATAAGTGATTTTGACAGTATGACCGATATACCGGTTTCTCTCAGGGAAGCGCTTGACCGCAGCTGCTATATTGCGGATGTAAAAATTGTAAGGAAACTTAAGTCCCGCACAGACGATACGGTTAAGTATGTGTATGAACTTTATGACGGTGAATATATAGAATCGGTATTGATGAAATATGTGCACGGTTATACGGTTTGTATTTCCACCCAGGTAGGCTGCCGTATGGGCTGCAGTTTCTGCGCTTCGGGAATAAACGGTCTTTCGCGAAATCTCACAGCTTCGGAAATGCTGGCTCAGATAACAGCAGCTGAGCGGGATAACAATATACGTGTGTCAAATGTGGTTATGATGGGTATGGGAGAACCGCTTGATAACTTCGACAATACGGTAAGGTTTTTACGTCTGGTATCCTGTGATAAGGGTATTAATATAGGACTCAGGCATATTTCACTGTCGACTTCAGGTGTAGTAAGCGGGATAGAAAAACTTAAAGAATACAATTTTCCGATAACTTTATCGGTATCGCTTCACGCTCCGTTCGATGATATCAGAAGCAGTCTGATGAAGGTCAACCGAAGGTGGAATATTGAACAGCTTCTCAATGCCTGCAGAGAGTATCAGAAGATTACTACAAGGCGTATTTCGTTCGAATATGCGCTGATAGAAGGAGTAAATGATACAAGCCGGTGCGCGCGCCGGCTGGCAGAAATACTTAAAGGCTTAATGTGCCATGTGAATCTTATTCCCGCAAATCCGGTGAAGGAGAATTCATTCCAAAAACCGGATAAAAATAAAATCTTGCTTTTTAAACAACAGCTTGAGGCTTTAGGGGTAAATGCGACCGTGAGAAGAACATTGGGAGCAGATATTGACGCTTCATGCGGACAGTTGAGGCGTAAATTGAAGGAGGGAAATATGTGAAAATATTCAGTCAAACCGATGTGGGCAAAGTCAGAAGTTCAAATCAGGATGCTTTTTTTGCCGGTGAACTTGAAAACGGCGCCGCATTCGGGATAGTTTGCGACGGTATGGGAGGCGCAAATGCCGGTAATGTTGCAAGCGAAACTGCTGTAAAAGTTATTTCTGATTATATTTTAAGGTCATACAGAATAGGTATGAATGAGTTCGAGATTGAAAAAATGCTTAAAAACGCAATCGAAAATGCAAATCTCCAAATTTATGAGCTTTCTTCCTCAAAAGAGGAATATATCGGAATGGGAACTACTGCTGTGGTTGCTTTGATTCAAAACGGCAAGGCGATTATAGCAAATGTGGGCGACAGCAGAATCTATCTTATAGACGAAGATATATCACAGCTGACGAGAGACCACTCGGTGGTTCAGTCGCTTATAGAAAGCGGCAAGATTTCTCCTGAGGATGCTAAAGTTCATCCACGGAAAAATGTGATTACGCGCGCTTTGGGTACTGAAAAAAGCATTATCGCTGATACTTCCGCGGTCGATCTGAAAGATGGAAGTGTATTGCTTTTGTGTACGGACGGACTCAGCAGCTACGTTGATAAACCGGATATTTTTAAAGTATTTAAAGACAAATCCCCCGAGAAAGTTCCCAAAGAACTTATAAAACTTGCAAATTCCGCCGGCGGCGGTGACAATATAACGGTTGTAACACTTGTTTGTTAGTTTAGAAAGGATTGTATGTTATGGATAAGTTTGTAGGTAAACGTCTTGACGGCAGATACGAAATTCAGGAAATAATCGGAGTAGGAGGTATGGCAGTAGTCTACAAGGCGCGTGATAATCAGGAAAACCGTATTGTAGCTATTAAAATCCTTAAAGAAGAATTTATTTCCAATGAGGAGTTTCTCCGCCGATTTAAGAATGAATCCAAAGCTATCGCTATGCTTTCGCATCCAAATATAGTAAAAGTTTACGACGTCAGCTTCGGAGATCTGATTCAGTATATTGTAATGGAGTATATCGAAGGTATTACCCTGAAGGAATATATTGAAAGAGAAGGCAGCCTGAGATGGAAAGACGCGGTACATTTTACCCTTCAGATACTAAAAGGACTTCAGCATGCGCATGATAAGGGTATCGTTCACCGTGATGTCAAGCCTCAGAATATAATGGTTCTTCCTGACGGTACCATTAAGGTTACTGATTTCGGCATTGCACGTTTTGCGCGCAGTGATCAGCGCACGATTACCGATAAGGCAATAGGATCGGTTCATTACATCAGTCCGGAGCAGGCCAGAGGAGAAAGAACCGATGAAAAGACCGATATTTATTCTGTCGGCGTTATGCTTTATGAAATGCTTACCGGCAAAATGCCGTTCCAGGCGGAAAGCGCGGTATCGGTAGCTATTATGCAGCTTCAGCGTGAGCCTCAGCTTCCGAGCGAGATCAATCCGTCAATTCCTCTCGGACTTGAGCAGATTACTATGCATGCAATGCAGAAAACCCCGGAAAGACGGTATCAGTCTGCGGCGGAAATGCTTTGTGATCTTGATCAGTTCAGAAAAGATCCTTCGGTTACATTTGATTACACATATTTCGTGGACAGTTCTCCGACAAAGTATGTAAGCAGATTGGGAAATACGGACACTGTTGCAGATGTAGGTGTTGACGACGCTGAAGAGGTAAAAGAAAAGAACAGCATGATACCTATTCTTGCTGGCATCGCGGTTACGCTGATAATAGCCATAATAGTGCTGGCAATAATTTTCCTGCCTAAGCTTTTTTCAGGTACAGGTGAGGAAATTGACTGTCCGAATTTTGTGGGTAAAACTCTTGAAGAGGTACTCGCCAATAAAGAATATACTGACAATTTCAATTTCAAGGATGAATGGGACAATAATTCCGATTATGCTTACGGCGTAATCTATGAACAGTCCGAAACTGAGGGCAAAAAGCTCAAGAAAGATGCCGAAATAACACTTTATGTGAGTATGGGCCAGCTGACCAAAAAAGTTCCCGATGTTTACGGTAAGACCGAATCGGCCGCAGTGACAGAACTTAAGTCCAACGGATTTACAACCGTGGTAACCGAGGAACCGAGTGAGGATGTTGAAGCCGGATTAGTTGTAAGAACAGATCCGCAGCGCACTCAGGTGGTCGCGGAAGGCGAGAAAATAACCGTTTATGTAAGTTCTGGAAAACCGACTAAAAATGTCGATGTCCCGGATGTTGTGGGAATGACAAAGGAAGCTGCTCAAAAGGCACTTGAAGCACAGGATCTGGTATGCGAAATCACCGAGGTGCAGATAACCTTTGAAGATAAATATTATCCCGTAGGGTATGTTGTGAATCAGGATCCTCAGAGCAGTTCAAAACAGGTGCCTGAGGGTACTAAGGTGAAAATTTCCGTATGTACCGGCTATAAATTCGATATTGAAATTGATGAGCTGCCGTTTGATTTTGAGACTGAGTCTTATTATCTGACCCTCTGGCAAAACGGTAAAATGATTGATAAGGGTGATAAGATCAACTCATCCGAGCTTTCGGTATATACTTTTGACGGAGTCGTGAGCAATGAAACGACAGTTGACTTTACAGTCAAAATATCCAGCGACGGAAATAAGGAATATGATCTGTTTGACATTACAGTCGACAATAAGGATGCGAGAGTAAGGATAACAAAGCGTTATACTGATTATCCTAAGTATTCTGACTCTTCCGATATTGATTCCGAACCGAGTGACGGAGACAACAGTGATATTGAGTTTACAGAATAGGATTTCAAAATGTTCGGTATTATATTAAAGGCGCTGTCGGGGTTTTATTACGTCGAAGTTGACGGTGTTGTTTATGAATGCAGAGCGAGGGGGAGTTTCCGCAAAAGCGGGATCTCCCCTTTGGTCGGCGACAGGGTTCAGATAGAAAGGGTTTCCGACGGTGAAGGTGTGATAAACGATATACTGCCACGGAAAAATGCCGTAAAACGTCCTCCTGTGGCAAATGTCGATAAGCTTTTCATTGTATCATCATACACAAATCCGCCGCCAAACTGTCTGCTTATCGATAAGATGACTGTGGCAGCAAGATTCAATAATATTGAACCCGTTATTGTGTTTAATAAGTGTGATATGGGTGATTTTTCGCAATGGCGGGAAATATATGTAAAATCCGGGTTTAAAACCTTTGTGGTTTCCGCTCGGGATAATATGGGAATGGAATGCATAAAGCAGGAGTTGGGGAATTGCATAAGCGCATTTACCGGAAATACCGGTGTAGGTAAATCCAGTATATTAAACAGACTTCTGAATATGGATATAGCTACGGGAGAAGTCAGCCAAAAATTAGGACGCGGCAGGCATACTACCCGTCATACCGAACTTTATAAGACTGAAAACAACGGTTTCGTTGCTGATACTCCGGGATTTTCATCCTTTGAGCTTGATACGCAGGACTATGCACTCAAGGAAAAACTGGCAGATTGTTTTCAGGATTTTGATGCTTTCGTTTCAGATTGCAGGTTTGTGGGATGCACACATACAAAAGAAGCCGGCTGCGCAGTAATAAAAGCCGTGAATAACGGCAAGATACAAATAACGCGTCATCAGTCTTATATGCAGATGGTTGAGGATATGAAGGATCTTAAACCGTGGCAGTCAAGAAAATAATAATATTACCTGCTGTACACTTTGTCGTTAAAGCGTACAGCAGGTTTTTTAATATTTTAAATATTCCTGTAACCTTTTGCTGTATAGATAATATAATATTAGTGTAACATAAGTTTGGGGGAAGAAAAATGAAACAGCGCCGCGGAGTCAATAAAGGTTTGCTGGCATTGACATTTGCGCTGGGCTTGCTTATAAGCTGTTTCTGTCCGCCTAAGTTCTTAGTTGCCGTGCTGTCAATCTGGGTTATAATACTCGGATTGTCGTCTTGCAGATGCTGATTTTCGGAGGTATATTTATGAAAGTGGTATTGTTTAAGAGTCCTAAATTTATGAGCGGTATTTTAAGACTGATATTCGGAATAAAAAAACAGAATACATAAGAATAAAAAAACCGTCCCCGGAAATTGAACTGCCCCAATTTGTGCGGACAGTACAAAAACCGCCTTTATGGTAGTTGAAATTAAATTTTAAGCAACGAACTGGCATCGCTTTTCAAGTGGTGTCAGTTTTGTTTTCAACTGGATGCGTTTA
>CALWUY010000070.1 GCA_944384855.1 uncultured Clostridia bacterium | reverse complement strand
CCTTGTTCGCGGCCGACGCCGCCGCCATGAATATCTTGTCTACCTGCTCCTGCGTGTACCCGGAATACTTATTCTCCGCTTCCCGTACTCTCCTGAACCCCTCTTCCAAGCTCTCCACGCTGTCGATAAGTGGATAATTACCGTTCATTTAACAGTCTCCTTTTTTGTTATTTTATAAAAAAACAGTAGTTTTGAAAATTATTATACCGGATTGTTAAAAAAATGTCAAGCATTGTTTATGGGTATCATTTCCCTGAACACACATGTATGTCTCGGCGTAATTATTCTGTCTTCATGAAGAGAGCCGAAATACCAATGCTTATACTCGCATGAACGACCGATTTCTTCTAAATATCCGTTTAACTTGTTGACACGGTCACCGCTTCCGTTTCTTAAAAGCATAGCGCTTTTAACCAGCGAGGGCGGCTCATGTGTAATTATATAATCAACCTTTAAACCTGCCTCGTCAAGACGTCTGGCTCCTTCAGCCATCTCAAGCGGTGTGGGTTCTTCTTCCCGCCACCAATTTCCGCTTTCGATGCGCATATCTTTATCAGTGCTTTCCCCTCCGCCGAAAGTAAAGTAACTGTTCCCGGATATTTCAAATATCTGACCGCGCATTAAATGAATCAAATTTCCTTTAATTCTATGCACAAGCCCGCCGTGCCAATAGGTTTCCCTGCATTTATTGATAGTATTCATATTATCATGTGTTCCGTCAATAAAAGCTGTGACAAATCTTCTTGTAGCCAGATAGTCAATCACCTGTTTTTCTGTCTTGTCTCCTGAAAAAATGTATCCAAAATCTCCGCAAACTATTAAAACATCACCGTTTTTTAATTTCCTGAATCCACGGTCATAAAGACGTTCAAGGTTTCCGTGCATATCTCCTGTTATGTATACCGTAATTTTTCACCTCTTAATTTTTTAAAATATACTTTTAATTTTGTGCCGTTTGTGTTATTATATATTTATTATTTATTTTACCATATATTTGAGGCGATTTCTATGCTTAAAAAGCAATTTTTAATATTTTTTACATTTTTAACGGTATTACTGTCATTTTGTATGCCGTTTTCGGTTTCAGCTTATGAAATTACAGAATTTGAAATTAACGCAAAAGCAGGCATGCTTGTTTCTCTTGATACCGGAGAAATGCTTTTTGAAAAAAATATTGATGAAAAAGTATATCCTGCTTCTATTACAAAAATTATGACCGCCATACTTATGCTTGAAAGTGATAAATATAACCCTGACGGAAAAGTTGTAATGACTCAGGAAATACTTGATATGGTATTGGGAACGGGTTTGTCTGTATCTCTTATGAAAGCCGGCGAAGAATTCACACAATATGATTTGCTCCATCTTGTAATGGTTGCGTCATACGGAGACTCTACCTACCTTGCAGCTCAGTATTACGGCGGAACAGTGGATAACTTTGTGAGTATGATGAATCAAAAAGCAAAAGAATTAGGCCTAACCGCAACAAACTTTACTAATCCGGTAGGACTTCACGATGATAACCATTATACTACAGTCAGAGATATTTATACCCTTACTTCATACGCGCTTAAAAATGAAGAATTCCGTGAGGTTTGTGACAAATCAAGATATAAATTCAGTACCAATTATACTGAAAACCGCACTCTTTCCACCACAAACTTTCTGCTCGACAACACAACGAACTATTATTACTCGCTGGCACACGGTATTAAAACCGGTTTTACGGACGAGGCAGGCAGATGCCTTGTGAGCATAGCGTATCCGGAAAATAAGGAGTATACCTATCTGTGCATATTAATGGGCTGTCCCAACAGCTCGGCGAAAAGTTATCAGTTTTCCGAAAGCGCGCAGCTTTACCGCTGGGCATTCAATAATTTTTCTTACAAGGAAATCGCCAACTCAACTGAGCCTGTATGCGAAATACCGGTTGAACTTTCCCTTGAAACCGACTTTGTGCCGCTGCATTTCAAGGAACCGTTTTTGAGCATACTTCCCAACGATGCCGATGAATCCACAATAGTTGTCAAACCCGAACTTAATTCCGAAAGCTGTGAAGCTCCCGTAAAAAAAGGTCAGGTTCTTGGCAAAGCGGAAATTTATTACGCCGAAAAACTGATAGGTACTGTCGATTTGGTGGCCGGCAGCGATGTCAAAGCCAGTAAAATATTAATTGCCGCCAAATATATCAAAAACTTCTTTACATCTTCATATATGAAAATTCTATTGGTTGTAATAATTCTTGCAATATTAATTTTCATAATAATGTGTATCCATTTGAATATGTCAAAAATCCGCAAACGCAGAAAAAAATATATTCCATATAAGGAGAAAAAGTAAAATGTCAATAAAAAAATTTTTAAGCGTGATTGCCGCATTGCTTATATGCGCAAGTGTATCAGGGTGCGGAGATAAAAAAGAAAATGTTTCTGATGAAAAGGCCGAAGGTATAGGAAAATATAATGCCGTAATTACAGTCGAAGGCTACGGAGAAATTCATCTTGAACTGGACGGAGATACCGCTCCGATAACTGTGGCTAATTTCGTAAAGCTCGCCAAAGACGGGTTTTATGACGGACTTACCTTTCACAGAGTTGTTAACAATTTCATGATCCAGGGCGGAGATCCAAAAGCCAACGGAACCGGCGGCAGTGATGAAACAATTAAAGGCGAATTTGCAAATAACGGTATTGAAAACAACATTTCGCATAAACGTGGAACCATTTCAATGGCAAGAAGTACCGATATGAATTCCGCATCTTCACAATTTTTCATTGTTCAGGCAGATTCCACTCATCTTGACGGCGACTATGCTGCCTTCGGACATGTGACCGAAGGTATGGACATTGTAGACAAGATTGCACAAAATACACCTGTAGAAGACAGCTACACAGGATTAGTGGCAAAGGAAAACCAACCCCGTATTACATCTATTAAAATCATCGAATAACCCTTTTATAAGGAGCGCGGTAATTTGGATTTTTTACGTTTTTTGGAAAACATACGTACCCCCGCAGGCGATGTTGTATTCCAGGCAATTACATATCTGGGCGAAGAAACACTTTTTATACTTTTAGGAGTATTCATATTTTGGTGTTATGATAAACGAGAGGGATATTTTCTGCTGTCGGTAGGATTTATAGGAACCGTTCTGAATCAGTTTTTAAAACTTGCGTTCAGGATACCGCGTCCCTGGGTGATGGATAAGGATTTTTCTCCTGTAAGCAGTGCTGTTGAAGGCGCTGCCGGATACTCTTTTCCGAGCGGGCATACGCAGTCTGCAATTGGAATTTTCGGCGGAATTGCACGCTGGAACAAACAGCTATGGCTTAGAATTGTCTGTATTTCCATCGCAGTTTTAGTGCCTTTTTCCAGAATGTATCTGGGAGTACATACACCTCTCGATGTAGGTGTATCGGTAGTTATATCCTTACTTTTGATTTTTTTGCTTTACCCTCTTGTAAAAAAATCAGCGCAAAATCCCAGATATCTTCGGTTGGTTCTGATATCCGCTTTATTATTATCCGCGGCATTTCTTCTGTATGTAAATCTGTATAAATTTCCCGTAGATACAGATATTTCAAATTACGAAAGCGGTCTTGAAAACGCCTGCAAAATGTTCGGATGCTGTCTGGCCGTATGGTTATCTTTTGAAATTGACACAAGGTATACAAATTTCGACACAAAAGCCGCTCTGCCGGCTCAGTTTTTAAAGCTTGTTTTAGGACTTATCCCTGTTATTCTTATAAAAGTCCTGCTGAAAAATCCACTTGCCGTCCTTTTAGGAAATCATTACTTGGCAGACGGAATCCGCTATTTTCTTCTGGCCGCTTTTGCCGGATGTATATGGCCCCTCACTTTCAGATGGTTTTCCAAACTCTTTACAAAAAAAGCTGAATAACCAAGGCTTAAAAAAATCAGTCCTTCCGGACTGATTTTTTATTATAATTCAATATAAACCGTAACTATTTTTTTGTGTGCCAGTTCTATATCATTGGAAATTTCATGCTTTATTGTTTCGTCCATTCCCGCCAGATAAATTTTCTTATATTCAAATCCTGAATTAAGATTTACAGTCTGTACGTCATCTGTTGGATTAAACATACGCACAACTATCGCCTTTCCGTCTTCAGACGGTTTTATTGCGGTAACATGAACCTTGCCGTTATCAATAGACAGCAGACTCGACACATGCGGCAGATCGCCTTTTCCTCTGCCGGTAAAAGCACAGGTAGCAGCCGCATAATTATCAGCCGCTTTGTTGCAAAGCTCACTGCGGTCGCCGTGGAAGAAACATATATCATACTCAAAATTACGCTCGCCCAGACAAAGTATACCGGTATCGTCAAGCACTGTAATCTTTTCTTCAGACACTGCCTGTTTAATACGGCAGCCGCGTATCAGCGTCAAAGCCATTCGAGTATCTTCAAAAACCTCATATTCATAAAGACCTCTCGGCATAACCGCAAAACCGTCGTTTCCATCCTCAACACAGGCAAAAGTACGAAGCGGCTGCATGCCGTAAGCTTTTTCAACCCAGCCGGTACTGTCCGGTACCTTAACATTGCGTTTTACAATGTCATAATGACTGTCTGAATATGAATACTCAGTATTGATGCCGGTATTAAAGTTTGCGCGCAGCCAGTGGTCATAAGCCTTATTTATAAGCTCAACTTTAATATTTACTGAATTTTTACCCGACTGCAAAGTATAATAAACTGTAACCGGAATACTCACCATTTCTTCGGACTGAGTTTCAATGCAGTCTTTAGGTACTGAAAATTCATATTTCACTTTGAAAGTCGCGCATAAAGCTCCGTTTTCAATGAGTTCAATATCAGCTTTAGCATTTTCTGAAGTAAATGATTTATCGTTTTTCGGCTCCTGATGCTTCCAAGCATTTCCGATTTCGCCCTGACTTGAAAGATAATTTATATTTTTGTATTTCTTTCCCGTGACCTTATCCGATACGTCTATTGTGCCGTTTGTATTGACCTCAACCGATAAAAATTCATTTTCCATTTTGTTGCCGCCGGCAATACAATCCTTGCTTTCTTTATTTTCAGCTTTCAGCACAACTGATCTGTAACCGCACGCGGGAACATTTTTAAACTTAATATACGCCTCTTTATGAGTGCTGTTCATGATTGTGGGAACTTCCCAGATACTGTCCATAAAAATACTTGATTTATCGGATTTTACCGTCTGTACCTCAATATCTTCGGCACTGAACCCATCCGCAAAACGCTCGGGCAGATCTCCTGTCACACGCGCTATAACATCCCGCTCAAACGGCAGCGGATTGTAAACCAAAAGCTGAACATCGTCTTTCTCAACATTTTCGGGCGACAGATTTTTTGCGATATCCGCCAAAGCGTCTTCAAATACAATATCAGCACAGTCGCTCGATTTCCTGTAACGGTATTCCATATCCAGACACACACAGTCCGGCGCGCAGCCGCCGTTGGCGTCATGCGTATGATTTGAAAGCAGATATCTCCAGCCTCTGTCAAGATAATCCGTCTGAGCTTTATGAAACTTTACAAGTGATAATGACGCAGCCGGCTCCGCCGAATACACAAGTTTATTATAAGCGTCAAAATCCTGCTGTTTTAAGTATGTACGGGCGCTTATTGTGCTCGGGAACAGATATGTCCACTTGCCTTTCTTTAAATACGAGCGGCGTTCTCCCTCAAGTCTGACCATGTTTTCCTTATCAAAAAGCGGAATGGCTTCATCCCAGAAATGTTCAAGATCGGCCTGCTCTATTTCAATCTCACCTTTAAACTGCTCCTTAGCAGTCTTGATTAGCTTAGTATCAGTCGGGCACGCAACCGAAATGTCATGGCCGTTCATCGCCAGAAATATCGGAGTGGTAAAATGACCGTCTTCTTCTTTCAGCATATCTTCAATTGCTTTTTTTATCACACCGGCATTGAATCTTAATTCCGGAGACTTCAGGTCATAACTTGCGTCGCCCGCTACCTTTCCGCTGATTCTGCAGAACGGGGTATCGTCGAACTCTCCCCAACTGTAATCCTTACTCCATACACGGTTTCTTGTAACAGCGCGGTGTACCTGATAGTACCAGTTATACCGGCAGTAAAGCGCGAATCTCGAGGCATACATCTCTGTTCCGTCAGGAGCTGCCCAGATATACTCCGCAGGGGCTTCATCGTGAGAAATACCACGGTAAAACATCATCTTATTTATTCCGAAATCTGCAAGTATCTGCGGATACTGACCTGTCTGTCCCCATGAAGACGGCGTATATGCTACGGTATTGTATTCGGCGCCGTACTTATCCATCGTTTTTCTGCCGTAAATCAGGTTGCGCACAAGCGCTTCATGACCTATGGAAAATTCCTCGGAAAGGGTATAATAAGGACCTATTATAAGTCTGCCCGAAGAAATCAGCTGTTTTACAAGTTCGGTGCGCTCAGGCCTTACCTCCAGATAATCATCGATCATTATTGAATGACCGTCCATTGTGAAAGACTGATAATCAGGATCGCTTTCCAAAATATCAAGTGTAATATCAAGCATACGAACAAGGTTATGCCTTGTCTTTTCAAAAGAAAAACGAAATTCTCTGTCCCAATGGGTATTGGAAACAACCATTATTTTTTTTACATCAGATCCCATGTTGATACCTCACAAATATTCAAGCTGTTTTTCACATAAATTTTTATGTTTTTAACAGTATATCATATTATTTTTTTGAAGTCAACGAAACTTTAGGCATTATGACATATTTAAAAAACAACTTTAATTTCATAATAATATATATTGACAAAATCTGTGTTTATGCGTATAATTATAACATATTGCAGAGTAGATAGCTTTGCGTTAAGTGCCGGTCAGACGGGGAGTTGCTGTCCGGACGAAGGTTTTTACCACGGTTAAGCTATCGCATCCCGCTGCCCCATAATAAGAAAATCATCTCCTTATTATTCGGGATAAACGGGTAATCAAGGAGGTATTTTTATGTCAAAAAACAGTAAACAATTAAAATCACTTTGCGTATGCTCCGTACTTGCCGCACTGTATGTGGCGCTGGAATGGATTGCCGCATACACCGGCAAACTCTTTTTTGCCGATGCATATCAGCTGCCGATAAGCTGTTTTCCTCTCATTGTCGCATCCATGTCCTTCGGGATTTTCTGGGGCACTATGACCGGATTGGTAGGCTCTTTCATATCTCAGCTGATGCTTCCGTATCCGATTAATATTTCCACGGTATTGTGGATGATACCTACCGTATGCTACAGCTTATCTGTGGCGCTTTTATTCCTGATATTCAAAAAAAGTCAGAAACCTGTTATTCTGTCTGTAGAGCTCATTATAAGCTCTCTTGTTCTTTCATTTATGAACGTAATAATAAGCTATTTAAATAACTATATTCTTGACCTTTCAAACGCACTTCTGGCACTGTTTTTGCCTGTGAAAATCATTTCCGCGGTAATATCGGCAATAGTGTTTGCAATAATAGTGCCCCCGATAATTAAAAAGCTTAAATTATCCGGAGTAAATATACAGAATAAACCGATTACATAAAAAGGCCGCAGGGTACAACCTGCGGTCTTTTTATGTAAAACATCCTATTAATCTTTTATGAAAACAGGTAATTTTTCAAGATATATTATATCGTGCCTGTCGGCAGCTTCGCCTTCCGCCAAAAATGCACAGGCGCCGGCTTCTGTCGCTCCTGCCATGGAAATCAATTTCCTTACTGCTTCAAGCGACTCCCCCGTACTTATGACATCATCTACGATCAACACTCTTTTTCCCTTTATTTTATTGACCTCTGTTTCGCCTAAAAACAGCTTCTGCTCTTTTTTTGTAGTAATCGATGTTACGCTTACCTCAATAGAATTTCTCATATATACCTTTAAGGCTTTGCGTGCTATAACATACGGTTTGCCGGACTGCCTTGCCATTTCATAGGCTATCGGGATACTTTTGGCTTCCGGTGTTATAATGACATCAAAATCATTGACCTTTTTTAACAATTCCTCGCTTCCCTTAACGGTA
The DNA here is from genome assembly GCA_944384855.1 of uncultured Clostridia bacterium. Lineage (GTDB taxonomy): Bacteria > Bacillota > Clostridia > Oscillospirales > Acutalibacteraceae > UBA737. Next base: position 3,965 of record CALWUY010000070.1, on the reverse strand, counting down.
AGCTCGACATCTCCGAAAATAATGAATGCGGCAATATCCAGCTTGTCATTAACCGGGAATTTTTCAAGCCTTCTTTCAAGTCCTGCTATTTTCATGCTGTAATATTCTGACATTTTTATCTCTCCCTGCAAAAATTCGAAATATCAACCGGGCGGCCATCCGAGATCCCTGCGGGCCAACAGATGAAAATGTATGTGAAATACAGTCTGACCGGCTTTTTCGCCGCAGTTGTTAACTACACGGTAGCCTTCTTCAAGATTTTCCTGTTCGGCAATTTTTGCAATCGCTTCAAAAACTTTACCTATTAAGAAACTGTTTTCGGAATTTATCTTATTTGCACAGCATATATGCTGTTTTGGTATAACAACCGCATGAAACGGAGCCTGAGGATTAATGTCCGCAAACGCATAAACATATTCGTCCTCATATACCTTAGTTGAGGGTATTTCCCCTGCCGCTATTTTGCAGAATAAGCAGTCTTCCATTATCTATCACTCCTGTTATTTTAATTGTGCCAATACAATATCTTTTACCGCATTCAAAGCCTCGGCAGTTTTAGAAATTTCTTTGCCGCCCGCCATAGCGCTGTCAGGTTTGCCTCCGCCGTTGCCTCCAGCCAATTTGGCTACTTCACGCACAATGTTTCCGGCGTGAGCTCCCTTTGATACGGCATCTCTGCCGCACGATGCGCAGAATGTCAGTTTTTCGCCGTTCACCGCCGCAAATACGGCAACCGAGCCGCTGTTATCCGACTTGACAGTGTCACACATTTTGCGCAGTTCTTCTGCGGGTGTGTTATCAAAACGAGCAGTCACGATTTTTATTCCGTCAATCTCGGCCGCGCTGTTTAAAACATCATTCACCCGCGAAGCCGCGAGTTTTGATTCCACATTTTCAAGTTCCTGTCTTACCTGTTTTAACTCATTCATAACCGCGACAGAACGTTTTGCAATTTCACCCGGGTTCTGTGCCTTAAGATTTTCGGCAGTCTCACATGCCAATTGTTCGTTCTCCCTGATAAGCGTCATTACATTTGTTCCGGTAACGGCTTCAATTCTTCTGACACCCGCGGCTACACTGGTTTCGGAAATTATATGAAAAAGACCTATTTTTGCAGAATTGCTTACATGTGTGCCTCCGCACAATTCAACAGATTTATCTCCTACTGCTACCACACGCACAATATCGCCGTACTTTTCGCCGAACAGCGCCATTGCGCCTAATTTTTTGGCATCGGCAATCGGCATTTCACGGTTGTCAACCTCAATACCCGAAAGTATCGCTTCGTTCACATAGTTTTCAACCTTTATAATTTCATCCGATGTAAGCGCTGAAAAATGGGTAAAATCAAATCTGACAGCCTTTTCATTGACATACTGTCCCGCCTGTTCAACGTGTGTGCCGAGTATTTTACGAAGCGCCGCCTGCAAAAGATGGGCTGCCGTATGGTTTCTGCGTATCGCATTGCGCCGTTCATTATCGATTTCAGCAGCCGCGTTATCGCCGACCGCTACGCATCCTTTTAATACCCTGCCGCTGTGAGTAAAAATGCCGTCTGCTGTTTTGCGGGTATCGTAAACCGCAAACTCAAAGTTTTCCGAATGTATTATACCGGTGTCTCCTACCTGACCGCCGCTTTCAGCGTAAAATACAGTCTTATCCAGCACTATTACCGCGCTGCTGCCTTCTGCCGCGCTGACACAATGTTCCCCTTCGCAAACAATATCAATGACTTTTGCGTTACAGACATTTTCAGTATATCCGAAAAACTCCGTAGCTTTGATATTTTCAAATGTAATGCCGTCGCTTTTCCAGCTCTCCCCGTCAGATGCCCTGCGGGCGCTGCGGGCCTTTTTGCGCTGTTGCTCCATACATTCGGCGAACCTGTCCTCGTCAAGCGTCATTCCTTTTTCAGCTAAAATATCCTTAGTTAAATCCAGCGGGAAACCGTAAGTATCATACAGCCTGAATGCGTCTTCACCGGACAGCACACCGCCGTTTGCGGTAAGCTGCTCAAGCATTGTAAGCCCCTGATCAATAGTCTTATTAAAAGACGCTTCCTCATTGTTTATGACTTTGGTAATAAGTTCCTTTTTCTCGATGAGTTCAGGATATCCCGACTTATTTTCATTGATGACAACATTACAGATATCCATAAAGAAAGCCCGGTCAATACCTATAAGCTTACCGTGGCGAACCGCGCGGCGGATAATTCTGCGCAGTACATATCCTCTTCCTTCATTAGACGGTATTATACCGTCACTTATCATAAATGTAGCGGCGCGGGCATGGTCTGTGATAGCGCGTATTGAAATATCTGTGCGGTTATCCTTTCCGTATTCCTTGCCGGAAATTTCACATACTTTATTCAATATGTTGCGGATTGTGTCAACCTCGAACATATTGTCGACCCCCTGAATTACGCAGGCAAGTCTCTCAAGTCCCATACCGGTATCGATATTCTTATGCTCCAGCTCCGTATAAGTACCGTCTCCCATATTGTTGAACTGTGAAAATACATTGTTCCAGATTTCCATATATCTGTCGCAGTCACATCCCGGCTTGCAGTCTGGAGACCCGCAGCCGTATTTTTCACCGCGGTCAAAATATATTTCGCTGCAGGGACCGCACGGACCGGTACCGTGCTCCCAGAAGTTATCTTCTTTACCGAGTTTTATAATACGCTCCTGCGGTACACCGATTACATCCTTCCACAGGGCATATGCCTCTTCGTCCTCTTCGTAAACAGATGGCCAAAGCAGATTTTCTGGAATAGCCAGCGTTTTTGTCAGAAACTCCCATGCCCATATAATCGCGTCTTTCTTGAAATAATCACCGAACGAAAAATTACCGAGCATCTCAAAAAAAGTACCGTGGCGCGCCGTGATACCCACACGCTCAAGATCAGGCGTTCGGATACACTTCTGACAGGTTGTCACCCTGGGACTGGGCGGCGTAACCTCTCCGGTAAAATATTTTTTCATCGGAGCCATACCGGAATTTATAAGCAAAAGCGATTTATCTCCCTGTGGTACCAAAGAAAAACTTCCTAAACGCAAATGATCTTTGCTTTCAAAAAAGCTGAGATATTTTTCCCGTAAATCATTAAGTGAGGTCCACTCCATAACAAAACATCCTTAAAACATATAATTTAACCAATTTATTATACCCTTGCTTACAGCATTTGTCAATTTAAAGATGTATGTTTTTTATTCTGACAAATGTTTCGCAGTTGTTATGAAAAACGGCAAAAGCGCCAATCTTTGCATAAAAAACATATATTTTTTATTGAGAATACTAAATATAAAATTTTTTTAAAAAAAGGGTTGCAAAAATTATGTATAACGTGTATAATAACATTGTAAACAGAATATCGCGGAGTGGAGCAGCTGGTAGCTCGTCGGGCTCATAACCCGAAGGTCGTTGGTTCAAGTCCAGCCTCCGCAACCATGGTTGGCTACCAAAATAGATGACAGCCCGAAAAACCCAGTAACCATCACGGTTTCTGGGTTTTTTCGTGCCTAAAACACCACTTGAATTTAAAAGATGCCATCCCCTAAAAACAGATGTCTGGGGGGGACTTGAACTAAAATTCACGATAATTTGGGGCAGATTTTACGATTTATTTCGTAAAGTCTGCCCCTTTTTTGTATCAAGAAAACCACTCGCTAAGCGAGTGGTTCCGTGAAGGCTTTTGCCGATGAGTAAAAAAGAAACTCCTATGGTATGATGCAAAGGGTCTGCCAACCACAAGCATTAAAGACATAGGAGGTCAATTATGAAAATCGACAAAAGTAGTATAGCACACACAGCGTGGAATTGCAAATACCACATAGTATTTGCAACACTCATCTGAATCACACAAAGGCAATTTAGATGTGATATTCCCGTTTTCTCTTGTACCAGATATGTAACCGGTTGCCCGGAAGAACTCGTCATAGTCCTCTTTGGTGCAACCTTTAATA
>CALWUY010000069.1 GCA_944384855.1 uncultured Clostridia bacterium | reverse complement strand
TAAGTTAAATAACTATAAATTGGCAAAAGATTTTGAAGATATGTATAAAATTTTTGAAAATGATAGTTTAAGCGAATTCTTTTACCGTAAAAAACAAGGGGATTGGATAAAAGAGTTTTATTGATTTCTGAAACACTATTTCCACACGCTCATTATTTAATTTGTAAATGCTGATGTCATTGCATGATTGTGACGAAAAACAGCATCGTCTTTTGAGAGTCTCGTCTAGCACGATAGTTCAACTCCCACCGCCGAAATGCCGAAAATATCTTTTTCATGTGGCTCTCACAGTGTAACGCCGGACCCGATCTGTTTCGGGTCCGGCGTTATTTGCAGAAATTCATTATTTGCGGAAATTTTTTACGGCTTTCACAAAATTTTACCTCCGATTCAATGCGGAAGCTTCTATTTTTTGATCAGGTCGGCAATTACGTTTTGCGCGTACTGAAATATTGCCGCTGCCGTATAATGCCATGCTGAATGTCAAGTGAAAACTTTGCGGAATTTTAACTTTACGTTCAATCTTTGCAAAAAACAGAAAATAAACCTTACAATTTTGTAAGGTTTACAGTATACGCAAGTTCGTGTGATATACTTATTTTGAAAGATATCAGTGTCTTTTATTCTGTTACTTTATTATGCCGACAACCAGACGGCATATCCCAGCAAACAGGTCATTTGGACGTAAAATTTGCATTTATAGCCGCAATGACTTATATCAGGGATTATGTTGATTGTATTTACGGTTAATAAAATAGGTAATAAATTCAATAAGTGTGCAAAACAAAACAGGATGTATAAATATGAAACAAAAAATCCAAAACCGAATTCTTGCGGTACTCTTATGCTTATGTCTGGTGACCGTATGGCTGCCAACAAGCTTTCTCACTGCTCAAGGGTTAGGTACACCTGTTACGGAATTGTGGGTAAACAATGAGGATATTTTAAACGGTGGCACTGTAGAGGGTGTAAGCTATGATGAAATCACAAGTACATTGACGCTGAACAATGCCGTTATTGATACCGTTTGCGAGCAAACAAAATATAAGGATGGTATTTATGTAAACGGTGATCTTAATATTGTCCTGAAAGGTGACAATGTAATACGCGGAGATGGAATTGATTACGGTATCGACGCAGATCCCGGCAGTATAACCATTACAGGAGACGGCACATTGGATGTTGAAGGAGAATACAATGGGATTTTTGCTTACGGGAACGTTATCATAGGCGGTACGACGGATATAACTGCTTATGGTTCCGACGGCGGAATATATTATTACGGAAAATGTTATGCATTGCCTGATGATGGCGTTTGGTTTTATGCCTTGATAGGCGAAAATTTTATGCATGAAGAGTCATTAACAGAAGATAGTCCCTATACTGAATTGTCACAGATTCCGTTGAAGCATGCAATGATGGTGGAAGGAGAAACATATTATCCCTATGTTCATATATATGGAATTCAGACGGTTGCTGAAATGAGCGTATCACCGGAAGAGCTGAAATTCGGCAAGGTATCTCAGAACTATACAGAAAGTCCGCAAGCCGAAACGGTAACTGTTGAAAATACAGGAAATATTGCCATTGAGCTGATACAGCCTGTATTAGAGAATTATGAGATCGGTGAACTTTCAAAAACAGTACTCCAACCCGGCGATAAGGCAACATTTACTGTTCAGCCGAAAGTCGGACTAAATACCGGCAATTATGACAGTAAGATTGATATTTACGCTGATAAATATGTTGCCACGACACGATCTCTGCTGAGCGAGAGCCAAGTAAAGGAAGAATACGATATACTTCAGACAGTTAATGTTACTTTCAGCGTAAAAGGAAATTACACTCTCTCATTTGAAACCGGAGGCGGAACTGCAATTGATCCTGTAACGAAAGAAGAGGGTTCGGAGATATCCCTTTCTGATTATGTAACAGAGAAGGACGGGTATACCTTTACGGGATGGTATACGGATGAGCGACATACAAAAAGTATTTCTACTGTTACACTTGACGGAAATAAAACGGTATATGCAGGATGGTCTGAAATTACAGATTCTGCAGAATCAGGCGACAGCGGTATTCCGATAACAGGTGACCGGACAAATGTCCTGCCGTGGATCGCGATGTTGTTTATCTCCGGAGGCGTTCTTACCGCGATATCAATCAAGAAAAAGATGAAATCTGCAATTACACGCAAATAAGTTGAAACTGCTGACGGCTGGTTAAAGGTCGTCAGCAGTTTTTTTGTGCCATGACCGTTAAAAGTCAATGTATTTTTTTCAAATAGACCGTTTCAATTTTAAGCGATAAAAAGTATTAAAACTTACTTGTAAAAAATTAATTGCTAATATATAATGATATAAAATATAATGCAATTATTATGAGACGGAATCCGGAGAACGAAACGCGTTTTGGTGTATATATTAATTGTAGGTAAGTGCATATTTATATTGAATCTCAGTTTTTGGCGGGTGTTTTTTTTGAGTACGGCAGATACATACGATATTAAAATATGCTGTTTTACCGGTTACAGACCGGATAAACTTCCTTTTGATTTCAGAATTAAAGATAAGTTGTATAATGATTTTGAAAACGCAGTGACAAACGGTATTTTAAAACTGGCCGATGAAAATTGCCGCGTATTTTATACGGGAATGGCAATGGGATTTGATATTTTATGCGCAGAAAACGTACTTTTATTAAAGGAAGTTTACAAAGAACCGTTTAAACTCGTATGTGCGATACCGTTCAAAAACCAGTCGGAATTTTTTCCGGAATTTTGGAAAAAAAAGTATGACAGTATACTGAAAAAGTGCGATGAAATTGTTATATTGTCTGACAAGTATTACAGGGGATGTTATCAAAAACGCAACAGGTTTATGGTTGATAAGAGCGATTATGTTTTAACTTGGTATGACGGTAAATCAGGCGGTACTAAAAATACGGTTGAATATGCATTAAAGAAAAATAAATTTGTATTCAATTTAAATCAGGATATTAATGGAAACTTCAACATCCAAACGGTTTTACAAATTTTTTAGCCGGAAAAGCAGCGCTTTTTCGGCTATTTTTAATTGCCGGGGAAAATTTGTAATTATTTTGTAACTTTTTTTATCTATTTTGATATTTACACTTGAAAAATGATTGCGGATTGTGTAAAATGTATATATATTATTTTTTAATTGTCTGATGTAATTTTTAGTAAAGGGAAGTGTTGAGTGTATGTCAAATCGTTTGTTTCAGGGCGTTATACATCAAATGAAAGATTCGGTTGACCGTGTTTTCGGAGTGATTGATGAAAATTCCACTATTATTGCCTGCAGTGAGTTGTCTAAAATAGGGGAAACTGTTGTAAGTGTTCCTTCTAACACCGGGGAAACTTATATAAGCGGCGGAATGACTTTTAAAGGAATGGGTACAAATCAGGGTTCCAATTATATAATTTTTGTTGAAGGCGACGATCTGATTGCAACGAAATATGCTGCTATTCTGGCAGTTTCTTTTGCTAATATAAAATTTTATTACGATGAAAAATATGATCGAAGCAATTTCATCAAAAACATTATTCTTGACAATATTCTTCCGGGGGATATTTATCTTAAAGCCCGTGAACTCTATTTCAACGGCGACGCTACAAGAACTGTTGTACTGATAAGGGTTTTGGATAATCATGATGTTTCGGTATATGACATTCTTCAGAGTTTGTTCCCGGACAAGTCCAAAGATTTTGTTATAAATATAAACGAAACAGATATTGCGCTCGTTAAGGAGACAAAGCCGGGAATGGATCCCAAGACTATCGAAAAACTGGCTACTACAATCGCGGATACGATATCCGGTGAGTTTTATCTGCACACATATATAGGAATAGGCACTACTGTAAGCAATCTTAAAGACCTTGCCAGGTCATTTAAAGAGGCTCAGACCGCATTGGAGGTAGGAAAGGTATTTGATACCGAAAAGACGATAGTTTCCTACGAAGCCTTAGGTATTGCGAGACTTATTTACCAATTGCCGACAACGCTTTGTGAGACTTTCCTGAAAGAAGTATTTAAGTTAGGCTCAATTGAGAGTCTGGATCAGGAAACTTTGTTTACAATACAGCGCTTTTTCGAAAACAACCTCAATGTTTCGGAAACTTCAAGAAAGCTGTTTGTACACCGTAACACATTAGTTTACAGACTTGAAAAGATCAAAAAATTTACCGGACTCGATCTCAGGGAATTTGATCATGCTATTATTTTTAAGATTGCGCTTATGGTAAATAAATATTTAAAAAGCAATCCGATTAAATATTAAAGGGAATGGATTTTTGTTAAATGGAGCAGCAGTTTATAGACAGCGAAATTTTAAAGCCTCAGACTCCGATCATTGAATTTCGCGGTGTATCAAAAACTTACCCGGGCGGAACTCATGCGCTTGAGGATGTCAATATAAAGATAAACAAAGGGGAATTTGTGTTTGTCGTTGGTTCTTCCGGAGCGGGAAAAAGTACTTTTATGAAACTTATTATGAGGGAGGAAAAAGCAAATACCGGAATAATACGGGTGAACGGGTTTAATCTTACGGAAATGAAACGCAAATACGTTCCAATGCTTCGGAGAACAATGGGAATCGTTTTTCAGGATTTCCGTCTTATACCGACAATGAATGTTTTCCAGAATGTTGCCTTTGCAATGTATGTTGTAGGAGCAACCGGCAGAGATGTAAGACGTGAAGTTTCGAAAGCTTTAAGCAAGGTGGGTCTTGGAAATAAAGCGCGTTCAATGCCTAACCAGCTTTCCGGCGGAGAGCAGCAGCGCGTGGGGCTTGCGCGGGCATTGGTAAACTCTCCGGATTTGATAATAGCGGACGAGCCTACCGGAAATGTAGACCCGAATATGTCTTATGAAATAGTAAATATGCTTACCGAAATCAACAAACAGGGTACAACCGTTTTGATGGTTACGCACGACCATAATTTGGTCCGCGACTTTCATCACCGTGTTATAATGCTTGACGGCGGTAAAATCGTAGCTGATAATGCCGGAGGTGATCTGTGATGAAATTGGGAAGTTTTAAGTATCTTGCCGGTGAGGGAGTCAAAAGTGCCTGGGTAAACAGACTTATGACGTTAGCGTCCATAGGTGTTCTGGTGGCTTGTATGGTAATAATCGGCCTTGCGATATTAGTATCTGAAAATGTTAACAAAGCCATAGGCAATCTTGAACAGCAGAATGTGGTTATGGCATATATGAAGGATTACAATTGGGCGCTTTACGGCGAGGACAGCGGAAATTCAGCGTCTTCGCAGACAGCGGACAGTGATTCTTCACAGCAGGAAACCGCATCTGTCGAAGAAAACGTGGCGTCTGATGAAACTGCGTCAGACGAAACTGCCGAAAGTACGGAAGAAGCAGACGAAAACGGTATCAGACCCGGAGATTATGTAATACACAACGAGCAGGAAGCAAGAGCTTTATGTGATGAAATAGCAAAGCTTCCGAATGTAGCTGAAGTAACTTACGTATCCAGTGAAGAAGGGCTTGAATCGGTCAAAGAATCGATGTTAGAGGGTCAGGAAGAGTATTTTACTTTTCTTGATGAGGAATACGGCAATCCGATGTCCTGCGCGGCGAAGATTCGCATGGAGGACATGTCGCTTTTTGATGAAACTATAAAAGAGATTGAGAAATTTGACGGTATAGACGCTATACAGTCTCAGGATGATCTGGCGGAAACAATAAACGCTATAAAGAACGGTATAGGTGTCGCGGGAGTCTGGATAATAGCGATACTGATGATAATTTCACTGGTAATAGTTTCAAATACCATAAGGGTTACCATGTATAACAGAAAACTTGATATAAGCATAATGAAAGCGGTAGGCGCTACCGATGCATTCGTCCGTATACCGTTTGTGGTAGAGGGTGTGATAATAGGTCTCATTTCTGCTGTTATTGCAGAAGGTATTCTGTACTTCTGTTACAGAGTGGCTACCGAAACCATAATATCCACACTTCAAACTACAGATGTTGTGCGTTACAGCGAAATGGCCTTACTGCTATTCCTGGTTTTTGTGGGTATAGGCATTTTTGCGGGAGTTTTAGGCAGTGTTATCATGATAAGCAAGTATTTGCGTCGTGAGGGCAGCGAATTTGCGGCAATCTGATATATCAAAAGGAGAAAACAATGCGTAAAAATTCATTTAGAATGGTATCGATTGTGCTGGCGGTTGCTTTGATGCTGAGTACATCACTGATTCAGGGTTCGGCGCTTTCATCATCTGAAATACGTGAAAACATAAGCGAACTTGAATCTCAATCGCAACAGCTTGAAAGTGAGATTAATGAGCTTCAGGGGCAGATAAACGCCCAGGAAAAGCTTAAATCCGCTATCGAGGAGAAAATTGCGGTAGTTCAGCAGCAGATAAATCTCTGCAACAGCGAAATTTCAAAAATCAACAGTTCTATATCGGCAAACAATGCCGAAATAGAAAAGACTAATAAAGAAATTGAAGCTGACAAGCTCAGTTTCAAAAAAAGACTGCGTGCTATATATATGAGCAATACAGGCAGCAATGTTCAGATTCTTTTGGGAGCTGATGATTTTTCTGATTTTTTGCAGCTATCTCAGATGACAGCAAGTGTTTCCGCGAGAGATAAGATGCTTATTGAAAATCTTGTTGAAAATATTAAGGTTTTAAATGAAAAGCAAGAAGAAAATGAAAAACTTTTGAATGAGCAGGTAGAGATAAAAAGCATTATCACTGAGAAGCAGAAGGAACTTGAAGCGGAAAACAATGCGATACAGTCTGTAATAAACGATATTGATTCCGATCAGAAGAAACTTGAAAATTCAAACAGCAGCATTGAGGAACAGATAAAGGAATATCAGAATACATTAAATTCCATGACATCACCAGGCGATACGTCATTTGTTTATGACGGCGGAGATTTTTTGTGGCCTGTTCCGGGTTACTACACAATTTCTGCCGGTTTCCAGAGCAATGATTCTGTTCACAACGGGCGTCATAACGGAGTTGATATTGCGGGAAGCGGTATCAGCGGCAAACCTATCATAGCCATATCTGACGGTGTAGTTACAAAATCAAACAATTCATGTACTCATAATTATAAGAAGTCGGGCAGCTGCGGATGCGGAGGCGGATACGGCAACTATGTTACTATCAACCACGGTACAAAAGACGGCAAGACTTATGTTGTAACATACGGACATATGTCAAGCACGGCGGTAAGTACGGGTGCGACTGTCAAAAAAGGTCAGGTTATCGGTTATGTTGGCACAACGGGATGGTCTACTGGGTATCATTTACATTTCGGTATATCTGTTAACGGTGTATGGCGAAATCCTATGAATTATTATTCAAAAGTTAAATAAGATGACAGCCGTCACCTATAAAACGGTGACGGCTGTCAGTTTGATAGCGCTTATGGTGAGAATGTATGAAACTATTTAGAATAATTGCTTTGGTTTTACTGATTCTATGGATGATATTGATATTTTTGTTATCAGCGCAGACATCGGTTGAATCATCTGATACCAGCAGCGGAGCAATCGGCGTGGTTTTAAAAATATTATATCCCGGTTTTGAAAAGTTAAGTGATGTGCAGAAACAGGATATGATCAATTCCCTTCAGTTTATAGCGCGTAAAGGCGCACATTTCACGATTTACGGAATTTTGGGAATTTTTTCGTTTTTCGCTGTTATTACATATAAAGGAATACCGATAAAATACAGATATTTACTCAGCGGTTTAATATGCCTGTTATATGCGGCAAGCGATGAACTGCATCAGTATTTTGTGCCGGGACGCAGCTGTGAATTAAGGGATGTTTTGGTGGATTTCAGCGGTTCTGTTACCGCAATAATACTTTTAATTTTAATATTCAGACATAGCAAGCTTAAAAAATTTGTGTGAGGCGGTGGCGCAATGCGCAAAAAAGAACTTTTAAAGCTTTACGAAGCGGCTTATGAAAAAATCAGCAGGATGACGGTGGAGGCTGAGGAAATACGGGCTGAAAATTTAAAGCTCAGGCAGGAAATTGAAAGGTATGAAAAAGAAAAGGCGCACGCAAATTGTGAAAATGAAACCCTAAAAAATGATTTTCAAAAAACAGGTGAGTTCAAAGAAGATAGTACAGTTATATCCTGTGACACTCAGTTCGGCGCGCGCGCAATAGGCAGAGTAGTTGTAAATGCCGCTAAGAGCTGCAATTTAATAACAGGTAAAGGCGAAAGCGATAATATAAAAGAATTAATCAATTTGATTTTAGGCAGGACAGAAGTGGCAAAAGCGGAAATTTTGAAAATAGTTACGTCTGACTGTGAATTTCATATTAAAGAGGAAATGATAAACAGGGAAGTTGCTGATGCCGCAGACTATTTTGAGAGCGTTATAGCGCAAATTGTATGATTCAGTTAATTAGCAAGAGCTTTTTGAGTATTACACAACTTGAATTTTATAAAAAAAGCTTGCTTTTCTGTATATTTTATGGTATAATTTTCAGGCTGTTGAGAAAACAGTAAATTATAACACACATTCCGCTGTCGGTCGGAGAGGTGTTGCCGGTTGAATACAGGCAATCTGCGGACCAAGATGCGGGATGGAGGAAAAACCTCAGGAGGAAAAAATATGGCAGTAGTATCTATGAAACAGCTTCTTGAAGCCGGAGTTCATTTCGGTCATCAGACAAGACGCTGGAACCCGAAAATGGCTGAGTACATTTTCACAGAACGCAATGGTATTTATATCATTGACCTTCAGAAAACCGTTAAAAAGCTTAATGAAGCATATATGTTCGTACGTGACATAGCGGCTGAAGGCGGAGACATTCTTTTTGTCGGCACTAAGAAGCAGGCACAGGATTCTGTAAAGGAAGAGGCGGAGCACTGCGGAATGCCTTATGTAAATGCCCGCTGGCTTGGCGGTATGCTTACAAACTTTACAACAATCCGTACAAGAATTGCACGTTTGAATCAGCTGCGTGCAATGCGCGATGACGGCACATTTGAATTGCTTCCAAAGAAAGAAGTAATTAAACTTAATCTGGAAATTGAAAAACTTGAAAAATTCCTCGGCGGAATACAGGATATGACCAAGATCCCCGGAGCTTTGTTTATAGTAGATCCCCGCAAGGAGAGAATTGCTGTTGCGGAGGCCAAGAAATTAGGTATTCCGATTGTTGCTATTGTTGACACAAACTGTGATCCGGATGAAATCGATGCAGTTATTCCCGGAAATGATGATGCTATACGTGCGGTTAAGCTTATAGCGGAAACTATAGCTGCTGCGGTTATTGAGGGCAGACAGGGTACTGAAATGGGAACAGCCGCTGTTGATGTTGAAGAATCTGCAGAAGACGGCGAAGAGGCAGCAGAAGAAGCTGCTCAAGAGGCAGAATAAATATATAATCGGAGGAAAATGAAATGGCTTTTACTGCAAAAGACGTACAGGCTTTAAGAGAGAAGACCGGCTGCGGTATGATGGACTGTAAAAAAGCTCTTACCGAAACAGACGGTGATATGGAAGCCGCTGCGGATTATCTCAGAGAGAAAGGTCTTGCATCGCAGGCTAAGAAATCAACCAGAATAGCAGCTGAGGGCACGGTTTGCGCATACGCGAAGGACGGTGTCGGCGTGCTGGTAGAACTCAACAGTGAAACTGACTTTGTTGCCAACGGAGACGGATTCAAGGCGCTGGCGGCAGAGGTTGCAGAAGTAGTAGCTGAGCAGAATCCTGCTGATCTTGACGCACTTCTTAAGTGTGAGAAAGATGGCATGACTGTTGAGGCAAAGGTACAGGAATTATTCCTGGCAATACGCGAAAATATCAAGATAAGACGGTTTGTCCGTATAGAAGGCAAGGTAGTCACCTATGTGCATGCGGGCGGTAAAATCGGTGTTTTGGTAAACTTTGAGACTTCTCTGGACAACAATGATGCTAATTTTGTTGCTATGGGAAAGAACATTGCAATGCAGATAGCCGCAATGAATCCTTCTTATTTGGACGAGGCTTCCGTTCCGGCAGAGGTTCTTGCTAAGGAAAAGGAAATTCTCATCGCCCAGATGAAGGAAGATCCTAAGATGGCTAACAAGCCGGAAGCTGTTTTAGGTAAAATAGTTGACGGAAAAATCGGTAAATACTATAAAGAAAATTGTCTTGTTGAGCAGCAATATGTAATTGACGGGGATCTTACCGTAGGTAAGTACGTTGAAAAGACTGCAAAAGAGCTTGGCGCTGATATAAAAATAGCGTCATTTGTCCGTTTTGAAAAGGGCGAAGGCATAGAAAAGCGCGTAGACGATTTTGCTGCTGAAGTTGCCGGTATGGTAAAATAAGTTCATCAACCGGAAGACTTTTGTCTTCCGGTTGATTTTTTAAAATTATGTAAGGGATAGATTCAGTTGAAAAATATATGGCATGACATTGATCCGAAAAGAATTACACCTGAAGATTTTGTTGCGGTAGTTGAAATTACAAAGGGAAGTAAAAAGAAGTACGAGCTCGACAAAGAGACAGGATTGCTGATACTTGACAGGGTACTTTATACATCTACTCATTATCCTACCAATTACGGTTTTATACCCCGCTCGTTCGGAGACGACGGCGATCCGCTGGATGTGCTCATACTTTCGTCGCAGGCGCTGGAACCGTTAACACTTGTCAGATGTTTTCCGATAGGGTATATATCAATGCTTGACGACGGACGAAACGATGAAAAAATCATAGCAATTCCGTTTGCGGATCCTACGTACAACAAATACAGAGACATCACCGAATTGCCGGAGCATATTTTTGAAGAAATGATTCATTTTTTCGGTGTTTACAAAGCGCTGGAAAACAAGGATACGGCTGCGGGCGAAGTTCACGGCCGGGAGGACGCAGTCAATGTTATAAGCTGTGCGCTTGACAGTTATATTAATAATTTTTGCAAATAGTCCCGTAAACAACAGAGCGCTCTGAAAAAATTCAGAGTGTTCTGTTGTTTGTATAAAAATAATATTTTTTGTAAAAAAATACTTTGCAAATTGAGAAATATATGATATACTTTATTAGTATATGTGTGTCTTGAAATTTTGTTGTTGTAAAACATTAAGATTACTATTTCAGACAGGCACAGAATATCAGAGGAGGAATAAGTTTCATGCAAAAGAAGATCAGTAAACTTCCCTTTAGAGGAACCGCTGAACAAGAACAAAAGTTACGGGAAATAATCGATGCTAACAAGCATGACAAAAGCTTGCTTATGGCAGTTATGCAGCAGGCTCAGGAAATATACGGTTATCTTCCCATGGAAGTGCAGATCATGATAGCAGAGGGTATGGATGTACCGGTAGAAAAAGTATACGGTGTAGCAACATTCTATGCTCAGTTTTCGCTGACGCCGAAAGGCGAGACAAGCATTTCGGTATGTCTGGGTACAGCATGCTATGTTAAGGGTGCGGGCGATATTTTTGCAAAGCTCAGCGAAAAGCTGGGTATAGGTCCTGACGAATGCACAGAAGACGGCAAATTTTCTCTCACTGCCTGCCGTTGCATAGGAGCGTGCGGTTTAGCGCCGGTACTGACGGTTAATGACGAAGTATACGGAAGGCTTACGGTAGACGATATTGACGGTATTCTTGAAAAATACGGTTTCGGCAAATAAATTTTACCCGAAGGGATAAAATTAGTATGAAAATTAGTACGATAAAAGAATTACTGGATGCAAATACTGTCTGCGGCGAAGAACAACTTTCCCGTCATGTATACTCTGCCTGCGGCAGTGATATGATGAGTGATGTTCTGGCTTACGTCAAGGATCAGGCGGTTTTGCTTACGGGACTGGTTAACTCTCAGGTAATACGGACCGCTGAGATGATGGATATGAACTGTATTGTTTTTGTACGCTCGAAAGTTCCAACTGCCGAAATGATTGAGCTTGCAAAAGAAAGCGGTATTGTACTGCTTACTACTTCAAAAAGATTATATGAGGCCTGCGGCATTCTTTACAGCAACGGGCTTATCGGAAACAGGGTTAAAGACTGATGAGCGAAGGTTTGACATTTCATTTCAACGTCGACGGAGAGGATTTCACATCAGCCGGTCAGGCATCGGTTATGATGAAGAAAAATCTACGGCAGTTAGGATTGCCTCCCGAAATCATAAGACGTGTTTCTGTTGCAATGTACGAGGGTGAAATAAACATGGTCATTCATGCCGGAGGCGGAGTGGCAGATGTTAATGTTACCGAAAATTACGTTGAAATAATTTTAACTGACAGCGGCCCGGGAATCAAAGATATCGAACAGGCAATGCAGGAGGGGTTTTCTACCGCAACTGACAGTATAAGGTCATTGGGCTTCGGCGCGGGCATGGGTTTGCCGAATATGAAGCGGTACAGTGATTATATGCATATTGATTCAGAGGTAGGAAAAGGAACGACAATTACTATGAGGGTAAATATTAATTAATTAATTTTCCGGTAGGTGTTACTGTGATTACATACGAACATTCAGTATATCTTGATACCCCCAAATGCAACGGATGTACGACTTGTTTAAAGCATTGTCCTACTCAGGCAATCCGCATAAGAGACGGTCATGCCGTTATTAACCAGGAACGGTGCATTGACTGCGGTGAATGCATAAGAGTTTGTCCGAACTCAGCAAAAAAAGCAAAATGCAAAAAGCTTGACGAGATGGATAAGTTCAAGTGGAAGATAGCGCTCCCTGCGCCTACACTTTACGGACAGTTTGATAATCTTGACGATATAGACTATGTTCTTGACGGATTGCTGAAAATCGGGTTCGACGATGTATTTGAGGTATCCGCGGCGGCAGAGCTGGTCTCGGCATACACAAGAAGCTATTTGAAAAATACTGATATAAAAAGACCTGTAATCAGTTCGGCGTGTCCGGTGGTTATAAGGTTGATAAGCCTGCGGTTTCCGTCGCTGAAGGATAACATTCTTAATATACTTCCTCCTATGGAGATTGCGGCTGATTTGGCGCGCAAAAAGGCGAAGCGGGAACATCCTGAGCTTAAGGATGATGAAATCGGGGTTTGCTTCATTTCACCCTGTCCGGCCAAAGTAAGTTATGTAAGGAACGGATTCGGAGATTATAAGAGCAAAGTTGATATTGTGGTTTCCATTAAAGATATTTACTTCCAGCTGATTTCTGCCATGAAATACGGCAGTGAAGTAAAGTCGATGTCAAATTCCGGAATGATAGGAATAGGCTGGGCGTCTTCCGGAGGAGAAGCAACCGCTATATTCAACGAAAAATATCTTGCGGCGGACGGTATAGACAATATTATCCGGGTGCTTGATCAGATAGAGAACGGAAATATACCTCCGCTTGAGTTCATTGAGCTGAACGGCTGCACCGGCGGCTGTGTGGGCGGAGTACTGACAATACAAAATCCGTTCATTGCAAAAGCCAGACTGCAAAGTCTGCGCCGGTATCTGCCTGTTTCGCAGAACTTTATATCTAAGGATGATGAGAGTATTCCGCAGGAAATACTGTTTGATGAGATTCCGGTTTACAAACCCATTTCGAGACTCAGTGACAGTATGTCAGAATCTATCAGAATGATGTCGGAAATTCAGAAGCTGAAAGATGAACTTCCGGGAATAGACTGCGGATCCTGCGGAGCGCCGAGCTGCAGGGCGTTTGCGGAAGATGTTGTAAAACGCGAAGCGAATTTAGACGACTGCCTTATAAGACAGCACAGATTAAAGGAAGGTGCAGGCGGAAATGACGGTTAAAGAATTAGCTGAAACTGATATTTTCAGTCCTGTGACATTACCGTGCGGCGGGCGTGAGATAAGCGGAGTCTATATAGGAGACTTGCTGAGTTGGGTAATGGGACGCGCATCAAGCGGTCAGGCATGGATTACAATAATGTCTAATGTTAATATATTGGCGGTAGCTTCTTTGGCTGATACATCGTGTATAATATTAGCCGAGGGGGTAACATTGGAGCAGGAAATTATTGATACAGCCCGAGAGAAAGAAATAAATATTCTGAAAAGCGAAAAAAGTATTTATGATATAGCGGTATTCTTAAGTAAAATAATATGAAAAACTATTATTATGACCTGCATATTCATTCGTGTCTGTCGCCATGCGGAGATAATGAGTCCACCCCGGACAGCATTGCAGGTATGGGCGAGCTCAACGGATTAGATATTATGGCGCTTACAGATCATAATACCTGCAAGAATTGTCCGGCTTTTTTCGAGGCAGCGCAAAGGCACGGTATTCTGCCTGTCGCGGGAATGGAGCTCACCACGGCTGAAGATATACATATTATATGTCTTTTCGGGGAGCTTGAAAGCGCGATGGAGTTTGATAATAACTTACAGGCAAGGCGCATATTAATTGAGAACCGTACTGATATTTTCGGTGATCAGTTTATATGTGACAGTAATGATAATATAATAGGGGAAGAGAAGTTTTTACTTTCAAATGCTACTGATATTCCACTTGAGGAAGTTCCGGTCTTAGCAGAAGCGTTTGGAGGAGTATGTTATCCTGCACACATTGACAGGGAGTCGAACGGTATAATAGCGATTTTAGGAGATTTCCCCCAAACCCCGAAATTCAGCTGTGCAGAGCTTGTCGGCGCAGAAGTGTCGTCTGAATATGCCGGCAAGACAGGAATCGACTCATCAAAGCTTATCATAAGCTCAGACGCGCATTATTTATGGGATATAAAGGAAAAAACAGATTTTTTAACACTTGAAGAAATACCGAAAGGGAGTCTTAAAGCAGGTGAATATCTTATAAAATATTTAAGGGGACTGTGATGAAAGAATTATCGCTCAATATTCTTGATATAGTTGAAAACTCAGTAAAAGCGGGCGCTGCCTTAACTGAAATTTCTGTTGTTGAAGAAGGGGATACCCTTACTTTAACTATAACGGATGACGGCTGCGGTATGACTGAAGAAGTGCTGAAATCGGTAACTGATCCGTTTTACACTACAAGAACTACCAGGAAAGTAGGCATGGGAATTCCGCTTTTAAAATTAGAGGCGGAGCTTACCGGCGGGGAATTGAATATAGTATCAAGACATATAACAGAACATCCTCTTGACCACGGAACGACCGTTACAGCGGTATTTATGAAAAATCACATAGATTTCACGCCGCTGGGAGACTTGGTCTCTACCATAATTACTTTAATTCAGGGACATCCTGATACTGATTTCAGATTTGTTCACAAGACTGAAAAATTTGAGGTTGTGCTGGATACACGCCAGCTGCGCGAAGTGCTTGAAGGTGTACCTTTAAATACTTATGAAGTTATAAAATGGATTGAAGAATATATTAAAGATCAATATATAAATTAAATCTGTACGGAAGGAAGATTTTTATGAAGACATTGGCTGAATTACAGGCAATTAAAGAAAAAATGAAGGATAAGGTTATTCTTCGCGAAGGAGTCAATCAATTGCGGATAGTAGTAGGAATGGCTACCTGCGGTATTGCCGCAGGCGCGCGTCCGGTTCTCAACGCAATAGTTGAGGCTGTAAACGAAAACGGACTTCAGGATAAGGTTACTGTATCGCAGACAGGCTGTATAGGCCTGTGCCAGTATGAACCGATAGTAGAGGTTTTTGAGGCCGGCAAGGATAAGGTCACATACGTGAAAATGGATGCGGAAAAAGCCAAGAGGGTAGTTGAAGAGCACATCAAGAACGGAAAGGTTGTAGTTGACTACACCATTTCTTTAGATAAGCAATAAAATTGGAGGTATAGTATATATGATTCGTTCACATGTTTTGATTTGTGGCGGTACAGGCTGTACTTCTTCGGGAAGTGTCGCGATACAGGAAGCTTTTAAAAATAATATAGAGGCTTTCGATCTTTCAGAAGAAGTAAAGGTTGTACAAACAGGATGTTTCGGTCTGTGCGCATTGGGACCGGTTGTTATTATTTATCCTGACGGTACATTTTACAGCCGCGTGACACCTGATGATGTCAAGGAAATAGTAGAGGAGCATCTTTTAAAGGGACGCAAGGTTGAGAGGCTGATTTACAATGATACAGGCGCAGATCAGACTGTTGCGGACAAAACCGCGGTTGCATTAAGCGACACGACTTTTTACAGATCTCAAAACCGTGTTGTGCTTCGCAACTGCGGAGTCATAAATCCCGAGAGCATTGATGAGTATATAGCTATGGACGGTTATGCGGCTTTAGGTAAGGTACTTACTGAAATGACGCCTGAGGATGTCATAAAGGTAATAACCGATTCAGGTCTTCGCGGACGCGGCGGCGGCGGATTCCCGACAGGAGTAAAATGGTCGTTATGCGCTCCGAATAAGGCGGATCAGAAATATGTTGTCTGCAACGCCGACGAGGGAGACCCCGGAGCGTTTATGGATCGTTCCGTGCTTGAAGGCGATCCGCATTGTATAGTAGAGGCAATGGCGATTGCAGGATACGCTATCGGTGCGACAGAAGGGTATGTTTATGTACGCGCCGAGTATCCTATAGCTGTAAAGCGTTTGCAGAAGGCTATCGATGATGCGCGTGAATACGGTCTTTTGGGCAAGGATATTTTCGGATCGGGATTCGATTTTGATCTGCATGTTCGTCTCGGTGCGGGAGCATTTGTCTGCGGAGAGGAAACTGCTCTGATGACTTCGATCGAAGGAAACCGCGGTGAGCCACGTCCCCGTCCGCCGTACCCGGCGCTTAAGGGACTCTTCGGAAAGCCGACTGTTGAAAACAACGTTGAAACTTTTGCAAACGTACCTCAGATTATCCTGCGCGGAGCAGAATGGTTTGCTTCTATGGGAACTGAAAAATCTAAGGGGACAAAGGTATTTGCACTTGGAGGAAACATTAATAATACCGGCCTTGTAGAGATTCCGATGGGTACAACACTGCGTCATATTATAGAGGATATAGGCGGCGGTATTCCAAACGGCAAGAAGTTCAAGGCAGCTCAGACCGGAGGACCGTCAGGCGGATGTATACCTGCTTCGCTTATTGATACAGAGGTTGATTACGATAACCTTATTGCTATCGGCTGTATGATGGGATCCGGCGGTCTTATTGTAATGGACGAGGACAACTGCATGGTTGATATGGCTAAGTTCTTCCTTGAGTTTACGGTTGACGAGTCCTGCGGTAAATGTACGCCTTGCCGTGTAGGAACGAAAAGGCTTCTCGAAATTCTCGACAAAATCACAAAGGGCAAGGGTACTCTTGAAGATATTGACAAGCTGGAAGAACTTTGCTACTACATAAAACAGAATTCTCTTTGCGGACTCGGACAGACTGCTCCGAATCCGGTACTCGCAACACTTAATTTCTTCCGCGACGAATATATAGCCCATGTTGTGGACAAGAAATGTCCTGCCGGTGTCTGCAAGCATTTGCTTACCTTCAAAATTGATAAGGACAAGTGTATCGGATGCGGCGTATGCGCGAGAAACTGTCCTGCGGACGCCATTTCCAAAACAGACTATATCGCCGAGGGCCATAAACTGCCTTCTTATGAGATTAACCCTGAAAAATGCGTTAAGTGCGGCGTTTGTATGGATAACTGTAAGTTCAAAGCAATTTCAAAGATATAAGAAAGGAGCCTGAATATAATGGATATGATAAATGTGAAAATTAACGGTATTGCAGTAAGCGTACCTAAGGGCTCTACTGTTTTAGATGCCGCGCGTACAGCAGGCGTTGAGATTCCTACGCTCTGCTTTATGAAAGATAAAAATGAAATCGGCGCTTGCCGTATCTGTATAGTTGAGGTTAACGAGGGAAGAGGCTTCAGAACAGTTACATCCTGTGTTTATCCCGCGTCTGACGGAATGGAAGTTCTTACCAATACCGAAAAGGTACAGAAATCCAGGAAAACCACACTTGAACTTATTCTTTCAACTCATGAGAAAAAATGTCTTTCCTGTGTGCGTTCAACAAACTGCGAGCTGCAGAAATTATGCCGTGACTACGGTGTTGATGAAAATGCTTTTTCCGGATTTAAGCCTCATTATGAGCTTGATAACAGCACACCGCATCTTGTAAGGGATAACAATAAGTGCATTCTCTGCCGCAGATGTGTAGCTGCATGCAATGAACAGTATGTAAGCGTTATCGGCGCAAACAACAGAGGAATTGATACAAATATCGGTACGCCCTTTGAAGTGGGGCTTGCCAATGTACCTTGTATATCCTGCGGTCAGTGTACGGTAGTATGTCCTACCGGAGCGCTTGTCGAAAAGGATGATACCGATAAAATTTGGGAAGCTTTGGCTGATCCTTCAAAGCATGTTGTGGTTCAGACAGCTCCTTCTATACGTGCAACTTTAGGAGAATGCTTCGGTATGCCTATAGGCACAAATGTTGAAGGGAAAATGGTAGCCGCTCTCAGAAGGCTTGGATTTGACAAGGTTTTTGATACCGACTTTGCCGCTGACCTTACGATAGTCGAAGAGGCCAACGAGTTGGTTGAGCGTATTAAAAACGGCGGAGTCCTTCCGATGATCACATCGTGTTCTCCGGGATGGGTTAAGTTCTGCGAATATTTCTATCCGGATATGATAGGTCATCTTTCCACCTGCAAATCGCCTCAGCAGATGGCGGGAGCCGTAATTAAGACATACTATGCGGAAAAAGCGGGAATCGATCCGAAAGATATAGTATCCGTATCGGTAATGCCGTGTACTGCCAAGAAGTTTGAGATAGGCCGTGATGATGAATCTGCGGCAGGAGTTCCCGATGTTGATATTGCCATCACTACAAGAGAGCTTTCGCGTATGATAATGCGTGCCGGATTGAATTTTACCGCGCTTCCGGACGAAGAATTCGATAATCCGTTAGGAGAGGATACCGGAGCTGCTGTAATTTTCGGAGCAACCGGAGGAGTTATGGAAGCGGCGCTCAGAACCGCGAATGACTGGCTTACCGGCAAGGATAACACTGATATAGACTTCACTGCGGTCCGCGGAACTATGGGACTGAAGCAGGCTACCGTAAATATAAACGGCAGTGATATCAAAGTAGCGGTAGCTTCCGGAGCTGCCGCAGCCAAGGTTGTTATGGACAGGATGAAATCCGGAAATCCGGACGGGTGGACTTTTGTAGAGATAATGGGATGTCCCGGAGGCTGTGTAAACGGCGGAGGACAGCCGATACAGCCCCAGTATGTGCGTGATACTGTTGACCTTAAAGCTGTACGCGCTAAGGCGCTTTACGATCAGGACGCGGGAATGACCCTGAGAAAATCCCACGAGTCACCGGTTATAAAGGTGCTTTACAGCGAATGGTATGACGGTTTTGGCGGTCATAAAGCTCATCACGATTTGCACACAAGTTATGTTGCCCGTGAAAAATACGGTAAATAATTTTTACTATTGAAATAAATCTCCGTTACAATTATAATTGTAACGGAGATTATTTTTGACAGAGGTATTGTTTTGAGCGGTAAAGAACTTGAAAAGTATATTGAAGTACAAAGAAGCATTATTAAAAAATATAGAAAACCTATCTGGCACAACTTTGTAGGCGCAGTTCAGGAATATAAGCTTATAAACGAAAACGACAGAATAGCCGTATGCATATCAGGCGGAAAAGATTCAGTGCTTATGGCATGCTGTTTGAGGCAGCTCCAGATCCACAGCGAGGTACCGTTTGAACTTGTATATATTGTTATGGATCCCGGATATGCGGCTGAGAACAGAGCGCTTATAGAGCATAACGCTGAAATACTTAATTTGGATATAAATATATATGAAAGCGATATTTTTGAGGTGACCGAGAGGGCGGGAGGCTCTCCCTGCTACCTGTGCGCAAGAATGAGAAGAGGTTTTCTTTACAGTAAGGCCAAGGAAATGGGCTGCAACAAAATTGCGTTAGGGCATCATTTCAACGATGTCATAGAGACTGTGCTTATGAGTATGATGTATTCTTCGGAAATAAAAACAATGCTTCCCAAACTTCACAGCACAAATTTTGAAGGTATGGAGCTTATCCGTCCATTATATAAGGTAAAGGAAAAAGATATCATAGCGTGGGCTCAGTATAACGGATTAAAATTTTTGCAGTGCGCCTGCAAGATGACCGCCAAAAACGCCGATATCGAGCTAATGTCAAAACGGAAGGAAATAAAACAGCTGATAAGCGATATAAAGAAACAGAATCCTCAGGCGGATGACAATATTTTCCGCAGTCTTCATAATGTCAATATGGCAACGCTGCCGGGCTGGCGTGACTGTGATACCGGTGAACTGCATTCATTTCTGGAAAAATACTAACCGGCAAATGCTGAGGATTTCCGTGCACAATTAAGTTAAGTTTAAAAATAAAAAAGGGGCGCATTGTAAAATGAACCTGCAATAGTAAGAAAACAGAAAAAAGTATCCATAGTGACAAACCTGTGGTAGAATTGAGATTGGACAACAACAATTCTGAAAGGAAAATCACTATGGACATTCCAAAGTATACCACAAAAGCTCGCAAAGGGCAACACCTGACTGCTGAAGAACGGCATGACATTGAAGTTCATCTGAGAGACGGTTGGTCAACATACAAAATCGCCAAACATTTAGGTCGGTCGTATAACACCGTTAAGGGTGAAATCGAGCGAGGCACTGTACTTTTGTACAACGGCAAGGTCAAGCGATACAAAGCTTCCATG
>CALWUY010000068.1 GCA_944384855.1 uncultured Clostridia bacterium | reverse complement strand
AAAACGGCAAGGTCATCGTCGAACCCGTAGAGGAAATGAAAAACAAATCCAGCCGCCGCACGCTGCCGCTGCCGGACCCGGTGTATGAAATGCTGTGCGAGGAACGGGAAAAGCAGGACCTGTACCGCCGAATGTTCAAGGGCAGCTATAACCGCAAATACGACGATTATATCTGCGTCGATCAACTCGGCGGGCTGATCCGCCCGAATCGGGTCACGCAGCGGTTCGCCGACCTTATCAAGCAATACGGTCTGCGCAAGATTCGGTTCCACGATCTGCGCCACACCTTCGCCAGCATCCTCATCAATCAGGATGTGCCGCTGCTGAATGTATCGACCTTCCTCGGACACTCCGATCTGTCCACAACGGCAAACATTTATGCTCACCTTGATAAATCCAAGAAACAGGAAAGCGCCGATGTGATCAGCAGTATCTTTAATAAAGCAAAAGAATAATGCGCTCACGGCGGGCGCATTTTTGCTGACGGAAAGGATGATTTTATATATGACTGAAAAACAGTTTATGAGCGGGAGCGAGCTCCGCCAATACCTGCACATCTCCACACGAAAAATGAAATATCTGATGGACAACAACTATATCCCGCACGAAAACACAGGACACACGACCCACAAATATCGGGTGCGGACAGAGGACGCGGTGCGGTTCAAAGCCCGTATGGATACCGAGCCGGGATTTTTATCGGAACTGAGCGGGATGTTCTCCAACCGCACCGAACGGCATCCGCTCCCGATGTTTGAAGCCACCCCGGAAAACTGCGAAGCCTTTCGGCGGTGGCTAAGTTCACAGTTGGCAGAGCTGCCGGAGGCTCTGCCAACGCAGACGGCGGCAGAGCTTGTCGGTCACAGCCCGCAGCGCATTCACGAATGGATACGGGAAGAAGCCTTAACCGGCATCAAGCTCGGCGCCATACAGTACTGTGCCAAAGCGGAATTCGTGAACTTTATGGCATCACCGCAAAGGCTGGCGCACCCGCGCACGGAAAAATACAAAGAACTCATTCGGGAATTCAAATACATACAGCGTCGAGAACGTGAAAACGAACAGCGGCGGCAGAAAAGAAAAATGATGAAAGAACGTACATAACCTATGCCTCACCGGAAACGGTGGGGCAGCATTTTTTTGTTTCTGACGGGTCGAACTATGAGAACAGCAAAATAAGGGAATTCCTTTATTGGGGTCGGTTTTCGCAGTGTCAAAACCGCAGCCCCGCACCTCATTCAAAAGGTGCGTGGCTGCGGTGTTCATTTATAACGATTTTTTAATCGTCCTCATCTTCATCTTCCCATGACGAAATAATATGAAGTTCTCCGCTGTCCATGTCCATAGCCATATTATCGCCCATGCGCATCATCATATTGCCGTCGGAGTCGATTGCCATATTGTCGGAAACGGTATACGCAAAATCGCCGTCGTCATAATCGAAGAAATGCTTACTCATAGAAATGCCTCCTCAATCTTCAATAATCTCGTATTCCACACGGGAGCCTTTGACTCTGCGGGCGTGGTAGTGTGCACCGTTCGCTTTCCAGTGCGGGAAGTGATCTGCTTTTTCCTCGTTGGTATCACGATGGCAAATAATAATGTTTTCCGGGACATCGCAGCCGCCGGCGGAAAGCGGGCGGATGTGGTCGAGAGTCGGGTGATAAGCACTGTTCGGATTCCCGCAGGCTGATTTTTTCATCAGCCGTCCGGTATAATCATACGCCTCCTGCCTCGCGCCGAACACCCGGTTCCACACATCAATGGTCTTATACTTTGACATTTTGAGTACCTCCTTTTCAGTTGTTACTCATATTCTATAATCAAAACCGATAACTGTCGATGAACCGCATGGTTCAAAAAATAAAAGATACCCCTCAGAAAGGGATATCTTTCGCTTGGATGTTCATCGTCCGCACAAAACGGAGCAATGTTTTTTGACCGGGTTTTCTTTCTCCGCTGCAATAGTAACCGACCATCCGAACGCTTATGTTAAGCTGCTCGGCAACCTTCTCATAGGTCAATCCGGATTTTTGGATACTGCTGCGGAGAAAACCGGCCAATTCGGGATCTTTCTTTCGATTAGATTCCATATCAGCAACCTCCTGGCTTTCGCCGTTGCTTGGCCGGAAGTTGCTACGGATATGATACCATAAGAATTCTATAAAGTCAATCTGAAGGAATTATCTCGCAAAAATAAGGCAGAAGTAGCACCCTGTTTCTTATAAAGTCCTCAATAAAGGCAAGGTGATCTGTCATTACTCTGAGGTTTATCCAAAGAAGAAATAGCCGCAAGGCATCATTTTCCTTTACATCAATTGAATCATTGTAATAATCTCCGTGAATGATTGAATTGCGGTTTAATGTTATATCAGAGTTTTTGTGATTTGCTGTAAGTTTTTTATAGTAGGAATCAATTTTGTTCCATGCCTCTGTATCCCATTCGCCCATCATATCATTAACGATCATATGTATTTTTTCAGAGCGCTGACCGCCGTTTTTATATTCTTTCTTTACTTCCCAATACCCTTCTAAAATATCTGCACAGCGCTTGTGCTCATGCTCGATAAGCGCAAACCAGTTTCTTGCGGCACTGCGATAGCAACTGTTGTACATCATCTCGAGTGCTGCTTGGGCATCTTCTAATTTCCTTTGCAGCGGAGTCCCGGGATTCGGTACTTGATAAAATGTTGATAGCAACTCTCTTGCACCCAAATAATCTGCGAAAGAAAATGATTCCAAGATATAATCCGAAGTGCATTCTTCTTCCAGCAGTGGCAGATCCGGCGTTTCAAGAAAATACAGCAAGACACCGTCGTCAGCCAATTGGCGCATTCTTTTACGGTACGGCGGCGTAAATAGAATACTTCTGTCGCTGTCAATCCGTCTGTTCAATGCATCATTTGCGCAAAAGAATTCAAAATACGCTTTGCCCACTTCGACATCCAGCTTTTCGCACTCCGAAAATTCAGGAATGGTTTTCATTGCAGCCGTTATATTGTGAATTGGTGCGGTGCTGTCCTGTGTGCAATCAATCAAAACTTTCAGCCTGTCTGCATCCGTATCGCAATCAGGAAGTAATTCAAGCACATTTGAGGTTGTCGAAAGCTTTTCAAAGCCCTTAGCAAATACTTCACGGTAGCGTTCTTCCAGACGATCTCTGATTTGCATCTTTTCAGAAGCAATTGCATGAAGTCTTGCTTGCTCCTGTATTGCACTTATTTGCTGTTGCGTCATTAGTCTGCGCTGCTTTTTCAATAGCTCTAAATAAGATGTAATTTCCATCAAAACACCTCTTTGCGTTTAAGTATCGTGATTATTATATCATAAAAACCTTGTTTTTCAAAGATGCGATTACATTACGGCAAGAAATAAAGAAGTTTTGCCTTTGCGCTATCCGCTTTTTGGCGCCCTCTCATTTTTTGACAATTCAAAAATGCGGATACACCATTGGGGAGCAAAATGTGCAATTTACATCGAGATTTGCTCCCCAATATAGATGATGCGTACTTTTTTGCAACAGCAATATATGTATAAAAAACCCGCATAAACACTGGGTTTATGCGGGTTCCGTTGGCGGAGAGGATGGGATTCGAACCCATGTGACGTTGCCGTCAAACTGATTTCGAGCAAAAGGCAGTATCTACCGCACCGCCCCTCTCCGTCCCTAAAATTTACAATATTTCCATCTGTTCTGCGAGAAATTGAAAAACATCTGAATTTTTGCGAGAAATTTGCGAGATAGATGCGAGAAAACAGTAA
The DNA here is from genome assembly GCA_944384855.1 of uncultured Clostridia bacterium. Lineage (GTDB taxonomy): Bacteria > Bacillota > Clostridia > Oscillospirales > Acutalibacteraceae > UBA737. The sequence continues at coordinate 8,820 of CALWUY010000068.1, read as the reverse complement.
AAACTCCTTTGGCTATTCTCGGGCGAATAAACATAAGGAGAATTAAAATGAACCAAGAAAAACAAAGAGAAGCATACGAAAAGATGCTCAAAAAATGCCCCGATATCTTAACACCGATGAAAGCAACCCGATGGTTACCTGTCGGCAAGAACACAATCTACTCCGCACTCAAAAACGGTGAAATCGAATCCTATACCTACAAAGGCGGTTACATATTCACCAAGGACGCCCTCATAGATTACCTTGTAAGGACTACCATCGATAAAGGCAAACGGTATATAATCCGAGGTGATAAGAAATGTTGAGCAGCTTGCCACAGGTATTGTCGGGAGAACAGGTGCGGTGCGCCTTGCATATCAGTAAGCGTAAATGCGCTTGGATGCTCAATAACGGCTTCATCAAATGCCAGAACACCGGCAAGAGAACAAGAAAATATACCGTGCTGAAAAAAGACCTGCTCACCTACATAGAGGACTCGCAAAAGCACCCCGAAAAATATGTTACACCTCACGCCGAGTTCTCAACCGCAAAGTATGGAAACATACAAAAACTCCGACCGCACAAAACAGGATTCCCTTCCTCTCTGCCGTCAACCTTCCGTCCGTGGCTCGAACAAGAATTTGAAACCGTCCCCGATGCTCTCACCATACCGCAGACCATCGCAACCACCGGCTACGCTGATAACACCATCAACCGCTGGCTCCGCCAAGGCCACCTGAAGTCCGTCCAAACCCAAACTACAAGAATTATCCCAAAACTCTGGCTCATCGACTTCTATTGCACCCACGCCTACACCATAACAAATATGTCAGATAAACACATCAAACTACTGCAAAAATTCTTCAAACAAACAGGCGGCAAGTAACCCTTGCCGCCAACTTTAATTGAGATAGATTTTTTGATAAGTATGTGGTATAATAAAATAACAAAAAAGAACGTGAGGAGTACTATAAACATGAGTAGTGAATATGTTAATTCCTATATTGCTTTTCTTGATATATTAGGTTTCAAAGAGTTGGTTAGAACACATACTTGCGAAGAAATTTTAAAAGTATTTGATGAGATAAAAACTGAATACATAATAACTTGTGATAAAGAAAACAAGCCATTAATAAATGCAGAAAATCTGCATGTGAAGATCATGTCAGATAGTATATGTTTCTACACTCCTTCAAACATAGAAAACTCGCTCCCAGTGCTAATCGGTTTGTGCGCATACTTCCAGTCACGATTATGGAAACTGCAGGAACCGATTTTGGTGAGAGGTGGAATAGTTCGTGGAGATCTGTATGCCGAAGGTGATATTATATTCGGTACAGGTTTAACTAATGCATATCTCTTGGAAGAAAGAAATGCTAAAGTTCCACGGATAATAATTACAAAAGAAACTATTGATTGCTGTTTATCAGATGACATGACGAAGGCATATATGAATAGTCTTTTACTTAAAGATTATGATGCTTTTTATCATATTGATAGTTTTGCGATGCTTTATGTTTGGGGGCAAAAAGACGGTAGTTATTTAAGATTTTATAATCATATTCAAAACGTTTTAGATAGCACAACAGATGATTCTGTTCGTGATAAATATTTATATCTTGATTCAAAAATACAGCAGGTTCCATATCGCGTAAAATCTGCTGAAGAAAGTCAAAGAAACAATTCGCAATAATAAAAGGTGATAAAAATTGATTTACTATACAGGCGACATACACGGTTCGAAACTTGAGATCGTAACCTTCTGTATGCGATTCCAACCGACGAAGGATGATACGATAATAATTCTCGGTGACGTAGGCGCAAACTACTTTGGGGACGAAAGAGATGCGCAGCTCAAAGAAGAATTTGCAAAGTTAGAGCCGACAATATTTTGCATACACGGAAATCACGAAATGCGCCCTTGGAACATCCCTACATATAAAACAAAAGAGTGGCACGGCGGCACCGTATGGTATGAGGAAGAATATGCAAATATCTTGTTTGCTAAAGACGGTGAAATTTACGATATAGAAGGCACGAAACATTTGGTGATCGGCGGCGCATACAGCGTAGATAAATTCTACCGACTAAGCCGCGGATACGGTTGGTGGGAAGATGAACAACCGTCAGAGGAAATCAAACGGTATGTTGAGCAGCAGATAAGAGAAAAGGAGTTTGACATAATCCTATCTCATACATGCCCGTTTAAATATGAACCCGTAGAAACCTTCCTTCCTGGCATCGACCAAAGCACCGTGGATACAAGCACAGAAGAATGGCTCGACAAAATCGAAGAAATGGTCGACTATAAAGCGTGGTACTGCGGTCATTGGCATATCAATAAACGCATTGATAAAATGCACTTCCTCTTCCACGGCTTCGAAACTAACCAAGATCTCGAAATATACGGCCAACCCAAAACCTCGGCTAAAATGTGAAACTTTCATATTTTAGCCGAGGTTTTATGCTTAAAAATCTTGTAAAAGCAAAGATTGCGATGTTTTTACAAGATTATTTTTCTTGCTATTGCGAGAATTAGCGAAATATGTTAAAATATAATATGAGATTTTGTGCTTTGGAGGTACATAAAAATGAGAAATACAATTAAACAGATTGTTTTCGAGGAATTTTCTAAACTTACCGATCTGATTGAAAAGGATTTTGCGGCTAACTATAAAAGAAAAGTAAATAATTTTCTTCTCAGTCAGATGGATGAAAATATAACAGCAAGTATGGTTTTTGTCAGTAGCTTTGAGTCCAAGAGCGGTTTTGCAATTGAAACTTGCGCCAAGCGCATTGCAAGGCTTAAATTCGGTGAGGAAAATGTTCCCACTATTGTCAATCCTCGAAACCTTCGGCACAATATTGATGAAACAAGGATATCAGGACAGATTGTTGTTACTGATGTTGATACACATAATGGTAATCTTCGCGGAGAAATTTCTGCTTTTAGAGCTAACAATGAGGCAAGAGGTGCGGGCAAACTGCGTGTAGAAAGCGGTGTTACCCAGAGCAGCATCAAAGAACACCTTCTTCCTCTTTCTGAAAAGTATCGCACCACCGAAATCTATTCAAAGCCAGTAGATTTGGCTTTCTTTGACGGAACAGAATGGAATGTGATGGAACTTAAGGCTGGTGGAGATCTTGATAGTTCCAATGCACCTTCAAATGTTGAAAAATTGCTTACCATTTATGTGGACATGGGTATTGAAAATTGTAAAGCTTATTTTGCTACGCTCTACAATAAGGACGGAGAAGGAAATACTTGGAAAGGTGCTGTTAAAAAGCATTTGGCATATCCCGAAATGTTCTTAATTGGCAAAAATCTTTGGACAAAAATTCTCCCTGACGGTATTTCTTTTGAAGAATTTGAGGAGATTTACAAAGAGGCTTTGGAAGAAATCGGGTTAAATGACCGCATTGTTGAAATGATCAACAAGTGTATTAATAGTTGATATGTATAAGGTTGAAAAAATTAAATCAAAGAAATACACCCTTGTCAACGGAGATTGTCTCAATTTTTTGAGTCAAATTCCGGACAATAGCATTGATCTTATTTTAACTGATCCTCCGTATAACATTGCGCAATATTCTACAGGCAACATTGATTTGCCAGGCCGAAGTGCTCTTAATAACGACTTGGGAGAATGGGATCGTAAAGAAATTGATCCTTTTGCTATGTTGGATGATTTTAAAAGGATACTAAAGCCGGACGGCAATATTTTCGTATTTACAAGTTACAATCTAATAGGAAAATGGCACGCAGCTTTTGATAGTGAGTTTGATACATTTCAATTTTTCGTATGGCACAAGACTAATCCTGCACCGAAGATATTCAAAAATGGATTTTTAAATAGTTGCGAAATGATAGCGTGTATGTGGAACAAAGGTCACAAATGGAATTTTACAACTCAAAACGAAATGCATAACTTCTTTCAAAGTCCTATATGTATGCGTCCAGAGCGTCTATTCAATCCTAAGCATCCTGCTCAGAAGCCTGTTGCACTTCTCGAACATATTATCAACATCGCTTCTAATGAGGGTGACGTTGTATTCGATCCGTTTATGGGCGTTGGATCTGCAGGTGTGGCAGCATTAAAAAGTGGACGTAAATATATCGGAATAGAAATTGAAAAAAACTATTTCGAAGCAGCTGTAAAGAGAATAGATGGAGTGGAAAATAAAAATGACTGAAATAACAAAGGATTTGCTCTACAATAAAATGCTAAGCGAATTAAATGGTTTAGCACAGAATGTTGTTGCCAATTTTCAAGACAATATGTCCAACAGAGAAAACAATCCGTTTTTAATCTTCGATGATACTAACATAAAAAAATATATGGCATTAGGACGGAGCGTTGACTCACAATTAGGCAATAGGCTACAACGAATAATTTTCTTTATTGCACGAATGAGGTACAAAACCGAACATGTTCCTAATATTGTTGAGATCAATATCACAGATCGTGCGGCGAGAAACATTGAATGTGTACTATATAGTGTTAGTTGTGATTTGCCTGTCGAAGAGCAGAACAAAGGATTTAATCCTTATAGGCAATACATTTATGTAGATACACACTCATCTGAAAGAGATATAAAAAGAAGTTTAAAAATCAAGGCAAGATCTACATCTTTACATATAGAAAGATATCAGTTTTATGGCATTGCTAACGATGCAATGAACAATTTACTAAACAACAAGGTGCACGGGAAGAAACTTCCTGTTGATTTGCTGTTCTTCGATTGCGCAGATGGAACATTAGACGGAGCAAATGCTTTCGAAATAAAAATGGGCGGTAATCTTGATACAAAAAATTCTGAAAGCAATGCCGAAGAAGTGAAAAGGCTTTCCGGTTTGTTCAGTTTCTTAACAAATTGTTCTGCTTATTTCGCAACTTGTTATGGGGAGTGTTCTGCTGCGGTCAAAAGCGATTTGGAAGAAATCCTTGGTGACAATACAATTTGTAACAACCGCACATTCTGGGATAAAATTATTCCTCACGATAAATTTACATATGATGACTTTATTTCAGTTTATGCAAATGCTTTTCAAGCAACCGGTTTAGAAGAAAGCCTACAAAATCTATAAAGGGAGGCAACAGAAGTGAAAAGAGAAATAACTGAAGCAAATTTAATTGAGTTCTTAAAGACTATATTGGAAATTGAAGGAGAAATCACGTTAACAGAATTTAAAAGACGGGTTCCTTTGGCTTTTGATCTCTCGGACTATGACCTTAGTCCTTCTACAACACGACCCGGAGAAGCAATGTATGAGCAACGTTGTAGAAATTTGAATTGTCATAGAAATTTCCCTAAAAACTTGATATCCTATGAGAATTGCGTGTTTAAATCGCGATAAAAATTTAACCTCTCGGTTTTAAACCGAGAGGTTAGTAATAATTAGGTGTTCGACATCTCTATCATTGCGACTTCTAACATTGTAAGTATATTGTTTGTCAAAACTTAGAATATTGAAATCTTTCTCATACAAGCTGTTAATAAAGTCAGTGTTCTTAATAACAAGAATGAATTTGGCGAGCGTTTTCTTTAAAGCATGTGCTAAACGTTCTTGGTCAAACTTTGTAAAGTCTTTTCCCTCATAATCAGAAAAGTCTGTATCATAAGGGGGGTCTAAGAACATGAAGTCATTACTTGTGAGATTGACATTTTCAAAGAAGTCTTCAAAATCAGAGCAATGAATATCTGTGTTGGCAAATAACTGATCAATTTCTCTATTGAACATGTTATCGATTTTTGCTTTCATGTCTTTTCTGTTGTATGACATGCCGCCATATGGTATGTTAAATTCACCTTTGGAATTATAGCGGAACATAGAGCCGTAACAATATTCTCTGATGAAATAGAAGTTCGCAGCTTGATATTGAACAGATTGATCAGTAATTCTACCGAGACTAATATCATTAAAGATTTTGCGGAAATACATATAATATCCGCTTGTAAATCCGGTAATCAAGTTCTCACACAAATCTTCCGTTGTAAATGGTTTTTTATTGTAGTTAGCAACCGTTCTAACAAATTTGTCTTCAACCATTTGATGAAGGAAAGAATCAAAGTCATCTTTATCTAAAAGAAGTTTCTCACTGAAACCGGAGTTTATTTTATCCGACATACTCGATATCAGTGCTTCTAATGTAGAACTCAACTCGTCTTTTTGAATGGTGCCTTCTTTTAATTTGAAAAAGATATGTAATAGTTCGTTTGTTTCTTTGCTACATACAGATACGATATTATTGAAACTATTATTGTAGCACATCAAAAGATCATAAAGTTGCTTATCTTGATCTTTGATTAGTTTGTAATACTGAATTAGGGATTCGGAGATATCGTTGATTGCAGCAGACTTGGGCGCAAGATGAAAGAACAGTGCACCACCGCCAAAAAACGGTTCAATATATCGTTTAAAATCAGGAATAAGATGTTCAATCTTATCAATTTCTCTTGATTTGCCGCCGGGCCATTTAATGATTGGATTCACGATATCACCTCGATTCTTTTACAGTATAACACAAAACAAAAAAATATGAAAGCCTTTTTGATTAATTTCATAAATTTCCTCCTCGTTGATAGGTTTGGTGTATATTAACTTGGAGAACGGGGATTGTCAAGAACTATTTCGATATAAGGGAGTATTTATGGTTTCTTCAGAAGAAAAAAGAAAGTGCGTTGAAAATGTTATAGAGTTATCTGCCAAAGAAGAAACAAAAAGTATCGCACTTAAAAATTTATATCAATTATTACTCAAAGACACATTGAATGGCAAGTTATATAAATATCGTTCTTTCGATGATAAGGGGTATGCTCTTGCAAACCTTAATGATGAAACATTGCATTGCTCAAAACCATCTGAATTTAACGATCCGTTTGACTGTAAAATTGGAATAACATTTAACTCTATCATTAAAGCAAAGTATGAGCCAGAGTTTGATGTGATAATGGAGGTTTATAATAAATTTCTTTCGGTTATTCGCAATGAAGCGAATATCAATAATTGCTCCGATGATGTGCGCCGATTAATAATTAAACTGCAAAATAATAACATAATAATGAATTTTATTAAGGCAAATGACGGAAAAAATCTTTCAGAACAAGAAATGGGAGAAATACTAAAAGATAATGCCAATGTTGTTTTAGAACTTTTAAAAGTCTTTTTGGAAGATGATTGTTTTAAGGATACATTGGGTATCTGTTCAAAGATGATGCCTCAACTTGTAGAGAGAATATCTCCTACCGGAATGCTTGTGTTATCTGATGAAAACGCTACATATGAAGATTTTGCAAAAGCTAATGGTGTTTTTGAAGATGCAGACGAAATAGAACTCACAATGCTTATGAGCGAGAAGATAAGTCCGGAGTTAGCGGATGCAAGAGCGGATATTATGAACCTTATTGATGATAAGGATAATCAGATCAATACCAAACTTGTAAATTTGTTTTTAGTTGGTTGTTTATGTACCGATTATAAGAACAGATTAATGTGGTCACATTATTCGGATAGTCACAAGGGGTTTTGTATTGAGTACGATTATAATAATTTAACTGAAGATGAAATGGCTTCGTTACCATTACCGATTATCTATGCCAAAGAAAGACCGTTATTACCATGGAAGGCGGCATTGGATAATACTCCAGAAAATATATCAGAAGCCACTGCGCAAATTACTTTAGGGTTGCTTACAAAAGATGATGAATGGAGATATGAGAACGAATGGCGAATTCTCGTTTCTTCAAAAGGCTCGACAGAGTTTAAAATGCCTAAGATCTCTTGTATATATCTTGGAGTTGCTATAAGTGATGAAAATAAAGCTAAAATTCTTGAAATAGCCAAAAGAAAAAACATTTTGGTAAAACAAATGAAGATTGATCGCGGAACATATGCTCTGCATGCCGCTACAATTATTAATTAGGTGAGTTTATATGTGGAAATTTAAAAGAGCAATAAAAGGGATATGGGAATATTTGATCGCAATATTCAGTTTGCCTCATTTTTTAACTGTTTTATGTTTGTTGATTTCAGCGGTAATATCATTAAAAATCTCATATCATTATCGCAATGAAGCTGCGTTTTTATCGTCAGTTTTTTCAAATATATTTGCAGGTTTAATAACCGGCATAGCTGTATGCTTAATATCAGGAATAAAGAATATAACAACTTATAGTTTGGAAGGAAAAATACGGTGGCTTAATAGTGTGCATTCCGACTATCTTAAATTTAATCAGCACTATCGAGAGGTTTTGCAGAAAGTCGGAAAGAATGATATTTCCGATGAAGAATTATATGACGAAATATATGATGTGTTATGTGATGGTAATAATATAGCTGCTACGATTGCGCAAAGCCAATATGATAAAAAACTGGCCTTCAATCCATATAAGTATTTCTTAAAAAAACTAAAGTTTGATGCGGTAGAGCAAATGAAGAATAATAACGAAACACGTGATAAAGTAATGAACATAGATATGAGGACACTAACGCACAAACAACTTAGAGAAATTTTTGATGATATGGAGCATTCTTTGTTTACACTAAATGCAGCTATTCTTTCTAAGGTTAAAGAATTCGAAATTAAACAAAAAATATCAAATAAATTTATATTTTAAACATGGCGTCGCAGAAATGCGGCGCTTTTGCTTTTTATATCAAAAAACGCTGGACTTTTGAAAGGTGCTATGGTATGTGTTTGTGTTGCAAAAGAGTAACCGCCAAATAAAGGCGCGTGAGGAGCAAAATGAAAAAAGCCGCGAAAAGCGGCTTTTCAGATGTGGATATTCAGTATGGCATAAGCGGTTCGGGAGAGCTTAAAAGGTCTGTGAAGTATTTTA
>CALWUY010000067.1 GCA_944384855.1 uncultured Clostridia bacterium | reverse complement strand
TATCTCCGCCTGATTAGACTCGAGCCGGGAATTATGCGACCATGTCAATAAAATATCGGTGCACCGAGAGGTCGGTGTTCAGCTCGGGGTGGAACGAGGTCACAAGCTGCTTTCCCTGTCGCGCTGCAAACAGAGTACGCCAAGCTGCAAGAGCGTAAAGAAGCCCTATACGCCGACTATGGCAAGCTGAAAAAACAGGTTAAGGAATACGACGTTATCAAGCGGAATGTTGACAGCATTTTGCGGCAGCCAAAAGAGCCGGAACAGGAAAGGGAAACAGAACGATAAACTATATCTTGTGTTTATGGCGTTTCGCTTGTATAATATATTGTGATTATCAGAGAAATAAGGTGTAGATATGAATTTGAATTTTGATATAAAAGAAAAACAGCTTCTTGACTTTTACTGTGATAAAATCAAACAGAGAACTTTTGATGAACATGACATTTATGCTTTCTACATTTTAGTAAGAGGACATTTAGAAAACACTGAAAAATACGACAAAAATAATTCAACCAACTCTCGAAAATATAAATGGATTAGTGAATTAGGAGATTTAATCGCACACCGCGAACGAAGGGAAGGTGTCGTTTGGCAGAATATTGTCAACGCACTCCAAAATGGTTATAAAACGATTTCGGGAAGTCAAGAAATTCTCGACTATAAAGGTATTGCAGACGGCGAACTACAAAATGAGTTTACTCATTTGCTTGGAGAGTTAAATTGTAAAGTCACTGCACAAATTTTAGATGAAATAGTTTTGTGTACATTTTCAATTCTTCAATCATCAAGATATGTAGACAAGCAAAAGAATGTAGTTGGAGAGGTAAAACTAATCCAATTTATAGACGGGTTAGGCTTGATAACAGTTGGAAATCCACAAGACAAAAAACAACCGTGGGTTTGTTTGGCAAGATTAGAAGGACAGTTTACAACGAAAAAATTTCCTTGTTGGTATAATATTAAAAAACCTATTGAAGTGATACGCCATAATGGAGAACTGGCTATTAAATATGACGGGCAAATAATATAAAAAGCCGGGACGCGGCAGCCGATTGTGTGACCACCGCGCCCCGGTTTTCTTTGGGTGTAGGAAAAGGCGTTACGCAGTAGAACGCCATTTTTGAGTGAAAAGGTATAAAGCCCTCACCCTATGGGAAAGCGGCTGTCAGAGCCGCGATATACAAGGCTTTTTGTGCCCCTATCGCGTAACAGAGAGCGCATTTTTCGCATACGCTCGGCGGCTTGTCTGCGGGTGATCCGCTTGCGGCACTCCGGGCAGTATTTGACGCTGTTTGAGCTGGACGCAAAGGATGCACCGCACTCGATGCACCGCCTTTTGTCCTCGGTGTTCATCAGCTCCGCATACAGGAGCTTGTCTGCGGGAAGTACGGCGACGCGAAACCATTTGCCATTCATCATTTCATTCACTATTTTCACCTCGTCAAATGTTGATGGTTAGAAAACTCTTTTTTATATTATATCACCGTTTTTACTTGTTTTCAATATATTATGTGATGTTTCTTGATGTTTGGTGATGTTTTAAACAAAGACACCATAATAAAAAAGCCGAGAGCCAGAAGAATACCTCTAACCCTCGGAATGTTATACTTTCAAACTGTCTCAGTATTCACTTGTTTATAAGTATTTCTTGAAGGCGTTTTTCATCTTCAAGGCAACGTCCATCGCCCAATCGAACTGTTCAGACCACTTATCCTTATTATCAAAATCTGCCGGATGGGATATAAGAATTCTGCTGGCTTTCTTGTCCGGCAATTCTCTCCAGTCAAGTTTCATATCCATATCCGTTTCAATTTCCGTCTTATGAGAATGAAACTTATGGAACAGTTCTTTATCATCGGAAATGTACCACTCTACAACAATCTGGTTATCCTTGCGAATCTGATTGATGCTGATATGACAAGCAGAGGAGCCCACGCTCATAGTCATCCAATGGTCTGTGCTTGCCTTTCTCTTATTGAACTGCTTTGCAAATGCATGGTTTTGGAATGCATAATCATTGAAGGCAACCCAATAATCATATCTCGCTTGCAGCGTAGGGGAATTGCTGGTGTTACGCTTGATTTCCTTTGTCCAGTCATTTGGCTTTTCTACCACTTCAAATTTAACGGCAATGTCAGAACTGCCGATTTGGTAGAGTTTGATTTCTACAAGGAAGAAAGCAATATTCTCATCGGTGTGATTATTGAGCCACTCAATTGCAGAGCGATGTTCTTCTCTTGCTCTCTTTACAACCCAAATTACGATATCAGCAGATTTCCCGGATGCATATGTAATCAGCTTGCCCAGGTGGTCATGGTTCGTATCCTCAAGCTGATTCTCGATGATGATTTTTCTGTCCGTTCCGGTTTCGGTTGCATAAATGTCTACATTGAAATCTCCAACACTGGACTCCGTTTCATCGACGGTAATCTCCAAGCCAACGGCATCCGCCAGTAACGCAAGATTATCCTCTTCTGCCAGCCAAGGAGTGAAGTCTATTGCCTCATGTGGCCATACCTTTCTCAAGTCTTTTATTTCTTTCAGTTTTCCTAAATTAATCAACTCTATTCCTCCTTGCCGTGCAATTAACCATTCTATCAACTCAACAATAGGCAAAATCATC
>CALWUY010000066.1 GCA_944384855.1 uncultured Clostridia bacterium | reverse complement strand
GTCGCCGGCTCCGATGTTGGATTTCTCCGCTCGGGCTTCGCCCTCTCTTCGCAATCCAACATCATTCTGCTACAAATCGTTACTTTTCTGTGAACTATTGCAGGTTGCTATTGCAATTTGCAAAAATTATAATTATAATATATTTTATATAATTTTTAATTATTAAACAGGCTGACTCTGCAATTAATGCGGAGTCAGTTCTTTTGCGATATGGCTTTTCGAGACGAAGTATGTAAAATTGTTGAGATACCGGGAAATGTAATTTTCTATAAATTTTGGGTTTATCAGGTATTTATCAGTTTTGAAAGAAGAATTTTCTGGCAGGTGCCATTATAAAAGCTTTATTTGATTTTCTGAAGAAATTTCACAGTGTCATTTTCAGTTTTTTAAATAAAATCGGCTTGATTTTCAACGTCTGTTGTTATAATATATAAAAATAAAAAGTTAAATATCTTTTACATATTATAACTTTGGACATGATGTAATGATGTTATTGTATTCATGCCTAAAGAGTATTTTGATGAGACGGTTTTGCAAGAGTAAAGATACCGAAGAAATACGGAAAAATAATTTGGAGATAAAACCGTTTAGGAACCAAATAGTATCTTTAATTTTAACGGCTGTAGTGTGCTTTTTACTGAAATGGCAGATTTGATTTCTGACAAAGTACAGCTTGACTATTTGAGGAAATATAAGCAGGCATATTTTAAAATGAATGAAGATATAGTTTTTACCGGGTTATATTTTGCTGAAACGGTGATTTTTACAACTATGGCAGGAACGACAAATTTCTGTATGCCGGATTGCACATTTTCTATAACAAATATGTAAAATGCTGTATGGACTGGAGTATGATATGATAAAGAAGATTAATGATTTTCTGTCGGGATTAACGATGACGATAGTTTCCGGAGTATTTTTATTGTTTGATCTTATACCTCATATTGCAAACGAGTTCGGAAATGGGGTTGAGCTAAAATTTATGCTTTTTGATCCGGCGTGGGTAACAGTAATTATAAGCGGGATTCCGATGCTATACCTTGCTGTACATAGGATTATTTATAATCCGGGGATTAGTAAGATATCTTCCGCTTTGCTGATTTCGATTGCAATGGTTGCTGCAATTTTAATCGGAGATCTTTTCGCGGCAGGAGAAGTAGCATTTATAATGGCAATAGGTGCTCTGCTTGAGGATGCTACGACCGACAGAGCTAAAAAAGGGCTTAAAAAACTTATTAGCTTGACTCCTGTACAGGGGCGTAGAATTAATGACGGATCTGAAGAAATAATACCTGCAGAGGATATTTGTATAGGCGATATACTACGCATATTACCCGGTGAGACCATACCGGTAGACGGAACAATTCTCAGTGGGGAAACTTCTGTTGATCAGTCAGTAATGACGGGTGAGAGTTTACCGGTTGATAAAAGTGCCGGGGAAAGTGTTTACAGCGGTACGATTAACATGTTCGGCGCAATTGATATTACGGCTACAAAAGTAGGTAAGGATAGCTCTTTGCAAAAGCTGATAAGCATGGTCGAAGAGGCTCAAAGTAAGCAGGCTCCTATGCAGCGGATAGCTGATCGAGCTGCCAGTTGGCTGGTTCCGGCGGCTCTTTTGATTGCGATTTTAGCATACGTATTTACTTATAATATTGTTACTGCAGTTACAGTACTGGTGGTATTTTGTCCTTGTGCTCTCGTGCTTGCGACACCTACTGCAATTATGGCGGCTATTGGGCAGGCAACAAAACAAGGTGTAATCATAAAATCAGGAGAAGCGCTTGAAAAAATGGGCAAGGTAAACACCATTGCTTTCGATAAAACCGGAACTCTTACATATGGAAGGCTGGAAGTAAGTGATATAATATCGTTCTCGGCAGAGACAAATGAAAAAAATCTGTTTTATGTAGCAGCCTGCGCAGAAATAAAAAGTGAACATCCTTTGGGAAAGGCCATTGTTGCCAGCGCAAAGGAAAAGAACATATCGTTGAAAGAACCTGATTCTTTCAGGATGGATGCAGGAAAGGGCGTTTGTGCAGAAGTTTCAGGAAGGATCATCATTTGCGGCAGTGAAAAATATCTTGAAGAGCACGGAGTAATACCGGATATTGATATGCGCAATATTTTTGAGAGACTATGTTCAGAAGGTAAGGCTGTTGTAATTGTAGCGGAAGACGGAATTTGTATAGGGGTAATAGCATTATCTGATGTACTGCGTCCACAGGCGAAAGAAATGGTTATGCGTCTGGCCGATATGCATACCGATACGGTTTTGCTTACGGGTGACAGCCGTAAGACTGCCGATTACTTTGCACAGATAGCCGGAATTACTGATGTTAGAGCTGAGTTGTTACCGGAACAGAAAGTACATAATTTGGAGGAAATGAGGAGCTGCGGGCGTAAGGTGTGCATGATAGGTGACGGTGTAAATGATGCGCCGGCGTTAAAAATTGCGGATGTGGGTGTTGCTATGGGGAGCATGGGAAGCGATATTGCCGTAGAGGCAGCAGATATTGCCCTTATGACCGATGATATTTCAAAAATACCGTATTTAAAACGTTTGTCGAATGCTACAGTGGCTACAATTAAATTCAGCATAACCTTATCAATGTGCATAAATTTTGCGGCTATTGTGCTTTCGCTTATGCAACTGCTGAATCCTACAACAGGCGCGCTGGTACATAATGCCGGATCTTGTTTTGTAGTGTTGATTGCGGCAATGTTATATGACAGAAAATTTGAATAAATCATATTTAATTGAATGCCGTTATTAGATAAAACTCGTTTATTGGCAGGGATTGTTGTCAGTATACTATAAAAAAATAAATCGTTACGATTCTATAAAACCTTATGCTAAAATCGAGAATATATGGTGTATATGTAATTACAGCTATATTGTTTGCAATACATTTGATTCAAATCTAATGTCGAGGAGTTATTATGAAACCAAAACTTATGATTTGCTTACTTTTGTCAGCCGCTGTTTTCGTGTCCGCGGCCGGCTGCGGCGGACGCTCTGCAAAAGCGTCTGATGACGGGTTGGATTATTCTGTGAAAGACGGAAAGCTTTCCGAAGAGGTATTACATAATTATCTTAATAAAGCGATGACATTCAACGGTCTTATCAGCATGTCACAGTACGGAACTGCGCCTGACGGATTTAACCCGACATTTGAAAGGGATATGGAGTTTATCCGCAAGGTAAGACCTAAGTATATCGGACGCGCCGCATATTTTTGGAATTATCCCAAAGATATGAATGTTGATTATTATAAGCAGTACATAACGGAAGGCGCCGATGAAGTACATGAGTTTGATGCCGATATAATTTTGGAGGCAGCGATTTTTGAAACCTGTTATAAGCGTTTTACCGATACGGTAAAGATTCCCGAATATGTTTTCAAGGCTTTCGGTCTGGAACCTGAGGACCGTACTTTCAGATACGAGGATATGTGGAATACTGACTTTGCCGACAACCATTGGGGAGAGGAGCATTATTCAGTTCCGGATATCACGAAAACCGAAACAAAAATGTGGTTTTACTACTGGGGAACATTTTATATTGATGCCGGTTATGAGTGTCTGCACATGGGACAGACCATGCTGATAGGTTCAAAGGATATACACTATGACCTGCGCCGTAACATGAAAAATTTCCGTGAGGTTTTCGACATGCTGCGGGAGTATGCAAAAGAGCATGGCAGAAGAAATTTCGTACTGATAAGCTCCCACGCGTACGACCCTGATTATGTGACCTATTCTGACAAGGAATTCCCGTCTGATTATACAGAACGCAAGCTGATTTATGATTTTCATACTTTCCCCATACGGCCTGATGATACCGGACAGGTTATGGGAGAGGACGGATCCATGCCGGTTAAAATCACAGAGGGGTATCTGGATTCGATATACGGCAGAAGTGCCGGAGGCCTTAATCCTAACGGATGGATGACCAAAGAAAATCCTTATATAGTGGAGTTTGATAACTGCAATGTATGGACAGATACGGTATATCCCACCGGCACAATAACTCCGTGGGGAAAGGATGAAAGCACATGGTTTATGCTTCAGCCTATGGGAACGCACGGAAAGGTTTTAGAGCAGCTTCATAAAGAAATCACCGAGATATCCTCAGGTAACGGGCATTTGCTGTTGCCATGTCACCAGCCGCTTGCAAGACAATTTATGGGAGTGGCTATGATAAAACCTTACGCAGAAAGCGGTGTTTATTATCTGGGACTTGATTTTGAAGATACGGTAAAATCCATTTATGATTCTTACAATAAAAAGTGACAGTATATTACGGCAGTCATACTGTGTATATCTGCCCGGTTTGCTGAAATCGCACATAGAAATACGCGGTTCGTTTGATATTAATGCGGCTGTGCGGAAACGCAGCGAGTAATAATTTATTTTAAGGGGTGATTTTAAAAATGACAGCTGTACTTTTAGCAGTTTCTATGTCAGCCTGCCTTTTCGCAGGAATGATAGACAAGGGCTTTGTAAACCGATTCGGCGGAAATATAAAAATGTACTACATATTCAATATGGCGGTGTCGGTAGTATGTGCACTGGTGCTTTTGTTTATGGCGGGAGGGTTTAAGGCTTCCGCATTTACAGTGATGACAGGTCTGCTTTTCGGACTTATAACGACCGTTCAAAAAATTTCCAGCATGCAGGCTATGAACAGCGGACCTTACTCGTATACCGCGGTGATAACTTCGCTGTCTACGCTGATACCTACGCTTTCAGGCAGGTTTATATGGAATGAAAAAATTTATCCGGTACAATATGTGGGAATAGCGCTTATGATGATATGCCTTATATGCTCGGTAGACTTCAAGGCAGAGCAAAAATCCGCGTCGGTTAAATGGCTTGTTTTCTGTGCTCTCGCGTTTATATGCACAGGTTCAATAGGTGTTATGCAGAGATGGCATCAGTCAACGGAATACAAAGACGAACTGGATGAGTTTTTGGTAATAGCGTTTACGGTTTCGGTAGTTTTTTCATTGATAGGCATGATCATTAACGCAAGGTTCATTAAAGAAGGATCTGTAGGAGGAAAACTGAGGTCAGGCATATATGCAACGCTCATATTATTTATGATTATCGACGGTGTATGTGTCGCATTCAACAATAAACTCAATCTTTATCTTTCGGGCGTGATAGACACAGCGGTATTTTTTCCTGTTGTTAACGGAGGCGGATTGGTGCTTACTTCACTTGCAGCGGTCATAGTTTTTAAGGAAAAACTTTCATTGCAAAAGTGGATCGGTCTGATTATAGGAATCATTGCGGTTGTTTTGCTCTGTAATCCGTTTGGATAAAAATATAAAACTTTATTTTCAGCGAAAAATCTGTTACAATGTGTTTGTAACAGATTTTTGCTTTTAAGGAAAGATGATATGCAGAACGTTAAAAAAGCCGAAATTCTTTCGCCTGCCGGCAATATGGAAATGCTGGTCGCCGCGGTGCGCTGCGGCGCAGATGCAGTATATCTCGGAACACATGAGTTTTCGGCACGACGAAATGCTGAAAATTTTTCTATTGAAGAACTTGAACAAGCGGTAAAATACTGCCATATAAGAGGGGTAAGAGTTTATCTTACCCTTAATATTCTTATAAAGGAAACTGAGCTTGAATCTGCTTTTTTGCTTGCAAAATCGGCATACAACGCCGGTATAGACGGTATAATAATCCAGGATTTGGGACTCGCGCGTATACTGCGCGATAAAATTCCGGATTTAAAGCTGCACTCTTCTACGCAGATGTCGGTACATTCGCCTTCAAGCCTTCCGCTGCTTAAAGAACTCGGGTTTTGTCAGGTGGTTGCGGGGCGCGAAATGTCTGAGACGGAGCTTTGCGGGTTTTGCAAAATGGCGGGAGAACTTGGTATAACGGTGGAGGCCTTTGTGCACGGAGCGCTTTGTATGAGCGTGTCCGGGCAATGCCTGCTTTCAGCCTTTTTAGGTTCGCGCAGCGGTAACAGAGGACTTTGCGCGGGACCGTGCCGCTTGCCGTTTAAGGTAAAAAACGGCACCGGGTACGACTTGAGCCTTAAAGATTTGTCACTGTTAGACAAAATAGGAGATCTGTATAAATGCGGTGTCAGGTCATTTAAAATCGAGGGAAGAATGAAACGTCCGGAATATGTGGCGGCGGCTACGACTGCCTGCCGTCAGGCTTTGGACTGCGGGAGTGTAAGTGCGGAAATTTCAGATACTCTTAAAAATGTTTTTTCACGGTCGGGTTTTACATCGGGATATTTTGACGGCGAAACCGGAAAAGATATGTTCGGAATCCGTACAAAGGAAGATGTGGTTTCCGCTGACAGAGCGTTTCCGGTCATACATGAATTATATCGCTTTGAAAGAAAAAGCGTGCCTGTCTTTATAAAGGCGGAAATTACAGCCGGAAAGCCTGTCAGGCTAATCATGAGTGACGGCGAGAATACAGCCGAAGTACGCGGAAATGTTCCGCAGACCGCCGTCAGCCGCGCCGCTGACGAGCAAAGCGTAAAAAAGAGTATTTTGAAGCTCGGAGATACGCCGTACTATGTAAAAGAAACCGATATTATATTGGGAAAAGATTTGTTTGTAAGCGCGGGAGAATTAAATGCTTTAAGAAGAGAGGCTGCAGAGGTATTAGACCGAAAGCGCAGTGAAATAGCCTTTAGAAAAAGCAGCGCTGTTTATAATAAATCCCGTGGGTATGCAAAAAAGCCGGACAGTATAAAAATCGTGATAAGGGTTGAAACTCTTTCGCAGATACCGGAAGATTTTTCGGATATAGCGGCGGTTGCGGTGCCGATTGAAGAGGATCCGGGAAAGCTGTGTAATATAGGTGTTCCGGTAATTGCCGATATACCGAGAGGAATAACAAACGAAAAAGAAATTTTAAGGTGCCTGCGCGAATTCAAAGCGGCCGGAGCAGAAGCGGCTTTTTGCGGGAATCTGTCACATATATCGCTTGCCCGAAAAGCCGGATTGAAGCCTTTAGGCGACCAGGGACTTAATATTTCAAACAGCGAATCGCTGAAAGTCCTCGCAGATTGGGGCATAGAAGCGGCGATAATATCCTGCGAAGAAAAACTCGGAGATATAACCGCTCTTTGTTCCGATGTAAAAAAAGGAATCATTGCTTACGGAAATATTCCGCTTATGCTGTTCAGAAACTGTCCGCTGAAAAACGGCGTTTCCTGTGCTGAATGCGATAGGAAAGGGTTCATAACCGACCGTATGGGAGTAAGATTTCCGGTAAGATGCAGGGGCGGATACAGTGAAATGCTAAACAGCCGTCCTATATGGCTTGCAGACAGGCGGGAAGAGCTTGTCGGGTTGGATTTTATTCTGCTTTATTTTACCGGTGAGACACCCGAAAGGGTAAGATATGTAATTGACGCATATAAAAACGGAACCTGTGCAGATACCGAATATACAAGAGGACTTTATTACAGGGGAACGATATAAAATTAAAGGAGACCTTTAAGGTCTCCTTTTTACAAACTATACTAATTCGGTGGATGATTTGAGCCTGATGGGGTAGAAGCGGGTTCGCTCGACGAAGTGGGTTCACTCGATGAAGTGGGTTCACTCGATGAAGTGGGTTCGCTCGACGAAGTGGGTTCACTCGACGAAGTAGGCTCACTCGACGAAGTGGGTTCGCTCGATGAAGTGGGTTCGCTTGACGACGGTACGCTGGTCACGGTATCATCCGGTGATGACGGAGTAGATGACGGGGTTTCGCTTGAAGACGACGGAGTAGAGGTTACGCTTGACGTAGATGAGGATGAACCTCCGTAATATGCATTATCCGGCTCAGTACCTTTTTTATAGTAACCGGAACCTATTTTGTAAACATCGTCGCTGTCAGTAAAGGTTTTCTTTTCGAGCCCTTTATGCACCTGACGCATTACTTCACGCCATACCGTAGCCGCGGCGGAGGTGCTTTTTATCTCCTGAGGCATGTCGAAACCATACCATACCGAGCCCACGTAGTAAGGAGTACCCGCAACCATCCATAAATCGTTTGATTCACTTGAAGTACCTGTTTTTGCGTAGGCTTTCATAGAATTGTAGCTGGCAATGCCCGCGCCGGTACCTTCGCTGCCGTATACTACTTCCTGTAAAAGATGATTCATTATTGTTGCGGTAGCCGGACTTATCACCTGTTCGCCTTTTGTATCAGCCTCAAGCACTACTTCGCCGTTGGTTTTTTCAATCTTATAGTAAGTTGTAGGCTTGAAATATACACCGTTATTTCCGAAAATGGCATAGGCGGCGGCAGATTCTGTTGTAGTCATACCGTATACGCATCCGCCTAAAGCCAGCGATGACAGGTTTTTATCCTGTTCGGTAAGATATTGCAAATGAAGCTTTTGAGTAAGGAAATTGTAGGAATTTACAATGCCTACTTCCTGCAGCAATCTTACGGGGATAGTGTTCGCCGATTTTCTTATGGCATAATTAAGTCTGATATATCCCTTGTAATATCCGTACCATTCTTCAGGACCGCTTCTTCCGTCGCTGTAATAGTTTTCTATAGGTTTATCGAGAACTCTTGAGGTATAGTGCACAATGTCGTTTTCAATCGCCAATGCATATACGCCTATCGGTTTCATGGTACTTCCGGGCTGGCGCGGAGCGGATGTGGCGCGGTTAAGTCCTCGGTTAACGGTTTTTTCACCTACTCCGCCTACTATGCCTACAATATGCCCCTGATAGTCGGTTATGGTCATTGCAGACTGAACGTTCACGCTGTCACCGTCGGCGTTTTTGCCTTTGAGATTGAAATATTTATATGTGTTAAGGTATACTTTTTCCATTTCAGCCTGAATATCGGGCTTTATAGTAGAGTATATTTTATAACCGCCGTTGTAGAGCATTGTGGAAGCGATATCTTCGCTGCAGCCGTACTTTTCAGCCAGATCCGCAATAACCTGCTCGATAAGGGCGTCTACAAAGTAATTGTTTACTTCCGCTTCAAGATCGTCCTCTCTTGAAGTATCCAGAGTTACCGGCTGATTATGCGCCGATGCGTAATCCTTGAGACTTATCATCTCAAGCTCAAGCATTTTATCAAGCACAGTATTTCGCCGCGTCAGATTTGCGTCCATTCCTGTCAAAAGATTATATTTTGAAGGATTTTTAGTGATTGCCGCAAGAGCAGCACATTCTGTCAAGGTAAGCTCGCTTACATCTTTATTAAAATAATAGTTTGCCGCTACCTGAACCCCGCAAATACCATTGCCTAATGAAATAGTGTTGAGATAAGCCTCTAAAATCTCGGTCTTGTTCAGGTGGGTTTCCACAAGCATTGCCCGTATGATTTCCCTGAATTTGCGCAGGGGGCTTTTTTCGTTGTCCAAAGTGACATTTTTAATCAATTGCTGAGTGATTGTAGAACCGCCGAACTGTGAATCGTCGTATTTCAGGAAAAGATTTCCTACCGCCCCTAACGTGCGCTTCCAGTCAACGCCGGAATGCTCATAAAAGCGTTCGTCTTCTATTGCAATGAATGCATTGAGCAAATTTTCCGGCATTTTATCAATGCCGACCCATATACGGTTTTCGTTCCCGTGGATGCGCTGGTATTCTTCCCAGTTTCCCTTTGAATTCTGAACATATATGACTGAAGTCATATTCATTTCCATATTTTTTATTGTATCTGAAATAGCGCTCGCGGAAAAGAAGTCTATTTTACGGTCGGATTCCACATAAACCGGTATGGCAAAAACCGAAAGAGCGGTTACAGCTATCAGTATATATGATAAGTAAACACACAGTTTTTTAAAAACTTTTTCCATAATTAAACCTCATAAAATATGTATCTTCAGTATGATAACGCCGATTTTTAATATGAGGTTATTATAACACTATCCTTATGATTTATCAAGGATTTTGAAACTGCTTAAATAAATCTTAAAAAAATCCCGTCCGAAATAAAAACCGGACGGGATTAAAAATCTTATTTTTCGATTAGCGGATATATATATTCGGCATAAAGTTTTCCTATGTAATCCGCACCTTTAGCGGTGGGATGAACGCCGTCTTCCGCAAAGGAAATCGGGTCGTCTCCGATAAACGCCGAGCAGAGCAGTCCGTCCGTAGGCATATAAACGTCGGCGAACTCACGGGCCAGCTTTCTTTCAATTTCAATCTTTTTATATAAATCCTCGCGGAAATAAAGCTTGTCTTGCACAGGAATCAGAAACGGCTCAAGCAGCATTATTTTAGCGTTTGTTTTTTCCTTTACAGCAGAAAGAACAGTGCGCAGACGTTCTTCGAACAATTTATCGTCAAGCCACTGTACTTTGTTGTCCGACTCGTTGATATTTCCGGAATAATGCCATACGTCATTTATACCGATAAGTATTGACACTATATCAGGCTGGACATCTATAAAATCGCTCTGCAGACGCTCGACTAAATGTACAGTCTGGTTTCCGCTTATTCCGAGGTCTATAAACTCAAATTCCACATCGGGATATTTTTCGCGCATATATTTTGCAGCATACTTCGGGTATCCTTCTCCAAGGTCGTGGCAGTCTTCACGGTTCCTGCCGGCATCCGTAATACTGTCGCCCTGGAAAAGCAATTTGATTTTTTTCATTTGTATCACACTCTTTTTTATTAAAAATTTCTTATTAAGAATTCTAACAAATACGTTAGCCGCAGTCAATATAAATATTTCATCCTGAGCAAATTTCCCAGTAATAACGCCGCTCAGACGGCGGGAAATCATTCAAAATTCCGTATTCGGGATCTAAAAAAGTTCCTTTGTAATACAGCGACCAGTGCCAGCAATGGGGAGTCTCAAGGCTAAGTAAACATATTTGAGGCAGATCATCTTTGGTATATGCTGCCATACGTTTGCCGATATAAGATATCCCGCATTTTTCAAGTGTATAAAACATCTGTTTTAAGGTGGTTTCATTTTCGGTTTCGCATATTTTTATTATTTCGTCAACCGTCTTGCCTGACAGCATTGCAAGTACTGCCTGTCCGCACTGTAGTGGGGTAGGCTCGTAAACGTGCACCGGATTTTCCGTAATAGGCATCATTATATCCTCTCTATCATTTTATATACAACGGGTTTTTCGGGAGGCCGTTTCCCTGAGTAAGAAAAAGCGCTTTCAAGAAGTAAAGCGGCATCGCTTATCTTTTGACGTTTTCCCATAACGGTGGCAATTTTTTCACCCTTTGTTACTTTGTCACCGTAGGTTTTATGAAGGATTATTCCGGCTGAATAATCAATTTTCTCATCTGCTGTTTCTCTTCCTGCTCCTGCTGTACCCGATGCCTTTCCCACCGTCATGCTGTCAATATCCGAAATATATCCGTTGCATTCGGCATAAATGTCTATGCTGCCGTCGGCGGCAGGAAAGTCCCTTTTACCGGTGAGAAGATCACAGTCTCCTCCCAGCGCCGATACTGACTGACATAATTTTTTAAAAGCCGTTCCGTCATCAATAACTCTGCGGGCCTTGAGTTTTGCGTCTTCAATATCGCATTTAAAGCAAAGACTGTACATATTTGCCGCTAAAGCTATGCAAAGTTCCGTAAGTCTCTTGTCGCCGTGTCCGTTAAGTATGTCCACGGCTTCTTTTACTTCAACCGAGTTTCCCACCGCTCTGCCTAAAGGTATATTCATATCGGTTATAAGCGCTCTGGTATTTCTGCCGAGATTATTCCCGATTTTTATCATTTCTCCGGCTAAGATTTCGGCCGAAGCGGCATCCTTCATAAACGCGCCGTTGCCGTATTTAACATCAAGCAGGATATTTTTTGCTCCTGCGGCGATTTTCTTGCTCATTATGCTAGACGCTATAAGCGGTATGCTCTCCACCGTTGCGGTGACGTCGCGGAGAGAATATAATTTGCTGTCGGCAGGGGTAAAGTTTTTACTGTGACCGGTAATGCAGAGACCGAACTTTTCAGCTGTAGACAAAAATTCTTCTGTGGTAATCGAGGTTTTGTATCCTGTTATTGATTCAAACTTGTCAACTGTGCCGCCGGTGTGTCCCAATCCTCTGCCGGACATTTTTGCCACTGTACAGCCGAGAGCCGCGGCTATGGGAGCACAGACCAAGGTCGTTTTATCTCCGACTCCGCCGGTGCTGTGCTTATCTACTGTTTTATCGCCGAGCGCCGACAGGTCAAGCATGTCCCCGCTCCTTGCCATATGCAGAGTCATATATACAGTTTCATTTTCTGTCATTCCGTTTAAATAAATCGCCATCAGCAGTGCTGATAGCTGATAATCCGGAATACTCCCGTCAGCAGCTCCGCTTATAAAAAATCCGATTTCCTTTTCGTCAAGTTCAATTTTATCCCGTTTTTTTGCTATAATATCAGTCATCAGCATAAATTTTCACTTCCAAATCCAAAAGGTAAAAGTTCTTTTAAGCTAAGTTCTTTGATGCTTTCACCGTCAAAGAGTATTATTTTGAAATCGCTTCCGCAAAATTCGGAAAACACCTGCCGGCATATTCCGCACGGATAACAAAAGCTTTTTATATTACCGCTGTTTCCGCCGACTACGGCAATGGCTTTAAAATCCGTATTACCCTCCGATACAGCCTTGAAAAAAGCTGTTCTTTCTGCGCATATTCCTGCCGGGAAGGCTGCGTTTTCAATATTGCAGCCGCTGTATATCCTGCCGTTTCCGCACAGAAGCGCTGCTCCCACTTTGAAACGGGAATAAGGCGAATAAGAATTTTCCATAGCTTTTATTGCTTCATCAATTAATTTTTTACTGTTCATTTTTACGTCCTTCTTCTTATTGAGCAGATATAAATATGCCTATTTTAGGCGGGAAATAGCTCCATATCATAAATAATACCGCCGTGGCAATAAAGGAAATTATAAGAAAAGTTCTCTGTTTTTCGGAAAACTCTTCTCCTTCCGAAATATATTTATTGCGTTTGTAAACGGTAATGAATACTGCCGCAAAAAATATCAGAATGTTTATAAAGTCAATATTTTTTCCTATTATGCCGCTTATTGTGTAGTACAGTACCACAACAGACAGCATACCGCAGAATATGCTTTTTATTGCGGAAGGTATATAGTTTTCGTCTTTTCTGTCAGATAAAAGATATTCTGCCAGAAAATATACGGACGCCGGGAAAAAAATAAGCTTCAAATGCTCCCATATACTTTCGTTTACAGGAAATATAAGTCCTGCCAGCACATTATTTCCGGTCCATTCGTATACAAAATGTCCGAGTGTGCCTAAAATTCCGATTATAAGAAAAGCATAAATATTTTTAGATAGCCGCAAAATCATCACCCCGTTAAAATATTATTCGGGTATTAGGGATTGTTATTCTGAAAGTTTTCCGCTGTCAGCTAAAAATTTAAGTTTTAAAACCGCAGCCTGTGTCTTGGCGTCTTTTATTTCGCCGTTTAAAATCATTTCCATCGCTTTTTCCATTGGTATTTTTTCCGAGTTTAAAAATTCATCGCTGTCAAGATGTGTCTCTCCGAAGGTGAGCCCCGTTGCAGCGTACATCCATATAATTTCTCCGCAATATCCGGGTGAGGGATATAACTGTCCTAAAAATATGAAATTTTCAGCCTCGGCTCCGGTTTCTTCCCGGAGTTCACGCTTTCCGCATTCAAGCGGGTCTTCATCGGCACTGTCGCGCTTGCCTGCCGGTATTTCGAGTACTGTTTCAAAATACGGATACCGAAACTGCCTTACAAAAATAATTTCGTTACTCTCTGTAAGCGCCGCCACGCATACTCCGCCGTTATGCTCTACGACTTCCCTTACCGCAGTATTGCCGTCGGGCAGCATCGCGGTGTCACGTCTGAGACTGATGACTTTTCCTTTGTAAATATACTCGGATTCAAGCTGTTTTTCATTAAGATTCATTATTTTATTCCTCCGTAAATATATTAGTAGTAGCAGTTTAATTCTTATGCAGGGTATAAGAGGAGTGAGCAAAATGGAACGCATTGTAAATTCAAGGGAATATAATTATCTGGGCAGGCAGAAAGTAATTGAAGGTTTATGTGAAAAATATCGGTTTATAAGAAAAAGCACCATTGGACGAAGCTGCATGGGAAAGTCGATAACTGCGCTGAAAATAGGGGCGGCGCCTCAGTACGCGCTGATTGCGGCTGCGTTTCACGGCAGTGAACGTATAACATCTAATGTGCTTTTAATGTTTATTGAAGAACTCGCCGACGCCGTGGAGACAGACGGATATATATCCGGTATAAATGTGCGCCGCGCTTTGAGAGGCAGAGGAATAATATTTATACCCTGTGTGAATCCTGACGGATGCGATATTTCGCTTCTGGGAAGTCTGGGCTGTGCGGATAAGGCTGAAAGTCTTGCTAAAATCTGTAAATATGATTTTGAACACTGGAACGCCAATGCCAGAGGTGTAGATATAAACCATAATTTTGACGCCGGATGGGAGGAACTTCGCGAACTTGAAAGGAAAGAAGGAATTTACGGACCTTCTCCCACAAGATTTGGTGGATACAAACCCGAGAGCGAACCCGAAACAATAGCGCTGACCGAACTCTGCCGTAAGGCTGATATACGCCATGTAACCGCACTTCACAGCCAGGGCGAAGTTATATATTGGAGCTACGGTAAAAGGGAACCGCCCAGGAGCAGGAAAATGGCAGAAATAATGGCAACTTCAAGCGGTTATGCGTTGGATATTCCAATCAGTATAGCTACGGGCGGCGGATTTAAGGATTGGTTTATTGATGAGTTTAACCGTCCCGGGTTTACGGTCGAAATAGGCAAGGGGAAAAATCCGCTGCCTATAGAGACCGCCGAAAGTATATACATGCATATAAGGGAAATGTTAATACTGTGCAGTATAATGTAATATAATTTTAACATCCGGCATAGCGTATGTCAAACAGACAGCTGATAATATATGACTTTGATTTTTAATAAATAAAGGCTGCCGCTTCTGCGACAGCCCATCTATATTAAAAGGGGTGTATCGGTAATTTTAAAGATAAAAAGCTGACTACCGCCGATATTACGGGATATCCCTGAAACCCCCTGCTGTATTCTATGCAACAGAGGGTTTAATGTTTACTCAGAATATTAAATTCAAAAATTATACCGGATTCTTTCTGATAAAAAGCACACCGAGTGTATTCGCGCCGCAATGGGAGGAAATAGTGCATCCGGCTCTCGTCAGGAATACTTCTTTGAAAGGAGCCAAAGCTTTAACCTGGTTCACTACGCTTTGGACAATCTCCATATCACATCCGGCATGAGTTACAAAAACACGGTCCAAATCGATATCACTGCCGTCGCCTATGCGTTCCTTGGCATATTCCAGCACAACATCGCTGAATTTTCCGCGGTATTTTTTCCCTACCCCCATCGCTCCGTTTTTAACTTCAATGCAAGGCTTCAGTTTAAGAATATTTGCACCGAATACGGCTACTGCCGAGCACCTTCCGCCTTTGTATAGGTACTCAAGGTTATCTATTACAAACGACGCGTCTACGCAGGGAACCAGTTTTTCCACCTCGGATACTATGTCTTCGGCGGACATGCCTTTAGCGGCCATTTCGGCAGCGGCTATAACCAGCAGTCCTCCTCCTGTGGAAAGATTCTTGGTATCTATTACAAAAACATTCCCGAGATCTGCGGCAGCAAGGGAGCAGTTGTTGTAGGTGGAAGACATTTCAGAGCTGATCGAAAAGTGGATAACGGTTTTTCCGTCATCTACAAATGGTTTGAAGAAATCAATGCAGTCATTAATATTGGCAGCTGCAGTTTTCGGAAGCTCTCCGGTTTTTCTGTGATGCTCATAAATGTCATCGGGCGTGATATCAACGCCGTCATGGTAGGTTTTATCCCCCAATGCAACTCCCAGAGGAAGTGTTTTAACATTATACCGTTCTTTTAGTTCGGGACTCAAGTCGGTTGTACTGTCACTTGAAATTATAATATTGTTATTCAATAAAATACCTCCAAAAAATTAGTCTGCCGTTTAATACTCATTATATCATTTAGGTTTTGAGTTTTCAACATCTTTGTGAAAAAAAGTATAAAAAGTGTTGTTATAGGTCGATATCAAGCAAATCTTGTGCAATTTTAACAGTTTACACGGTATGGATTTTACTTTTATTTCAGATTTTTCACAAAATTTACTTGCAAAAGTATAACAGTGTTGTTATAATATATATATAATTACTGATGTTGTTAATATTAAGGAGTTAGTATATGATAGAAGTTCCAAACAGTTTCCACACAAGTATTTTAACCGATTCTTATAAATATTTCGGTTCGTTTATGAAAAAAAACAAGGTTTTTTTCAGGGTGTGGGCTCCTAATGCCGAAGCTGTTTCGGTTGTGGGTGATTTCAACGGATGGGATCAGCAGTGCAATCCGATGGCCTCTGAGGGCGAGGGAATCTGGAGTACGGAGATTTCGGGGCTGTCAGAGTATGACAATTATAAATATGCAATAATTTCCAAAGACGGTAATACCGTTTTGAAATCAGACCCTTATGCACAACACTTTGAAACTGCACCGGGTAACTGTTCCAAGATTTACAGGCAGGATAAATATAATTGGAACGATTCGCAGTGGGTAAAAAGCCGCAAGTCAGTAAATATATATGAATCCCCCGTAAATATATATGAGCTTCACGCGGGTTCATGGCGCAGGTATGACGACGGAAATCCTTACGATTATGTTAAACTGGCGGAAGAACTTTCAGAGTATTTGAAAAAAATGCACTACACTCATGTAGAGCTTATGCCGGTAACGGAATATCCGTTTGAGGGATCGTGGGGATATCAGGTGACGGGGTATTTCGCTCCCACATCGCGTTACGGAACACCGCTGGATTTCAAAAAGTTTGTCGACATAATGCATGTTAACGGAATAGGGGTCATACTGGACTGGGTGCCGGCTCATTTTCCGAGAGACGAACACGGACTTTTCCGATTTGACGGGACTGCCTGTTATGAATATGAGGACTGGCGAAAAGGAGAGCATAAGGAATGGGGTACGGTAGTGTTCGATTACGGAAAGCCTCAGGTAAAGAGTTTTCTGGTATCGAGCGCGGTGTACTGGCTTAAGGAGTTCCATATAGACGGACTGAGGGTCGATGCGGTGGCGTCTATGCTTTACCTTGATTACGGCAGACGTGACGGAGAGTGGCTGCCGAACATTTACGGCGGAAGAGAAAACCTTGAAGCGGTAGAATTTTTAAGGGAGGTAAACCGGGCGGCGTTTGAAGCGAACGAAAGCGTGCTGATGATAGCGGAGGAATCCACCGCCTGGCCTATGGTGACAAAGCCGGCGTTTGACGGAGGATTAGGCTTTAATTTCAAGTGGAATATGGGCTGGATGAACGATATGCTGAGATATATGTCTCTTGACCCTTATTTCAGGAAGAACAATCACGACTGTCTTACTTTTTCGTTTTTCTATGCATTTTCAGAAAATTTCATACT
Source organism: uncultured Clostridia bacterium (assembly GCA_944384855.1). Lineage (GTDB taxonomy): Bacteria > Bacillota > Clostridia > Oscillospirales > Acutalibacteraceae > UBA737. Next base: position 141,331 of record CALWUY010000066.1, on the reverse strand, counting down.
GCCTATATCACATGATGAGGTGGTACACGGCAAATGTTCCATGATAAGCAAAATGCCGGGAGAATATGATATGAAGTTTGCGGGGCTCAAAGCGTTTTACGCGTATATGATGGCTCATCCCGGTAAAAAGCTTTTGTTTATGGGGCAGGAGTTTGCCCAGTTTATAGAATGGAATTACGAAAAAGAGCTGGATTGGCTGCTGATGGATTATGAACCCCATAGGAATATGCTTAAATACACCGAAAAGCTTAATGAGTTTTATCTTGAGCATTCACAGTTCTGGGAGATAGATTATTCATGGGAAGGCTTTAAATGGATATCCAATGATGATTATACACAAAGCATAATAGCTTTCCGGCGTATAAATAAGGCGGGCGATGAAATAATCGCCGTATGCAATTTTGTGCCGGTCGAACGCACGAATTACCGCATAGGTGTTCCTAAAGCGGGGAATTATAAGCGTATATTCTGTTCCGACGATACCAAGTACGGCGGGAAGACAGAACCGCGCAGGGCGGGATTCCGTGCTGAAAAGAAACCGATGCACGGATATGATTATTCATTGAATATAGAAATACCGGCAATGTCGGTAAGCTTTTATACAGTGCCGAAGGGAAGAGATACGAAGAACTCATAAAATATTAAAGCGCATCAAAAATCCGGTCTGTATAGGTCTGTATATATGAAACGGCGGTCCGGAGTAAAAATAAATTGACGGGAGTGTTTTTTTTGAAAAACAAAAAATGTGTGGCTATGCTGCTGGCGGGAGGACAAGGCAGCAGACTGGGGGTTCTCACCAGCAAAATTGCCAAGCCTGCCGTACCCTACGGCGGCAAATACCGTATTATAGATTTTCCGCTTTCAAACTGTGCAAATTCCGGTATAGATACGGTAGGCATTCTTACTCAGTATAAACCTTTGGAACTTAACGATTATATAGGTTCGGGAAAACCGTGGGATCTTGACCGTATAAGCGGAGGAGTGCATATTCTCCCGCCTTATCAGGGACAGGACGGCGAAGGCTGGTATAAAGGAACCGCAAACGCAATTTATCAGAATATAGAGTTTATAGAGCGGTACAATCCTGAAAATGTGCTGATTTTATCGGGTGATCATATCTATAAAATGGATTATTCCAAGATGATAAAGAACCACATCGAAACCGGCGCGGCATGTACCATATCGGTACTGGAAGTGTCTATGGAAGAGGCCACGCGTTTCGGAATTATGAATACCGACGAAAATGACACCATTTATGAGTTTGAAGAAAAGCCGAAACATCCCAAAAGCAATTTGGCTTCCATGGGAATATATGTTTTCAAGTGGGATAAACTTAAAAAATATCTTACCGAAGACGAGAAAAATCCCGATTCTGCAAATGATTTCGGAAAAAATATTATACCGGCCATGCTTAACGCGAAGGAACTTTTGAAAGTATACCGTTTCAACGATTACTGGAAGGATGTGGGAACGGTGAATTCGCTGTGGGATGCGAATCTGGATTTGCTTAACCCGAAAATCAACCTTGATTTATCGGACAAAAACTGGCGTATTTATTCAAGGAATACGGGAATGCCTCCGCAGTATGTAGCAGACAAGGCAAATGTGGAAAATTCTCTTATAACAGACGGATGCGAAATTTACGGAAGTATAGATTATTCGGTGTTGTTTGAAAATGTTTTGATAGAAGAGGGAGCAAGTGTGGAATACTCGCTTATTATGCCCGGAGCGGTGATTAAAAAGGGAGCGAGTGTGAAATATTCCATAATAGCCGAAAATGTTGTGGTGGAAGAGGATGCCGACATAGGTGCGGATCCTGCGGTAACAGGAAGTGAAGGCTGGGGCATAACGGTTGTAGGCGCCAATCTGAATATCGGTAAAAAAGCGAAAATAAGCGCGAATAAGATGATAACCGAAAGCATTAAGGAGGAAGAAACAGTATGAGAGCATCAGCAGTAGCGGGAATTGTTTTCGCCAATTCAGGTGACAGCTTTTTAAAAAAGCTGACAGCCAAGCGTTCTATGGCTTCGGTTCCGTTCGGCGCGAGATACCGTTTGATAGATTTTGCACTGTCCAATCTGGTGAATGCAGATATAAATACAGTCGGAATAATAACAAAGGAGAATTACCGTTCGCTTATGGATCATGTAGGCAACGGTGTGCACTGGGAACTTGACCGTAAAAACGGAGGATTGTATTTGTTTCCTCCCTACCTTACCAGCGGGGTAAAAAAATATAACGGAACGGTGGACGCGCTTTACGGAATCAGAGAGTTTATCAGCCGGTGCCAAAGCGAGTATTTTGTAATTTGCCATACAAATGTCCTGGCAAATATTGACATTTCGGCTGCGGTAGAAGAACATATTGCGCAGGAAGCCGATATAACGCTGTTATATAAAAAAAGCGCCGCGGTCACGGAGAGCACAGATAATCTTGTGCTCGCATTAGATTCGTGCAATAAGGTAACCAGAATAGATTTTGATGTTTCAGTGGGCAAACAAGCGGCTTACGGTCTGGGAGTTACAATAATAAACCGGCATTTGCTGCTGGAACTTATTGAAAAGGCTTATGAGGAGGATCTGACCGATTTCTTTGCAGATGTCCTGGCAAAAAAGGTGAGACAGTTTAAGGTTATCGGTTTTGAGCATAAAGAATATGCCGCATTTCTTAAGAGCGCTGACAGTTATTATCAGGCAAGCATGGATTTGCTTGATGCGGATGTGAGGAGACAGTTATTTAACCGCAGCCGTCCCATATATACTAAGACGCGCGACGATATGCCTACAAGGTACGGTACAAAGGCTGAGGTAAAAAACTGCATAATAGCTGACGGATGCGTAATTGAGGGTACAGTCAGAAACAGTATTTTGTTCAGGGGAGTAAAAATAGAAAGAGGCGCGTCAGTGGAAAACTGCATACTTATGCAGGAGACATCTATCGGAGCGGATGCTCAGCTTAACTATGTAGTATCCGATAAGAATGCCGCTGTGGGAAAAGGAATGGTGCTTAAAGGTACACAGCAAAAGCATTTTTTCATTAAAAAGAATGAGATAGTATAATCAGAGTGAAACAGGAGGAAGTTATGAAAGTTTTGTTTGCCGCCAGCGAGGCATATCCGTTTGCCATGTCCGGAGGACTTGCCGATGTTGCCGGGGCTTTGCCTAAGGCGCTGAGAAAAAGATTTATAGGCTGCCGGGTCATAATGCCTCTATATGCCTGCGTAACGCAGGAAATGAGGGATAAAATGACATTTATCTGCAATATTACGGTTCCGGTAGCGTGGAGAAGGCAGTACTGCGGTGTATTTGAAGCTCATGTGGACGGGGTGATATATTACCTTATTGATAACCAGTATTACTTTAACCGGGACGGTCTGTACGGTCATTATGATGACGCAGAACGTTATGCGTTTTTCTCTCGGGCAGTGCTTGAAGTTATACCTCACATAAACTTTGTGCCGGATGTAATACACTGCAATGACTGGCAGACGGCGCTTATTCCGGTATACCTTGACTGTTTTTATAAATACAGCGATCCGTACAGGAATATAAAAACCGTATTTACCATTCATAATATACAGTATCAGGGAAAATACGGGTATGAGCTCACAGGCGACGTACTGGGGCTGCCGCCCGAAAAAGAAAGCCTGATTGATTATGACAACTGCATAAACTTTATGAAAGGCGCTATTCAGTGTTCGGATAAGGTTACCACTGTTTCTCCTACTTATGCAAAAGAAATCCTGGATCCGTATTATTCGTACGGGCTTGACAGTATTTTAAAACAATTCACATATAAACTTACCGGAATAGTAAACGGGATAGACTGCGATGTATACAATCCTGAAACGGATAATCTGATTTACAGGAATTATTCGGTATCGGATTTATCAGGAAAAGATTATAACAAGCAGAAGCTTCAGGAAGAACTTTCATTGCCGCAGAGACCGGATGTGCCGGTAATAGGGATAGTGACACGTTTAGTAAAACATAAAGGAATAGATCTTGTAAAATGCGTCTTTGAGGAACTTTTAAAGGCGGATGTTCAGTTTACCATATTAGGTTCAGGGGAATGGGAATTTGAAACATTTTTCCATGACATGGCATTAAGGTATCCTGATAAGGTAGGACTTAAGTTGGGATTCAATCCCCAGCTGGCGCACAGGATTTATGCGGGAGCGGATATATTTCTTATGCCGAGTCAGAGCGAACCCTGCGGTCTGGCGCAGATGGTAGCTTTGAGATACGGAACGATTCCTATTGTGAGAGAAACCGGAGGACTTAACGATACCATTTCGGACAGCGGTGACGGAGTGGGAAACGGTTTTACCTTCAAGTCGTATAACGCTCATGACATGCAGAACACAGTGTGGAGGGCCCTCGCAGGATATTCTGACAGACAGGGATGGAAAAAGCTTAAAGAGCGTGCCATGAGCTGTGATAACAGCTGGTCAAAATCTGCAAACGCATATATAAAGTTATACAAAGAAATTACAGGAAAATAAAATAGTATAATTATTTTATAAAAGGGTTGCAAAAAAAGTGTAACCCTTTTATAATGTTATCACTGCAAGACGGCATATCGCTGCAAGTATCAGATATATTTAAGCTGCGCTGTTATGCCGGTATAACGACTGAACAGTAAAATCAATACAGCTGATTTTTACATTTGAAATGACATTATAACTTTTCTAAGTTTTTTTTATTATTACGGACATAGGGTGATTGTTTTGTTGGATATTCTCAGGTCGGTGTTTTTAGGGGTTATACAGGGATTAACTGAATTTCTTCCGGTTTCATCTTCGGCACATTTAAATATTTTCCCTTGGGTTTTCAAATGGGAAATTACCGAATCGTTTGATTTGGCATTGCATATCGGTACACTTTTTGCCATTTTGGTTCATTTTTTTAAGGATTGGGTCAATATGGTAAGCGGAGGAATAAAATTAGTCGTAAAAAGAAAGAAGACAATAGAGGGAAAGCTTTTTTGGTATCTGGTTATCGCATCTGTTCCTGCCGGAATTCTGGCGCTTGTATTTGAGAAAGCGGTTGACTTTGCAATAGGAGATAATATTAATCTTGAAATGATAATAATATCTGCTGCGCTGATAGTTATGGGTATAGTGCTTTACATAGTGGATAAAAAGGCACAAGCCGAAGTACAGATTGAAGATGTAAGCTTTAAACAGGCAATGCTCATAGGTGTTTCACAGTCGCTTGCAGCAGCAGTACCGGGTGTTTCCCGCTCCGGTATCACAATGACAGCGGCCAGGGCGCTTAAACTTGACAGGGAAAGCGCGGCGAGGTTTTCTTTTCTGCTTTCGGCGCCGATAGTTGCGGCGGCCACTCTTGTAAGCCTGGGAGATTTTGAGTTCAATTTGTCTTTCTTATTCGGTGTACTGTCAAGTTTTATATCGGGACTGCTTGTAATCAGATTTCTTTTGGATTTCCTCAAAAAAGGCAGTTATAAGGTATTTGCGATATACCGTATTGTAATAGGAGTAATAATTATAGGCATAGCTGTATTCAGAATGTAAAAATCAGGGAGGTATTTATGAAAAGTAAACTTGTAATGAGATACCCTGCAAGCTGGCACAGAGAAATGTGGAGGGAAGGCGCGCCCTGCGGAAACGGCAAAATAGGAGCCTTGGTTTACGGAGGAGCCGCGCGTGAAAAAATTCTTCTGAATCACAGCCTGCTTTGGAAAGGCGATCCATGCGGAGAGTTACCTGATGTAAGTTATTGTCTGCCTGAAATCCGCAGGCTTATAGAAAGCCGCCGCATTGAGGAGGCTGACCGTGTATTTTCGGATGAACTTAAGCGCAGAGGATATAAAGGCGGTATAGCATATCCGCTGCCGCTGTGCGATCTTAATATTGATACCGAAGTATTGTCTGCCGTATCTGATTACAGGCGGGTAATAGATATGAAGAAAGCGGAAGTTACGGTAAGCTGGACTTCCGGAGGAGTAGGATATACAAGGTCGGTATTTGTATCAAGAGCGGAAGATACCGTATTTACCGTTTACAGGTCGAGCGAAAAGGGAAAAATATGCGCCGATATTTCGTTTGACGTCCATAATAACGAAGTTACGGGAGCGGCGGGTCAGTATCCGAGCGACAAGTTTTCGGAGGGAAGTTACCTGTATTTTTGCAGCAGATGTAATTCCGTGTATGAAAAAGCGAACGGAGAATACGGCGCCGTAGGCAGAGTTTTTACCGACGGAGTCATGACTGACTCGGACGGTAAGATCAGGGTTTCGGACGCGGGATATATACTGACAGCGGTAAAACTTTTTACGGGCGGCAAGAAGGAAGAATGTTTCAAAGAGCTGAAAGATGAGCTGTCGGCAGGTTTTGACTATGACGATGAGCTTGAAAAACATACTGCGATTCATTCACGGCTGTTTTGCGGGGTGGATTTTTCTCTTTCTCAAACAGATGAGGATACTTCCAACGAGGAACTTTTGCTTGAAGCATTTGACGGAAACGCGTCTGATGAATTTATCGAGAAAATGTATTCTTACGGCAGGTATCTGTTTATATGCGCCACTTCTGATTCCGGAACGCTTCCCTGCCATCTCACAGGGCTTTGGTCAGGATCATATCCGGCGATGTGGGCGTTTTATATGTATAACATAAATTTCCAGATGATATACTGGCAGTCTTTAAGCGGGAATCTGCCTTCGTTTCTGCGTCTGGCGCTGGACTACACCGAAGGGTTTATAGAGGATTTCAGAATCAATGCCCGAAGGCTTTACGGATGCAGGGGAATTTATATATGTTCTGTAAATACACCTGAATCGGGCATTGCAAAGGAATTAAGCAATCATATTATTAATTGGACCGCAGCGGCGGCATGGATATCGCAGCATTTCTGGGATTATTACAGATTTACCTGTGATGAGGCATATCTCAGGGAGCATGCGCTGCCGTTCATGTATGAGGCAGCCTTGTTCTACGAAGATTTTCTGAGAGAGGATAAAAACGGATATTTGGAGTTTTCTCCTTCTGTATCGCCTGAAAACACACCGTTGAATATAAAGCGCAAGTACGGCAGAGAAGTGGAGACTGCCAGGAATGCATGTATGGACATAGCGGCGGTTAAGGAACTGCTTACCAATCTGCTTGCGGGGTGCCGGATAACCGGACAGTATAAAGAAAAAACAGAAGTATGGGAAAAAATGATTTCAAAACTGCCGCCGTATGCGATTAACGCAGACGGAAGCGTGCGCGAATGGAACGATGTCTTTTTTGAGGACAATTATGAACACCGTCATCAAAGCCATATATATCCTGTATTTCCCGGATGTGAAATCGGTAAAGATTCTCCGCTTTTTGAGGCATTTGTAAAAGCGGCGGTGCTGAGACTGACAAAAGGACTGTCAGAAATGTCAAGCTGGAGTATGGTCAACTTAGCGGCTGTATTCGCACGGATGGAGCAGGGGAATACTTCTCTGAAGATTTTGGAAACAATAGGGGCTACGACTGTGCTCAACAACTTTTTTACGCTTCATAATGACTGGCGGCGTATGGGACCGGTTATGTGCGGGGATATACGCGAGGCGCCGTTTCAGATTGATGCGAACATAGGATTCAGCGCAGCAGTTAATGAAATGCTGCTGCAGTCGCAGAATGACGATGTATTCATACTGCCTGCCGTGCCTGATAAATGGAAAAGCGGGAGGATATCTGGAATTCTGGCAAGAGGAAACATAAGCTGCAGCATAGAATGGGATGAGTCGGGCGGAACCGTATGTATGTTTTCAAATGTAAAAGATCAAAGAAAGAAAGCGGTTATCGGCGGCAAATATGTTTTTGAAGGCGGAAGCAGGCAAACAGAAGTGTACTTAGAAAAAGCGAAAGAATATACACTAAGATTCATAAGGGCATAATCCGGACCGGATTTTTGAAAAATTGCGTTTTGCAAAAAAAGTACTTGACCTCAGAGGTGATGTGTGGTATAATTTTATCACCTCTGGAGGTTCTTTTTTTTTGCAATAAGAACCGTAATGCTCGGGGTCAGGAATATATTGTGCAGTGCTTTCGGTTTGCTTCCAGATGTAGTGGACCGGCGCGGTATTCTTGCCTGGGACGAGGGAGGCGTTTACTTTTACGACAGTTAGAGTAAAAGCAAAAAATATTTCCGTAAAGCGGGAGGTGCCGTTATGAGAGTTAAAATCACTTTGGCTTGCACCGAGTGTAAGCAGCGCAATTACAACACGATGAAAAACAAGAAAAACGATCCGGACAGGCTTGAAATGAACAAGTATTGTAGGTTCTGCAAAAAGCACACCCTACACAAGGAAACTAAGTAGGGAGGTAAACAAATGAAAGCTGTTAATAATATTTGCCGCTATGCAGCAATTGTTTTCGGTTTAGCTTCGCTTGTGCTCTTCTTTACAAGTTTTGCGACAATCACTACAAACGGAAACGAAGCTTCCTTTGTAGCGGCGCAGCTGGCGTTCGGAAGCAAGGTGGAAATTGCCGGTGTCACTTATGATATGGCGAGATCCGCAGATATCTTGGTATGCTTTTTCCTTACGCTTGTAGGAGCGGTTTCAAGCTTTTTGGCTATCAAATATAAAAAGGCTCGCTATGCAGCGTCGGCTATCGGATTGGGAGCAGCAATTTATATGCTGGTTATTGCGGCTTCACATCCTACGAAGTTTATCGACAAGCGTCCGCTTGAAAATGTAACCGAGATTACGCATACAGCAATTCCTTGGGTAATAGTTGCGGTATTATTCATTTTCACTGTCTTATCGATAGCATATCTTTTGATTGACGATTATCTTGAGGTTAAGGCTTCCAACGGTGAAAAAATCACAATTCCGAAAAGGATTGCGCGGTTTTTCAGAGACTACAAAAGTGAAGTCAAGAAGATCGTATGGCCGGGCCCCAGGGACGTTGTAAAGAATACTGTTATAGTTCTTATCATGTGCCTGATAGTAGGTATATTGATTTGGGTCATAGACTTCGGTCTGGGTCAGTTGCTTAATCTTGTATTAGGTATAGAAGGTTAAGCTTCGGAGGTAAATCATGTCTGATACAACAGAAGCGAAATGGTATGTGGTACATACCTATTCAGGATATGAAAACAAGGTAGCCAGCGATCTTGCTACAATGGTTGAAAGCCGCGGTATGCAGGATCTGATACAGGAAATTAAAATTCCTACCGAGACCGTCACAGAGATTAAGGACGATAAAAAGCGCGAGGTAGAGCGCAAAATTTTCCCGGGTTATGTAATGATCAAAATGATCGTAACAGATGACAGCTGGTATGTTGTAAGAAATATACGCGGCTGCACCGGATTTGTGGGACCGGCCTCCAAGCCTGTTCCGCTTACTGATGAAGAGGTTGTAGCGTTAGGCGTTGAGAAGCACAGCGTTGAGGTAGGCTACAGTGAGGGCGATAATGTTAAAATTATCAGCGGTCCTCTTGAAGGCTACGCAGGAAAGGTTAAGACAGTGGATACTGCGAACAACAGTGTATGCGTAGTTCTTTCGATGTTCGGAAGAGAAACCCCGGTAGAACTGGAGTTAGACCAGATTTCACTTGCGGACGATTAAAAGTTTAGTTAATATGCAGAAATGCTTATTGAAATCCGGCGTAAAAAATTTACGCCACGGTGGGAGGGACGGAATATGACCGTTCCGCCAAGTACCGTGAGGTACTGTTACCACGAATAATGGAGGTGCAAATAAATGGCTCAGAAAATCACAGGTTATATCAAGCTGCAGATTCCTGCAGGTAAGGCTACACCGGCACCGCCGGTAGGTCCTGCTTTAGGTCAGCACGGCGTCAATATTATGGCGTTCACAAAGGAGTTTAATGAAAGGACAAAAAATGATGCAGGTCTCATTATTCCGGTTGTAATAACCGTTTACGCAGACCGTTCATTCAGTTTTGTCACCAAAACTCCGCCTGCGGCCGTTCTCATCAAGAAGGCTTGCGGTATAGAGAGTGCTTCGGGCACACCTAATAAAAACAAGGTTGCCAAAATTACCAAAGAGCAGATAAAGAAGATTGCAGAAACAAAAATGCCCGATCTTAATGCGGCAAGTATAGAATCAGCAATGAGTATGATAGCTGGTACCGCAAGAAGTATGGGTGTGGAAGTAGTCGATTAATTCTCTCTTGTGGGAGGAAAATTCCGATTTAACCACTTATTGGGAGGTAAACAATGAAACACGGAAAAAAGTATAATGAGAGTGCAAAGCTTATTGAAAAAGGTAAGCTTTACGATGTAAATGAAGCAGTTGAGGTTGCTGTAAAAACCGGTACTGCAAAGTTTGACGAAACTGTAGAAATTCATGTTCGTTTGGGTGTTGACTCACGTCATGCCGACCAGCAGGTCCGCGGTGCGGTAGTTCTTCCTAACGGAACCGGTAAAACGATAAGAACTTTGGTTTTGACTAAAGGAGATAATGCCAAAGCAGCTGAGGAAGCAGGATCGGACTATGTGGGAGCCGAAGAGTTAGTGGCCAAGATTCAGAATGAAAACTGGCTGGATTTTGATGTTGTTATAGCTACACCGGATATGATGGGTGTTGTGGGACGTTTAGGTAAGGTTTTGGGCCCGCGCGGACTTATGCCGACTCCTAAGGCAGGAACTGTAACTACCGATGTAGCCAAGGCTGTTACCGAGGCGAAGGCAGGTAAGATAGAGTACCGTCTTGATAAGACAAATATTATTCACTGCCCGATCGGTAAAGTGTCATTCGGTCCTGAAAAGCTTCAGCAGAATTTTGACGCTTTGATGGGAGCGATAATAAAGGCTAAGCCTGCGGCGACCAAGGGACAGTACATCAAGTCTTGCGTAATAGCAACAACAATGGGTCCCGGAATTAAACTCAATGTAGCTAAATTCGGCGTTTAATAAAAAAATCCCACAGACTAAAATGTCTGTGGTTTTTTTATGCCTGAACATTAAAACATCAAATTAATTTGCTGTTGAGAGTAGTGCTCCGCGGTATTATTTTTATGGGAATAAATTTATTGTCAAATGATTTACTGTGTTTAATGATATGATTATACAGCAATTCCGCAGCGCAGCGGCCTATTTCGTAGAAATTCTGGTCGACCGAAGAAATTGACGGTGTGGAAGTTTCTGCAAATGAAAGATTATCAAATCCTATTATTGCCACTTTGCGCGATTTTTTTGAAGTCAGATTGGATATGGCTAGCGCCACGGCATCTGAAGTGCAGAAGTATGCCGTAGCGTCAGGGCTTCTTAAAATGCACTCGTTGGCATGCTCTTTGATTGAAAACACTTTTTTAGAAAATATCAGATTGGGATCTATTTTAATGCCGTGATCTGTGAGGGCAAGCTTATATCCGGCCAGACGCTGGATAAGTGTATTTGCATTTTCTATTTCGTCATTGGCACAGTAACAAATTCTGCGGTGACCTAAATCTATAAGATGCTTAGTTGCAAGATACCCTCCGGTGAAATTGCAGCTTGCTACATAATTGCAGTCAAGTTTATCGGGCTTTGTATCAATAAATACAAAATTTACATTTGAATTCATAAATGACTGGTAAAAACCTACATTTGTGGCGCTGGAATATGGGATAATCAGCATATTAGAAAATCCGTTATTGTAATATTCGGAAATGAGTTCCCTTTCTTTGTTGGGGTTATTTTCGCTGAGCAGCATTAGAGGATCAAATTTAGTATTAGAAAAAAAGTCCTGAATTCCCTGATATATTTCGCTCATTCGGAAAGCATCGCTTGAAGAGGACATAATTACGGGAATAAGGTTTTTGATATTATCAGCGCTTACAAAGTATCCGCTGCCCTGACGTGATTCAATCAGACCTTCAGACTTAAGCGATTCAAGTGCCTTTCTGATTGTTACTCTGCTGACATCGAACATATTACAAAGTTGGGTTTCAGACGGAATTTTCGAAAAAACGGGGAAAAATCCTTCAGCTATTTTTTCTTTCAATGTGTTGATAACACCGTTGCATTTATTGCTCGGTTTTGACATTACGGTAAATTCTCCAATCGGTAAGTTAAATAAAAATACTGATTATAGTTTAATCAAATAAAAGAATGTTGTCAAGGAAAAAATACATATCGTTCCAAAATTGTAAGAAAATACAAATAAAAACATAAGTTAAAGATACAAATATTGGAATTATAGTGATTGAATGAAAATATTGCTTGACACTTGACAAAAAATATGGTATAAAATAAACAAAAGTAATGTCGATTCGTATATATTTTTTTGAATAAAATACAAAATAATACAAATTTGTATTTTAAAAAAGAAAATTCATATTTCGGCATTTAAAACAACCCGTAAAACGCGTTGTTTGGACTTCCTGCTGCAGTCCTAAATAATAAAAAATAGCCAATATGGCAGAATGGAGTATCATTATGATCAAAAAAATCTCAGCAATTTTACTTGTATTGTGTATGACAGTCTGCTTGTTCGCAGGTTGTAACAATACAACAACAACTACCACTACTTCGGATTATCTGATCGAGGGAAGCGGAGTGCAGACCGGGACTCAGGAGGGAAACACTTCCGGCGGAACCGGTTCGAACGGAGATAACGGCAACAATAATAACGGTAATTCTTCCGGAGGCCAACAGAATACCGGAAAAAATCCTCTCGACGGAGTTGATCTCGGAGGAGCTACCCTCACAATATATTCCGTTACAGAAAAAATCTTTGACAGTTCGGCAAAAGCTACTACAAAAAGCGATAATTCGAGAATAAGCATGCTCAAAAAACTTGAAAAAGATCTTAACTGTAAAATAGACAATAAGAGCATTGCAGCAGGTCAGCTTCAGACACTTGCTTTCACAACCATTTCTTCGGGAAAAAGTTTTGCGCATATTATAGCGCTCAACGCACATGCTACGGCAGGTATGGTTGCCAACAAGCTTGCGGAAGATCTAAGTAAGATATCAACCATTGATTTATCTCAGGATTACTTGAATGTAGGCGGCGCGGTAGAGGCTTCAACTTACGGCGGCGGCACTTGGTATGTTGCAGAGCCTATCAACATTTATGCATCTGCGCAGGGTATATTCTTCAACAAGAGAATTCTGGAAGAGATCGGATACTCTGATACTCAGCTTTACAAGATGGTTGAAGATAAGCAGTGGACCATCGCTAAAATGCGTGAGATCGCTGCCAAAGCGGTTAAAGACATGGACGGCAAACCCGGTATGACTACCGAAGACCGCTGGGGAATCACTTACATAGATACTGAATCTGCATTTGCGCCCAGCGTGCTTGAGGCTTGCGGAGTAAAGATGCTCACGGTCGACAAGAACGGAAACATCAACTACAACATGGAAAATTCGGATGTAATGAATGCCATTACTCTTGCGGGACAGATAGTAAAGGATTCTTATTCATACGGAATCGGCGGTTCTGACAAAGACCGTATCAAAATGTTCTCTACCGGAAAAGCTTTGTTCTTCTATGCGCCGGCAGCAAATGTAAGTCAGTTCAGCGATATGGATGATGATTTCGGATTCCTTCCGTTCCCGAGCAACAAGAATGACGGTCAGTATCACGCAGCGGTTAACTGGAACAGCACCGTTCTTATGATTCCGAAGGGACTGAGCGACAAGGAAAAACAGAACGCAGGATCGTATCTGCAGGCTTATGCGTACCTTTCAGAAGACCTTAACGAAATGGTAAGAGACGATTATACAGCCCGTTATTTCCGCGATGACGAATCCGGCGAGAATATGGATATCGCGGCTGATGGACAGAAGCTTACAGTAGCTCAGTCAATTGGTAACACAAACGAAGCAATTCTTTCTGGCACATACCGTGTAATCTGGGATTGGGTAGGAAAAAAGAACACTGCCGTTGCTTCTCATATCCAGTCAACAAAGAGCGCTTGCGTAGCGGCTATAAAGGAATTTACTGAAAAATTAAAGTAGATAGTTATACCGTTCCCGCCGGAAATTACCGGCGGGGACTGAAGGTATTGAAGCATTTTGCAAACAGGGGGTAAATATGAAAAAAATACTTGCTCTTATAGTTACGGCCGTATTGCTTGCAGGAATTTCGGCTCCGGCTACAGCTGCCGGTGCCAAGTATACGGGAAGAACAGATTTTATGTGGGGCGTGACTTCCCACGACTATTTGTATTCAAGCTACGGCAGGGATGATCCCGAAGAATACATAAAGGCTACTGCGGAAACAGGAGCAAAGCTGTTCAGAATAGGTTTCAACCAGCAGCTTGATATGTATGGTCTTGAGTATCTTGACAAGTGCGTTAAGCTTTGCGATGAATACGGTATGGATATTTTGGTTTTATCCAGATTTGCAACATACGAAGAAGATATGCTTGAACTTAATACTGCTTATTTTGAAATGCTGGCCACCCGTTATAACGGTAAAAACGGACACGGTTTTATTGATTATTTTGAGGTCGGCGCTGAAGAAGACGTAAAAATGCTTAACAACAAGTATCCTGTCAACGGACCTAACGGAGATATGTTCGAGCATTATTATGAGTCCGACCTTATAAAATGGCAGAAGCTTTATGCCAGCTGCATAAAAGGTATCAGAAACGTAAGCACCAGCAAGGTTGTAATAGATTTTTCGCACCTTCATTATGCTCCGCTTCTGTATATGCACCAGCACGGTCTTGACTTTGATATTATCGGTCTTGACTGGTACACAAATATGGGACCATTAGAGACGGTTCTGGAGCCGGTGCTTGAAAAATTCCCGCACGATATATTCATTACCGAAACAAACCTCTGGACCGGTCCTGAGGATGATCAGGAAGACTTGGATACCTATAATTTACTTTTTGAATTTATGGATGTAGCTTATGCTACTCCGAGAGTAAAAAGCCTTATTATATATGAGCTTAAGGATGAACCCGAATTTTACAACAACAGCAGTGATTTTACCCAGGAAGCACATTTCGGTTTGTGCGAAACTGGTGAAGGCGGTTCGATAAAGCGTTACAAGCCTATATATTATAAGGTGCAGGAACTGTGGGGCGGAGGTCCGGTTACTAAAGTCCCGGTTACTTATGATCCGCCTGAGGAAGAAGAGTCTGTTTCATCGCCAACAGTGTCTGCGCCTGAGGAATCACAGCCAAACACGTCCTATGATGATAATAATAACAGTTCCGACACAACGGTATCGTCGGAGATAGAATTGGTAACGGAAGCTCCTGAATTGGAGCCCATACGAAATACGGTAGTAAGGGAAATGGTTACTACCAACACGACAAATGTATTCCCATGGCTTTGGTTTATTGTGGGAAGTGCGGTAATAATTCTTCTCGGGGCAGCAGCCCTTGTGGTTTTTGTAATAAAACCGCCTTTTGTCAGTAAATTATTCAAGAAATAGTTCAACAAAATTCTGCCGGAGGTCTGTAGGATGCTTAAAAAGAAATCTTTAATTTCTGCTGTAACCGTAATTTCCCTGCTTTTTACAACTGTAGCAGGGAACTATACCGTGAGCGCTGTATCAGCTGCTGACACCGGCAGTACAAATTCACTTATTACATATTCGCAGTATACGCAGGATAATCCCGCGGTACCGGATACCGAAGGGAAAATAACAGTTGATGCGCTTAACCCGACACAGCATTCTGATGATGTTTCAATAGTTGAAAATATACACGAGCTTGGCAAGGATGCGGTGGTAATTCCAGATACCGGCAATGCCGAATGGGTTTTCACAGCGGAGAGAGACTGTGCTTATATGCTGCGGATTACTTATGCGGCGGCGGAAAAATCCGGAGGAAATCTGGAATTGGAACTTGAGATTGACGGTAAAACACCATTCAAGGAAGCTTCGCTGATAAGTATGAGGAGAACCTTTACTCAGTCAAACGGAGAATTTGAAACCAATGTGGCCGGCAACGATATTATGCCGGCCTCAGAAGAGATCCTGCGCTGGAATACTTATGATGTGTCGGATTCAACCGGATATACCGATACTCCCTTTGTATTCAGTTTAAAGCAGGGTCAGCACAGCATCAAATTTACAGGATCGAGAGGTAAAGTCGCTGTTTCTGCCATAGAATTTTTACCTTTGGAAACTGTGATAGATTATGCGGAATACGAGAAACAATACGACGGATCAGCTGCTGCAGAGACAGATCCGATAATAATTGAGGGCGAAGCGTTCAGCGAGAAAAATTCTGCTACGGTTTTGCCTACAACAGACAGGACTTCCCCTGCTACAACGCCGCAGTCGGCAGTAGCGCTTAAGCTTAATACCGTAGGCGCATCGAGCTGGAAGACGGTAGGCGACGCAATTACCTGGAAGTTTACGGCAGATGCGTCGGGAATGTACGAAATAGGCATACGTTACCGTCAGAATTTGTCCGACGGTATATTCGCCAGCCGCAAGCTTTATATAGACGGAAAGGTTCCGTTCAGCGAGGCTGCGAAGATTCATTTTGACTATGATTCAGCCTGGCAGTGTGAAAAGCTGGGAGACGGTGAAACGACTTATGCTTTCTGGCTTGAAGCGGGAGAGCATACCATAACTCTGGAAGCGGTATCAGGCGATGTTTCTCAGATAGTAAGTGAAGTAAATGCGGCGCTCAATTCTTTAAACAGAATTTACAGGCGCATAGTGATGATAACGGGAAGTTCGCCTGATGTTAACCGTGACTACGGCTTTGATGAGCTGATCCCCGATGAAATTGAGGAAATGGCGGAGATATCCGATAATCTCAGAGCCTGTGTTGAAGACATAAAGGAACAGGCCGGAGCGTCCGGAAGTTATACATCGATTATAGATAAGCTTGTTTTTCAGATAGACAAGATGACTGAAAAGCCACGCAGTATTGCCGAAAATCTCAAGCAGTTCAAATCCAATTTGGGATCGCTCAGCTCATGGCTGCTGTCTGCTATCGAGCAGCCGCTGGAGATTGACCGGATATTCATACAGCCTGAAGGCAGTGAACTTCCGAAGGCTGAAAAAGGGTTCTTTGAAAAGCTTGCGTTTTCGATAAAAAGCTTTCTTGCGTCTTACGTAACCGATTACAGTTCTATCGGTCAGACTGAGGGCGCAGATTCAGAAGACAGGGAAGAACTGACTGTATGGATTCAGAGCGGCCGTGACCAGGGAGAAATAGTGCGTGATCTTATGAGCAGCACATATACAAAAGAACATAATGTCACGGTAAATCTCAAGATAGTTCCTACAGGCACGTTGCTGCAGTCTGTAATAGCGGGTATAGCGCCGGATGTAGCCTTCGACTGTCTGACTACAGAACCGGTTGACTACGCGCTGCGCGGCGCGGTGGTTGACCTGACCGAATTTGAAGATTACGACGAAGTTTTCTCGCAGTTTTCCGAGGCCGCGATCAAGCCTGCAAGGCTTAACGGCGGCGTATACGGAATGCCGCAGACCTTCGGATTTAATATGATGTTCTACCGTACCGACATATTTGAGGAATACGGCTGGGAGGTCCCGAAAACCTGGACGGAGTTAAAGAAGCTTATTCCATCCCTGCAGTATAACGGTATGGAAGTGGGTATTCCCCACGATTCAAGCATGTATGCCGTGCTGCTTTATCAGAACGGCGGCGAATTCTACATCGAAGACGGCAAGTATACAAATCTTAAATCCAATACCTGTCTTGAGTCTTTTGTGGATTTCTGTGAATTATTCACACTTTACGATTCACCTGTAACATTTGATTTCGCGAACCGTTTCAGAACAGGTGAAATGCCGTTGGCAATCCAAAATTACACCGTTTACAACCAGCTTATTGCATTTGCTCCCGAAATAAAGGGACTTTGGGAAATGGTTCCTATTCCGGGAACTGAGGACGAAAACGGAAATATAAATAATGTTTCTGTCGGCACCACAACATATATGATGCTGATGGAAACCTCCCAAAACAAGGATACTGCGTGGGAATTCATGAAATGGTACATGTCACCGCAGGTACAGAGCGATTACGGAATGCGTATGGAAAGCCTGCTGGGAAACTGCGCGAAGGTCAATTCCGCCAACAACGAGGCGCTTTCGCTTATGGCATGGAGCAGCAGCGAATACCGTAATCTTACAGAACAGCTGAAAAATGTTGACGCCATCCCGCAGGTACCGGGCGGATATTATCTTGACCGTGTGCTGACATTCGCTTTCAACCGTACTTACAACGGTTCCGAAGAGCAGACAATGGGTGAGGATCCGGCAGAGGTGCTTACACAGTATGTAAAGGAATTCAACGAGGAGCTTGCTCAGAAGAGGAAAGAGTTTAACGAGGTGCTGCAGAATGAGAAATAAAACTAAATATACTTTGCAGCGTATGCGCAAAAGCAAGGTTTCCTATCTGTTTGTGGCACCGTATATGATACTGTTTACGATATTTACGGTACTTCCGGTAGTAATTGCCATGTTTTTGAGTCTTACCTCCTTCAATGTTCTGCAGATGCCCACCTTTGTGGGACTTGAAAATTACGGCCGGCTTTTTCTTAAAGACAGTGTATTTATGACTGGTGTAAAAAACACGCTTATTCTGGGTGTGATTTTAGGACCGGGGGGATATCTTTTAAGCCTTATCTGCGCATGGTTCATAAATGAGCTTACACCGAAGATACGCTCATTTGTCACACTGCTGTTTTATGCCCCTTCAATATCGGGAAATGCTTACCTTATATGGGGTATACTTTTCAGCGGTGACGATTACGGATATATAAACGGACTTTTGATCCGGCTTGGTTTTATCAACGAACCCATACAGTTTTTACAGAACACTGATTACATAATGCCGGTAGTTATAATCGTATCTCTATGGACCAGTCTCGGAACCGGATTCCTTTCAATGATCGCGGCATTTCAGGGTGTGGATAAAACCTACTTTGAAGCGGGTGCCATTGACGGTATACGCAACCGCTGGCAGGAGCTTTGGTACA
The DNA here is from genome assembly GCA_944384855.1 of uncultured Clostridia bacterium. GTDB lineage: Bacteria > Bacillota > Clostridia > Oscillospirales > Acutalibacteraceae > UBA737. The sequence goes on along the minus strand of CALWUY010000066.1, from coordinate 122,449 downwards.
TTACAATACCGATGCTTAAACCGCAGATGATTTTCAGTGCGGTTATGAGTATAACAAGCGCGTTTAATGTAGGCGCGGTTATTACTGCGATATGCGGATATCCTACAACCGATTATGTAGCTCATACCATAATGAATCATCTTACTGACTACGGCACCACCCGTTTTGAAATGGGATATGCTTCAGCGATAGCCGTGGTATTGTTTGTACTTATGATTTCCTTTAACCAGTTTGCGAAAAGATTTATTTCTTCAATCGGTAAATAACGGGGGTAAGGGGAATATGATGATACGGAAAAAACCAAAAAAGATATATTTGAACAGATCCAGAGGCGGCAATATTGTCATTTCGATTTTTCTGGCAGCCATGGGAGTATTTATGGCGCTTCCTCTGGTATACGCTGTATCCAACTCGATCAAACCGCTGAGTGAGTTATGGATATATCCTCCTAAATTTTTTGTTGAGAACCCCACATTGAGCAACTACCGCGACTTGTTAAGCCTTATGGGTGACAGCTGGGTACCGTTTTCACGCTATGTATCCAATACGCTTACTATATCGGTAGTGGGAACAGCGGGTCATATCCTGATTTCCTCGCTTTGCGCGTACGCGCTTGCCAAGCACGATTTCCCGGGAAGAAACATAATGTTCCAGGTAATAGTATTGTCACTTATGTTCAGCGCAGTGGTAATCACGGTACCTTCCTATCTTATAATGTCAAAGTTAGGTCTGATTGATACACACTGGTCGATCATTCTGCCTGCCTTCTGTTCTTCTTTGGGTCTTTACCTTATGAAGCAGTTTATGGAGACCTCTATTCCCGACGCGCTTATAGAATCCGCGCATATTGACGGAGCCAATGAATTTACGATATTCTGGCGGATAGTAATGCCGCTTGTAAAGCCCGCATGGCTGACCCTTATAATTTTTTCATTCCAGGGCTTATGGGGTCAGGGAGGAACAACCTATATACAAACCGAGAGTCTCAAGACGCTTAATTATGCTCTGTCACAGATAATGGCGGGCGGAATTGCACGTCAGGGTGCAGCGGCGGCGGCTTCGGTAATTATGATGATAGTGCCGGTGCTGGTGTTTGTAATAACTCAAAGCAACGTGCTAGAAACGGTTGCAACTTCCGGTATGAAGGATTGAGGGAGATATGACAAAACAATTAATCAGATTTTTAAGTATTTTTATTATCCTGATATCAGTGTTGGGACTGTGCGTATCTGCCGAGGAAAGTTACGAAACCTTTTCCTATTCGTATGACGGAAATGTCCAGATAACGCCTGACGCCTACACGGTACGCGAAGTAGTTTCGCAGATAGACGGTGCCGGAACGCTAAAGGAGCCGCAGGATATACTTTATGATGAAAACAGCGGGTATATTTATATTGCCGATTCGGGCAACAACCGCATAGTTATTGCAAACACCGATTTTGAAATGGTGCATATAATATCTCAATTTCAGAACGGTGACAAGCAGGATGCGTTCTTGAATCCGATGGGAGTATTTGTAACAGAGGACGGATATCTTTATGTTGCGGATACTGACAACGGCAGAATTATTATATTCGACAAAAATTTTAATTTTTACAAAGAACTTCCGACTTTGTCGGCCGACATACTTCCGGAAAACTTCAAATATAATCCAAAAGCCGTTGCTGTGGATTCTGCCAAAAGGGTATATGTTGTTTCAAAGAATACCAACATGGGTGTAATAGCGCTTGACAGCGAAGGCGGTTTTGAGTCGTTTATAGGCGCGCAGAAGGTTTCGGTAAATGCCATGGAGCTTTTGAGGCGTGCGTTTATGACAGAAGAGCAGTTAGAACGCACCACGAGTTACGTTCCGGTGGAATACAGCAATCTTACGATAGACGAAAAAGGATTTATATATGTGACGAGCTCTCAGATTGACCGTTACGATTTATATTCTTCAATCTGGGCGCGCAGTACCGACAGCACATACGCTCCTATAAAGAAAATAAATCCGTCCGGTACCGATGTACTTAAAAGAAACGGCTTTTTCCCTCCGGTAGGAAATATTCTGTTTGACGCATATACGGGTAAGGAAGCGAGCGATCCTTCCGAAATAAACGAGGTTGAACTGCTGGAAAACGGGGTTTACGCCCTTGTGGATTCAGCCGCGGGCAAGATGTATTTTTACGATTCAAACGGAAATCTGCTGTACGCGTTCGGCGGTGAAGGAAGTTTTGAGGGACTTTACACCAACCTTTGTTCAATGACGCATAACGGTGACAGCATTTACGCGCTTGACAGCATAACCGCTTCGATAACCGTTTCGAGAAAAACTGAGTACGCAAAGCTTATAGATCAGGTTCTGGCGCTTCAGGAAAAGCGTCAGTACGACGAAGCGGCAAAACTCTGGGAACAAATTTTGGCCAAAAACAACAATTTTGATATGGCATACCTCGGCATAGGCAAGAACCTGCTTGAAAACGAAGAATACAAAGAGGCTATGTCATATTTCAGACTGATAGGAAACAAGACATATTACGGTCAGGCTTTCAAGCTTTACCGCGAAGAAATACTTGATAAGTACGGACTGCTTATATTTATTGCGTTCGTGGCAATATTAGCGGCAGTAATTATTCTGTTCAAAAAGATAAACCGGCATAATGAAAAGGTTACAGAAGTATCAGCGAGCGGAAAGCTCAGCGATCAGCTGCTGTACGGTTTCTTTGTACTGCTGCATCCGCTTCAGGCATTCTGGGGACTCAAGGCTGAAAAACGCGGTTCCGTGAAATCTGCCACAATAATTCTTGCTGTAACAATGGTAAGCTCAGTAGTGGCAAATCTCGGCGGTTCATACCTCGGTGACAGCCAGGGTTCGCTTACGTCTTCTTTGACCATCATACTCGGTTTATTGCTGTTTGTGGTCTGCAACATGTGCTTTACCACGTTGATGGACGGTAAAGGTACCTTTAAAGATGTATATATAGCAGTATGCTATTCAAGTATGCCGTATGCTCTTTTCACCATTCCATGCACGCTTATAAGTTATCTGCTGGTTTCTGACGAACTGAGCATATTGGGAATGGTTTCTACAATTATCATTCTGTGGATGCTGATGCTTATATTCTTCGGATCTATGACTGTTCACGATTATTCTTTCGGCAAAAACATACTTGTATGTCTGCTTACGATAGTCGGAATGTTATTCATGCTGTTCATAGTGCTTGTATTTATAAGCCTGAGCGGTCAGATGATTTCGGCGATCGGCAGCGTGGTCAGTGAACTTAATTACCGTATGTGAGGTAGAGATAATGTTTAAAAAGGTTTTATCCGGTGCTTTGGCATTAATGCTTGCAGTAACCGCGGTGCCGGTATCGGCCGACGGTTCTGAAGAATCCGGGGCTGACAGTCGACTTGGAGCTTTAATTGAGACGGTCGAGGGGGCTCCCGCAGAAATGTCGCTTTCGTTTGCCTCTGCACAGGAAATGCTTAACGGTATGCGGAAGATTACCGAAAACGGCAGTCTCGAGCTTTATTACAATACAGCCGACATGACTCTGGGAATAAAAAATAAGGCAAGCGGTGAAATTTTTACCTCGAACCCTTATGATGCCGCGACTGATCCGATGTATACCGGAGACGTTAAAAATAATTATGAATCTCAGGTAATAGTATCCTTTTATGACAGCGAATTCAACAACCAGAATTTGTGGTCCTCACAGGACTGTCTGAGTTTCGGTCAGTTTTCGTCTGAGATATATGAAAACGGTGTGGCGGTCAATCTTTCTATAGGCGAGGATAAAGGAAAACTTATAGTTCCGATTGCCATGACAGTTGAAGATTACGAAAAATATACTTCAAATCTTGAGAACCGCGACTCAAGAAAACTGTCAGCGTTTTATTCACTTTACAGCAGTGACGGTTATGTGAACGAGGAGATGCTCGCAAAGTATCCGACGCTCAAGGATAAGGAACTTTATGTACTGGAAGAGGGTATGGTCACCGACAAGGACAGAGAAGATATAAGCGATATTTTCTCGGAGGCAGGATACACATACGAGGATTACACCAGTGACATGGAAAAACTGGGAATTGAAATTGAAAACCAGGTATATCCTAATTTCAAGCTTCGTGTAGAGTACGTTCTGACAGAGAACGGACTGACGGCAACTATACCCAATGAATCGATAGTATGCAGCGACGGATTTCAGCTCTTGGAGATATCTTTGCTTCCGTATTTCGGATGCGATAAGCCGCAAAGCGGTGGAAAAGGATATTTATTTGTTCCTGACGGTTCCGGGGCGCTTATAAACATAAACGGTCAGCCGGATACAAGGCAGACTGCAATTGCGGGCAGGGTATACGGAGAAAATCCGGTTACAGATGAACCGTTTGAGCTTTCCACCGGCGAGACCTATCATCTTCCGGTATTCGGCGCGGTAAGAAATGACGGATCGGCGTTTGCCGCGGTTATTACTTCGGGTGATGTGGCGGATTTCATAGTAGCCCTGTTAGGAGGCCCGAACGGTCAGTACTATGCGGTTTACAACAGATTTCTGTATACGGAAAATGAGCCTTCGGTCACGCAGCCGAAGATTGTTTCAATGGGTTCGACCCAAAATATATACATAAGCGATGAGAACCGGTACACCTGTGATTATTCGGTTGATTACTACTTTTTGACAGGCGAAAAGGCGAACTACACCGGAATGGCAGAAATTTACCGAAATTACCTGTCTTCAAAAGGATTCAAGACAGAGGATAAAAAAGAAGAAAAAATAGCCGTTCAGACGATAGGCGCGGCGCTGATTGAAAAGGATTTTCTGGGAATTCCGTATAAATCGGAAATGGTATTCACCTCCTACGAGGATGCGATGAATATTTTGAAAGACCTTAAGGAAGAAGGAATCGAAAACCTCTCGCTGTCTATGCTTGGATGGGAGAAAAAAGGGCTTGACGCCACTATTTCGAATAAAATACGTTTTTCTTCAAAACAGGGCGGCAAAAGCGGATACAAAGATCTGGCCGAGTACTGTCAGCAGGAAGGAATATCTTTGACACAGGGAAATGAGTTTTTACTCACAAAATACAACCGTATGTTTGACGGTTTCGGTGTCAAATCGTCGGCATGCCAGACGCTGGAGCTTTCAACGGCCGAATTTTATGAATACCGTTCTTTCTCCGAGATGAAGGAGAGCTCACTTTATATAACTTCTCCGGTGAAATACGAAAAGTATGCTGAAAAGCTTACGTCAAGCGCGGTGAAAAACGATATTTCGGCGATAACTTTAAATACACTCGGCAATTACCTTGTGGCTGATTTTTCAGAGCGGCACAGCGTAAACCGTCAGCAGTCTATTGAGTATGTCGAAAATCTGCTTAAAAGCAGTTCGGAAAAAATCACTCTTAATTTTGACGGTGCAAACGCTTATGTACTGCCTTATGCGGATACACTCGAAGAAGTGCCGTGCAGCTCGTCGGGACTTTCAGGCGAAAGCGTTTCGGTTCCGTTCCTTCAGATAGTGGTTTCCGGCAGCATAAAGCTTCACAGCAAACCGATCAACCTTGAAGGTGAAAGCAACTCGCTGCTGCTTGACTGTCTGCGATGCGGCGTAACGCCGACATATCTTGTCGCAAGTGACAATATAGAGCAGTTAAAGAAAACCGATTACAGCAGATATTTTGCCATAAATTATGAATACGTCAAGGATGAAATAATATCTGCTTATGCTGATTACGGTGATGCGCTGGAGGTTCTGAGTTCTTCAGCCATAACAGACAGTACGGAGGTTGCATCCAACGTTTATTGTTCGGTTTATGAAGACGGAACAAAGATTTACACAAACTACGGCGAAACGGGTTACGATACCGGATCCGGCAAGGTAGAAGCAGGCGGCTATTTAATTATCAGAGGATAGGAGGAAGGGCAAATTGAAAAACAAAAACCCCAAAAGGAAGCTTAACAGCCACAGAGACAATCAATATTGCGGATTGGTTTTCAGCCTTCCTTTGATAATAGGTCTGATTTTAATATTTATTCCGGTTTTTATTTCAGGTATACAGTATTCGTTTAACGAACTCAACATTGAAAACGGTGTAGAGCTGAATTTTGTAGGTATTGCCAATTATAAATATGCGCTCAGGACCGACCCGAATTTCACGCAGCTGCTGATATCCGATGTACGCACACTGATAACCACATTGCCGGTAATTATGATATTTTCACTCTTTATTGCGGTTGTTCTCAATCTCAACATAAAGGGCAGAGGTATTTTCAGAACAGTGTTTTTCCTGCCGGTTATTGTATGTACCGGTATGCTGGCCGAAATAGATTCATCAAATATGCTTATGTCGGCGATAAATACACTGTCGCGTGAAAATAATTCCGAGTTATTCAGCGCTTTAGGCGATACGACAACCCTTTTGCAGAATTTTAATCTTGATCCCGATTTGATATCTTTTCTTTCGTCAATGACCAGCGGAATACTCAATATAGTAAACCGTTCAGGTGTGCAGATACTTATATTCCTGGCAGGAATACAGTCTGTTTCGCCGTCTATATACGAAGCCGCTTTGGTAGAGGGAGCTTCATCATGGGAAACCTTCTGGAAGATAACGCTTCCCATGCTTTCGCCTATGATGATAGTTAATGTCATATATACTTTTGTTGAGAGCATAACAAGAAGCGATACGGCGCTGCTCACCTATATAAATGAATCGGCGTTCAACGGAGGCAAATACGGTGAAGCTGCGGCAATGGCATGGCTGCATTTCCTGGTGATATTGGTGCTGCTGTCGTTGGTTTCATTTATATTTGTTAAGATAGCAAACCGCGGAAACAAAGGGGTGAGCGCATGAGCAAGATGAATTTAAGGGGAGCAATGACGCAGAAGCAAAAGCGGAAGATTCTGAATGCTCTTGCGAAAATACCGATATATATTCTGCTTTTAGGTCTGTCATATATCATCATTTATCCTTTTATATTTAAAATACTGTCATCCTTCATGTCGGATTCGGACCTGTATAATCCTCTGGTAATACAGATACCGCAGGACTGGACGCTTGACAACATTAAATACATTTTCACCGAAACAGATTTTCCGGCAGGATTTGTGAATACTTTGATTTATGCTGTAGTTGCCGCTGTGTTTACAAGCTTTTCGGCGGCGTTTGTCGGTTACGGTCTGGCAAGGTTCAAGTTCCCGGGAGTCAAAATCTTATTCGGCATAGTGGTGCTTACTATGCTTATGCCGATACAGACGGTATCCCTGCCGCTTTTCACAAAGTTCAGATTTTTTGATATTTTCGGTCTGTTCGGATTATTCGGAAGCGAAGGGATACAGCTTACTAACACGATTTTCCCGACGATTCTGCTTTCAGCGACATGTCTCGGGTTCAGGGCGGGTATTTTTGTAATACTTATGCGTCAGTATTATATAGGAATACCAAAGGAGCTTATAGAGGCAGCCTATGTTGACGGGTCAGGACCTTACCGCACATATTTTGAGGTAATACTTCCAATGGCGAAGTCAATGCTGGTAGTAGTATTCTCTCTGTCTTTTGCATGGCAGTGGACAGATACATTTTATTCGGGTTTGCTTGACGGAGGAGTAAAGTTTATTCCGTCGGTAGTAAGTCTGTTGAATTCCACTATTTTCGGTGGGATAAACGACGCAATACAGTATGTATATGTTAATACCGCGGCATTGCTTGGGGTAGTTCCGCTGTTGATTTTCTACTGTATCTTTCAGAAGAAGATTATTCAGGGAATAGAGACCAGCGGTATCGTAGGATAATACGGGAGGTAGAAAAATGACAAAAAAGATTAGTTTGAAACTCTTATCCATTATAGCTGCAATTTCAATTGTCTTGTCTGTAATGATACCGCTTGCGGGGATTTTCGCTTTCGCTGAGGAGCCCACGCTTCCGGAAAACGCAGTAGTAGTGCTGGATGAAGAAGGCGGCAGCAATACAGTAGGCGATGTATTTGTATGGCTGTGGGACCGATTATACAAGGAAAATATTGGAATTTTCGATTTTACCGTTGCTTCCAACATTGATTTTGATGTAAAATTCAGCGATTACGAAGCGATAAAGTCATATACCGAAAGCAGCGGAAATCCGCTTACCTTTAATCTGGCTTCGGGCTCAGGCAGATGGGCTAACCGCGGTGTTTCCCCGAATATTTTCGGCTTTGAGACCGGGACATCCGGCGATTGGCACCACTTCTCTATACCTGTTGCGTATTTCGGACAGGGAGACGCTTCTATTATCGACTGGACGCAGGTAAAGCACTGGATGTTCGGATTCAACAATCCCGCATTTTCCGCTGATTCTACCGGAGAACTGGCGACTGTTTCTATTACAGTAAAAAATATCTGCGGCACCGTTAAATCTTCTGATTTGCCTTCAGAGTCGGCGGTAATGCTGGACGAAGACGGAGTGTCTAAGACTCTCGGAGATAATGGCGACTGGAGAGCCAACTGGTTTGAGGGCAGATTTGTAAAGATAGTTAATGCTACCGATCTTTCGGACGCTGACTTCATAGAGTTTGATATCAAGTATTCTAATTACGAAAACTTCAAAAATTATATAGAAACCAATAATTACAGCTTTGGGCTGCATCTGACCTCTTCCGGTCAGGCGTGGGCAGATCGCTCTGCCGTGGATATAATGAGCTACGGCGTCGATATGGGAGACGGATTGTATCATTACGCTATCCCGAAATCCGATTTCACAGTAAGGCAGGACAGCGGAGTAGACTGGTCGGCAGTTAATTTCTGGATGCTGTTCGGCGAAAATGCCGATGTCGGATTCGGTGATATTTACAGCGACACTCTTACAATTTCGAATATCTGCGGCACATCAGAAGCGTCTGAAGATCCCTCGGGTACAGAGGTGATGATTGATGAAGACGGCGTATCAAAAACTCTCGGCGACAACGGCGACTGGAGAGCCAACTGGTTTGAAGGAAGATTTGTAAAAAACGTTGATGCCGTAGATCTTTCGGCTGTTGACTTTATTGAATTTGATATAAAATATTCTAATTACGAAAACTTCAAAAATTATATAGAAACCAATAATTACAGCTTTGGGCTGCATCTGACCTCTTCCGGTCAGGCGTGGGCAGACCGCTCTGCCGTGGATATAATGAGCTACGGCGTCGATATGGGAGATGGATTGTATCATTACACCATTCCTAAATCCGCTTTCACAGTAAGGCAGGACAGCGGAGCAGACTGGTCGGCAGTTAATTTCTGGATGCTGTTCGGTGAAAACGCTGATGTCGGATTCGGTGATATTTACAGCGACACGCTAACAATTTCAAATATCCGCGGTACAGTCGATATTCCTGAAATGCCCGAAAATGTAGTCACTGTCATAGATATAGCCGGTGCTTCAAATACATTAGGAACGCAGTTTGTTCAGCTTTGCGACCGTATTGTAAAAAGAGTGGATCCCTCAGTTGATATTTCACAGGCAGATTACATTGAGTTTGATATGAAATATCAGGATTATGTGGCGCTTAATAAGAAGGCAAGTGAACTCGGTATATTTATTACCTTCAACCTGGCTTCAAATGAAAATATATGGTATAACCGCGAGCGTACCAACGATATCAACGCTTACGCTTCAAAGGGAGAGAATGACTGGTATCACTTCAAAATACCGATTGCCGATTTTGTTAATGTAAATATGGGCGAAATCGACCTTACCAATATAATGAACTGGTTTATAGGCTTTGAAGGCGCCAACCTCTATGCTGATACCGGAGAATTTGCAGATTATTTCCTGAATGTTAAAAATGTCTGCGCCACTTCAAAAGGCGAAAACGATATTTTCCGCCCGGCGCTTATATCCGAAGCGCTTTATGTAATCGACCAGCTGGGTATAAGCGGTACAATCGGCGATTCGACGGAAGACACATACAGCCAGTTATCCGAAACATTTACAAATACAAGTATAATAAGCGGAGATCTTACCGCCTCCAAAAAAGTATTTATGAATGTTTATGTAGATGATGCGGACGCTTTGCCTGACGACCTGTCGATTTCTTTCGGTGTCAAAGACGGCGAGGGGTACAGGTATTGCGAGGCTGTAAACATAAAGAACCAGATAGTAAATGACGGCTGGAACGAAGTATTGATTCTTGTAAAAGATATCAAGTTCCAGAATACCGAAGATCTTAAAAATGTCGCTGTCTGGAGGCTTACATCCAATAACGGTTCCGCAGTAGGCGGCAATGCTGACTGCCGGCTCTGGATATGCAATATAGCAGGTATGGTCGACGCTACGGCGCCCGACATGCCGGAAAGCGCTACCGTAATAATAGACGAACCCGGCATGGAGAATACTATAGGCACCCAGTTTGTTCATAGCTTTGACAGACTTTACAAGAAAACAGAACCGGCTGACGTTTCAAATGCGGGCTACATTGAGTTTGACGCTCATTTTGATGATTTCATGAAGCTTGCAAGAACTCTTAACGAGCTCGATCTTACCATGTCGTTCCATCTGACTTCTTCAGGGCAGCAATGGACCGACCGTTACTTCGTCGGCGATATTTTGCACTATGCTATCGAGGGAGAAAACGGCTGGTGGCATTTCAAGATTCCGATGGAGGATTTCAACACTGCAAACGTTGGTCATATCGACTGGGAGGCCATCAATCTCTGGATGATAGGCTTCGACGGCACGAATATGTACGCAGAGACGGGTGAACTTGCCAACTTTGCTATCAGAATAATGAATATCTGCGCGACTCCTCTGGAAGACAATCCGATGATTCGCCCCAATTACGCGAGCGATGCTGTTTCACTTATCGATCAGATGGGTGTGCTCGGCACTTTCGGAAGCAGCGAAAATGATACCTATGACAAGATATCCGACAGATTTGCAAGCGATACAATCGTTGAAGGAGATCTTACGGCAGGAAAATACATTTCCCTGCAAGTTTATGTTGACGATCCAAATGCGCTGCCCGATAACCTCGGTTTAGTATTCGGTGTTAAGGACGGCGACGGAATACACTATCTCAATAAGATCGAAATAGCTGGTCAGATAGAAAAATCAGGCTGGAACGAGATAATTATCCCCTCCGGATCTGTGACGTCTGAAAATCCTGAGGATCTTAAGAATGTAGTCTGCTGGAGACTGTATTCATCTGATACGTCCAAAGTAGGCAAATATGCGAACTCAAGAATGTGGGTTTGCAATATAATCGGAATTGTTGAGTCCGACGCTCCGGAACTTCCTAAAAATATTATAGCCACTATCAATTACAGAGGACTTACCAATACGCCGGGCAGCGCGTTCTCATGGCTTGCCGACCGTATGTTCCAGCAGGATTTGGGACCGTTTGATATTTCGGTTGCCGATTATCTGGAATTCGATTTCTACGTAGAGGATTATAAGGCTGTCAAGGATGCGATGGAAGCCAACGATATGGATATAATAGTCGGCATTTCATCAGGAGATCCTGAACAGTATGAGACTTCGCGCTATTTCAGCCGCATTATATCCTATTTCTACGATCAGGTAACGCAGGACGGCTGGAACCACATAAAGATTCCGATGAGTGACTTTATAAGCGCGGGCGAAGGCGACCCCTATGACAGCACGTCGGTTACATCGTTTATGCTCAGCTTTTTGGGTGACAACATTCAGGGAGACAGCAGTGCTATTGCAGATGTTACATTAAAGATAATAAATGTCTGCGCGACAACCGAGAGACCCTACATAGAAATCCCGAAAGATTCCGATAAGCCTTCAATGCCGGATAAAAATGCAGTTTATATCAATACTGCCGAATCTCTGTTCGATGAAAACGGCACTTGGAACCCGGCATCAGTAACTGTTGATACTGATTACAAAACCGAGGGTGAGGCAAGTATCAGCAATATTCTGTTTGATCAGACGCTCCGTACTAACCAGCTTCGTTACATATTCAATGAAACGGCTGATATAAGCGATGCCAAAACATTCAAGTTTGATTTCTTTGTAAGTGATATTGAGCTTTTAACCCAAAGAGCAGAAATGTCATTTGTTATTTCGTCTGATGTACGCGGCGTAGGAGATTACTATAGCTGGAAGCTTAATCTCGGATCGCTTAAGAACGGATGGAATTCTATTGAAATTTCATTTGATTCGAGCCATATTACCGAAGGTTCGCCTGATCTTACACAAATAAAATCTATAATTATTCAGTGCGATAAAGCGAGCTTCCAGTCAGAGAAATATACCGAGCGAGTAACTGTAAAAGTTGATAATCTCCGCTATATTTCCAAAACCGGAAATACTACGCTTAATATCAACTACGGTGATGATCCTTTCGGTGACGATTATGATTTCGGCGACGACTGGGATGACTTTTACGATGAAGAAGTGATTCCGGGCGGGACAGTCGAAAATGAGCCGGGAGAGGCACCTGTTATAACCGATACTCAGGTTGTAAAGAAAACAGTCAATAATGTGGTAACACAGTATCTTTGGCTGATTATAGCCCTTGCTGCTGAACTGGTAGCGGTAGCCGGTATAATAACAGCTGTTTATTTCATCAAAAAAAGGAAAAAGGTTAAATAACAGCAGAAAAGGGGGAGGGGAACTCCCTCCCCCTTCAAGTTTGTTTTAAAGTGTTGTCGGTATAAGTGCGTACAGTATATTTTGCTTAATGTGATGTAAAAACTATACTTATAATAATGAAAGATGTTCATAAAATTTTTATTCCCGGCGTTTACAATAAAAGTTTGAGTTTTTATATCAGAGTAAGCAAAAACGGAATATAAAGAGTTTATTTTGACTGTGCTGAATTATTGTTATATGAGTCAAAAACAAATTTCCTTATTTACTGCGGCTACTTTCCGTCAGTTTGCTGACGGTAGCATAAATAAAGCGGGATGTCAGATTGAGTTTTTAATAAGAGAGAGTGGGTTTTCCGTTAGAATACGGGTTTAGGCTCGGATCTGATTATTACGCTGGATGCAGCATTTTGCGGCACATAGTAAAAACGGAGGTGAATACACCATAGGTTTTATATTCAGCGCGTTTTTTCAGCAAAAAATGAAAGGGGATATTCATAAAATGAGAAAAATATTAGGACTTGTTTTATCCATAGTATTAATTTTAAGTTCATTTTCCGTATTGGCAGTATCGGCCACAGAGCCGATAGCTCCTACACTTCCGGACAATGCAATAGCGGTAATTGACGCAAACGGAGTATCTAAAACACTTGGTGACAACGGAGATTGGGCTCCGCAGTGGTGGGAAGGCCGCTTTACGAAAACCGGTTTGTCCGCCGATGTTTCAGACGCGGATTTTATTGAGTTTGACATCAAGTTCAGCGATTATGAAGCTTTTACGGCTTTTATGAATGAAAACGGTGTAAATTTCAGTATTAACTTTACTTCTACAAATGATAACGTGTGGGCTTCCCGTTCTGCAGCAGTTATAAATTATTTCGGCACTCCTATCGGCAACGGCTGGTATCACTATATTGTTCCTATGAGCAGTTTTGTCGCATGGGACGAAATTCCTACTGATTGGTCTGATATTAAGACATGGCATTTATACAGCCCGGCTTCTGACGGATCACAGAAACCGTTCGGTGAATTATGTTCTGAGACTCTTACTATCATCAATATCTGCGCGACAAAGTCTAATCCTCCGGCATCGCCAGAAAATGCTGTTGCTGTTCTTGATACAGAGGGTTATTCAGGAAAGGTCGGCGATCATGCAGGAAATACCATGACTGACATGTATGGCAGATTTAACAAGATTCAGCAGACGGCGGCTGATTTTTCAAATGCGGATTATATTGAGTTTGATATCTATTACAGCGATTACGAGAGCTTTGTCAGCTTTGCGAACACCAACGGAATTAATTTTGGAATCGATCTTACTTCAAACGCTGGAATGTGGGATGAACGAGTGAGCAGCAACAGTATTTTCGGCTACGGAGAGGCAGTAGGCAACGGCTGGTATCACTATGTTATTCCCAAATCTGAATTTAATAAGAGAGAAGGAACCATCGACTGGTCAGCTGTAGATACATGGTATCTGATCGGAGAAGGACCGGCAGTGGCGGTCGGCGAGGTTTATGCGGACATAGTAGCTATCTCGAATATCTGCGGCACGACGGTGACTGAGCCATCAATGCCGGAAGAAGCTGTGACGGAGCTTGATGCTGAAGGTGTCTCAAACACATTGGGAGATAACGGCTCTTGGGCTGCTCAATGGTGGGAAGGAAGATTTACAAAGCGTAATTTATCGGTAGATTTGACCGGCGCGGATTATATCGAGTTTGATATCTATTACAGTGATTATAATGCGTTTGCAAACTATTTAGATACTAATAATATAGATTTCAGTATCAATATCACTTCTTCTGCCAATACGGAAAATCCTTCCTGGGAGGCCCGTTCCGCCGCAAGTATCAGAGACTACGAATATGATATGGGTTACGGATGGTATCATTATATCATTCCGAAGACAGCTTTCGTTCTTTGGGACAAAACACCCACCGACTGGTCAAATGTAACAACATGGCATTTATACAGCCCGGCTGCTGACGGAACACAAAAGCCTTTCGGTGAATTATGTTCTGATACGCTTACTATTAAGAATATTTGCGGTACCGTAAGAGAAGAGCTTCCCGATGCAGCCTTAGATGCGCCTGAGCTTCCCGGCAATGTCGTAGCCCTGCTCGACAGAGGAGGTTCAAGCACCACTGTGGGCGATTCTTATGTATGGATGTGGGACAGACTTTACAAAAACGCTTCTGCTGATTTGTCAAATGCCGAATACATTGAATTTGACCTTAAAATCAGTGATTACGAGCTTTTGAAGTCAGATGTGCAATCAAAGGGTTATCCGTTTGTTATAAGCCTTTCTTCAAATGATTCTGCCGGAAAGTGGGCTAACCGTTTCGTATCTCCTAATCTTTTTGATTATGAAACCGGTGCGGACGGCAGCTGGCATCACTACTCGGTACCGGTAAGTCTGTTTGTTGACGAGAGCGGCGACTGGTCTAACATAAACAGTTGGATGTTCGGATTCAACTATGCACCTGACGGAGCTACCGGCGAGCTTTCAACTGTAAATATCGAAGTAAAGAATATCTGCGGCACAACCTACAGCTTTGACAAGACAGGATATACTATGGTTGACGAATATGCAGTTATCGGCACAGACAAACAGGTTTCTGATATTGTAACCGATCTGACTAAGGTGTATGACGTAAACGGCATAGCGGTTGATTCCGGCAGTGTTGTTACCGGAATGAGCGTCAGATGTGAATTTGACGGCTGGGTATACGATCAGGCTACATTTGTTATCGATAACGATATCGACGGTGACGGCGCCGTTACCGCAAGCGATATGGTCGCGGCAAAGAAGTTCTACTTCGGTGCGGCTGCTGCTACCGAAATTCAGAATGTTGCCTTTACAGGCAGCAAAACCGCTGAAGCTACAATTATTGATTACATTCAGATGAAGAATGCAATCCTTGAGGGTTAACGGCGGAAAGACTAATTTAATCCGGTCAATAAAAGCGGCGGAGGTGGCTTTTGCCGTCTCTGCCGCTTTTTATGAGATAAAAAACCTTTATAAATCGCCGATTCTGTTATTTTTTCGGATCTTAGAATTGTAAAAAACAGTATCGGATATTTATAAATGCTTTTTATTTAAAATAATATTTTGCGTATCGTTTTAAAGTTTTCAGCAATTAAAGGACGGCAGATACTCGGAGGAATAAAATGAAAAAAAGCAAACGTATTATTTCGGCAGTTTTATGCATAATATTAAGTTTCTCGATCTTTTGCATACCGGTATCGGCTTCTGCCTCATATACTTCCAGAAGCGACTTTTTATGGGGCGTAAACATTCACCCGACGAGCTATCCGGATTACAGTCTTGACCCTGAACTATATGTAAAGGCCGCGGCGGAATTGGGCGTCAAGGTACTGCGTGTAAACATCGGAAACAATATGTACGATTTCAGTTATACAGACCGCATAGTCGCGCTCTGCAGCAGCTACGGACTTAAGGTAATGGCATGCGTGACGTTATCTGATGATCTTGATTACAACCGCAGCTATTATGAGGCATTGGCAAAACGATATGACGGCAAAAGCGGCTACGGATATATAGATTATTACGAAATAGGCGGTGAGGAAGAGGTAAAATTACTGCTTAACAAATATCCGGTAAACGGACCGGCAGGGGATTCCATAGATCATTATTACATGAGCGATATACTGACCCTTATGAGCAAATATGAGAGCGCCGTTGAGGGTGTGAGAAACTCCGGAACGTCCGCTGAAACGGTTATAGATTTTTCGCATCTGCATTATGCTCCGCTTTTATATATGTACCAGAACGGTCTTGACTTTGATGTCATAGGTATAGACTGGTACACTAATATGGGCGATATAAATCAGGTTTTGGAGCCTGTTCTCAGCAAATTTCCGCATGATGTAATTATAACGGAAACTAATTTATGGAGCAGTGAGAATACCGATTTTGAAAATCTTTCGGAATACAGTCTGCTGTTCGATTTTATGGATAAGGCATATTCAAGAGACAGGGTAAAGGGTCTGATTTTTTACGAGCTTATGGATGAGCCGGTATTTGAGACTCAGAACGGAGTGAGTTTCCATACTGAATCGCATTTCGGACTGCTGTATTCTTTAAGCGAAACATCGGTGTCGCCGAAACCTATATATACATATTTACAGTCTGTTTTAGGCGGGGGAAGCGTAATTCCCGAGCCGGTGACAGACAGATACGCGAGAACGGTTCTTGATGTTGAGGGGACTCATCTGACATTCGCGGATACGCCGGGATGGTTCTACTATTATCTCGGAGACAGGCATAAAAAAGAAAATCTGAGACCTGCTGACTTCAGCGACTGCGAGTATATAGAGTTTGATATAAAAATCGGAGATATTGAAGCTTTCGGGGAAGTTTTAAGCAGTAAAGGCTTAAGCATGTGGATAAGATTTTCGTCGGGAGAAAATATATACGGTAATTCATCTGCCGCGAATATAACTCTTAACGATTTGGCTGAAACGGGGAATAATTGGTATCATGTAAAGCTGCCCGTATCGGGCTTCACACGAAACGAAAACGGAGCGGCTGACTGGTCGGGAATAAAAAACTGGCAGTTTTTCCTTGAGGGAAACAATACCGACATGATCGGCGATATGTATTCAATGGAGTTCTATTTTCGCAATATATGCGGCACTGCGTCTGTGCCGGATATGCCGGAGAATGCCATAGCGGTGCTTGATAAAGAGGGCTGTTTTAATGTGCTGGGAGCGAATTATATAGATGCTTACGCCCGTTTCAGTAAGGTGGGTTTTGAAGGGGTAAACGCGGAAAACGCGGACTTTTTCGAATTTGACATACAGTTCAGCGATTACGAAAAGCTGATATCCGGAATAGAACGCACAGGTGTAAGACTTGATTTCAGTGTAACTTCATCTTCAGGTTACTGGTCCGAACGCTGGGTGGCTGCAAATATATTTGATTATTCCTCGTATTCGGGGTACGGATGGTATCATGTAAAAATACCCAAATCTGTTTTTTACAACTCAGGCGGCGGCGGTATAATAGACTGGTCGGATATAGACACATGGCTTATGAGCTTTGAGTTCAGCAGCGGAATCGCTGCCGGCGAGAGCTGCGGCATAACAATGAATATTAAAAACATCTGTGTGACGGCGGCGTATGCTGTCGGGTTTCCGTCAAACGGCATACAGATTGACAGTGAAGGTCTCACAAATACTGTGGGCGCAGCCTACAATTATTTATGGGACAGGTTAAACAAGACTGTGAGCAGTGTCGATTTGTCAAAGGCGGATTATATTGAGTTTGATATAAATTACAGTGATTACAGCGCTTTCAAAGCCGCGGCGGACAGTACGGAATACATTTTTTGCTTTAATCTTACCTCGTCGGGTAATCAGTGGAACGAGCGTGTCTTTACGGAAAGTATATTTGACTATGAAACGTCGGTAACAGGCGGTTGGCATCATTACAAAATACCTAAAAGCGAGTTTTACGGCACAACCGATTGGAGCGGAATTAATTTGTGGATGTTCGGTTTCAACGGTGCGCCTTTAGATCCCCTGCATTATACCGGAGAGGCCGGAAACATAAGTCTGACTGTCAGAAATATATGCGGTACGGTTTACAGACTGAAATCTGATAAATATACCGTTTCAGACGGGTTTATTGCCGTGGAAGCGGGTACGGATGTAAGCGAACTGTCAAGCGCCTTTGCCGGATCGGCCGAAATTTTCAGCGGCGGCATCAGCATACACTCAGGTATTGTGTTTACGGGAATGGAGATAAAAATAACGGACGGCAGTAATATTTACGACAGTGCGCAAATAGCAGTAAAGAACGATATTTACGCCGACGGATATATCAATTCCGCGGATTTGGTTATGTTAAAAAGATATTTTTTCGGGGCATCGGAGCTCACGCCGGTTCAAAAATTCGCGCTTTGCCGAAAAATCGCGGCAGAACCGGACATACGTAATTATATTCAGATTAAAAAAGAAATTTTAAATAATTTGAAATGAGGTTTCAAAAATGAGTAAAAAAGAATTTATTGTAGGCATGAATATTCACAACTGCGGATATCCATCTTATCCGGCGGACACTTTGGAGCGCAATCTTGACTACTGCGAACAGATGGGTATAAATCTTATCAACTTTAATTTTGTGCCGGTGGACGATGCGGGAATAGCGTATATAAAATCTGTTGCCGACGCGGTGCATAAAAGAGGAATGAAATTCAGTCTATGTGTTGATGACCGAACCTGCTTTGAAGAGGATATCGATATAATAGAGGAAAAGGATTATAAAAATCAAAAAATGATTTGTGAAAATCTGAAAGGATATGTAGATATCTACGAAGTGGGTCCTGAGTTTGACGTTCCGGCGATGCATACCGATATGGGGGATGTATATAATCTTACAGGCGTAAAAT
This sequence comes from uncultured Clostridia bacterium, assembly GCA_944384855.1. Taxonomy (GTDB): domain Bacteria; phylum Bacillota; class Clostridia; order Oscillospirales; family Acutalibacteraceae; genus UBA737. The sequence continues at coordinate 103,476 of CALWUY010000066.1, read as the reverse complement.
ATGACGGAATGATCCCCGAAGAATACGATCCTGTGCGTCTTGCAAAAACTGCGCCGTCGGTAAGAGGAAGGTTAAAGGCCATAAAAGAGACAGATCCTCAGGTAAAAACAATGGTAGCATTTGCCTGGTGGCATACATATTATGTCGAGTATTTGAGAGAACACGGCTGCGAATGGGATATCATGGGTGTTGACTGGTATTCCGATGCGGAGAAAGCATCATCGTTTTTAGATTTAATGGAATGGCTGAAAGAGCATTTCGGCGATATGCCGGTGCTTATATGCGAAACCAACTTCTGGGGATATAACTATAAGGATAAGACCGACGAAGAGGGCGACGCCGAGCAGGCGGCGTGGGTATGTGAGTTCTGCGAGCATATTTTCAGAGATACCCCGGATAACTGTATGGGCCTTATATATTATGAAATGATGGACGAACCCTGCTTTGACGAGCAGCACGGAGGATTCCACGGCGAAGCGCATTTCGGATTTGTAAAATGCGACAGAAACGGAGGAAATCCTGAACCGAAGCCTTCTGTAAAAGCTCTTGGCGAGACGGTTAAAAAAATAATGAGTGAGCTTGAGGTTTAAAATATGAAGCGTTTGCATCTTGTGTGTAATTCACATCTTGACCCGGTGTGGATGTGGGATTTTGACGAGGGTATAGCCGCTGCGCTCTCCACATTCAGAACAGCAGCGGAATTCTGTGATGAATATGATTATATTTTCTGTCACAATGAAGCTTTGCTTTATGAGTATATCAGAGAGTACGATCCTTCGCTGTTTGAGAAGATAAAGCGGCTGGTAAAGGCGGGCAAATGGCACATTATGGGCGGATGGTATCTTCAGCCGGACTGTCATCTGCCTTCAGGAGAGAGTTTTGTAAGACAGATTCGCAGCGGAATAAGATATTTTGAAAAACATTTCGGTGTGAGACCTACCACCGCAATAAATTTCGATTCATTCGGACATTCAAGGGGACTTGTACAGATACTGAAAAAATGCGGATATGACAGTTATCTTATCTGCCGTCCAATGCCCCAGTATTTAGAGCTTCCGGCAGACCAGTTCAACTGGGTGGGATATGACGGCAGCAAAATCAAGGTATGCCGTATAGCCGATGATTTTATGTACGATACAAAATCGAGCAAGGCCAAGGAATTTATCCCCAAAAAAGCGGAATGCTGGAAGTCCTACGAAACTGGTATTGCGCTTTGGGGTGTAGGAAACCACGGCGGCAACCCGTCGAGGAAAGATTTAAAGGATGTAAACGACCTTATCGCGGAAACAAAAGAGTACGAAATATTGCACAGCACTCCTGAAAAATTTTTCGCTGATGTTAATCCTGATGTTGATTATTCAGGTCAGCTTTCTCATTTTCTGATAGGATGCTATACATCGCTTACTAAGATAAAGCAGAAACATATCGAATTGGAAACCGCATTGTATATGACCGAAAAGTTATGCGCTGCGGCTGAGCTTAACGGTAAAAACGTCTGGGACAGCGATGCATTTTCAGATGCGGAAAGGGCATTGCTTACGATGGAATTTCATGATTCTTTAAGCGGAACAATGGTCGAAACCGCAGAAAAAAGCGTTATAAACCATGCGGATCATGCTTTGTATCTGCTTAAGGAATTAAAGCAAAAGGCATTTTTCTCCCTTGTAAACGATGATGTAAAGGCGGGCGACGGGGTATATCCGATATTTGTGTTCAATCCGTCAGCATATGACAGGGATACTGTTGTTGAGTCTGAAATTCTTGTGCTGGATCCCATTATTTCGGATACGGTTTGCTACGAGGTCACCGTAAGGCATAACGGGCAAATAATATCAAATCAGGTAATCAAGCAGGAATCCAATATTAACTATGACCGCCGTAAACGTATTGCGTTCAGAGCAAAGCTTCCGGCGCTTTCAGCAGCACGGTTTGATGTTACCTTTAAAGAAGTTCCGGTTACCGGGAAACCCGAAGTTGCAGAGGGCGATATCGTGTTTGAAGATTCGTGCAAGAGGGTTGTGATTTCCAAAAAAACCGGTTTGATTGAAAGCTTTAGGGTAGACGGAAACGAGTATGTAACCGGAGGAGCGTTTTTGCCGGTTATGTATGATGACACTCCTGACAGCTGGGGCTGGGATATTGATAAGATCGGAAGTAATCCGGCAGACGCTGACCTTTCGTCTGATGGAATTTTTGAGGGTATAGAAAACGTCCATATAATCGAGGACGGCGATATTCTTACAGAGGCGGAATCGTTTTTTAAGGCGGGAGATTCCACTGTACGTATAAGTTATAAGATGTATAAAGATCTTACGTATATAGATGTAAGCCTTGATGTGCTTTGGAATGAAAGAGACAAAGCGCTTAAATTAAAGATACCGTCAAATGAAGGCGGATTTATCGGACAGACTGCCTACGGTACGGATGAGTTTGAGCGTGACGGCAGGGAAAATGTAGCGCAGCGTTTTGTGTGTCTCAAGAGAGGAAACGGAAAATCACTAAGTGTGTTCAATAACTGTTTATACGGCTGCAGTGCCGACGCGGAAAATCTGTATCTGACACTGATACGGGGAATAGGATATTGTACTCACCCGATAGAAGACCGCAAGCTTATTGCTGACGACCGTTACATTCCTTATGCAGAACAGGGCAAGCATACCTTCAGTTTCAGGATGTCGGTGAATGAACCGTGCGAAAATGACAGGATGGCATTGGAATTTTGCGAAAAGCCTTACAGTGTGAATGCTTTCCCGGACGGTAAGGGATATAAAGTCAGTAAAATAGAGGTTTCAAGCAAAGAAATAACCCTGTCATCACTTTATAAGGAAGACGGAGGATTTGTTTTCAGGCTGTTCAACAACAATGAGACTGCTTGTGTCACAAAGCTGCGAGTCGGAGAATATGAAGCTGATTTAAGGTTTTTGGGTTATGAGATCAAAACCGTTTTATTCAAAAACGGTGAATTCAGCGAGATGCTGTCAATGATTTAAAGGCCGATATTGCAGGTGGATTTTTCACTTAATATTACAATTTTTAATTACTTGACACACGGCAGATAACAATGGTATAATACAGGTTGATATTTTATCTGTATAACAACTAAATAACTATATAACTGAAATATGTGTTTTAAATTATTAGAGGCACCTGGAGGAGCAGTATATGAAAAAAACTTTACATCTAATATCCCATACTCACTGGGACAGGGAATGGTACATGAGCTTCGAAAAACACAGAATGAGGCTTGTCGAGCTTATAGACTGTCTTATTGAGAAGATGGAGCAGGACGAAAATTTCAGATATTTTCATCTGGACGGCCAGACAATAATGATAGAAGATTATCTTGAAATACGTCCGCAGATGAAAGATCGTCTTTATGCTCTTATCAGAGCTGACCGTATCCAGACAGGACCCTGGTATATTTTGCAGGATGAGTATCTTACAAGCGGAGAATCAAATATACGAAATATGATAGAAGGGCTTAAGTTCTGCAAAGAAAACGGTTTTGAGCCGGTAGAATGCGGGTATATGCCGGATGCTTTCGGAAATATATCGCAGCTTCCGCAGATACTGAAGGGATTCAACATAGAAACCGCCGTATTCGGAAGAGGTATAGGAATAATATTGGCGGATAACAAGGTAGACGACCAGAACAGTTCCGATGATAAGGAAATAATATGGTACGGAGCTGACGGAAGCCGCGTAGACGGCATTATGTTCAAAGATTGGTACAATAACGCTAATGAACTCCCTTCTTCTGACACCGAAGAAATCAAAAAAGTTTACGGAGAACTTATTGAATCTCTTGAAAGCGCTGCAAAGACCCCACATTTGCTCGGAATGAACGGCTGCGATCATGAGCCTGTACAGTGCGATTTACCGGAATCTATTGCTAAAGCAAACGAGATTTTCGGAGACAGGGTTGAGATAAAGCACAGTAATTTCAAAGATTACATTAAAGCGATTAAACCATACACCGAAAATTTCGCGGCAATACGCGGCGAAATTGAGGGACAGTATACCGCGGGGAAAAACCTGCTGATAGATACGGCGTCCACACATATTCCTTTAAAGCAGAAAAATCATAAAACCCAGAATATGTTTGCCCATTTAAGCGAACCGGTCAGCACACTGGCTTCAGTGTACGGAGATAAGTACCGTTATGATTTGCTCCGCTACGGCTGGAAAAAGCTTATGCAGTGTCATCCGCATGATTCAATATGCTGCTGCTCTTGTGACGCGGTTCCGAGAGAAATGAATATCCGTTTTGACAAGGCATACGATGTGGCGGAAGGCGTGCTTGAAGAAGCTATGAATTATATACTTGCCGGAGCAGACACCTCGGGTATGGCGGATGTAAACATAGCTGTATTCCATACCAGTCCTCAGACATCGAGGCATATAATAGACAAATTGGTATATACGGATGAATACATTGATCCGGAAAATATTGTAATAAAAGATGCTGACGGAAATGAGTGTCCTGTGCAGGCGGAATATTTAGGGGAAAAGTTTACATATACGCTTCCTAAAGATAAGTTCCGTCAGGTTAAATACCGTCAGTGTTACCGGCTGCGTTTTGCGGTCAGTCTGAAAGGAATAGGCTGTTTTATGTACAGCCTTACAGCCGGAAAGCGGCGCAATGCAGAAAGCGGCATAAAAGTATATGAAAACGGAGCGGAAAACGATAAGCTCAGCTTTTCAATCAACAGCGACGGAACGATAGATCTGACCGAAAAGAAAACCGGAAAGACATACAGCGGTATAAATCTTTACGAAGATACCGGGGACTGCGGAGAATCTTACAATTATAAACAGACAAAAGACGGAATTACGGTTTATCCCAAGTCTGCGGAATACTGTCTGATTGAGAATAACTGTCTCGGAGTAACCTTTAAAATCAGCAGCATGATAGATATTCCGGCAGGAATAGACTGTAAAAAGAACAGAACCGCAAATGTTATAGCCCATAATATAGTTACAAAGGTAACATTATCGGCAGGGTCTGACAGGCTGGATATAAATACGACTATCAGCAATCAAAGTGAGAATCACAGGTTAAGGGCGCTTTTCCCGACGGAGACCGTAACTGACACGGCATTTGCCGACGGACAGTTTGACGTTATAAAAAGAAATATAAAGCCGTGGCAGGGTTGGGAAAACCCGTCAAACACACAGCGCATGCAGGCATTTTTCGGCATTGAAGACGAAAATGGAGGACTGCTTGTAGCAGGCCGCGGACATAACGAGTATGAAATTCTGCGGGACGGAAAGAACACAATGGCGCTGACGCTTCTGCGCGCGGTAGGAGAAATGGGTGACTGGGGAGATTTTCCGACTCCTGATATGCAGCTCAAAAAGGAATTGACGTTAAACTATTCGGTAATACCGTACTCAGCTGAGTATAAAGCCGAGGCTTATCGTTCGGCATATACATTTGCGGGAGATTTTACTGCGGTATCTCAAACCGGCAGGCATACAGGAACAATCGGTGTTAACGCTGCTGTTATTGAGACCGAGGGAAACTACATAGTATTTTCCGCGTTAAAGAAGGCGGAAAACAGCGACGATGCGGTGCTTAGGATATATAATGTATCTGACGATACGCAGACTGCATCAATAAAATTTGATGAGAGCGTTTTTTCTGGTGCGGCGATGACAAATCTTGGGGAAACTGAGATTGAGGATATTGAGTCAGACTCAGGTATAATAAAACTCGAAGCTGGAGCTAAAAAGATAATAACACTGGTTTTAAAAAGACGGTAATTCATAAATTAAAATATTGATGTGTAGGTACAATTAAACGGAAAGATTTACCGATATATATGCGGCTCCTATAAAAAGGATTTTTATATGGGATTACATTATAATATACAGCAAAATGATGTAACAGTTAACGGAATCAACAGTACGGGGATTTAGTTTTTGACTATTTACACAAAAAATCAAACTAAATTTTTATATAAGTAGAGATAAAATATAAAAATTGTACTTGCTTTTTCAAAAACAGCTTGATATAATAAATGTAGCCATAGTATATTTCCCACTCTCAATTTACCTATGGTTTATTAATTTTATCGGCTTTATGCCAGTAAGGAGTATTTTTATGAAAAAAGTTTTCAAAAAGTCACTCTCTTGCCTTTTAACTGCGGTGCTTTGCATTTCACTATTTGTAGCTGCGGTCCCGGCAAGCGCTGTGACACCCACTTACTCTACAAATGCTATTGAAGCAAAAGCAGGCGACGCAGTCAATATCGATTTCGCCGTTTCTAATTTTATTAATGTACAAGGTGCACTGATAAGGTTTAATCTTCCCTCTGCAATAGGCAGTGTTGAAAGTGTAAAGCTTAACGGAGAAGATTTTGAAGCTTATAACCCTGATACAGGTACAGGCTATTATCAGATAGGTCAGGAAGACGGCGTTTATTATGTTAAATTCCTTTCCTTGTTCGGTGCTGAGTTAGGCGAACTCGATTCAATGGAAACCTTAACATTCAATATAGCCGCTACAGTTAAAGCAGATGCTGCTGCACAGGTATATGAGTATCCGGCACCCGTTTTCTCAGTAACAGAAGACGGCGAAACACTGGTTGACGTTACCGGTACTTTCGGCACTTTTGAAGTTGTTGAGGATGTTGTAGAACCTGAGAAACCTGTCCGTGATGAGTCTTTGGCTTCTGTTATAACTGCTAAGAGAATCTCAATCGACAATACGTTCGGTATTTATTTTGCTCTTGCACTTGCAAAAACTCCTTATGACGATTTTGAGTTTGTAGTAAGTAAGCCTGAAATTGTAGGACCTTCATACAACTATACAGGCAATATCATTAGTAAGACTTTCACAAAGGAAACATGTGATGAAAATTCTATGCCCCAGTATCATGGTTATTATATAACCTATTCTGATATTGCGCTTAGCGAAATGAGTGTTCCGATAACTTTTACGCTTTATGTTACCAAGGATGGCGCAACAAGATATTATACATATGAAAAGTTGACTTTGTCTCAGTTGGCTAATGAAATGTATCAGTCAAGTGTAAATTCATCTAATGTAACAACTGCTTCTCTTATGGTTGATATGCTTAACCTCGGTACTGAAGCACAACTTTACTTTGGTAAAACCGGCGCTCCGGGTAACCCGCTTATCAGTGAATTTGATATTCCCAATGCAAATGTTAATCAGGACTATGCTACTAATTACGGTAAATTGACCGATATCGGCGGTCGTCGTGATTCTCAGTTCACTGCGGTTCGTTTGCAGATGCTCGCCGTTCCGAGCCTTTATTATACATTCCTTGAGAGTGATCATAAAACACCGGCTGATTTGACTTTTACTGCGTCTTATTATTCCAAGGCTGATGGTGAAGAAAAAAGCTTCCCGATGAACGGTGCTGATCTCAGTGAAGATGAATTAAAGTATTCTTATATTGGCGGATACAGTTTCAGCTTTGATAAGATGGCTTTATTTGATACTGATAAGAAGATTACCCTGACGATATCTGATACACAGAATAATAGTTGGGTATATGAAACCAGTGTTGAATCCCTTTTAGCAGGTATGGTTGAAGTAGAAAGTGAAGCTCAGGCTCTTTATCGGGCAACCGCTGCATTTGGTGCTTCCGCACGTAATTACTGGCCAAATTATTAATTCTTGGTTTTATTTAAGTTTATTTTTATAGTTTAATATCGAGGTGTTTTAGAATGAAAGCAGAGTTGGAAATAGTTCGTTTTGATGTTTCTGACATAGTAACAACATCTGGTTGCATTCAGCCGGATGTTCCAACTGATTTCGGTGGAGATAAGCCGCCCGAATGTGACAAAGTTGTTATTTCATAATTACTTAACGCGGCTCCCGTAAAGGAGCCGCGTTATTACTGATTACAGATGCTAAATAATATAAAATTTCGCTTGATTGAGCGGTGTGTTTAAAATTTAAAATTTGAGAAAGACATAACTATAACATTAAAAGTGCTTACAGAATTCTTTAAGGCTTTTCATAAAAATGTTCCCGGATCATAATTGAGAAAAATAATTTTATTTTAAGGATGTAGCGTTATGATACAAATCAATAAACCGTTAGATGTAATTATTAAAGCTGCTGGAAAACAGAAATACAGCGGCGGTTCATTACGCTTTTTCACCTATCTCCAAACTTGCGATTCACCTGACGGTTTGCTTTTGTATAACCTAATGACCCGGGAGTTTTTGCTTCTTGATAACGTGGAAGCAAAATCCTTTCGTAATATTGATACTTCCAACGACAGCGTTCGTTATTTAATTGAAAACTGGTTTTTGGTACCGACGGAATTTGACGATTATTTGCTTTATAAGCAAACCGACACTGTTTTTCGGCTGCTGGCGGTCAATGATAAATCCCCACTTACTACCTTCGTAATTTATCCTACAACAGACTGTAATGCCAGATGTTTTTATTGCTTTGAACTTGCCTGCAAACGAACTAATATGACTGCAGAGACAGCACGAGACGTTGCTGACTTCATTTTAAAAAAATCCTGCGGTAAGCGGGTCCATATTATGTGGTTCGGAGGAGAGCCTCTTTACAATGCTTTGGCAATTGATATTATTTCGAATCGTCTGAACGATGCCGGGTTGGAGTTTGGAGCCGAAATGGTATCAAACGGATATTTGTTTGATGAGGCTCTGGTAAAAAAAGCCTGTAGTGAGTGGAAACTTAAGGCTATTCAAATCACCCTTGACGGAACTGAACAAATTTACAACAAAACAAAAGCTTACATTTATAAAGATGTTTCTTCACCGTTTATACGAGTGCTTGACAATATTGAACTTTTGTGCAATGCCGGTGTGAAAGTAAAAATCCGGTTGAATATGGATATGTACAACTATGATGATTTGAAACACTTATCAACACAGTTGGCAGAACGGTTCAGTAGCTATGAAAATTGCGTTGTATATGTTGCCCTTTTGTTCGAAAATGTTGGCAAATGTTATACCGAGCGTACAGATGAAGTTAAGCAAATTTTAATTAAAAAACAGAATGAAATCAGTGAAATCCTTAATTCATACGGAATGTATCGAAAAAGCAATCTTATGATTTACCGTCAGGTGAATCAGTGTATGGCAGATAACTGTAAATCTACAACCATACTTCCTGACGGCAGTCTCGGCAGGTGCGAGCATTATACCGACGGGGAGTATTACGGCAGTATTTATAATGATGCTGTTGATATGTCTGTAATCAGAAAATTCCGGGAGAGGTCATTGAAGGCCGATAAATGCCGCACATGTAATCTTCTTACAAAATGTTATACTTTAAAGGCCTGTCCCATTGCTGAGACTCATTGTGATGATATAGATAAAGAGTTAAAAATTGATCAGGTAAAAAAAGAGATGATCAACAGCTATGATCTCTTCAAAAAGAATAAGGTTAAAGCACAGGAAGAACATGAAGAAGAAACTCAGTTTATGTCCTGATATGGTGCGAATTCATAAAACAGGGAGTTTACATGTACAGAATTGCGGATTTTAATATTGATTTTAAGAATATGACCGTAGTGCACTGGAATTTAAAAGAATTTAGACTGCCGCAGGAAGATTCCGTGGTGGAGTTTGAGATTTTTTGCAGTAATAACGAAATCATGGCAGAAGACCGAGAGAATAAAGGCTACAGACGGGCCTATCTTGAAAATGTTGCGTTTCACCGTAAGCTGGCTGAAGCACTACCTGGGAAAAATGCATTTGTTTTTCACTCTGCAGTCTTTGACGTTGAAGGCATTGGTGTTGCCTTGGCTGCTCATAGCGGCACCGGGAAAACTACCCACATGAACCGCTGGCAGAGCTATTTAGGCGATAAAATGACCGTGGTAAACGGCGACAAACCCATTGTCAGATTTTTTGACAGTGAGCCTGAAATACCTTATGCTTACGGTACGCCCTGGATGGGCAAAGAAAATTTAGGTTGTAATATGCGCACGCCGCTTAAGCATATATGCTTTATTGAACGAAGCGATGATAATTTTGTTGAAAGGATAGACAAAGACAGTGCTGTAAACCGTATTATGAATCAGGTGTATATGCCGCGGGATCCTGCTGCCGTTATGAAAACCATGCAGCTTGCGGACAGGCTGTTGTCCTGCTGCAAGCTTTGGATAATACACTGCAATATGGACGATAATGCAGGAGAAATCGCATATAAGTTGATTTTTGAAAATTAAAGACCGTTACGATATACATACCCCCGCCGTATTTAATGTTCGGCGGGGGTTTAAGTTTTCTGCTAACAATTAATATTCGGTATTTTAAGCTTATAATATGCTGTGAGCGCTTGGTACGGTATCCTCCATTATTTGATGAAGCATAATGTCTATTGTGCTTGAATATTCGTAAAACATTTCATTTTGAGGATACTTACTGTGTACCGTAAGTGATTCAATAGCTAATTCTATTTCATCTATAGAGTTGTGATTTAAAATGATTGACAGAACTTTTTCTTTGCTGCTCCAATAATTTTCAAGTTCTGTTATATTAGTTTCGATTTTTTGATTATTGTTATAGGCAGAAACACATTCATTCAATAATTTTTCTGTTTCTTCACATACGCGGTCAATATAAAAATAGCTTGAAATATAAATTCCTGTTACCAATATTATTAAAACCACCGCGGCAATAAGTCGTTTCATACGCCCTCTTTCATTTTTATGATGTTGATTTTCCTGTCGCGGTCCATCGTCATCAGAAAAACATCCTCCGGTTCAGTATTATTGATTTTTAAAAGTTTCAATATTTCTTCCTTATTGATTTTAAGTGCATCCAGCGAGTCTTTTTCGATTTTTCCGTCGGTTATTACAGGAAGAGGCAATACAGCAGGTTTAGGATTCAGCTTCAAATCTTTCGCGGTAGCGGTCTGTTCACCTGATTTTAACAGTACGCTGAGGTCGCCGTTTACCTCTAAAACCGCAAATGCGACTGTTGATATATCAAATACGTTTTGACCCCTTAATAATTCGATAAGGTCTAATACCGTCATTCTCACGTCCCGCATGGCGGCCTGGTCAATCTCTCCGTTTTTGATTACTACTATCGATTTTCCGCTCATGAGCTTTCGTATTTTCTTGCACTTCATTGCCAATACCGACATTAAAACTTCCAATACAATCAGCATAAATATTGCGACTATACCGAAAAGCAGCGGCTGAGATGTATCTTGTAAGGGTATGGCTGCAATTTCTGATATCAGCAGAGTAATGACCAATTCATTAGGCTGCATATCACCTATTTGCCTTTTGCCCATAAGTCTTATTCCGAAGGTCAAAAGCAGATATAGAATTATAGTTCTGACTATAGTTGTTATCAAAAAAATCACCAAAAATATTATTGGTTTTTAAATAAGTATTATTCTCATTAAGAATTATAATAACATAAAAATTAATTTTTTTAACAGACATAATTCTATCATTTTTTTACATCTTAAGTCATATAATTGATTATGTAATGCTTAAACCCAAAGGTTTTACAAGAAGAACGGCGCGAAAGTGCCTAAAAGGAAAGGTGAGAAATAATGATCGGTTTTTATCCCGAAGGATGGAATTTGTCAGAAAACAAAAAAAACAGGTTTACTTCTGCGGATTTAGCAGAAGCAAAGGTGCAGGAAACGGTGCTTGAAGCGCCGGTGATTATGTGTGACGCGTCACATAATTTGGTTGTAAATCTTGGCTGTATGAAGGGGGTAATACCCCGGGAGGAAGGCGCATTGGGTATATCAGACGGCACTACGCGTGATATAGCTCTTATATCAAGAGTCGGCAAGACAGTCTGCTTTGTTGTTTCGTCCATAACAGTTGATTCTTCTGGTAAGCCATATGCTTTGCTGTCACGGAGAAGGGCGCAGGAACTCTGCCGCAGTCATATTACTGAAACCTGCAGATGCGGGGATATTATTAATGCTAAAATTACCCATCTGGAAAGCTTTGGAGCTTTTTGCGATATCGGGTGCGGAATTATAGCATTATTGCCGATAGATTCCATTTCGGTTTCACGAATTTCTCATCCTAAGGACCGTTTTTATGTAGGTGAAAATATTCGCGCCGTAATTAAAAATATTGATGCTGACGGAAAGATAACACTGTCGCATAAAGAACTGCTTGGAACATGGGATCAGAATGCCGAAATGTTCAGTGCGGGTCAGACAGTTTCCGGAGTGGTGCGTAGTGTAGAGGACTACGGTATTTTTGTAGAGATAACACCTAATCTTGCGGGACTTGCCGAGCCGAAACCTGATGTAAAGGTAGGTCAGCAGGCCAGTGTTTATATAAAAAGCATCATAAGGGAAAAAATGAAAATCAAACTTATTATTATTGACAGTTTCGATATAAACTATTCACCTGAAATCAAATATTTTTTTGATGGTGACAACATATCTCAGTGGGATTATTCGCCGGCAGATTGCACAAAAAGAATATTTACAAAATTCTGCGGATAATTATAGATATAAATTAAAGCGGTTGTAAATGATTTTTACAACCGCTTTAATTATTTCGCTTTATTCTATCAGTTACTCTTCTTATTTATTTATTTATTTTCTCGTCTATTTTATTCGCAGCATCAGTAAGATAACCGCAGGCGAAATGCTCAAAAGAGCCGTTATCAACCATTTGTGCTAAAGATACGTCAATAGGCATTTTTCCGAGCAAATCAATTCCGAGTTCCTCAGCTACCGTTTCGCTGCCGGAACCGAAAATACTGAATTCCTTTTTGCAGTCAGGGCAAATGACATAGCTCATATTTTCCACAATACCTAAAACGTTGATATTCATCATAGAGGCCATATTATAAGCTTTTTTAACTATAAGCGATACAAGATCCTGAGGAGATGTAACTATCACCGCGCCGTCGAGCGGAATGCTCTGGAATACTGTAAGCGGAACATCTCCTGTTCCGGGAGGACAGTCTATAAACAAATAGTCAAGATCCCCCCATACAACATCATGCCAGAACTGCTTTACTACACCGGCTATTATAGGCCCTCTCCATATAACCGGAGAATCTTTTTCTTCAAGCATCAGGTTTACAGACATTATTTCTATACCCGACTCTGTAACCGCAGGCAATATTCCGAGCTCGTTTTGCATTGCTCTTGAATTGATTCCGAAGGTCTTGGGTATTGAAGGACCGGTAATATCGGCGTCAAGAATTCCTACTTTGTAGCCTTTGCGCTGCATGAGCACAGCGAGCATTGAAGTCACCATTGATTTTCCTACGCCGCCCTTGCCGCTTACAACACCGATTACGTGTTTGATATTGTTATATTCACCTGTTGGTTCTATCAGGCTTTCGCTTTCTCTGGACGAACAGTTCTGCGAACAGGAGCCGCAGTTGCCTGAGCATTCCTGATTTTTTTCTTCTGACATTCTAAAATCTCCGTTTCTGTATAATGGTTTATTATAGTTTTTCAAGCATTTTTGCTATTGATTCATCATTCTTTAAGTCGGCGGAACCGTTGCTTTTGCAGAGAGTCCAATGTTCGGTAAGCTTGTTTGTTTCGCCCGGACTTACGGTTTTAAGTTCACTTAATGTTTCAAATTCCAGCATAACTTTATCTGTGTAGGTCTCAAACGAACAGCCGCCGTCAGGATATGTGCCGTCCGGATGGTTTGTCGAATAATTCTTTTTCAGGATTTCATTACCCAAAACATAGTAGGCAGTACCGCAGTTAAGATCAAATCCTAACTTAATTGGATCTTTGGCTGTCTTATCCTGCTTAAGCGTTATATATTTCCCGCCCCAGTATATTCTGCTGTCGCGCATATCCGTATATGGCCATACTGAAATTGTGCGGTTATGTAAAAGTCCGGTATCGTTGGTGTTCATCGGTATTATCATGGTTCCGCCCGCGGCGCATACCGAAAGCGACCAGACCGCAAATTTTTTGGGAGCGGATGAGATATTTTTAACACACATATCTACCGTCATATCATAACCTGATTCGCTCATTATTATCTGTAATGTCTTTGCAGCGCCTATCTCGGTATCGTCTTCCGGAATAAAAAGGGCTCCGTCTTTTGTTATTTCGTATTTTACCGGCCTGTCATCAGGAGTATAGGTTTCCGGATAGCTTTCGGGCGAAAGCCATATCCTGTGCCCTCCGAAACTTTCCCATTTTCTGCCTTCCCCGAAGAATTCAGTATAATTTCCGTGATTTCTGTATCCCAAGCCTTCGCGGTCAACGCACATAAAATTTTGCCCGCCGGAAAATCCGAACGAAATTATGCGCGGACCTATATCTACGGTAACTAAGGCTTCAATTTTTCCGTTTGAAATACTTACGCATTTTCCGTAACTCATGAAATTTTCGATTTCTTTTACTTTAACCATATTCAGCACCCCGTTTTTATTATTTTGGCTTTGTATTCCAATCCGCTTTTCTGCGGTGTGTTCAATGAAAGCAGGAATAAATCTGTGGCTCTTGATTCGGTTTCAAAAATCTTTTTGACGTCGCCGCCGAGCTTTTCTGTATCTGAAACACGGTTTATAAGCGGAACAGACAAATTTTTGAAATTTTCTTTGATATATTTTTCTCCCGCTTGGCTGAAACCTAAAACTCGTAAATAAGGCACAGGTTTCATAAAAAATGAATTATCAGCTCCCAGAAATGCTGACAGCACAAGTCTTCGTATGCGTGCCAAAGTATAACGCTTTACCTTCATAGTATTATACAACTCTTCAAGGCTTCTTGCAATACTTATTGAGTAAAAAAGTTTGTTTTCCACGCCTTCGCTTAAATCGGGGAGCTGCCGCAATTCTTCTATGGTTTTTGTGCGCAGAACTGCGAGTATGCCCGTTTCAATATTAGAAATATCGGAAATGTTTTCATGTGAAAACAGATTTAAAATATCTTTGCTCATGTATTCGGAACAAAAATCATAATCCTGCTTTTTTAAATGTTCTCTCAGCAGCGCAGCCGATACAAACTCAGATTCCTGCATGGAGTCGTGGTCTGATCCGATTCTTTTTACGGTTTCAAATTCAACATTGTAATTAAGAGATTTTGCGGCTGTGATATACTCAATTCCCAAATTGTTGTTGGCACCCTGCAAAATGCCTTTTTTCACACCTAAAGTCTCTGCCGCCGATTGTCTGGCAGATGCAAAAGTGACTCCGTGCTTTGATTTTTGCAATACTAAAGATATATAATCCGGAGACGAAAGTATACGGGAAGTTTTAAAAAGTTCATCGGTATTCCCATACTCGCTGCCGAAAATCATTTTTCGGCAGCCTGCATATTTGAGAGCGCTTACGCCGCCCAGCGCGAAATTCTGAGCTGTAGACATCGACCATAAAACCGGAAGTTCAAGAATCAGATCCGCTCCTGCTTTAAGGGCGGCTTGCGTGCGGACACGCTTTTCGGCAATAGCTGTGTCTCCCCTTTGAACAAAATTGCCGCTCATCACACAAACTACGGTGCCTTGCTGTTTTGCCTTGCTTATAAGATATTCATGACCTTTATGAAGAGGATTGAACTCGGCTATTATTCCTATGCCCTGCACTTCAGCACCTCCCTTTAAAAAATACTTGAAAAAGCGCGTATAATGGAGTATTATAAATTAGATATAAGTATAATTTAACATACTTTTTAACTTTATTCAATACAAGTTTTAAAACGGGGGAAATGAAATGAAAATTTTTGTGGTAAACGCAGGCAGTTCTTCGCTTAAGTATCAGCTTATTGATATGGAAAACGAGCAAATGCTCTGTAAAGGACTTTGTGAGAGAATAGGTGTAAGCGGAGTCATAACTCACAAGGCTGCAGACGGCAGAGTATACACTGCCGAAACTCTGATGCCTACTCACAGTGAAGCTTTTGAGGCAGTTGTTTACGCGCTTACAGAGAGCGAGGCAAAAGTTATAGATTCTTTTGATGAAATCTCCGCTATAGGTCACAGAACGGTACAGGGAGGGGTCGATTTTACAAATTCCTGCCTTATTACGTCTGAGGTGATAGAAAAAATGCGGGAATGGAGTGTGTTGGCTCCGCTTCATAACCCGGCAAATATTTTGGGTATTGAGGCGTGCATCAAAACATTTGGAAAGGATATTCCCCAGGTTGCGGTATTTGACACCGCTTTTCATCAGACTATGGAGCCCAAAGCATATATGTACGCTCTTCCTTACAGATATTATGAGCAATATAAAATCCGTAAGTACGGTTTTCACGGAACATCCCACAGATTTGTCGGCGGACGCGCGCAGGAACTTCTGGGCAAAGAGCACAGCAAGATAATCACATGTCATTTAGGTAACGGATGTTCTATTACCGCCATTAAGGACGGCAAATGCGTAGATACTTCAATGGGACTTACCCCGCTTGACGGATTTATGATGGGTACCCGCTCAGGAACGCTTGATCCGTCGGCAATTACATATATAGCGGAAAAGGAAAATCTTTCTCCGGCGGATGTGGACCGTATAGTAAACAAGGAGTCGGGCGTTTACGGCATTTCGGGAGTATCAAATGATAACCGTGATGTTGAAGCTGCTGCGAATGCCGGCAATGAAAGAGCAAAACTTGCTATTGATATGCAGCGCTATCAGATACTTAAGTTTATAGGATCGTATATTGCGGCAATGAACGGTGTGGACGCAATTGTGTTTACAGGCGGTATCGGTGAGAACGATTCAAAACTGAGGGAATATGTATGCGACAATCTGAAATTTGTCGGTGTTGAAATTGATAAGGAGAAGAATGCTGTAAGAGGTAAGGAAATTAAAATTTCAACCAATAACAGTAAAGTATCTGTTTATATAATCCCCACGAACGAAGAACTTGCCATTGCAAGGGATACTCTTGAAATTATTTCAAAATGAGGGACAGTATGAATATTGCGGATATAAAATATTTGATAGAGCAGGGCAAATTTGACGGAAGTTTTAAATTGCTTTACAGCGAGACCGAACAGGCAAAAAAGAGGTATATTTCGGCGGTCGAAAGTTTCGAGGAATTATACGGCAACTGCGAATCTGTCAGATTGTTTTCAGCTCCGGGAAGAACCGAAATAGGAGGCAATCATACAGACCATCAGCACGGATCCGTGCTTGCGGCAAGTGTAAATCTGGATGTCATAGCTGTAGTATCGCTTAATAATGACGGAAAGATTCGTGTCAAGTCTGAAGGCTACAGTATGGATACAATAGAGGCTGATGATTTTAGTGCGAGACCTCAGGAAAAAGGAAGATCAGCGGCGCTGATACGGGGCGTTTGCAGGCGTTTCAGTGATATGGGATGTAAAATAAGCGGATTCAACGCCTATACAGTCTCAAATGTTCTCAAAGGTTCGGGACTTTCAAGCTCTGCCGCGTTTGAGGTACTGTTGGGAAATATACTGAACGGACTTTTCAACGATAACCGTTTAGATTCGGCAGGCGTTGCAAAAATCGGACAGTTTGCCGAAAAAGAGTACTTTGGCAAACCCTGCGGACTGCTCGATCAGATGGCAAGCGCTCTTGGTGGATTTTCTTTCATAGATTTCGGGGATCCTGTAAATCCGGTAACCGAGAGTATAAAACTTGATGTAAACAATTTCGGGTATACGCTTTGCGTTGTGGATACCGGAGGTAATCATTCTAATCTGACACAGGATTATGCTGATATTACGGTAGAATGCAGGGAGATAAGCAATGCGCTGGGAGTTGAGTTTCTGCGTGATGCGAATATTGATAAATTTTACGGCAGTATCGGAAACCTTCGCAAAAAATTCGGTGACAGAGCGGTGCTCAGGGCCCATCACTTTTTCAGTGAACACGAAAGGGTGGTAAGACAGCGTGAAATGCTTAAATGCGGAAGATTTGAGGATTTTTTAAAACTTGTCAATCAATCGGGTGACTCTTCATTTGATTATCTGCAGAATTTATATTCTATTTCTAACGCGTCTGAACAGGGAATGCCGCTTGCAATAGCGCTCACAAAGCGTTTTTTAAACGGAAAAGGCGCCTGTCGGGTCCATGGAGGAGGTTTTGCGGGTACAATACAGTGCTATATACCTACAGAACAGTTTGAAGAATATAAGTTTATGATAGAAAAAGTGTTCGGTCAGGGAAGCTGCTCCAAGCTTTTCATACGTCCGGTGGGCGGTTATGAGTTGAGACCCGAATAACAGAACGGTAAACATATAAAATTGAAAATACTTAGGTTTTATAAAGCAGTGTCATAATAAAAACGGCGCTGCTTTTTTATGAAAAAGCAAAAAATATGAAATAAAAACTATTTACTTTAAGTCAGCCGTATGATAAAATTATAAAAAAATTTTAAGGATGCGTTATATATGAAGAAAGTACATTTAATATGCAATGCACATATAGATCCTATATGGCAGTGGGACTGGCAGGAGGGAGTCAGCGCAACGCTGTCAACCTTTCGCTCGGCAGCGGATTTGGCAGATGAATATGATTATATTTTTTGTCATAATGAAGTAACATTGTATAAATATGTCGAGGAATACGCACCGGAACTGTTTTGCCGTATAAAAGAGCTTATAAAACAGGGTAAATGGAAGATTATGGGAGGATGGTACTTGCAGCCGGACTGCAATATGCTGTCGGGAGAGAGCTTTGTAAGACAGGTGCTTAAAGGAAAAGAGTATTTCACCGAAAAATTCGGGGTATTTCCTACCACGGCGATAAATTTTGATCCGTTCGGCCATACTAAAGGAATAGTTCAGATAATCAGCAAATGCGGGCAGAATGCATATATGTTTATGCGGCCTTATAAGCATGAAATGGAACTGCCTTCGGAACAGTTTATATGGAAAGGATTCGCGGGCAGCAGCGTTAAGGCCTGCAGGGTGGAAGCATACAACACTTCGCTCGGAAAGTCTGCTGAAGCAATAAAACAACGTGCGGAAAATCAACCTCAGGATGTTGTATGTGTTACCTGGGGCGTGGGCAATCACGGCGGCGGCCCTTCAAGAAAAGATTTAAGTGATATCTGCGAACTGATGAAAAACAGTGAAATAGAATATGTTCATTCGGATCCGGATCTGTTTTTCAGTCAGATGCGCACCCAGGCAGAATATAATGAGTCGCTGAAGATATCCATGCCCGGTTGTTATACTTCTATGGGAAGAGTAAAGCGCGCGCATATAAAGCTGGAAAATGAACTTTACCAAGCCGAAAAAATGTGTGCGGTAGCTGCTCAGAGAGGTTTGATGGAGTATCCGACAGTAAAATTCGGAGAGATCACCGAAGATCTTTTAAACGCGGAATTCCATGATACTCTTCCGGGTTCCTGTGTTCAGAACGGAGAAACCAATGCGCTCAACCTGCTGGGACACGGTGTTTTGGAGGCTGAAAGGCTTAAAACCAAAGCATTTTTCGCACTTTCGGCTCAGCAGCCAAAGGCAAAAGAAGGAGAGTATCCGATTCTGATTTTCAACAGCCAGCCGTACGACATAGA
The DNA here is from genome assembly GCA_944384855.1 of uncultured Clostridia bacterium. GTDB lineage: Bacteria > Bacillota > Clostridia > Oscillospirales > Acutalibacteraceae > UBA737. Next base: position 84,053 of record CALWUY010000066.1, on the reverse strand, counting down.
GGAAAATGTCGAGTGTGAGTTTATACTTGCTGATCAGAACTGGGAGGATAACATCATATCGGTAATCAAACTGGCGGATGAAAACGGGAATGAGGTTGTCTGTCAGCAGATAAAGGAAGAAAGCAACATTAATGTTGACTGGCGAAAGCGTATAATATTCAAGGCAAAGCTTAAAGCGATGTCTATGACGAGATACAGTGTGTATATTGATTTTGTTCCTTCTGAGAAAAAAGAGATTAAACGGGAATTTGTGTTTGATAACGGAAGAAAATATGTTGAGATAGACAGCAAAACCGGACTTCTCACACATTACAGGATCGACGGTACCGAATATATCGGAAAGGGTTTCGGTCTGGTTACATGCGATGATAACGAAGACCCTTGGGCAATGAAATCCTTTCAGCTTAAAGGTATAGGTGAAAACGAGCAGCCGTTTATGCTTGAGAGTAAGCCCGGCGGACCGTTTGAAAATCTTGAAAGCATACAGGTGATAGAAAACGGCGATATTTATCTTGGGATAGAGGCATTTTTCATAAAGGATAATACCCGTGCAAGGATACTCTATAAAATATATAAAAATGACGATGCTGTTGACGTAGACGTTAATCTGTTTATGAATGATATAAACAGAATAGTTAAGCTTAAAGTACCGTCTGCGGTTAAAGGTGAGCTTATAGGCCAGACTGCCTACGGAGAAAATAAGCTGTTTACTGACGGCAGGGAAAATGCGGCTTTGAGGTATGTATCTGTAAAAAGCGGTGAAAAGAGCTTTGCGGTAATCAACAACTGTACATACGGCAGCAGTTATAAGGATAACAGCATATATATCAATCTGGTGCGCGGAGTAACCTACTGTGCCCATCCTATTTTTGAACGTCCGATAATACCTGCAGACCGGTATGTCAAAAAGATAGACCAGGGCGAAAATGATTTTTCATTCAGGATCGTGGCCGCCGATACGTCGGAAATCGGACAGCTCGCACAGCGTTTCAACCAGAAACCGTTTGCCATAAATGCCTTCCCCTTGCAGAGCGGAACGGATAATACTGTACAGGAGCGTCCTGTATACATAAATAATGAGGCGGTAACCCTTGAAGCATTGAAACTTTCAGACAGCGGTAATGGTTATGTAGCGCGATTGTTTAATAATACAGATAAGAACCAGACCGCTGAAATCACATTGTTCGGCAACACCGAAAGACTCGATTTTTGCGGATATGAGATCAAAACCCTTATTTGCAGCGATGCTTCGGTTAAGGTAAGCGAAAACATCGTGATATGATTATAACAGACAGCCGTGTAATATCAACAGTTTATAAAATAATCGGGGGGCGAGGGATTGGCAAAAGTTTATGATAAATTCTGTTTATTGATACCGGCAGCATTATTTCCGTATGTAATTGTCGGCGGTGTAGCCGTATATTGTTTTTCTGTTATGAATACGTCAGCGTTTTCAGACGCGGTAATGAAGTATTCTTATATTTTATGGATAGCAGCAGTCGTATGGCTTGTAATGTCAGTCGTATGCAACATATTTTACATAGTGCTTCCGAAACCGACAAAACCCGAAAAAATACTTAAGGCGGCATTAATTATCAAATGCATTCATATTCCGGCATATATGGTTATGTATATTTACGGTCTTATGCTCGGAATGATGTTTTTTATGACATTACCGATGATTATTATTTTATTTATTATAGATTCGGTAATTCTGCTTTTAAGTAATTTTATAAGTATTTACGCGCTGGCTGAATCGATAAAGGGAAGAATTTTCAGGAATAACGCAATACCTATAATCGCAATAGTTTGTCAGTTTTTCTTCTGCATTGATGTGATAAGTATTTTTGCTGTATTTTTTAAGGCAAAGAGAAAACCTGAAAACATTTTAAAGACTTGTGTACAGCAAACTGAATAAGCATTCCTTTTACGGTGCTGTAATGTAATTACAAAAAAAGGTAGCATAATGGACTACGAGTACATAAAATATAGTACCGAATAGTTTTCGGAATATAAAAACAGGAGGTACTATATGGCTGTTTTTTCCAACCAAGCTACTCTATCGTATAATGGCAACACAACAAATTCAAATATAGCGTACGGCGAAATTCTGGATGTATTGTCAGTTGCTAAAAATGCTGTAGATACTTCTTATTCAACTAATGGTCTGCTTACCTATGTTGTAACAGTCCGCAATACCGGTTCAAGCACCGTTACAAATGTAACATTAACCGATAATTTAGGCGGCTACACATTCGGTACAGGTACAGTATATCCGCTGACACCTGTTGAAAGCAGCGTTCGCTTATTCATAAACGGCGTACTGCAGCCTAATCCCACAGTTTCAGCAGGTCCGCCTTTAACAATATCAGGCATTTCAATTCCTGCCGGTGCTGATGCAGTTATTGTATATCAGGCGAATGCCAACCAATATGCCAATCCTAATGTAGGCGGTACTATAACCAATACGGTCACGGTGACAGGCAACGATATAACCGAAACCTTGACTGCCAGCTCAACTGTACAGGCCGAAACCGAACCTTTGCTTTCTATAACAAAGTCTATTTCACCTACACAGGTAGTAGATAATGACAGTGTGACCTATACCTTTGTAATTCAAAATACAGGAAATACTGCTGTTACGGCGTCTGATACGACATCTGTAACGGATACTTTCAATCCGATACTGACAGGACTTTCAGCAACCCTTAACGGCGCGGCATTTACTGCTTATACGTACAGTGATTCTACAGGCGTATTCGCAACTACTCCGGGTGCAATTACAGTTCCGGCTGCAACCATAACACAAAATTCAACAACGGGAGCTTATACGGTAGTTCCGGGCACAGCGACTCTTACTGTTACAGGTACAATTTAATAACAGCTCAGTTCGTCCTGCGAAAAGCAGGGCGGACTTTTTATTTAGGTTTTTGTCGATTTCCGTCGATAAAGAGCCGAAAAAACTTTCATTTGCAAACAGTTGCAGTCATGCAGCTGTTTGTTCCTTGTCTGGCTGTTTCTCGAGTATTTCAGGATAGCTTGAAACGTCCGATATTCTGATTACGGCAGGTACAGAAACATTTAATAGCCTTTTTATAAATCGGTGTCGGAACAAAAAACAACGCCGCATTTTATGGGAAAACAGAATTACGGGATAAAAACTATTTACTTTAAGTCAGCTGTATGATAAAATTATAGAAAATTCTCAATATGTATTATATATGAAAAGAGTATATTTGATTTGCAATCACATTTAGATCCTATCCGGCAGTGGTGGTAAGTGCTGTCAACCTTTTGCTCGGACGCGGATTTTGGGGATGAACATATCTGTAGCTTTTACCAAATCTATAAATTCTGAACCGTTCTGGCATACAAAGTACTGATTTCCGCAGTCACGAAATCAAAACCCTGACTTATAAAAATGTTTTTTTAAAGTAAGCGAGGATGTTTTGATATAAATATGTCAAGAGTATATTTTCAAACGTATTTATAGGTATGCCAAATTAATTTTTAGGGGGGTTCTTTATGAAAAAAACTTCTGATAAATTCTGGCTGCTGATACCTACGGCATTATTTCCGTATGTGATAGTCGGAGTTTTTTTGTTTTTGATTTTGGTACCGGAAAAGATTATGAATACTATAATGGTAAATTCAGATGTTTTGTGGATAGCCATTGCCGTCTGGTTTATATTGTCAATTATTTGCAATATACTGTATATAGCTCTGCCGAAGACGACGGACGCCAGAAAAATTTTAAAAGCGGCATTGATTATTAAATGTATACATATTCCTACATATATAGTTATTTTTTTATATGGTTTGGGACTTGGCCTTATGTTTTTTATGACGTTTCCGTTCATCATTGTTTTGATTTTTATTGATTTGCTGACATTGTTTTTAAGTAATTTTATAAGCATTTATGCTCTTGCGCAGTCGATTAAGCAAAAAAGTTTCGCAAATAATGCCGCCCCGATAACCGCAATAGTTTTTCAGTTCTTTTTCTGCGCCGATTTAATAAGTATGATAGTCGCTTTTTGTCTGTGTAAAAAGAAGGTATAAAATATGCTTATAGATTTGCATGCTCATACAAGCGGTATAAGTAAATGCTGCAAAATAAGCGCCGAAGAGAACATCAGGCTTGCAAAGAGGCTGGGGTTTGACGGTTTGGCGATAACCAATCATTATACATCGCAGTACTTTGACAGTAAGACTTACGGAGATTGGATAGAAAATTATATAAACGAGTGGCAATTTTGCGTAAAGTTGGGTAAAAAATACGGTCTGCGTATTTTCTGCGGGATAGAGGTCACAATGAATGAAGATGACCGCCTGCATATGCTGATTTACGGAGCGGATTCTGATTTTCTGCTGAATAACCCATGCTTATGTGATATGAGCTTACCACAGCTTTACGGCGTATGCCGCAAAAACAGCTGTGCCCTGGTTCAGGCGCACCCATTCAGAAACGGCACAGCAGTGCAGGATACCGGATACCTTGACGGTATTGAAATCAACTGCCATCCGCTGTACAAAAACAGTTTCTATGAGGAAATATTAAAAATTGCCGGAGATACCGGTCTTGCGGTGACGGCAGGATGTGATTATCACGCCGATTCTTACCGCGCATACGGGGGAACTTTTTTGCCGGATACGTTAACAACAGACAGTGATTTGGCGGAGTATATTGTTTCCGCTAACCGTTTTGAATTTCAAATACATGATCCGACAGACAGAAAGATATTCCGCATAGAATATTCGCGCGGGCAGGCTTTAAAATCATAACCACTTTGTTTAATAGCAGAAACTCTGTAACTGTATGGAGGTATATATGAATAAAATAAGATTCGGAATAATGGGAGCAGGTAAAATAGCTGAACGTTTTGCGCACGCGGCAAGTCTTACTGAATGCGCTGAGGTAATAGCTGTTGCCAGCAAAACACATGAAAAAGCTGAAAATTTTGCAAAACGCAACAATATACCGCGCTTCTGCGACTATGAGACACTTGTAAACAGTCCCGATATAGACGCGGTATATATTGCAACTACGCATAATTTTCACTATGAAAACATAAAGCAATGTCTTAACGCCGGCAAACATGTTTTGTGTGAAAAACCCATGGTGCTTACCGAAAAGGACGCGTCAGAACTGTTTGAGTCGGCGCGGAGCAAGGGGCTTTTTTTAATGGAGGCTATGTGGACACGCTTTTTGCCGTCTATGAAAAAAGCCAGGCAATGGATAATGAACGGCGAAATAGGAAAAATGCAGACAATGTCCGGAATGATAGCGTTTAAGGGGGATGAGGATCCTGAGAGCAGACTGATAAACGCTTCTCTCGCAGGCGGGGCGCTATATGATATCGGAGTGTACATGATAGAAATTGCGTCGTTTCTGGCCGGAGAGCCTATTGAAGAGGTTATAGGCAAAGTAAGACGGGATAAAAGAACCGGGGTTGATGTAATCTCAAGCTTCATATTGAGTTTTAATTCGGTTGATGCGGTTTTGCAGTGTTTGGTCACATCAGATACCAGGGAGTATTTTATTGTAAGCGGGGACGCAGGTTTTATTGAGATACCGAGATCTCATGTAAGCGATGAATGTTATCTTTACGGAAGCGATATGAAATTAAGAGAACATTTCAGGGCGGAATTTCCGGAAGGCAACGGCTTTGTATATGAGATAGAAGAAACCGCGGATTGCATAAATTCAGGTATGACTGAATCGGAAATTATGCCGGGTAAAGTTACGGTCGAATGTGCCAAAGTTTTTGAAAAATTGTTATCTGATTAAGCTTTTTTGCACTGCTTTGATAAAATGTTTCGGTGCGAAGCGGCGCTTGATAGCAGGGCGGACAGTATAGACTGTCCGCTCTTGTGTTTTTTAGTTTGTGTTTCTGAAATGTGACCGGATATATCATATAAAAATCCTTGTACCGTCAAGCGCCCGCTTTGTAAATATGCTTATATATTCAAAGGGAAATATTTAAACTCTTATTATAAAATTATGAAGAAATATGAATTTTCGGTTTTTGCGCTTTCTAAGACGGGTAATTAATGATATAATTGAACAAAAGAACAAGGAGGTATACTGCGTGGAAGGAAAGAAAATATTATTTGCGGATGATGACCCCGAAATAAGAGAAGCCCTGCGTCTGCTGCTTAACTGCGAGGGATATGAGACAGTAGAGGCGGCCTCAGGCGAAGAGGCATTACTGTTAATGGACCATACCGTAGACCTTGTTATTCTGGATGTAATGATGCCAAAAATGAATGGGTACACTATATGCGCCGAAATCCGGAAACGTTATACGGTGCCGATTCTGTTTTTAACCGCAAAATCTCAGGATTCTGACAAGACGATGGGATTTTCGGCCGGCGGTGACGACTATCTTGTTAAGCCTTTTTCGTATAATGAGCTTATGAACAGGGTAAAAGCGATTCTGCGCAGATACTATGTATACGGAGCCAAAACATCAGAGCCCAGTTCCAAAATATACTGCTGCGGGAATATAGAAATAGATACAAGCCGGTGTCTTGTAAAGGTAGACGGCGAGGAAGTTGTTTTAACCGATATTGAGTACAGGATTCTTTTGCTGCTTGCGTCGAATCAGAAGAGAATTTACTCAGCGCAAAGTATATATGAGCTTGTTTGGAATGAACCTTACACATATTCCTCAACAAACAATGTAATGGTTCATATAAGAAACATCCGCCGCAAACTCGGTGACGATCCTCAAAACAGTCATACAATAAGGAATGTATGGGGAAAGGGGTATCGTATTGAGTAAATACAAAGTAAAAAGTTTGAAATTACAGCTGCTGATTTCAATATTTATATCATTTATAATTGCGGTTGCAGTATTGGTTGTGTTGTTTGTTATAGGTGATTCACTTTTATACAAAACTGTTTACAGCGATTCTTTTTCATACAAAATGGCTGACGGTCAGTTCAGTAATCTGCAGGAATATGTAGAAAAAAATTCTATTTCTCTGGAAAATTTACAAAGGATTAATGCGTGGTGCAGCAGAGGGGATAAAGTATATCTGACAATTTACAATGATGATACAGCTGTTTTCGAATATCCTTCTTCAAGTACAACAAACGGGGATGCGGGCAGGGTGAGATTGGATCCGGATCTTGAAAATCCAAACAGTGAATATGAGCTGACTTTAAGTGATGATACAGAAGTCAGGGCATTTCTTTATTACTATGCAGGTGACGCATACTATTTCTTAACGACTGTGCTGTCGGGAACAGTTGCTTTTATTGTTTTTTCTATATGTTTTATATCGCTTATAAACAAGAAAATATCCTATGTGGTGTTACTTAAACAGGAACTTGATATTTTGTCGGGAGGCAAACTTGATCATTCTGTTACATTATGCGGCGATGATGAATTAAGTAAGCTTGCTGTGGGTATTGATCAAATGCGGCTTTATATTCTGAAGCATCAGGAAATTGAAAGTCAAATGCGTTCGGCAAATTCAGAACTTATTACGGCTATGTCGCACGATCTGCGTACGCCGCTCACCTCATTGCTTGCATACTTGGAAATCATAGAGCGAAAGAAATATTCAAGCGAAGAACAATGCCAGGAACTCATACATAAGAGTGTAGGTCAAACTATGCGGATTAAAAATATGGCGGATAAGATGTTTGAATATTTTCTGGCTTATGCTACCGAATGGGATGATGCCGGAATGGAAACGGTAGACGCGGATGAACTGTTCAGCCAGATACTTTCGGATTATGCATATTCTCTGGAAAGCAAGGGTATGAAAGTAGAAACCCATTTCACGAATGTTTCGGGAAATGTTAAAGTCAATACTGAACTGCTGCAAAGGGCAATGGATAATTTGTATTCAAATTTGCTTAAATATGCCGATCCTATGCAAAATATTAACATTGAGTTTAAACCGAAGGGTGACAACTGTCTGTCCATTAGTATAACAAACGCAATAAAAACAGAGCAGTCTGAGATTGAGAGTACAAGCATAGGCCTTATTACCTGCCGGCGTATTATAGAATTTCACATGGGAGAATTTACAGCCGGCAAGAAGGGAGACAGTTTCTGTGTAACTGTATTATTGCCGTTGCAGAAATAAAAAAACCGCAGGAAGCGTGACATCGCTTCCTGCGATTTTTTGTCGAAAATTAAGAATTCTTAATAAATTGTATAGCCTATTTTAAAGAAAGATATGAGATAATGATTACATAAACAGGATAACATTATTCTTAAACGAGAAAGGCAAGGTGTTTGATGTGCAAAAAAATATACTTGAGTACTTGGAGATGACGGAAAAATCGTTTCCCGATAAAACAGCTGTTATTGATGAGTCGGGTCAGATTACATACAGCAGGTTGCTGGAAATATCCAAACGAATAGGTACCGCCCTTGCCGAAAAAATATCGTACGGCAGTCCGGTAGCGGTTTTATCCGAAAAAAGTATACTGACTTTATGCGTTTTTTTCGGAATTGCCTATGCAGGCGGATTTTATGTGCTTATCAATCCGGAACTTCCGGCGTACCGAAAGGAGCAAATTCAGTCAGTGCTCAAAGCCCGGTACATTATAACCGATACGGCACATAAAGATATGGCACTGTCTGTTTCGGCTGAAGAAAATATACTTGATATTGAAGAACTTGTTTCGCGCGATATAGACGAACAATTACTTGCTGATATTCGGCGCAGGATGATTGATACCGATCCCTTATATGCGAACTTCACTTCCGGGTCTACGGGCGTTCCCAAAGGAGTCTTAGTAGGACACCGAAGCGTTACAGATTTTATAGATGTGTTTACGGATGAGTTCGGAATCAAGCCGGACGATATAATCGGTAATCAGGCCCCGTTTGATTTCGATGTATCGGTAAAGGATATATATTCCTCCGTAAAAACAGGCGCGACGCTTGTAATCATACCTAAACGGCTGTTTTCGGCACCGGCTCAGCTTCTTGACTTTATTTGCGATAATTCGGTTACTACGATGATATGGGCGGTATCGGCGATATGCCTCATCAGCACTTTTCACGGACTTGATTACCGTGTGCCCGGTACGGTAAAACAGATACTTTTCAGCGGTGAGGAGATGCCTTTAAAGCACCTGAATAATTGGATGGAACATCTGCCGGACGCCGAGTTTGTAAATTTGTACGGACCGACAGAAATAACCTGTAACTGTACTTATCACCGTATTATAAAAGACCGCGATTATTCCGCAGGTATACCTATCGGTAAACCGTTTGAAAATGAAAGGGTTTTTCTGCTGGACGGAGATAATAAACTTATAACCGAAAGCGGAACGGTAGGGGAATTATGCGTCGGAGGAACGGCTCTGGCTCTCGGTTATTACAACAATCCTGAGCAGACTGCAAAAGCGTTTTGCATAAATCCCTTGAATTCTAATTATACTGAAAGGATATACAGAACCGGGGATTTGGCCCGGTATACAGATAACGGAGAATTGCTGTTTTGCGGCAGAAAGGATTTTCAGATAAAGCACATGGGACACCGAATTGAACTTGAGGAAATTGAGCGTATTATTTCACAGGTTGAGGGTGTAGAACGCCTTTGTGCCGTATATGACCGGGAAAGGTCAAAATTGTACGGATTTTATGTCGGAAGCATTGATAAAAAAGATCTTCACATAAAACTGCGCAGCTATTTTCCGGCGTATATGATTCCTAATGTTTTTTGTCAGTTGGATGAGTTTCCGTTGACAAAGAACGGCAAGGTCGACCGGAAAGTGCTGCTTGAAATGAGGAAACAAAAATGAAAAACTTAAATCAGATACTGCTTGAGGAAAAAACACCGATGTACATATTTGACTTGCGCATACTTGAAGACCGTATCAAATATTTAAGGTCACATTTGCCTGAAAATATTGAGCTTTGCTATGCAATTAAGGCCAATACCTTTATTCTGGAAAGCATTTCGGGACTTGTGGAACGTTTAGAAATATGCTCGCCCGGCGAATACAGGATTTGCTCTTATTTGAATCTGCCGTCTAAGCAATTTGTTATATCAGGTGTAAATAAGGAAAAGGGATTTATAGAGGAGTTGATTTCATCTGAGCAGCCGGCAGGCTGTTATACGGCCGAATCGGCAGCGCAGTTTGAGATGCTTCGGTGTTCTGCTGCCGGAAATAAAAAACGTATCGATATACTGCTGAGGCTTACAAGCGGAAATCAATTCGGTATGGATGAGGGTGAAATAGAAAATATCATTAAAAAATACCGGGATGACTTATATGTAAATTTAAAAGGCCTGCAATACTTCTCCGGTACCCAGAAAACATCTCTCAAAAAACTGAGCAGGGAAATTAAGTATGCAGATGCATTTATTGAAAAAATCAAGATAAAATACGGTTTTGATTTTGAAGAATTCGAGTTTGGCCCGGGTCTGCCGGCGGTCTATTTTGATAAGGCGGAATACGATGAAAAAGCCTTTTTAAAAGGATTTTCGGAACTTTTGGGTTCAATGGGGTTCGGAGGAAAAATAACGCTTGAACTCGGAAGAAGCATTGCCGCATGCTGCGGAACGTATTTTACGCAGGTGGTCGATACCAAATGCAACTGCGGTGAGAACTACGCTCTGGTCGACGGAGGTATGCACCAGATAGTCTATTACGGTCAGTTTATGGCGATGAAAAAGCCAGAAATACATTTGATCGACCCGCGGCAGGGAGAGTGCAAAGAATGGAATATCTGTGGGTCGCTTTGTACCGCAAACGATATTCTCGTAAAAAAAATATCTCTGCCTGATCTTAAAGCAGGAGATATACTGGCGTTTTGCGATACAGGCGCTTATTCTATGACCGAAGGTATTTCGCTGTTTTTGAGCCGTGATCTGCCAAAAATCATTCTCTTTGACGGACGTAAGTACACAACGGTTCGCCAACGATTCGACACCTATATTTTAAACACACCTAAAAACTATTGAAAAGGAGATTATTAAAATGGATAAAAGACTTATAGAAATACTTGAAGAATTACAGCCTGAGGTGGATTATTATACCTGTACGGAGCTGATAGACGGACATTATCTGGATTCGCTGACTATACTTTCATTGATAGCAGAAATTGAGGATGAATATGATATAACCGTACCTACAGTGGAAATTATTCCTCAAAACTTCAATTCCGCAAAAAGCATTTGGGAGATGATTGAAAGACTGAAGGAGGAATAATAATTGCTGACACTCAACACATTTTTTCGTTTATTTTTTCTTCTCGGAATTTTGCCGTGCGTTATTGTATTATACGGAATTGTTCCGCAAAAAGCGCGCAGATGGGTTTTACTGCTATCGAGCTATTTCGTGTTTTGGGCATTCAGCGGAAAACTTATTGTTTACCTGCTGTTTTCCACTCTGTCAGTACATCATTTCGGTCTCTGGCTTTCCGGTATTCAAATGGAAGAGCAGCAATTATTATCAGGGCTTTCAAAGGATGAAAAGAAATCGGTAAAAAAGCGAAGTAAAAATAAGCAGTATGCCGTGATTTTTTTAGCGGTAGTTATACATATAGGATTATTGCTGATTTTAAAATATTCTGCTTTTTTCGCAACAAATATAAATACACTTTTGGGTGTAATGGGATCAGACTATTCATTGGAGGTTCCCAAATATATTCTGCCTATCGGGATTTCCTTCTATACTCTTCAGGCGGTCTCATACATTGTGGATGTTTACCGGAAGAAAATCCAGGCAGACACAAATTTGCTTAGACTTGCGATGTTTATGAGTTTTTTCCCGCAAATACTGGAAGGACCTATCTGCCGGTACAGCGATACCGCGGATACTTTATGGCAAGCGCCGAAATTGAAATATGAAAATTTTTTGTTAGGCTTGCAGAGGATTGTTTTCGGTATTTTCAAAAAACTTGTGATCGCCGACCGGCTGAATTTATTTATACAGAATGTGTTTAATGATTACCGGCAGTATGACGGGTTTATCATTACTGTGGGAGTGGCTCTTTATACCCTGCAGCTGTACGCCGAATTTTCAGGTACGATGGATCTTGTTATAGGAAGCGGGCAAATATTTGGAATAACTTTACCCGAAAACTTCAAGCGTCCGTTTTTTTCTTCCAGTATTTCGGAGTTCTGGAAGAGATGGCACATAACTCTCGGCGCCTGGTTTAAGGATTATATTTTTTATCCGCTCTCAATGTCGGGACCGCTTAAAAAGCTTACGGCAAAGTCAAGAAAAAAACTTGGCAATCATTTCGGTCCGTTAATATCAGGTTCTATAGCTCTGTTTTGCGTATGGCTCTGCAATGGTCTTTGGCACGGTCCGGCATGGCATTATATTTTCTTCGGAATGTATCATTTCGCATTTATTTTGCTCGGCAACATATTTGATCCCTATTTCAGCAGACTTGCAGCATTTTGCCGAATCAACCGGCGCGCCTTGCCGTACAGGTGTTTCCAGATAGTCAGAACAACTGTTTTGGTATGCATAGGAGAACTGTTTTTCCGAAGCAACGGACTTAAAGCCGGAATGATTATGTTTAAAAAAATGATCACGGAGTTCAGTCTCAAATCACTTGCCGACGGGACAGTATTTAAACTGGGAATAGACGCTTATGACTTGATTATTGTTCTTATCAGTACGGGAATTTTATTCTTTGTGGGTCTTCTGCAGGAAAACGGTGTTTCTATAAGAGACGGTATTATGAAGAAAAACATTGTTGCTCGCTTTGCGATATATTATGCGGTAATTGCTTTTATTGTTGTTTTCGGCGCGTACGGAATAAATTATCTGCCTGTTGACCCGATGTATGCTAATTTTTAGGAAGGAGGATAAAAATGTTGTATTTTAAACGATTTTCACAAATCTTGGTTTTCTTTATAGGACTCACAGTCGTTTTGCGAGGTCTGTCCTTAGCGTTTATGCCTAAAAACAACGTGGAGGATTCCGGGATGGAAGCTGTTAGGGCAAACGGTATTTTGGGAGAAAAGGCTAATACGATAGATGTAGTGGTTATTGGTGACAGTGAATCGTTCTGTTCAATATCTCCCATGGAAATATGGAACAAAACCGGTTACACAGTTTATGTTTGCGGAAGTAACAGTCAGCCTGTCAATTATTCTTTAAAAATGTTAAAACGTGCTTTTACTAATCAAAAACCGAAAATTGTTATTTTGGAGACGAATACTATATTCCGTAATGTGGGATTAAAAAACACCGTATTAGCATCATTGGGTGAAACATTCTCAATATTCGACTATAATGACGGTTGGAAAAAAATAGGAATAAAAGATATGTTTAAAAAAGCGTCGTATACATATACGGATGATAAAAAAGGATATGGTTACAGCTCGGTTATCAGACCGAGTAAAAAAACCGAGTATATGTTTCCGACGGAAGAACGTGAAAAAATAGCAAGCACTAATTATCATCTGATAGAGAAGATAAAGGATATATGTGATGATAACGGAGCGAAGCTTATATTTTTAAGCACCCCAAGTACAATCAATTGGAATTATTCCCGCCATAACAGCGTTAAGGATCTTTCCGAAAATCTCGGATGTGAATATATTGATATGAATTTGATCAATGATGAAATCAAAATAGATTGGACAAAGGATACAAGAGATAAAGGCGATCATTTAAATCATACCGGCGCGGTTAAGGCGAGTGAATATTTAAGCCGGTATCTTGAGGAATCAAAACTTTTATCAGACCACAGAAACGATAATAACTATAAAAGTTGGAATGAGCTGTATAAAAGATATCTTAAGCAGATGGAAGGAAAGCATTTGTAAAAATATAAAACAGCGGCACAGAATAATTTTTGTGCCGCTGTTTTGCGCATTAATAAATGAAAATGTAGTGATATGAACTTTAAGGTGTTATTTTTGCCGATGAAGTTATTTTGTCGCTTTGAAATCAGGATTTTATAAAACTGATTATTTGATGAAAATTTTCAGATAAGAAGCGTCTTATTAAAAAGATATGTATGTTTTACGGTGAAAATATATCAGCATATATTATAAAGATTTCTGGCAATTATTTCATCCTGTATTTCGGGCGTCAGCGCCACAAAATAAGCGGACAGCCCCGATATTCTGACTATAAGATCTTTATGCTTTTCGGGGTTCAGTTTCGCGTCGATCAGTTCTTCGGCTGAAACCATGTTGGGCTGTAAGGTCGGACATCCCAGTTTTCCGCAGGTTTTGATAAATGACGAAAAAATTTCAGGCGTAAAGTTTTTACTGTACGGAAGTTTTACGTCAAGCACCGCGCTTCCGCCGCGGCACACGGTGAAATCTATATTACTCATCGAATTTATAGCTGTTGTAATATCGGGAATGAGTGTAAGCTGTGACGGACCGCAGCCCATACTCAGCAAGTCGCCGCTGTACCTGCCGTCAGGCGTAGCCCTGAGCGCACCTGAAAAATATTGATAGAAATAGTATACGAAAAGACTGGGAATATAGCTGCCGCCCCGCTCGTTTCTGATTAAAGAAATATATTCAGAAAGCTCGGCAAGAAGACCGTTAGCAAAAGCGTCTGCCTCAGGATTATTGCATCCGTACTTTTCAGTGCTCAAAGCCGACCTGCGAAGTTTTTCATAACCTTTCCAGTTATTCTTAAGTGCGCTTATCAATTCGTCTAAGGTCACCAGTTTTCTGTCGTACACCAGCTTTTTTATCGCATAAAGTGAATCGGTAAGAGTTGCAAGTCCTACAAGGGCAATTGTTGAAAAATTATATTTCGCTCCCGCAAGGGTATAGTCTTTGCCGTTTTCTATACATCCTGTTTGAGTTGCGGAAAAAAGCGGGGACACCTGGTAGGTTTTATAAAACTGCTGGCGAATATTCCGCTGATCTGTCATAAGGCTCAAAAAGCGCTTCGCTGAAGTAAGGAATTGGCCGTAAAAATCTTCAAAAGTATCAGCCTTTTTGATGGGTTTTATAATGTCAGTTCGACTGTCAGGGTATAAAAACAAATCAAGTATTTTAGGAACAGAAACATAAATAGCGGCACCCTCTGTGTGACCGAATCCCTCAATCATGGTTTCCTGGCACCCGCCGCTTACATACATTCTCGCATCTCGAAGGTCGACCCCGTTTTTCACCAGGCCTGATATAACTATATCATCATTTATCAGAACAAAGTTATTATGCCCTTTAAGTATTGCGCTGCCTACGGTTCTGAGATATTCGTCCGGGGAATTTAGGCAGTATCTGCAGTTGAGTTTGGGATTTACAAGCCTCAGCCTCAGATGCTCTTCTATAAACATACGGGTGACAGCATTATATACCGGTATGCCGTTTGTGTCACATCCGCCGAGTTGTATGCATGTGCTGGTTTCGGGCCACGGATTATTTTCAAGATCAAATTTTATATCGGTATGAAGCATCCATAATCCGATAAGCTCCCGTGCTTCAGCTTCGGTTATTCTGCCTGATTTTAAATCGTTTTTGTACAGCGGATACAGTAACCTGTCTACATGACCTAATTGGGAAATTCCTATGTTCTCAAGTACAGCTGTAACTTCTCTTGTAAAAAGCAGCATGGCGAGCCCCTCATAAAAGGTTTCGGGAGGATTTGCGGGTATTTTCACAGCTGTATCGTGTATCATTTCAAGATATCTGCGCTGTTTTTCATCTCTGCAGCCGAAAAGCATTTCTTTCGCCTTAAGTGAAAATTTTTGAGCTATCTTTATTAACGCGTTCAGGCTTTCCTCGGCGGCAAGACAGAAATCATATTGACTGCTGCCCGGCGCGTATTCGGCTTTTTTAAGTTTTACGTTTTTCAGAATACCGTTTACACCTTTTGAAAATAAATTAGTGTACCCTAACGAATGATGGTCATAATCAAAAGAATGCATGATATTGCATATTCCCACTTTGTCAAATTCAAAGAGCTTTGACAGGCGTTCCTCGAACTCGACGCATATAGGATGCTCTGACCGGGCTTTTTCGCGAAGTCTTTCGGTAATCCAAAACGCTGGGGTAAAGTCACCTATCCCCCACGAATCACGTTCTTTGCAGCCGATTTCAAAGAAAAAAGGATTGCCTGTAAATATTTTCGGACGGCAGTATTCAGCGATAAGGGTGTGAACGCGGCTTTTGAGAAGTACGCTCGGAGTATCGGGATATTTTTGATAAAAAGCATCCATTTCGCAGTAGATTCTCTGCCTTATATCAAGATCTGCGACATTTTCAGACGGGCAGAACTGAGGCCATGCCCTCACAGGCAGTTTGAAATAATATTCCTTCATTTCGTCCTTGACAGTATCAATCATATAATCCCCCCGTTAATCTGTCTGTTTTTATAATAGCCTATTGATTTATTTTAATCAATAAATTATAATGCTATATAGTTGATATATTATGCTTTTATTTTAAAATGACGGGGATTGCGGAAAATGATTATTATTTTAGCGGATGTGGATAATTTTCAATCTTCTGATTTCAGTCTGCACAGAGAAAAGGGCAGATCCGATTATCTTTTTGTGCTTTATAAGTCTCCTGTCCGCGTTTTGGTCAACGGTAGTTATACGGATGTGGGGCCTGGCAAGGGTATTATGTTTGACAAACATAAAATACAAAGCTATTATCCTTCATCCTCCGGTGGACTGCTGCATGATTTTATTCACTTTGATTTGGAAAATGATTTTGAAAAAATGCTTTTTTCCGATATACCTTTAGGTCTGCCGCTTGATTTTTCGCTGCCTGACACTGTTTCTGACGCGATAGCCTGTATAAAAAAAGAATTAAACGGAAGTTTTTCAAAATATAAAAACAATATACTTACAAATCTGGGGATAGTTTTTTTATACAGGGTAAAGGACTCGGCCGATTGCGGAGATATAAATATAAGGAAAAGGGATAATTTTAAGAATCTGTATAACATAAGAACGGAAATTTACCGCAATCCTCAGAGAGAATGGGATATTGACAGTATATGCGGCGGGGCGTGTATGAGCAGGTCGTATTTACAGCATCTTTACAGGGAATTTTTCGGTATGAGCTGTACGGAGGATATAATTTCAGCACGTATAACCAAGGCTAAGTCATTGCTTTTGAGCGGAAATTTAAAGGTCGGCGCGATCGCGGAAAAGTGCGGATACCGGAATACTACCCATTTTATAAAACAGTTTAAAAACAGGGTCGGGATGTCTCCTGACAAATTCCGCAGTGAGTAGGAGAAGAAAATGTATAATTTTTTTGCAGAGGAAAATGCGCGTCAGGGTAACCGCTTTGCGATAACCGGGTCGGATTATAATCATATAAAAAATGTACTCAGGATGAAACCGGGAGAAGTAATATTGGTAAGTCATAAAAAAGAAAGTCACCTGTGTAAGATCGACAAGATATCAGACGGAAGTATTGAGGCGGTTATAATACAGGAGAACTACGCAGACACTAATCTTCCGATAAACATATATCTTTTTCAGGGACTTCCAAAAGGCGATAAAATGGAGCTTATAATCCAGAAAGCGGTTGAACTGGGCGCAGATGGCGTAATCCCTACCGAAATGACAAACTGTGTAGTCAGACTGGACGGCAAAAAGAAAGCCGCCAAGACTGCCCGCTGGCAGTCTGTCGCAGAGTCTGCCGCAAAACAGTCGAAGAGAAACAATGTGCCGGAAGTTTTTGAGGTGATGTCTTATGGTCAGGCGCTTAAGACAGCAGAAAAAATGGATATAATTTTACTGCCGTTTGAGAGTCAGAACGGTATGTCGTCCACAAAAAACGCTTTAAAAAAAATCAGAAAAGGCATGAGTGTCGGAATTTTTATCGGTCCTGAGGGAGGATTTACTGACAAAGAGATTTTGCTCGCAAAGGAAACCGGAGCTGAAACGGTATCGCTCGGCAAAAGAATACTCAGAACCGAGACGGCGGCTATTACTGCTGTCAGTATGTGCATGCTTTACGCGGAAATGAATTTCGAGGAAAACGTATGATAAATTTGCCCCGGGAATATAAAGAGAGAATGAAAAAGCTGCTCAAAGAGGAATATCCTTTGTATGAGGAGTCGCTTAGCGAACCGCCGGTAAGGGCGTTCAGGGTAAACACGGATAAAATCAGCTTGCCTGATTTTGAAAAGATAAACTGTCTGTCGGACAGTAGGGTAGGGTTTGCTCAGAATGCCTATTATTTTGACGGCGATAAAATAGGGAGTCACCCTTTCCATCATGCAGGCATGATATATGTTCAGGAGCCTGCGGCAATGGCTCCGGCTGAATGTCTTGATATCGGGAAAGACTGGAAGGTGCTGGATCTTTGCGCCGCGCCGGGAGGTAAAAGCACACAGATAAAGAATAAACTCGGCAAAAACGGAATACTTGTGGCAAATGAAGTTATAATGTCCAGGTGCAGAATACTTACAGGTAATATTGAGCGGTTGGGACTTGAAAATACTGTAGTGACCTGTATGGATACACCGAGGGTATCGGAAGTTTTTGCCAAAACCTTTGATATGGTAATGGTAGATGCCCCGTGTTCGGGAGAGGGAATGTTCCGCAAAGAAGAAAACGCTGTTTTGCAGTGGAGTGAGGAAAATGTAAAAAAATGTGCCCAAAGGCAGCGCAGAATTTTAGAAGACGCGGCCGCGGCCTTAAAAAGCGGAGGGTATATCGTATATTCCACCTGCACTTTTTCTCTTGAGGAAAACGAAATGACGGTAGATGCCTTTTTGCAAGACCATCCTGAATTTGAGATACTTCCGGTAAGCGAACGGGTGCGTGATGTAACCTGCGAAGGTATAATGTTTGAAGGATGCAAATGTAAAGACATTCATTATGCCAGACGGTTTTATCCGTATAAATCGAAGGGCGAAGGACAGTTTATGGCGGTGCTTCATAATAAAAACGCCGGAAGTATACGGCAGGTCGGATCTATAAAAAGGGAAACCGCCGGCAGAGAAGTTACCGAATTTTTAGACAGTGTGCTGACAGAGTACAATGCGGAAGATCTTACCGTTTATAACGGAAAGCCGGTTTTTTTAAGTCCTTTAATGGAAATCCGAAAAGGTACGGCTTTCTCTTGCGGGGTTACAGTAGGAGAAATAAAGAAAAATTATATTTATCCCCACCATCAGTTTTTTATGGCTATGGGGAAACATTTCAAGCGTAAGATAGAGCTGGAACTTAACAGCAGAGAACTTTCGGCATATTTACACGGTGAGGAAATCGGTACGGACTGTGATGACGGCTGGGCAGCGGTCACAGTCTGCGGCTGTACATTAGGCGGAGCCAAGGTAGTAAAAGGCAAGGCCAAAAACCATTACCCCAAAGGACTCAGAATTTAAAATATGTAAAGCCGATATAATAAAAGTCATCCCCGTCTGAATGACAGAGATGACTTTTTAATTTTATTTCACATTATTTTTTGTGTAGATAAAAGGCTGTTAAACTTTGCGCTTATTCCATATTTTTCATTTTTTCAATACATTCCTTGCACACGTTGTAGCCGCAGTATTTTATGCTTTCTCCGTTAGAATCGCAGAAAACACAGGTGGGCTGATATTTTTTGAGAATTATTTTGTCGCCGTCGGCAAAAATTTCAAAGCAGTCACGGTTGTTTTCGACTTTAAGCTGCGCGCGCAGTTCTTTGGGAATAACAACGCGTCCCATTTTATCAACCGGCCTTATCATGCCTGTGGATTTCATATTTTTTATATCCTTTCTGACCTGAGCGATTAAAAGTTTTACTATCCAAGTCTTACAAATATTATAGCATAAATGACAAAAATTGTCAATCAAAATGTTCTGACCTAAAAAAACTGAACGTGCAGTTGGGCACGCTCAGTTTTTTACCATTCAATTTCACTTAAATGAGCTTCTTTCAGAATCTGGTTGGTTTTTGAAAAATGTCTGCAGCCTAAAAATCCGCGGTTTGCAGAAAGCGGGCTGGGATGTACGCTCATAAGTTTTCTATGTATTGGATTTGTTATAATTTCCGCCTTTTTCTGAGCGTAAGCCCCCCACAGCAAAAATACTACGGGCGTTTGCTTCCTGTTAAGCTCTGAAATTACACGGTCAGTAAAAATTTCCCATCCTTTGTCCTTATGGCTGTTAGGCATACCTTCGCGTACTGTAAGCACCGCATTAAGCAGCAGGACACCCTGTTCAGCCCAGTCTGTAAGATCACCGTCGGAAGTTATTTCTCTGCCTACATCATCGTGCAGTTCTTTGAATATATTTTTGAGCGAAGGCGGCGGCGTAACTCCCTTTTTTACCGAGAAGCACAGACCGTGAGCCTGACCTTGGCCGTGATACGGATCCTGTCCTATTATAACAACCTTTGTATTTTCAAAGGAAGTGTATTTCAGAGCATTGAAAATATCATGCATATTCGGATAAATCCGCCACGTCGAATACTCATTTTTTAAAAATTCCCTCAGTTTTCGGTAGTATGGTTTCTGCCATTCATCCGCTAAAATTTCATCCCAGTCATTTCCGATATGTACCATCCAATTCACCGCCTTTTTCCGCAAAAAAATCGGTTTTTATATATTTATTCCGGCTTTTCGCATTTCATTAAAAAGTATCTGCCTGTGTTTTTCTTCCATAGGTGTGAGCGGCAGCCTCAGATAATCTTCACAAAATCCCATTTCAGCCATCGCGGCCTTTACGGGAATGGGGTTTACCTCACTGAAAAGAGCGTTGATAAGAGGCAGATAGTCAAGCTGCATTTTCGCGGCTCCACTGACGTCGCCGTCGAAAAATTTACGGCACATTAAAGAGGCTTCCTTAGGAAGAAGATTTGACAGTACCGAGATACAGCCTTTGCCCCCGAGTGACATAATAGGTATAACCTGATCGTCATTGCCTGAGTAAATATTGATTTTATCGCCGCACAGATGAGCGATTTCTGCTATTTTTGATATGTTTCCGCTTGCTTCTTTTATCGCATTTATGTTGGGATGTTCGGCAAGCGCTGCGACGGTCGCCGGTTCAATATTTACGCCTGTGCGTGACGGAACATTATAAAGAATAACCGGAACGGTGGAGACGTCCGCTATTTTCGTAAACATTTTTATAAGTCCGTTCTGAGTAGCTTTGTTGTAATATGGAGTTACTACCAGTACTCCGTCGACACCTACCTCGCAGGAAAATTTTGTAAGATCTAAAGCGTATGCGGTGTCGTTTGAACCGGTGCCCGCGATTACAGGTATTCTGCCGTTTACATGCTCTACTGCAAATGCGATAGCCTCACGGTGTTCCTCGTCTGTAAGTGTAGATGACTCGCCTGTTGTTCCGCAGACTACAATGGCGTCAATGCCTTCTGATATCTGCCAGTCTATAAGTTTTTTAAATGCTTCATAATCTATACCCTTTTCTGCAATCGGGGTGATAATAGCGGTAGCCATACCTTTGAAAATAGGTTTTTTCATTTTTTGTTCCATCCTTTTTTGTTATTTCAGACAATAAAAAATAGCCGATGATTCGGCTATCAAAAATCAGAAAAAAGCACATATATGCGCCTGTGCGTCTGTTTTTGATAGCTCTCCGCATAAGCGACAGTAAAACAGATGTTATTCCGTTTTACCAGCAGTATATCTGCCGATATACAACTTCGGCGGCTGTTCCTTTCGCAGATGACATTTTTTTGCCAAAATTAACATTCATCTGTTACTGATAACATACCGCGCCTCTATCATACATATACAATTTAGCACAATTTGTCTGATTTGTCAAGTGATATTATAAACAAAAGAGCCGCCTTTGGGGCAGCTCTTTTAAAAATTGATTAAATTATTCAACAGTCACGGTGCCGTCGGTTTCGACCGTAATCTTCATGCCGTCTTTGACATAATCCAAAAATTCATCGCCTAAACAGTCGATTACAGGCATCGTGACGCCGTCTACCCAAACGTCAGCAAGGACTGCTCCTGCGGCGGCGAGGGAATCTATATGATTTGCAAAAAGCATGCATGCCGGATACGTTTTCATAGCGCAGGCGCAGTAAAGCACCAGTCCTCCGGTAGTGGACCCTATGGTCTGAGGAAGGCACAGCGCCTTGCCTGCAAGCGGTTTTCCGTGAAGATACGGGTTGTTCTGGTCACCGCATTTTACTGCTTTATCTCCGAACTGAAGCGCCATCTGCATGGATGCGAGTGTGTTGAAACCGTCTTTGGTTACTACCGCATCGGCGGTGACGGTACCGGGAGTAACAATTCTGCCCTTAAACTTTTTCATTACTGTTTACCTCCCTTTGTGATAGCTTTAAGTATTTCGTCGTCCGTATAGTATCTGGCACTTGTGTAAGTGCGCAGTTTATTTGAAGAGGTTATAACCGGCATCTTTTTGCACAAAGGATTGTTCATATACATAAGCGGACAGATATAAGAGGTTATAACTCCGCAATTTTTAAGCCTTGCTGCGTATTCTGTCTTGCCGAATTGTTCCAAAATCTTGGGAGCGGCTGTGAATACGGTGGGGATAACTACCTTTTTATTGCCGTATTCTTTAAGAGCCGCTTCTATCTTATCGGTCCAGTCTTTAAGCTGCTGTAAGCTCATATGCGGACATCCCATAAAGCAGAGCTTCGGAACAGCATCGGCATTCTTCCATACAACCGGGTAATTTGCCTTGACCCGCTCAAGCTCGGCGTCATCAATCACATACTCGCGCGCACCCTCGCAAATTAAGCTTCTGCCCTGTTCCCTGGCTTCGGGGGTAAGGTTTTCTATATGATAAAGTCCTACTGCTCCGTTAGAGGCCGTGGCGGCTCCGAAATCCTTTAGATATGTGCATGCCTCGTCATTAAGCTCAGAGCCTATCCATTTGTCAAGACCTACTACATACGGTACATCCTCCATAACCTTCATCCCGATTGCCGAACCTAAAAGCTGGGCTTCCGGTTTTTCGGTTGTCTCAATTTTAACTATCCATGTGGCTTTTCTTCCCTCATCTGTCAGCAGTCCGAAATAGGGAACATATCCTACTATTGAACCCATTATATCTATTATTCCTGAATTACGGTTGCATCTGGCGCCTAAAACTGAATTTGCATATACTACCGCGCTTGATTCCGCCCAGCTTAATACATCGCCTTTTTTAGGCTTGTTGCCGACTTCATCCATATAACAGGTACAGGTAAAGGCGTCATCATCCATAAGCCCCAGCTTTTTCAGCTGATCTTCGTAAAAATCCTGCTTTGAGTACATAAGCTTATTAAATACGATATTCTGCAGAAAATTTGCGGGAACATTTTTATCTATCGGTCTCGGGTCTACCGAAAATTTTTGACCAGATGTTACACCGGCGTCTAAAATCTGCTGCATAAGATCGTAAACAGGCGACATAACTTTAAGTCCGAAAGAAGTTACAAGGTGATTGTACTGTGATGTTATGGGTACAAGTTTTTCTGCCTCGAAAGCATCACCGTACATTACCATGGTTTTCATTACTTTTGCAAGGGTTTCACCCTTGGCTCCGTCTAAAATCTGCTGCTGTTCAGCGGTCAATTGCATAATTTTCAATCCTCCATTACAACTTCATTACTGCATCCCATGCCTGCCAGATAACAGTCCTCAGGCTGCCTACACGGTTCGCGTCTCCGATAATATGCACATTCCTGCCTTTTTTGGCGAGTGGAGCAGGAGTATAGCCTACCGAGATTATGACGTCATCACAATCTATGTCAAACGGCTTGCCGTCTTCTTCTGAAACGGTCACGGCGCCCTGCTTTATTTCGCAGAGTTTGGTATTGAGATGTACCGGTACCTTGTTTGCTTTAAAGAAATCACGCAGAAAGCTTGAGTTTGCCAGACAAACCTTGTCCGAAACAATCAGGTCGTCCTTCATTTCCACAATTACAGGTTTTTTGCCCTGCAGGTATAACTCGTAAGCAATCTCACAACCTGTAAGACCGCCTCCTACGATCACGACTTTTTCACCGGGTTCTTTTTCTTTGAGCAGGTATTCAATTGCCTCAATGCTGTTTTCGATTCCTTCGACATTAAGCCGGTTAGGTTTAGCTCCGGTCGCTACTATGATTTCGTCGGCATTAAGAGCGTTTACATCGTTGATTTTGGTATTAAGTTTTATTTCTACAGGATATTTTTTTATTTCTCTGTTGTACCAGGCTATAAGTTCTCGGTCCTTCTCCTTGAACGAAAGGGCTGCCGCGGCGATAAATACCCCGCCTAGTTTATCGCTCTTTTCGTACAAAACAACTTCATGACCCCGTTTAGCCGCCAAAATTGCCGCTTCCATTCCGCCTATTCCGCCGCCTATGACAGCGATTTTCTTTTTTGCCTTAGCGGGCTTGATCTTATATTTGTCTGACTGCATTACTCTGGGATCTAAAGCGCAGCGGGCAATATGACTCGCGTCGTAAATGCTCTGAGCGTTGGCTACCCCTTTATAGTGGGACATATTGAAGCAGCCGTTATGACAGCATATACAGGGACGTATGTCCTCAATCCTGTCCTCAATAAGCTTTGTCACCCATTCGGAATCGGCGAGGAACTGACGCGCGATCCCTACACCGTCGATTTTTCCTTCGGCTACGGCCGCGGCGCCGACATCCGGTTCCATACGTCCGGCACATACAACCGGAATATTTACGAATTTTTTGATATGCGCAACATCTTCAAGATTGCAGTTTTGAGGCATGTACATCGGCGGATGCGCCCAGTACCATGAATCGTAAGAGCCGTTGTCTGCATTGAGCATATCATACCCGGCGTCCTCAAGATATTTGGCCGCTTTTTCGCTTTCCTGCATATCTCTTCCTATTTCGGTATATTCTTCACCCGGTACCGCGCCTGAACAGAAGTCTTTTACCTTCGACTGCACAGAATACCTTAAAGATACCGGGAAATCCTGACCGCATTTTTTCTTGATAGCTTTTACGATATCTGTGGCAAAGCGGTAACGGTTTTCAAACGATCCGCCGTATTTGTCTGTACGCTTGTTTGTATATTTGGTTGTAAACTGATCAAGCAGATAACCCTCATGAACAGCGTGTACTTCGATTCCGTCAACGCCGGCTTCCTTGCACATCAGCGCGGTCTTTGCGAAAGCGTCAACAATTTCTTCTATTTCTTTGACCGTAATTTCGCGGCAGGTCATTTTATCCGACCATCGCGAGGGGAGTTCGCTTGGGCTCGCGCTCTGGTATGGGATATTGATTATGGGTTTTATAATATCACGCACTACCGGCATATTGTGCAGCGCCACAAGCGGAGTAGGGACCGCCCAGCTTCTGCCCATGCCGGCGGTTATCTGGATAAACAGTTTCGCGCCTGTTTTATGTATTTCGTCCATGAAACTTTTAAGCTGTATAAACATTTTTTTATTCTGGTACAGCCACTGTCCCATAAACGTACTGCGTATAGGAGCGATACCGGGAATGATAAGACCTACGTTGTTGCGCGCTTTTTCAAGAAAAAAACCGGCGGCTTCCTTATCAAAATGATTCCCGGTTTTTTCCATCCAGCCGAACAGAGATGTTCCGCCCATAGGGCAAAGTACAATGCGGTTTTTGATTTCGACATTGCCTATTTTCCAAGGAGTAAACAGCGCTTCATATTTAGAATCCATACATAAGCTCCTTTTCTTCAATATTATAAAAATATTATAATATCAGTGAAAAATTATGTCAAGTTATATCAGAAATACCAAAAATTAAATTTTACTTGATTTTTTTAGAAGACTGTGATACAATATACAAAAGACTTCAGAAAGGTGAGTGGGGCAACCCGCTCACTTTTGTTTTGGAATTATATGTTTGGGAGATGAAGCAATGGCAAATGCCGCCGAAAAGGTTTACGGTCTTGTTAAGCGGACTGTGGAGGACTGCGGAGTTGAGCTGTGGGATGTAAGGTATTTAAAAGAGGGAGCGTCATGGTATCTTAGAATTTATATTGATAAGCCTGACGGGATAACAATTGACGACTGTACAAATGTCTCACACGCTATAGATCCTGTTATAGATGCGTCCGACCCGATAGACGGAGCATATTATCTGGAGGTATGTTCTCCGGGAATTGAGCGTGAGCTGACCAGGCCTGAGCATTACGCAAAAATGGCAGGTAAAAAAATCAGGATAAAATTATATAAGGCATCTGAAGGGAAAAAAGAATTTGAAGGTATTCTTAAAAGCAGCGGAGAAAATATTGTGCTTGAAACCGAAACCGGAGAAATTGAATTTGAACTGAAAGAAATATCCAAATCGGTTTTGTGCGACTTATAATAAACAGAACACTTTTATATCTGATAATTGTTTGGAGGAATTAATAAAAATGGCAAGAGCAAAAAAGACCGCAAAGAAAGAGATTGACAATAGCGAATTTTTTGAAGCTTTGAGGCTTATGGAGGAAGAAAGAGGTATACCTCAGAAGTTCATTGCGGATAAATTTGCCGAGGCAATAACGGTAGCGGCGCGCAAAGATTACGGCGGCAACGATATAGTATCATGTGTCATAGACCCCGAAAACAAGATATTTACGGTAACTGCTCGTAAAACCGTGGTTGACGAGGTTGAGGATCCTTATACGCAGATATCCCGCGAAGAAGCGGCGTCAATAGACCCTTCAAGTGTTGAGGCCGGATTTATTGACATAAGACTCGATCCCAGAAAGTTCGGAAGGGTAGTAGCGCAGAATTCAAAGAATAATTTCCGGCAGGGAGTAAGGGAGGCCGAAAAGGGTCAGACTTTGGCGGAATTCCGCAGTTACAACCGTGAGCTTGTGACGGCGGTAGTGCAGAAAATAGATCCTAAAACAGGAAACGCAATACTTACTATCGGACATAACGACGCCACACTTCCGAAGCTTGAGCAGGTTCCGGACGAGGTACTCTCTGAGGGAGATCATATAAAGGTGTATGTAGTAGATGTCAAGGATACCGAAAAAGGCGCGCGTATAATGCTTTCACGTACCCATCCGGGATTGGTAAAAAGGCTGTTTGAAACCGAGGTTCCGGAAATATTTGACGGCACTATAGAAATCAAGGCGATTTCGCGTCAGGCCGGAAGCAGAACCAAAATAGCGGTCTGGTCGCCTGACCCGGAAATTGACGCCGTGGGCTCATGCATAGGAATAAAGGGCGCGCGGGTCAACAAGATAGTAGAAGAGCTGTCGGGAGAAAAGATAGACATTGTAAAATACAGTGATAATCCGGTAGAATTTGTTTCGGAGGCGCTTTCTCCTGCGAAAGTAACATCGGTAGAGATAATAAGCGAGGACCCGAGGGTATGCAAGGCGAGCGTACCGGAATCACAGCTTTCGCTTGCGATAGGAAATAAAGGACAGAATGTAAGGCTGGCTGCAAAACTTACCGGCTGGAAGATAGATATTCATCCTGAGAGCGGATTTTTCGGCGAATAATAAATTATCGGAAGATCCTGTCATAAAAAGGAGTATTTGTTATGGTAGTAAGAAAAGTTCCGATGCGTATGTGTACGGTATGCCGTGAGAGAAAGCCTAAGAGAGATCTTATCAGGGTGGTAAAAACTCCCGGTAACGAGATAAAGCTTGATATCACAGGCAAGCTGAACGGCCGGGGAGCGTATATATGCAAAAGCCGGGAATGCTTTGCGAAAGCCGCAAAAATGAATACGCTGTCCAGAGCATTGGAAACCAATGTTACACAGGAAATATACGATCAGCTTGAAACGGAGCTTAAAGATATTGAATAAAATACTTTCTTTACTCGGCTTTGCGGCAAAGGCCGGAAGGCTTTCCTTCGGATACGGGGCGGCTGTTTCATCGGTAAAAAGCCGGAAATCCTGTCTTGTGGTGACGGCTGAAGACATTTCGCAAAAGAGCAGGAAAGAAATTGTATTTTTTTGCGGGAAGGCTGACATAAAAAGCCTTGTACTTGAAGGAATATCCATAAAAGACGTCTCTGACGCGGTGGGGCGCAAATGCGGCATAATATCCGTTAATGACAGCGGTTTTGCCGATGCCTTGATAAAGGCGCTTGAGCAAAGGTAATCTGTATTGCCTTACAATTAAGGAGGATTTGCTAATGACGAATAAATATAAGATCAGCGATCTTGCCAAAGATTTCAATATGAAATCCAAGGATCTGATAGTGATTATTGCTGAAGTTACCGGCAGTGAGAAAAAATCCGGAGCGGCATTGAATGAAGAAGAAATAGGGATGGTGTTTGAAAAAATAACATCCGATAATGCTGTTAAAAATTTCAAGGAGTATTTTGCTACCGGAGAGGAATCGCGCCAAAAGGCTCAAAAGGCGAGAGAAGAAGAGAAAAACAAGAAGCTTGCCGAGCAGATGGCTATTCTTGAACAGCTCAAGGCCGCTGCTGCCGCTCAGAACGGCGAAAAAGCGGAAAAACCGGAAGCAAAGCCCGCTAAAAAGCAGGAACCGGAAAAACAGAAAAAGCAGCCTGAAGATAATTCTCAGAAAAAGGCAGAACAGCCGAAAATTAAAAAGGCAGAGGTTGAATCAAAAAAGAAATCCGAGAACGCGGATAATGAGAAACCCGAAGAAAAGCCGTCAAATAAACCTGAGGTATCCGAGGAAATCAAATCGGAGGACAAAAAGCAGAATCCGAAAAAGACTGATGTAAAATCGGAAGAAAAACAGGAAGAACCGGCAGAAAAAGAAAATAAGCCGGTAAATCTCAAACCCTTTACATCTCAGAAAAAAGACAAGAAACCCGGAGCGGCGCCTAACAGGGGACCGGCTGAAATACGCCGCGTTGATACCCGTACTTCAAATGTAAATATCGATAAATACAATGAAAAGTATGAAACTATTGCTCCTGCAAACTCTATGAAGGACAATTATTCGAGAAAGCAGAAGATTAAGCAGAAGTCTCAGGATTACAGACGTCCGCAGGGCGCAAAACGGGAGACCGAAGCAGACAAGATGCGACGTATTCAGCTTGAGCGCATCAAAAAGACACCTATCACGGTTACGGTCGGAGACGAAATCACTGTGGGTGAGCTTGCCGCCGCCATGAAGAAAACCGCAGCCGAAGTTATCAAGGAACTGCTCAAACTGGGGATGATGGCGACAGTCAACCAGGTAATAGATTATGATACTGCCGAGATAGTCGTAACCGAGATGGGAGCTAAGATTCAGAGAGCGGTTGTGGTAACTATTGAAGAGCAGATAATGGACGATACGGAGGACAACGCCGAGAATCTGAAACCGAGAAGTCCGGTTGTGGTTGTTATGGGACACGTTGACCACGGAAAGACCTCATTGCTCGACGCTATAAGGCATACAGCGGTTACCGATACCGAAGCCGGAGGAATTACACAGCATATAGGCGCTTACAGAGTAAACTGCAACGGAAGCGATATAACTTTTCTTGATACTCCCGGCCATGCGGCATTTACGTCAATGAGGCAGAGAGGAGCTATGGCTACCGATATAGCGGTGCTCGTAGTCGCCGCTGACGACGGTATTATGCCTCAGACGATAGAGGCAATAAATCACGCCAAGGTCGCAAAGGTTCAGATAATTGTAGCGATCAATAAAATGGATAAACCTGAAGCGAATCCCGACCGTATCATGCAGCAGCTGACCGAGCATGAGCTGGTTCCTGAAGAATGGGGCGGAGACATTATCTGTGTTCCGGTTTCCGCGAAGACGCACAGCGGAATAGATAAACTGCTTGAAAGCATTCTGCTTGTGGCGGAAATGATGGAGCTCAAAGCCAATCCGGACAGAAGGGCGAAGGGCGTTGTGCTTGAGGCGCGTCTTGATAAGGGCAGAGGTCCGGTAGCTTCACTTCTGGTACAGAACGGAACTCTTCATTTAGGAGATATAATAGTTGCCGGAACATCAGTAGGACGCGTTCGCGTTATGACTAACGAGAACGGTATAGAGGTCAACAGCGCAGGGCCGTCTGTACCGGTTGAGATAACCGGTTTGGCCGAAACACCGAACGCAGGAGATGTTTTCGATGCTGTTTCGGATGAAAGACTTGCGCGCCAGCTGGTTGAACAGCGCAAACAGAAGATCAAGGAAGAAATCTTCAATTCAAAGAAGAAAGTCACACTTGATAATCTTTTCCAGAATCTTTCCGAAGGTGAACTTAAGGAACTCAACATTATTGTTAAGGCTGATGTACAGGGTTCGGTTGAAGCGGTTCGGGAAAATCTTTTGAAGCTTTCGAATGATGAGGTGCGAGTAAATGTTATACACGGAGGCGTAGGAGCAATCAATGAGTCGGATGTTATGCTGGCTCAGACATCAAACGCCATTATTGTCGGATTTAATGTGCGTCCGGATGCAGTTGCCCAGGCGGCGGCGGAACGCGACGGCATTGATATGCGCATGTACCGTGTAATATATGACTGCATAGAGGAAATAGAAACCGCGATGAAAGGAATGCTTGCACCGAAGTTCCGCGAAAATATGCTCGGTACCGCAGAGGTGCGGAATGTTTACAAGATATCGAGCGTGGGCACTGTCGCCGGATGTTATGTTACGAACGGCAAGGTTACGCGTACCTGCCAGATACGTGTAGTGCGTGACGGAATTGTAATATGTGAGGATAAAGTTGATTCTTTGAGGCGGTTCAAGGATGATGTAAAGGAAGTGGCGCAGGGCTACGAATGCGGAATAAGCCTTGAAAAATTTGCGGATATTAAGGAAGGCGACATATTTGAAGCCTTTATTATGGAGGAGTACAGAGATTAATGGCCGGATATAAAATTGGTCGGATTACATCAGATATAAAATCGGCGCTGTCAGAACTTTTGCGAGAGGTTAAGGATCCGCGTATCAGCAAGCTGCTGAGCATTGTAAAAGTTGATGTGTCGTCAGATCTTTCGTACGCCACTGTTTATGTAAGCGCGATAGAGGGATTTGAAGTCACTGTAAGTTCAGTGAAGGCTTTAAAGGGAGCGTCAGGTTTTCTGCGCCGGGAATTGGGTTCCAAGCTAAAGCTGAGAAAAGTGCCTGAACTCCGCTTTATTGCTGACGATTCAATAGAACAAAGTGCGAATATATCGAGAATTATTCACTCGTTCAAAGAGGAAAATGAAAATGAATGATAATAAAAACGGTTCCTGCAGGGAGCTTACGCTCAGACAAACGGCGTTGTATTTAAAAAAGCACAACAATTATATAATACTGACACATGCTTCGCCCGACGGTGATACATTAGGATCGGCATATGCGCTGTATTATGCGCTTAATGAAATAGGTAAAACCGCATGTGTGTTATGTCCGGATGTAATACCTAAAAAGTATGATTATTTTGCCCGCAAAACAGATCATGTGTCATTTGAAAACGCTACTGTTATTGCAGTAGATGTTGCGTCGGAGAGTCTGCTGGGAGCCTTGCGCGAAGAATTTGCGGGAAAGGTTAATCTTTGTATAGACCATCATATTTCAAATACAAAGTATGCGCAGAACCTGTATCTTGACGATGACGCCGCAGCCACGGCTGAATGTATGTATGAGCTTATAGAGCAGATGAAGGTCAATATCAATGATATCACCGCTAAGGCTCTTTATACGGGACTTACTACCGATACCGGATGTTTTAAGTATTCAAATGTAACGGCTAAGACACATATTATAGCGGCGGAGCTGTACAGTTACAACATTGATGCTACTGAGATAAACCGTCTTATGTTTGACACAAAGTCTAAAAATTTGATAGAGCTTGAGAAAATGGTGCTTGAAAATGCCGAATATCATTTTGACGATAAGTGTTTTCTGCTTACTGTTACCGCCGATATGCAGGAAAAGACGGGCTGCAGCGGTACAGAGCTTGAGGGGATAGCCGTAATTTCGCGCAGTCTTGAGGGAATAAAGGCAGGAATAACCATAAAGCAGACAGATGATGATGAGTTCAAGGTATCACTGAGAACATATCCGCCGCTTGACGCCAGCGCGATCTGTAAAGCGTTAGGCGGAGGCGGTCATGTTGCCGCAGCCGGAGCTACGGTGAAAGGGACCCTTGAAGAAGTCAAGAAAAAAGTACTGGATGTTGTAGAAAAGGCTCTGGAGGAAGAAAATGCAGGGACTGTTACTGCTTGATAAACCTGAAGGTATCACATCTTACGGAGCGGTTTCGGCGGTAAAAAGGGCAGCCGGTGAAAAAAGAGTCGGGCATACCGGTACGCTTGATCCGATGGCGACAGGTGTACTGCCGGTTCTGATAGGCCGTGCCACTGCGCTTTCGGGACTTATGACGGACGCGGACAAGCGGTATAAAGCTAAAATAAGGCTGGGCATCACCACAAGCACCGATGATATTACCGGTGAGGTGGAAAATCGCAGGGATGTAAACATAAAAAGCGGGGAATTGCAGACGGCTCTGCAAAGGTTTACGGGAAAATTGATGCAGACTCCGCCGATGTATTGCGCCGTAAAAAAAGACGGAGTAAGAATGTATAAGCTTGCAAGAGAAGGCAAAAAGGCCGATATACCTGCAAGGCAGGTCGAGATATTCAGTATAGACTTGCTGTCTGATTTGGACAGCAATTTTGAGTTTGAAATAAATGCCCATGTTTCGAAAGGAACATATATAAGGTCGCTGGCACGGGATATCGGTGAATTTTTGGGTACCGGTGCCGCATTGAGCGGACTGAGGCGCACATACGCTTCGGGATTTGATATATCCCAGTGCTGTTCACTTGAAGAAATTCAAAGCTCGACGGTTTCGGACTTCATTATAAGTGAAGAAAACGCGGTATTGCATTTTCGTCCGATAAATGTTACTTATAAACAGGCTGAGCGGTTCTGTCACGGGGGGCAGTTAGGATTTGACCGAATAAGCGCGTCCGACATTTCCGAAAACGAACTGTTCAGAATCAAGTACGGCCGGGAGCTTATAGGAATCGGATTTGCCGACTGCGAGAGAAGGCAGATCGGAATTAAGTGTATTTTAAATTATGTATAAATTACGGATGAAAGGCAGAAAGTTATGCAAAACAAAACTGCAGTAGCTCTCGGTACCTTTGACGGCGTGCATAAAGGACACCGTGCGGTTTTGGATTTATCCCTGGGATATGAAAACAGAGTGGCGGTAACCTTTGAGTCACCTCCTAAGTCAGATATAACCGGCAAGGTGGGACTAATCACCACGGTAAAGGATAAATGTGATATACTTAAATCGCTGGGGTTCAGCGAAGTATGTCTGCTTGATTTCGGCAAGGTAAGAGATATGCGCGCCGCTGAGTTTTTGGATTTCCTTAAAAATAAATACGGTCCTTCTCTGATATCCTGCGGATTTAACTACAGGTTCGGCAGGGGCGGCGAGGGCGGTACGCAGACAATAGACGGTTTCTGCAAAAAAAACGGAATAGGATTCAGATATGCCGAGTGCGTTTATGAAGAAGGGCAGGCGGTATCTTCCACTTCTATAAGGGATATGCTGTCAAAAGGTTTGATAGAGTGTGCTGACAGACTGCTTTGCAAACCTTTTTCATTTGAAGCTGAGGTCATATCAGGTGACAGGCGGGGAAGGACGATCGGATTTCCGACGGTAAATCAGAGATATCCGGATGAGCTTGTCAAGATAAAATTCGGTGTTTATAAAACAAATGTGATGATAGACGGACGCCGGTATACCGGAATAACCAATATAGGTATCCGTCCTACATACAGATCGGATTTTATTATAAGTGAAACAAATATACTTGGGTTTTCAGGGGATTTATACGGCAAAAAACTAAGGATAATACCGGTCGAATTTATACGTGAGGAAAGACGATTTTCTTCTGCGGAGGAACTCAAATCCCAGATAGCCGAGGATTATAAATATATAAAGGAGAAGTAAAATGGCAACAAAAAAAGGTACAAATACCAAGAAGAACAGCCAGAAACAGAAATCGGCAAATACGGCCGCCGGAAAACAGCTTAAAGCGGTAATTCTGTTTGCAATAGCGGTATTTTTCCTTTGTGTTGTGTTTATAAAAGGACAGAATGTCTGGCAGTGGCTGCATAACACCGTGTTCGGAATATTCGGGGTAACGGCATATTTTTATCCGTTTTTGCTCGGATTTATTGCTGTTATTCTTGCAATGGATAAAGTTAAAGGTTCGGTTATCGCAAAGACGGTCGAGGTAAGCGCTCTTGTGCTGTTAATATCAGGCGCGATAGATATTTTTTCTTCGCATGCGGACGACCTGAACTTCGGCGAACATTTGGCAGCGGCTTTCCGGAAGGGCTCTGAGTTCAGCGGCGGAGGCTTTATGGGAGCGCTTATAGGACAGCCTGTATATCTGGCATTCGGTAAAACAGGAGCGGCAATAACGGTTATTTTACTGATTTTTGTACTTGTTATGCTGCTTACGGGAACTACTTTGATAGCACTCTTGAAAACGGTGTCCAATCCGGTTAAGACAATATCGGAGCAGGCAGGGAATGCATATCAGGAAAGTATTGAACGGGCACAGCAGGGCGGCAGGAAACTCAAAGTGATAAAAGGGTTCAACCCGGACGTTGCGGTAGACGATGACATTCAGAAGCCTGAAAAGACAACCCTTGAGGAAAAAAAGAAAAAGCTTGTGAATTCTTATCTGGACGTCGAGGAATCGGGTGATCCCGAAGTTCCTGAAGGTTCAGACGACAAGGAAATAATGCAGCAGGCGCTCAATACTACAGTTAAGGAAGCCGCACAAGAGCCTGAGGAAAAAATAGATGTAAACGCGGAAACGATTAAATTCAAGGAAGAACTTGATAATGAGCCGACAGGAGCGCATTCTGACGAAGGATATGTATTCCCTCCGCTGTCGCTGCTTAAGGTTTCGCAGAGCAAAGGATTAAATACCGCGGGCACAGAGGCTATGGCTGAGCATTTGGTCAAGACCCTGCGCTCTTTCGGTGTGGAAACCAGGATAGTAAATGTAAGCCACGGACCGACCGTTACCAGATATGAGCTTCAGCCGTGCGCCGGAGTGAAAATCAGCAAAATTACTAATTTGGCTGATGATATAGCATTGAATCTTGCTACGGCAGGAGTAAGGATTGAAGCTCCTATCCCTAACAAAGCGGCGGTGGGAATAGAGGTTCCGAATAAGTCAAGTGATGTTGTGGATATACGCGGAATAATTGAGTCTCCGGTTTTTTCTTCGGCAAAAAGCAAGCTTACAATAGCGCTGGGAAGGGATATCGGAGGCAATGAGGTTGTCGCAGATATCGCAAAAATGCCACACTGTCTTATAGCTGGCGCCACGGGTTCAGGTAAATCTGTGTGCATAAACTCTATAATTATGAGTATCCTCTACAAGGCTACGCCTGAGGAAGTAAAGCTTTTAATGATAGACCCTAAGGTTGTGGAACTGGGAATATATAACGGAATACCGCATTTATTGGTGCCTGTTGTGACCGATCCGAGGAAAGCGTCGGGAGCGCTCGGGTGGGCGGTAAGCGAAATGGAAAAGCGTTACAGAATGTTTGCCGACAGGGGAGTACGCGATATAGCGGGATACAACAGGTTTGTGGACGCTTTGAAGGATGAACCGGAAGTTGAAAAGATGCCGCATATAGTAATAATCGTGGACGAGCTTGCAGATCTCATGATGACCGCATCCCACGAGGTTGAGGATTCAATAAACCGTATAGCCGCCAAGGCGAGAGCGGCAGGCATGCATCTTATTATTGCGACGCAGCGTCCGTCTGTTGATGTTGTAACCGGAGTTATAAAGGCGAATATCCCAACGCGTATTGCTTTTGCGGTATCAAGTCAGGTTGACAGCCGTACCATACTTGATTCTGCCGGAGCGGAAAAGCTTATAGGCAGAGGAGATATGCTTTTCAGTCCTGTAGGTTCTAATAAGCCTAACCGTATTCAGGGCTGTTTTGTAAGTGACGAAGAAGTCGAAAAGGTTGTAGAATTTATAAAAGGCGATCATACGGTATCTTATGACGATAACATAATGGTAGAGATAGAGAGACAGGCGGCAGTGGAGAAAAAACAGAAAACCGGTCTGGAAGAGGACGGTCCTGATGAAGATCCGATGCTGAAAGAGGCTATAAAAGTTGTAGTTGAAAACGGAATGGCTTCAACTTCGCTGCTGCAGCGAAAGCTGAAATTGGGATACGCGAGAGCGGCACGTATTGTCGATGAAATGGAACAGAGGGGAGTAGTAGGACCTTATGAAGGTTCAAAACCGAGAAAGGTGCTTATAACACCCCAGCAGTTGATGGAGAAAGAGGCCGGAAGTGATGAGTGATGCGCAGTAAAGCATCCGTAAAGCGTAAAATATCTTCAGTTTCGGTGACGCTGGGTCTTGTATGCATACTGCTGTGTGCATTTTTCATCACGCACAGCGATTCACGGTTTGCCGATTTTGCCACAAATCAGGATTTTGTAAAAGTTTTGGATGTCGGTCAGGGAGACTGTACTTTGATTTACAGTAACGGTTACTGTGCGCTGATCGATACCGGTACTGCGGACGCGGCACCGGACGTATGCATAGAACTGCAGAAATATAATATTTCAAAAATTGATGTGGTATTAATCACGCATCTGCACGATGACCATTCAGGCGGTGCAGAGCGGATTTCGGAAATTTTTGAAATAGGAAATGTTATTTTACCCGAGATTTCAACCCAAAGCGAAGGGCTGTATTCCGCCGAACTTCTGATCAACTGTGTAACCGAAAGCGGCGGCGGAGTTTACAGTGCCGAGCAGGGAATGAATTTCAAAATAGGCGAATTTGAGGTCACCGTACTTGCAGCGTATAACGATATGAAAGATGAAAATAACCGGTCGGTTATCGCCGCAGCTGAAATTGACGGACTCAAGTTTATTTTCTCGGGCGATGCTGAGGCCGAAGCCGAGGAAAAGCTGCTGAGCGAAGGTTTGGATCTCAAATGCGAATTCTTTAAAGCGGCTCATCACGGAAGCAGCACCTCTAATACAAAGGAGTTGCTCGCGGAAATGAGACCGCGTTATACTGCAATATCCTGCGGCAGAGATAATATGTACGGTCATCCGAACAACGAGGTTCTGGCAAATTTTGAATATTACTCAACAGAAATATACCGCACGGATTATGACGGAAACATAACCTTCAGCATTGAAAACGGCAGGATAAGCGTGGATACTGAAAAACAGTAAAAGGAAAGGCTGAGTCATGGCTAAGAAAATATGCCTCTACGGTATTTTTGCCGCTTTGTGCATTACAGCGGGATATATCGAGCATCTGGTGAATTTTGATTTCATTGCTCCGGGCATAAAACTGGGACTTGCGAATTCCGTCGCGATGATGCTTATAGTTTTAGGAGACATAAAGGGAGCTTTTGCGGTAAATACTGTTCGGATAATACTGTCGGCACTGCTGTTTTCCACACCGTTGGCGCTTGTATATTCCTTATCAGGAGGCTTGCTGTCCCTTGCAGTTATGGCTCCGGTTTCAAAGATTAAGAGTGTGAGCATTTACGGTATGAGCATTTTGGGCGCCGAGGCTCATAATTTAGCTCAGCTTGTATGCGGCTCAATATTTTTAGGAGCGGGAATCTGGTATTATTCGGGAATACTTATAACAGCGGCTTTATTGTGCGGTATTCTTACGGCTGCAGTTTCAAAGCTGCTGTTAAAAAAATTTAAAACGGACATATTATTATAAAATCAACAATTAACGGAGGAAAAATCTGTGTGCGGATTTACAGGCTTTACAAATTATATTAACGATGACGGTACGGTACTTGAAAAAATGATGGACCGTATAGTTCACCGGGGACCTGATTCGGCGGGAAAATTCGTTGACAAAGATGTAGCATTGGGCTTTCGCCGGCTGAGTATTATAGATTTGGCTGAGGGAAACCAGCCGATGTTCAATGAAGACAAATCGCTGGTGCTGGTTTTCAACGGTGAGATATACAATTTCAAAGACCTGCGCGGACAGCTTATATCTGCGGGCCATAAATTCGCGAATAACTCAGACAGCGAGGTTTTACTGCACGGATACGAAGAGTGGGGCGAGGAAATGGTGCAGAAGCTGCGAGGAATGTTTGCTTTTGTAATATTCAACCGTATTGACAAGACTATTTTTGCCGCGCGCGATATGTTCGGAATAAAGCCGTTTTATTATACTTTTATGGGTGAAAGTTTTATATTCGGCTCGGAAATAAAATCATTTTTAGAGCATCCTGACTTTAAAAAAGAGCTTAATGAGGATGCTTTGGGACACTATCTTTCCTTCCAGTATTCTCCTACGGAGGAAACCTTTTTCAAAAATGTGTATAAGCTTCCGCCGGCTCATTATTTCACCTTCAAAAACGGAGAAATGAAAAAAGTAAGATATTGGCGTCCTGAGTTTAATGAGACCGACGGGGTGTTAGAGTATTTTGCCGATATTGCCGATACTACCGTACGCGAATCAGTAGAAGCTCATAAAATAGCTGATGTTGAGGTCGGATCGTTTCTTTCAAGCGGTATAGACTCAAGCTATATCGCCGAGGCGGCTAAGGTAGACAAAACCTTTACGGTAGGTTTTGAAAGCCCTGACGGAGACCGATACAACGAAATACATTTTGCAAAGGAATTTGCCGATACCATAGGCGTTGAAAATATTTCAAAAGTAATAACTCCGGAGGAATATTGGAACACATTCCCTTTGATACAGTATCATATGGACGAGCCTTTGGCGGATCCCGCCGCTATAGCCTTATACTTTGTCAGCAAGACGGCAAGCGAACATGTAAAGGTCGTAATGTCGGGAGAAGGAGCCGATGAGCTTTTCGGCGGTTACAGAATTTATCAGGAACCGATTACCCTTACGGCTTATGACAGGCTGCCATTTGCGGTAAGAAGGATAATAAGCAGGATTTGCTCCCATTTGCCGCAGAAGCACGGGATCAATTATCTTGTGCGGCGCGGCAAGACTATAGAAGAACGGTTTATAGGCAACGCCAATATTTTTTCACGCAAAGAACGCAATGAAATACTCAAGTGTGAAATGGCAAAAAATGCCGTTGAGCCGAAGGTGCTCTGCGATAAGTTTTACAATGAGGTAAAGGATAAGGATGCTGTCACAAAAATGCAGTATCTTGACATTAATATGTGGCTTATGGGCGATATTCTTCTGAAAGCCGATAAAACCAGTATGGCAAATTCTCTTGAACTGCGAGTACCGTTTTTGGATAAGAAAGTTATGGAATTTGCGCAGACTCTTCCGCTCAAATGCCGTGTTAATACAGTTACCACGAAACTGGCGCTCAGAAAAGCGGCTGAAAAGACGCTTCCCCGCCGGACTGCTACTAAGGACAAGCTCGGCTTTCCGGTACCTATTCGGGTATGGCTTAAGGAAGATAGGTATTATAACAAAGTAGAAGAAGCGTTTACATCCGATGTGGCAGAAAAATATTTCAAAACCGAAAAACTGATGGAACTGCTTGATACACATAAGTCCGGCAAAGCCGATATGAGCCGTAAAATCTGGACAGTTTATACCTTTATTGTGTGGTACAGGCAGTTTTTTGTGAATGAAAATTAAAATTTACAGTATTAATATTATTCCGGAATAAATAAAATCTCCCTTAATGCAAATAATATTTTTGCAAAGGGAGGTTTTTAATATGCAAAATAATTCAATGTCATTTATCAAAGGCTTGGGAGCAGGCATGGTTGCAGGAGCAGCCGCACTTATGGTAGGCAAGGTAATGCTTCAGGACCATAAAAATATTTCTAAAGGCTCTACAAAGCTTGTAAAAGCAGTAGGGGAATTTGTGGACGGCGTTCAGACAATGTTTCATTAACAGACATTCTGAGTCTTATAAACAGTCAGTCTGATACAGTAAGAGAGAAAAAACAGCTCCAAAGCTTATCTATGCTTTGGAGCTGTTTTTTTATATTTTATTTTAAGACATTGGTCTTCGGGAAATTTACTCTGTACGCAGAGAAGTTACGGGGTCTTTTTTAGCGGCCAAACGCGACGGTATAAGACCTGCGATAAAGGTAAGCAGCATACTTATCACAACAAGTGTTACTGCGGCCGCTGCCGGAAGTGCCGCAAGTCCGCCGATACTCGTAAGGGACTTTATTATTGAGTTTATTGGAATCAGAAGCAGCAGCGTAACCAGTATGCCGAGAGCTCCTGCTGTGAATCCTATAATAAGAGTTTCAGCGTTGAATACACGGGAGATATCCTTTTTTGAAGCCCCCATGGCGCGCAATATACCGATTTCCTTTGTTCTTTCGAGAACAGAAATGTAGGTTATAACTCCTATCATAATGGATGAAACTATAAGCGATATGCTTACAAATGCTATGAGTATATAGCTTATAGCGTTTATTATAGTTGTGACTGAGGACATCAAAAGGCCTATATAGTCGGTATAGGTTATTTTTTCATCTTTTTCAACACTGTTATTGTAATCACTTATGAGCGAGGAAATCTGGTCTTTTGCTTCAAAATCTTTAGGATAAATATTTATTGTTTTGGGTTTGTTCAGATCTGATACACCCATAAGGCTCAAATTATCTTCAAATGTTGCTTCGTTGCTTTGGGATTTCAATGCTTCGCCGAACCGCTGAGCAATCTCATCTTCGCTCATGCCCTGTGATTTAAACTGTTCGATATACATATTGTACTGCTGCTGTTCGGATTGGGGAAGAGAGGAGATATACTGTGCGAGTGAGTCATAAGTCATATTATCGAAATTATTTGCAAACGGAAGGCCTGTAAAAACATTTATTTCCGGGTTTTCTTTTTGAGCTTTAACTATTTCGCTGCCGTTTACATCGTTGATAAGCTTTTCCATTAATTCTTTGCGGTATCCGATGTATCCGCTTGTGCTGTCGTTTACCGCGTTTTCGGAAGGTCTCATTATTCCTACTATCTCAATGGTCTGAGCTGAATCGAGCTTTGTATGTATATACAAATCGTCATTTGTTTTGTCAGTCCAGGTTCCGTTCTCGTTTTTTTCAAAGTAATCGCTGTTAAGAAGCAGCTTGAATTTTAAACCTACTATATCGTCAAAGCTGTAAGAGGTTTGTTCGGTAGGTTCGATTTTCTCGCCTTTCTTTGCTTTTTCTATCATTTCTTCAAGTTCTTTTGAGTCTTTAAGCCCCAGTGAATAAAGGGTAAAGTCGCTTATCTGATTGTTTTTATCAACAACCAGTATAACTTCATTGTATTCTTCCGGCATGCGCCCTGCAATTACATCGTACTGGCTTTCGATCAGTTCTTTGTTGTCTAAAAGCTGATGCCAGGTTTCAGTGTTCATCATGGGTGAACTCATCTGGCCGGAACCTTCGCTCATTCCCATACTGCTGTAAATAGTATTTAAAACCTGATTGGGATTTATATGCTCTCCGTCTTCGGTATAGATATTCATTTCGGTAGAGTATACATACTCTATATCGGTAGTGTATTCGCTGAAGGCGTCTGTATTGTCAATATAGGTTTTGAACAATTCCAGATTATTGGCTGAGAGACCGTTTA
The DNA here is from genome assembly GCA_944384855.1 of uncultured Clostridia bacterium. Classification (GTDB taxonomy): domain Bacteria; phylum Bacillota; class Clostridia; order Oscillospirales; family Acutalibacteraceae; genus UBA737. The sequence goes on along the minus strand of CALWUY010000066.1, from coordinate 42,748 downwards.
TCATGGTAGACATCATTTCGGTCATAATATTGTTTGAATATATTTTTTCTGCGTTTCTGTCCGATTCTACCGTGTGGTCTTCCATTAAATCAGCGGCGAGACTGCTCATATCAATGCCGGCTTCCTCTATAACTATAGGATAGCTTGAGAGGGTTTCTTCTTCAACCTGATTGATATAAGCGTTTACGCCGTTTGAAAGCGAAAGTATAAGAGCGATTCCTATAATCCCTATTGAACCGGCAAATGATGTCAGCAGAGTTCGGGCCTTTTTGGTAAGAAGATTATTTAAAGATAATGAAAGGGCAGTAAAAAAAGACATTGAAGGCTTTTTTTGCTTTTTGCTGATTACGGCATTTTCCGAAGTTCCGGTTTCCTTTGCGGTATATGGCATCGAGTCATCCGTAACAGTACCGTCAAACAGTCTTATAATGCGTGTGGAATATTTTTCGGCAATTTCAGGGTTATGGGTCACCATTATTACTAATTTATCTTTAGCGATTTCTTTTAACAGTTCCATTATCTGCGTTGAGGTCTCACTGTCAAGCGCTCCGGTAGGTTCGTCTGCGAGAAGTATATCCGGATTATTTATAAGCGCGCGGGCAATGGCAACCCTCTGCATCTGACCGCCTGACATCTGATTCGGTTTTTTGTAAATCTGGTCGGAAAGTCCCACTTTATCTAAAACTTCAAGCGCACGTTTTCTGCGTTCTGATTTTGAAATGCCGGAAAGAGTGAGCGCCAGCTCCACATTTGATAAAACTGTCTGATGAGGAATAAGATTATAACTTTGAAATATGAAACCTATTGTATGATTGCGGTAATTGTCCCAATCCCTGTCTTTATAAAGTTTGGTTGATTTTCCGTTTATAAAAAGATCACCAGAGGTGTACCTGTCCAGACCTCCTATAATATTAAGCAGGGTGGTTTTTCCGCATCCCGACTGTCCTAATATGGCGACAAATTCGTTTTCTCTGAACTCAAGGCTTACGCCTTTGAGGGCATCCACATAAGTATCACCGGTTTTGTATTTTTTTACAATGTTTTGGAGTTTAAGCAAAGCGGCAGATCCTTTCGCAAGTATATTTTTATTAAGTATATTAGCACATAATTAATAATAAATTATGAATTTTAAAAAATAAAGAAAAATTTTCCATAACCGAAAGTTTTTATATTGACTTTTGTATATACGAATGTTATAAATAATTATAAAATTAGAGGAGGAAGTTATGAGCAGAAATCCGATAAAACCGTTTTGGAGCTGGAATGACAAGCTCTGTAAACAAGAACTTGAAAGTCAAATAGAAGCTATGAAAAAAGTCGGGATAGACGGCTTTTTTATGCATGCCAGAGGCGGACTGATCACTGAATATATGAGTGACGAATGGTTTGATATGATAGGTGCGTGTCTGGATAAAGCCGATACGCTTGGAATGGACGCGTGGGCATACGATGAAAACGGATGGCCGAGCGGCTTTGCCAACGGAAAAGTGCCGGCGAAGGGCGAGGCATACAGGCAGAAATGGCTTTGTCTGGATATTGTGAAAGACGTAAACAGTTTACCTGAAAATGTTTTAGGCTATTACATATTGAGCGGAAACAGGGTAGAAATGCTTGAAAAAGCGAAGCAAGACTGTTATGTAATATATTACAGCAGTAATGTTTACTATATTGATACATTTAATCCCGATGCAATCGACTGTTTTATTGAAAACACTCATGAAAAGTATTTCGAGCGTTTCGGCAACAGGTTCGGCAGTTCGCTTAAAGGATTTTTTACCGATGAACCGCAGTATCTTAACAACGGTCATGCACCCTGGTCAGTTGTATTTGAAAAATCATTTAAAGAGCGGTACGGATATGATTTGATTCCTCAGCTTCTGAAACTTTTTGTTGATACCGATGACAGCGCCGCGCTGCGTTCGGATTTTTACAATATGGTTTCTGACGATTTCAGGGAAACTTTTATAAAAAAGATGTATGACTGGTGTACAGAGCATAACTGCAGGCTCACAGGCCATATGATGAATGAAGACAGTATTTTGGTGCAAATGAGAAGCACAGGCGGGGTTATGTCGTGTTATAAGTATTTTCACGAGCCGGGAATTGACTGGCTGGGAAGATTCATAAGCACTCCTTTAGTTCCGAAGCAGTTAGGAAGCGCAGCGTATCAGCTCGGCAGAAAAACTCTTACGGAATCCTTTGCGCTGTGCGGCTGGGATGTAAGCCTTAACGAACTGAAGTGGATCGCTCAGTGGCAGGCGGTAAACGGCGTTACGATGCTTTGTCCTCATCTTGAGGGATATTCGCTCAGGGGAGAGCGTAAAAGAGATTATCCCGCTTCGCTTTTCAGGCAGCTTCCGTGGTTTGAGGAAGGATATCCGGCATTTGCGGAGTATTGGGTGAAACTCGGTGAGCTTTTGGATTCGGGTAAGGATACGGCTCCGCTGCTTGTGATACATCCTATACAGTCGGCATATATCTTATATAATCCCGAGGATACCGCTGAGACAGAAAGAATGGATGATGGTTTTGCGCAGATAACTTCCGGTCTTTCGGGGGAACACATACTTCACCATTACGGAGACGAAGTGCTGATAGCGGAATTATCAGAGGTTAAAAACGGTGTATTGAAGGTCGGCAACTGTGAATACACGGCGGTATTACTGCCTTCGCTTATCGGTATCAAGGATACAACATTAAACATTCTGATTGATTTTGTATCCCAGGGCGGCAGTCTGTATATTTACGGAAGTGAACCGCAGTATGTCAACGGCAGACACAACCTGCAGCTTGACAGTTTGCTCACAAAAGCGGAGAAGGTAAAAGATTTTTCCGAGCTTAAGGAAAAAATAGATTTTGAATTCGCCCATATTAATACTTTTGGCAGAGAAAACCAAAATATACATTACTGTCAGAAGAAAATGCCCGACGGCAGTATTTTATATTACCTCGTAAATCTTTCTGATGAGCCGCAGGAGGTCACATTCGAGGTTGACGGGAGCCGTATGCTGAGTTATGTGGACGCTGTAAGCGGGACTGAGGAAAAAATCGGCTGCGAATACGGTCATGGCATTACAAAAGCGAAATTAAACTTTGCGGAATACGGAAGTTTACTTATTTCAGCTGAGGACGGGGGATATACCGCTGAAACCGAGGTTAAAAGTAATACTGTAAAGCTAGATAAAGCGTTTGATGTCACCGAGTGCAGCGAAAACGCTATTACGCTTGATTCCTGCGAATACCGTATAAACGGCGGGGAATGGCAGAGTGAAAAAGCGGTCATACGCATACAGAGCGAGCTGTTGGCGCTGCAAAAAGCGTGTGATATTTCTCTTAGATTTCATTTCTATGTTGAAAAGGGAGCAAAAGTAGGAAATGCGGCGCTTTGTATAGAAAATCCCGAGAAAATGGAGTTCATTATAAACGGCAGGCAAATGAAATTTGCCGATATGGGGTATTTTATAGATAAGTCCATCAGAAGAACCGATATATCTGAGCTTGTGGTCGAGGGTGAAAATGAAATTATTATAAACTGTAATTTTTATCAGCGGCAGAAGGTATACGATGTGCTGTTCCTTCCTAATGTTCACGAGGTTGAAATAAACAAGCTTACCTACGATACCGAGCTTGAAAGCATTTATATTGTGGGAGATTTCGGCACGAAGAGCAATGACGGGTTCACATTAGGCGAAAAGAAAAGTATTTTCACGCAAAAATCGTTCAGCATAACTTCGCCGGTCAAAAAGGTGGATATAAATAACATTACGGTTACGGGATATTGGTTCTTTGCCGGAAAAATGACGCTGAGCCAGAATGTAAAGGTAGACAAAAAGCCCGGCGAAAAATACACTGTTTCACTTAAAAAGCTGTACAGTCCGGCGGCAGAGCTTTTTGTAAACGGGAAGAAAGCCGGTGATTTCAATTTTGCTCCATATACCGTTGATGTCACGGAGTTTATAAATAACGGAGACAATAAGATAGAAATCCGTCTGCTTTCGGGAAACCGCAATCTTTTGGGACCTCATCACAGAATTTACGGTGAAAGCTATTATGTATGTCCGCTGAGCTTTACGGATAAGCAAGACTGGGGAGCAGGCTGGGGCGATTTTAATAAAGATAACACCTGGACGGATAATTACAGTTTCGTACTGTTCGGCGCCGAGGTATAAACAGCGGACTGAGAGCCGCAGAAAAATTAAGTTTCATAAATAAACGGAAACAAGGGCGCTCAGGCGCCCTTGTTTCCGTTTGCGTCACTTTTCTTATACAGATATATAGGTAAATATTTGCCCACAGGCTCGACTCCGGCTACACTATTACCGACCCAGTGATATGTGTATTCTTTGGACTGTTGTTCATAATAGTTTACGGTCACTTTTTGATAAAAATCAACAAGAGTGTATTCGACCGAGATTATATCTCCTGCATTTGCGCCTGATACGCGGACATAATTGTTGGCGGTTCCTGAGAATGAAAACTCTTTTTCCACACCGTTTACCGAAAGCTTTACCGAATTTCTGTCCGCCCATGCGGGAATCCGTACCTTTAAATCGGCGGCTCTTTTCATATAGACGGTGATTTTACCTTCTTCAGGCAGCGATGAGCTTACCTTAGCAATGTCAGATTCACTGCCAATCGGAAGATAGACGGTAACGGTATTTTTATCAGCTTTCTGTGCGTATTTCCAGGCGTAGTATATTGCCCGCATACCCTCGGGCGGACAGCATCCCATCATATCGAACACTATTTTTTTACCGTTGCAGTCTGCCATACCGAAATGGCTGTGGCCTTCATCTACCTCGAAAACATAATCGTTTGGCGTAATAGCCGATATAAAACCGCCTTCGAGCTCCTTGAGTATTTTTACAGAGTCATTTATTTCCTCTTCGGTTTTATCGGAGTGAAGATTTTTAAACCAATCAAGCAGTCTGTCTGTAAGCTCAAACTGCATAATGCCGAAATAGTTTCTGAGGTCTCTTTCTATCTGGTCCCAAAGCTCATCATATCCCGCAAGCGCAAGCCACAGCTCAGTTTCAAACATATCCGCGTTCAAGCAGGTTTCCGAATGAGTGCAGTGTTCATATAAATCACGCGCCTCCGGAAGCCATCCGGTATCCAGCGCCCATTTTCTGTAATAGTCATAAACGGCCTTTACCCAGCTTAAATATCTTACTTCACCCGAAATATAGGCGAATTGGGCAAATCCGCGTATGGCGTGCAGCTGCACGTGGTTATGTCCCTTTAATTCACCGTTTCCGAGATGCAGGTTGTCAGGCATAAGGTCAAGCACAAAGCCTTCGGCAAGTTCTGTCATAAACTCATAGCATCTTTTATCTCCTGAAGTCAGCCAATATTCGCATAAACCGCTGAATACCATAGGATAATGACCCTTATATCCCTCGCTTACCTTTTCCTCGTTGTAAAAAGCATTGCCGTAGCGGTAAAACGCCCTGCCGTTTTCTCTTGTCGCAAGCGATTCCATACCTTCAAAAATGCGCTTTGCAAGGGCTGAATCGCCTTCACCCTGGCGGCAGCGCATACATTCGCTCTGAAGCAGCATACAGGTTGCCCACAGGTTTATGAAAACATCCGGATTGTCGGTAGAATTGCTGTATTCATGAGTGCGGCATACATCCTTGGCATAGCCTTCAGGTGTCAGATAGCTTATAAGCCGCTCATGTACTTTTTCTTCGGGAACCTTTCCTGAAGAAAAGTCTCCCGTCATTTCCCGCATCATGCGGAATGCTATGTCGTTTCGGCTTTCGGTATCGCCTTCCATGATAGCGTCAATATAACCGTCAACTTTTATAAGAGGGTCAAAAGGAGGACACTCGCTTGGGGCAAAGGAAAATCTGCATTCGTAGTCATGCTCCTTAACAGGATTGGTATACAGATATTTAAGCGCTTTTTCCGCCATAGAATTTAGATCCGGCTTATTTAATTTAAAATCTGTCTTTTTAATATAGTTTATATTTGAATGGTCTCCTTTAAATCCGCTTACTTTCATTCAATCACTCCTAAAATTTGATTTTTATCTATTATAACATATTTTAAGGGAAAAGGTATATGATGATGTTTCCTATAAATTAAAAACAGAAATAAAACCGTATATTTTTATTGAAAAAAGTCGGCGGCGGTGATATTATTATACTGTTAGTTCGGGGTGTTGTGTTTGAAAAATATAAATTGTGAAAAACTCAGAGAAAATATAGAAAAGCGTATGGCTAAAGATTTGGCGGAATGCAATGTAAACGGTGCCTCCGTTTTAGTAATGCAGAATGGGAAAACGGTTTACAGAAATATTTTCGGTTTGGCTTCAAATGACTCATTATACAGAATGGCATCAATGACTAAGCCTGTAACTGCTGTGGCTGTTATGACATTATATGATAAAAAGCTTTTGAGCATTGAGGATCCGGTGGAGAAATATCTGCCTGAGTTTTCGGATTTATGCATTGTTGAAGCCGATGATAACAACCATATAATCAAATCTTCATACGTAAAAAACATTCCTACAATAAAGCATCTTCTTACCCATACTTCGGGAATATTGGCAGGCAGGAGCGGAGCGGTTTATCTTGAAAAAATGACCCCTGAAGATGACAGAACCTTAAGTTCCGCAGTTAAGTTTTATTCTGAATGCGGTCTTGATTTTGAACCTTTTTCAAAGCAGGAGTACAGTGCAACTGCGGCTTTTGACGTGCTGGCAAAGATTGTCGAAACAGTGAGCGGTCAGGATTACAATGAATATTTACAGCAGTATATATTCCGACCGCTCAATATGAAGGATACCACATTTGTCCCGTCACAAGATCAGTGGAACAGAATTATTCCTATGCATGACCGGATAAACGGTCATAATGCCGAAGGGATTACCTATAAAGGATGTGTGTTTGAAAAAACCCCGGTTACGCATTATCTGGGAGGCGCAGGCCTCATATCTTCTCTGGAGGATTATTCTGCTTTCGCTAATATGCTGTTGGGAGAAGGAGAGCTGTCGGGAACCCGGATTTTAAGTGAAGATTCGGTAAAGCTGATATCACAGGCGCATGTCCCGCGGGAGATAATGGATATGCGGGAGCGGTGGGGGCTCGGAGTCAGGGTAATTACACAGGAAAATTATAAGCTTCCTGTAGGTACATTCGGATGGAGCGGTGCATACGGAACGCATTTTTGGGTGGATCCGAAAAATATGATAACGGCGGTATACCTTAAAAATTCCCGTTTTGACGGAGGCAGCGGCGCGGTGACTTCGGAAAATTTTGAATCGGATGTATTTAATTCGCTTGAGTAAAAATTTTTAAGCGGTATTATCGGTATATAAATGAAAGAGGCGATTTGATTGGTAAGGGGTACAGTCTTTAATATTCAGAAATTCAGTATAAATGACGGCCCGGGAATCAGAACCACGGTATTTTTAAAGGGATGTCCGCTGAATTGTATTTGGTGTCATAATCCCGAGTCGAAATCAGCTGAAGAAGAGCTTTTCTATAATTTTGAAAAATGTATAGGCTGCGGCAGATGTGCCGCTGTATGTCCGCAGAAGTGTCATACTTTTGAGGACGGCAGACATATATTTAACCGGGAAAAATGCATTGTGTGCGGCAAATGCGCCGAAGAATGCTACACCGGAGCGCTGGAAACGGTGGGATATGTCCGCACGGTAGAAGAGATTATTACCGAAGTTTTGAAAGACAGGGATTTCTATGAAAATTCAGGCGGCGGGATGACAGTTTCCGGTGGAGAACCTATGATGCAGTTTGATTTTACATATTCACTGTTTAAGGCTGCAAAGGAAGCGGGGCTGCATACCTGCATTGAAACCTGCGGTTTTGCCCCCAAAGAAAATTTTAAAAAATTAGCTCAGTATGTAGATATTTTTCTTTTCGACTGCAAGGAAACAGACAGCCGCAGGCATAAGGAGTATACGGGAGTGCCGAATGAAAGTATTAAGGAAAATATAAAAATGCTGGATGAAATGGGCAGCAAAATAATATTGAGATGTCCCATAATTCCTACCCTTAATGACCGGCAGGATCACTTTGAGGCAATTGCCGAATTGGCGGAAAGTTTAAATAATATAATAGAAGTAAATATAGAGCCTTATCATCCGTTGGGAAGTTCTAAGGCAATGTTTTTAGGTAAGAAATATGTTTTGGAAGATTTAAGCTTTCCGGATAATGAAACGGTAAACAGGTGGATTGAAATAATATCTTCTAAAACAAAAGTACCTGTAAAGAAGGCATAACTTATGAAATTAAGCGATATTTTCCATACGGATGTCACTTTTTTGGCCGAGGTTGTTATCAGGCTAATTATGTCGGTCGCGATAGGTGCGTTGATAGGAAGCGAACGCGCGCGGCACGGCAGAGCGGCGGGAATGCGCACCCATATTCTGGTGTGTATGGGAGCGGCGCTGACCTCTGTCACAAGTGTTTTTGTAAGTGAATTTACAGGTGATCAGGGAGATGTTTTCAGAATATCAGCTCAGGTAATTTCCGGCATAGGATTTTTGGGAGCCGGAATGATAATTCTTAAAGACAATAATGTTATTACGGGGCTTACCACTGCGGCAGGCGTATGGACTACAGGTATAATAGGGGTTGCGGTAGGGTACGGATTTTATTTCGGAGCGATAATTGCAGCGGCGCTGTTCTTGGTGACAATAGTTCTTTTTTCCAAGTTCGAGAGATTTAAGCGCAAGACGGAAAATGTATATATTGAAATAGATGATATGTACGCAGCCAACAAAATAATAAACGATTTGAAAGAAAAAATCGGAGCGGAATTTTCATATACAATCGTTCCGCCCAAAAGCTGCTTTCAGGGTAATCTGGGGATAAATATTTTATTGAAAAAATCAACAGAGTTTGATGAATTGAAACTCTGTGAATCGGAACAAATTGTTTATATAGAAAAAGAATGAAAATCAAAACAAAAAATCAGAAGCCTGATGTCTTCCTTAACATCAAAAAGGAAGATATCAGGCTTTCATTTGTTAAAAAATTCAATCCGCCGATAAAACAGTTGAAAAAATTCGTGGATGAAATTAATGCTATTTTAGTTCTGCAATTGTAACTCCGTTTTCGCCTTCTCCGAAAGTTCCCAGACGGAAGCTTTTGATATTTCGGTGTGTTTTCAGATGTTCCTGTACGCTTTTTCTCAGCACGCCGGTGCCTTTGCCGTGTATTATCCTGATTGTTTCAAGTCCTGACATAACCGCGTTGTCAATATATCTGTCAAGTTCCAGAAGCGCTTCGTCAGACGCCATACCTCGTATGTCTATCTCGCCCGACACTTCTCTAAGAGCGCGGGACTGAAGTCCGGTTACGCGCCGTGTTTTTTTAAGTTCGGTGGATTGCGCGTTCTTGGATTTCGGGCGCAGATTTTTAAAGTCCACCCACATTTTTATCGAGCCGGACATTACATAAGCCTGCTTCTTATCCGGCCGCACATCGACGACCGTTGCGTCTCTTCCTATGTCGGCAATAAGCACTATGTCGCCTTTTTCCACTTTGGTAACCGCATCGCCGGACACATTTTTTTCAATTACCGGATCTGCGGTTTCCTCAAGTTCCTTTAATGAGGATCTGTATGCAAGTCTTGCTTTTTCGGCAGTTTGAGCGGCGTTTTCGGCATTGATATTTTTTTTGAGTTCTTCAAGCTCGTTTAACAGCAGAGAGGATTTGTATCTTGCCGACTCTATAATACCGTTTGCGGTTTCTCTGGTCTTTTCCATAAGCTTTTGCTTTGAAACCTCAAATTCATGCTCTCTCTGATCGGCTTTTTTCTTGGATTCTTCAAGCTCGCGCCTGAGAGTCAGTACTTTGCTGTGTTCTCTGTCGGCAGCTCTGCGTGCTCCCTCCAGAGCGGCCACAACCCTTTCAAACCGTGTATCCTCTTCGGATACCTGTTCTTTTGCGTTATCTATTATTTCCGGGTCAAGTCCCAAGCGTTTTGAAATCGCGAAAGCGTTTGATCGTCCGGGCATACCTATTATAAGGCGGTAGGTAGGCTTAAGGGTAGTCACATCAAATTCGCAGGACGCATTTTCAACAAAGTCGGTATCTATGGCATAGGCTTTAAGCTCGGGATAATGCGTGGTGGCAACGGTTTTTACTCCGTACGCGGAAAGACGGATTAAAATTGCTTTGGCAAGCGCGGCGCCTTCTACCGGATCAGTACCGGCGCAGAGCTCATCAAACAGAGCGAGGGAATTGTCGTCGGCATTTTTAATTATGTGAATTATATTGGTCATATGGGAGGAAAATGTGGAAAGCGACTGTTCAATACTCTGTTCGTCGCCTATATCGGCAAAAACTTTGCCGAAAACCGCTATCCTGCTTCCGTCATCTGCCGGTATCATAAGCCCGCACATAGCCATAAGGGTCAAAAGTCCTATGGTTTTCAGGGATACGGTCTTGCCTCCTGTGTTAGGACCGGTTATTATCAGAGAATTGTATTCTTCTCCCAAACTTACGGTTATGGGAACTACGGATTTGTAGTTTATAAGCGGGTGTCTTGCGTTTTTCAGATAAATTCTGCCCTGATCGTTGGTTTCGGGTACAACGGCTTTCATCTTGTAAGCGAGTTTTGCTTTTGCAAATATAAGGTTGAGACTTACAACCGCTTTGTAGGAGGCCGTTATGCTGTCGGCAAAATTCCCGCATTCAGCTGACAGTTCTGCGAGAATGCGCTCGATTTCTTCCTGCTCGTTAAGTTTCAGAACCCGGATTTCATTATTGGTTTCAACAACGCTCATCGGCTCTATAAATACGGTCGAGCCGGTGGAAGAGGTATCGTGAACTATGCCGTTTATCTGGCCTTTATGCTCGATTTTCAGCGGTACGACAAATCTTCCGTCCCGCTGAGTTATAATCGCTTCCTGAAGATATTTGGCGTTTGCGCCGTGTACTATTTTATCAAGAATATCCCTGATTTTATTTGATTTCGCTATTATTTTCCGGCGGATACCGAAGAGAGTATCTGAGGCGTTGTCATTAAGCTCTTCGTTGTTCTTTATCGCAAAATTTATTTTATCTTCCAGAAATCTGTTTGGTACGAGAGAGTTAAACAGAAAATCAATCGGGGTTTTATCAACGGCGGTGCAGTCTTCCCGCCATTCTTTGAGCGAACGTATCACCCGAAGGGTTTCGGCAACGGCGATAAGCTCGGGAATAGACAGAACTCCGCCCGATTGGGCCATAAGAAGATACGGCGTTATATTTGAGGCCGAACCGAATGAAGGCGCTGAATAACGCGACATAAAGGTATGCGCAGCCGACGTTTGCGCGAGCAGTTCGTTTACTTCGTTTATATCGGTTTTCGGAACTGTGGATTTTGCAAGCAGTAAAGCATCCTCAACAGTGGTTTCCTCGGCAAGCAGATCCAATATTTTGTCAAGTTCAAGCGTTTTTAAATATCTTTCGATACTGTAACTCATAATTACTCCTTTATGCTGTTGAAAAACTTTAAGGCTTGGAAATCGTAATCTGTCTGGACGGTAATATATTTTTCGGTTATGCCGGACAGATAATCGGCATCGGATTCCGGGATATTAAAGGAATAAAGATTTTTGAATTCTGAAAAAACAATATGCCTTAAAGCCGAAAGTACGGTTTTGCTGACCGGTAAAGAATCCGCAGCATGTCTGCATTCCCCGCAGTATAAAGCTCCGTTTTCCATGCTGAAAAACATTATGCTGTCTTCGAATTTTCCGCAGCCCTGGCAGGCGACGAGATTCGGCATATAGCCGCATACTGCGGCTGTGCGCAGTTCGGTGATGGCTTTTATCATGGGAGGATAACGCTTTTCCTTCGTCAGAAAATGCAGTGAATTCAAAATCAGGCGTAAAAGTTCTTCGTTTGGGTTCTCATTTTCCCCGAAAACCAGCGCCAGTTCACAAAAATACTGTTCAAGGGCAAGCATTTCAATATTACTTCCGACTGTAAAAAAGGATGCTTTAGGGGTTGCTTCGTAAATGCGGTAGGTGCCTTTTTTATTGAGTATTGTAAAGCTCGAATATGTAAGAAGGTTTGTTGCGGCCGCTTTTTTTGATTTAATGTTTTTTGCGCCGGCGGCGAAGGCTTTGATTATTCCCGCTTCACGCGTAAAGAGAGTAACCAAACGGTCACTCTCTCCCACGTCCATCTCTTTTATTACTAAACCCTCCACGGTAAATCTTGTCTGCGATTGTGTCACTTTTCCTGCTCTCCTTAGAGTTAAGATATGTGAGATAATCGGCAACGCTGCCGCTTTTTATAAAATTGTTCCATAATGATTCACTTTCCATAAAGCCGCTCCTTAAAGCCGGAATGATATAGAGAACCGTCCGACATTAATAAGTGTTTTGCTTTTAAGTGAAATTATGATAGGAAAAATCAGTCAAGTCCGAGAGTATGAATGAGACCCTGGCGGTTTCGCCAGTCTTCCTTAACCTTTACCCATAGTTTCAGATTTGCTTTTATTCCGAAAAAGTTTTCTATGTCCCTGCGCGCTAATGTGCCTGCTTTTTTGAGCATTGTACCGTTTTTCCCGATAATTATCCGTTTGTGCGAATCTTTTTCGCAAATTATGGTAGCTTCTATTTCTATTATAGGCTCTCCGGATACCGTGTCCCGTTCGACAAAACGTTCGATATCCACCGCTGTTCCGTGCGGGACCTCCTTGTCAAGCAGACGCAGCAGCTTTTCGCGTATCATTTCGGCGACCATAACCTTTTCTGGCTGGTCGGTAATATCGTCGTCGCCGAAATAATGCGGCGACGGTTTTGCGAATTTTTTGAGTTCTGAGATAAGACTGTCTGTTCCGTCACCGGTCTTGGCCGAAACCGGAACTACGGCGTCAAAATCAAAATGCCCGCAGTAAAGAGAAATTATTTTCAGCAGTTTTTCTTTTTGAGTCAGCATATCTGTTTTATTTATCGCAAGCACTGCTTTGAGATTTCTTTTTTTAAGCTCACGCATAAGTTCTGCTTCGGCAGGAGGAATTTCTCCTTCACCGAGTTTGAACGGTGTAACGGCTTCAATAACCAACACTGCGGCGTCCACATCAGACATTCCGTCTCCTACCGCTTTGTTCATACTGCGGTCAAGTTCGTTTTTTGGTTTGTGAAATCCCGGTGTATCGATAAAAACCAGCTGGGTTTCCGCTAAAGTATGAATACCCATTATTCTGGTACGGGTGGTCTGCGGTTTGTTTGATACGATGGCTATCTTTTGACCCAAAATACGGTTCATCAGCGATGATTTGCCGACATTAGGCCTTCCTATTATTGTGATAAAAGCGGATTTTTGTTCCATATTCTCCTCAAATCTTATTGATGGCAAGTCCTAACGCATCAAGCACGTTTTCTTCCTTTTCACGCATTGTCATCTGCTGCAGTCCGCCCTGTTCATGGTCATATCCCAAAAGATGAAGCATTGAGTGAATTGTGAGGAAAGCTATCTCGCGCTCGATTGAATGACCGTACAGATTAGACTGTGTCAACGCGTGATCGACTGAAATCACTATATCTCCGAGCATTAAGGCTCCCGTTTCGGGATTCTTGTCAAATTTTCCGTTTTCCGAAAGCGGAAATGACAGCACGTCTGTCGCAGAGTCAATATTTCGGTATTTAGAATTCATCTCTTTGATTTCCTCGTCATTTACAAGGGTAACGTCGACTTCGGCCTGGGATTCAATTCCTTCAAGTTTCAGCGTCGCGTTGCAGGATTTTCTGATAAGAAGCTTTGTGCCTGTGGGTAATTTCACATTTTTGTAATTAGATACGATATTAACTTTTACGCTCATTTCTTTCAGCACTTCTTTCGTAAGCTTTAATAATTTCCTGAACCAGCCTGTGACGTACAACGTCTTTGCCGGTAAGTCTTGAGATTGCAATGTCATCAATGTTTTTCAATATTTTTACTGCGTCTTTAAGGCCGGATTGTTTTCCGTCGGGCAAATCAATCTGGGTTATATCTCCTGTGACAACCGCTTTTGAATTGAATCCGAGCCTGGTTAAAAACATTTTCATCTGTTCGCGGGTAGTGTTCTGCGCTTCGTCAAGTATTATGAAACTGTCGTCAAGAGTCCGGCCGCGCATATATGCTAAAGGTGCCACCTCTATATCGCCGCGTTCCTGATATTTCTGAAAATTTTCGGCTCCCATCATATCGAAGAGGGCATCATACAAAGGCCGTAAATACGGATCTATTTTCTGCTGCAGATCTCCCGGCAGGAATCCGAGACGCTCACCGGCTTCGACTGCAGGGCGGGTAAGTATGATTCTGTTAACCTCTTTAGCCTTAAGCGCTTTTACCGCCAAGGCTACTGCCAGGTAGGTTTTTCCTGTACCGGCAGGTCCTACGCCGATTGTAATGGTGTTGTTCCTGATAGCGTCTGTATATTTTTTCTGGCCTAAGGTTTTGGGCTTTACGGGTTTCCCTTTTGAAGTTATACATATACAGTCTGAATCGGCGATATCTGAAATTTTTTCCAAGTCACCGTCTTCTGCAAGACTCGCCGTATAGTCTATATTCTGCCCGGTAATCTGCTCGCCTTTTTTTATCATGGTAATGAGACCCTCAATAGTGCCCTTTGCGAGCAGTACATTTGCCTGATCGCCTTTTACACGGATCTCGCTGCCGTGTGAAGTGATCGAGACACCGCATCGTTTTTCAATGCGTTTAATGTTTTCATCAAAATTGCCGAACAGCGCGGCAAGCTGTTCAATACACTCAATTTTAACCGTTTGTTCAAACAAAACTGTATCTCCCCACCGGATAATCTTTCCTGTAATTATTTGAATATTATAACACAAATATGCTGAATATTCAACCTGAAAGTTAATTTAGTATCTTTTAGAGCTTAGTTGTTGCATTGACAGCTAAAATCAGGTATACTTTTATTAGTATTTTTTGAAAGCGTGAAAATATGAAAAAAATTTTTATTTTAATGGTCTGTATTTTTGCCGCGGTATTGATGTCGGCTTGTAACAGCCGGGACAATACATCCGCCAAAGCCGATGTGGAGATAAATATGCCTCGGGATGATTCGGTTAACGGATACCGGACCGAAACGCCTTCCGGTTCTGACAATACTGTAGTGAGCGCGGATTCTGTTGAAGTTGATACCGGAGTGAGCTATGAATCAAAAACGAGATCGGCTGTTACGGGAACGGGAACATATTGCTTCAATAAAAACTCAAAGGTATTTCATAAGTCGGACTGTAAATCCGTAAGTATAATGAAAGAGGAAAACAGATTGTATTTTGACGACAGACAGCAAGCGGTGGAAAACGGTTATACCCCGTGTCAGAATTGTAATCCATAGGTAAAACCGGATGGCAAAGGCATATATTTTTGATATGGACGGCACAATTGCCGATTCTATGGGATATTTTGATAAAGCTTTAACCCGGATACTCGATGAGGAAGATATTGATTATCCGGAAGATATACTCAGTATTGCGGCTGCTTTGGGGAACGATAAGGTAATAGAACTGCTGTCAAAGCTGGGAGTAAAGGGAAGCTGTGAGGAGATAGGCAGAAAAATTTCTGACGGTATGATAAAAATTTACAGCGAATGCGTAAAGTTAAAACCGTTCGCGTACGATTACCTTAAGAAGCTCAAAAACGAGGGCGAACATTTATATTTGCTTACGGCCAGCCCGCACATCACTGCCGATATATTTCTTAAAAACAATCTGGTATATGACTTGTTTGACAAGGTATGGTCTGCCGATGATTTTGGCGGATTGTCCAAGGATGAAGACAAAATATATAATATCCTTTGCGAAAGTATAGGTCTTGAGGCAAAGGATATAGAATTTTACGATGATAATATTTTTGCGTTGAAGGCGGCGAAATCTGCCGGATTCCGCACGGTGGGGGTATATGACGGCTATAATCGCACGCCCGAATATGAAATCAGGAAAATATGTGATAAATATATAACTTCATTTGAAGAAATGATGGGAAAATAAACCGGAGATTTATTAGAATCTCCGGTTTTTATATATTTATAACTTTAAGGTAAGGTCAAGCCATTTCTTCAGGTTTGAAAGCCAGTCTGAAGCGTATTCGGTTACAGCTGAAATATCATTAATGGTTTCCCGGTCACTTGTGGAAAGGCCGTGGTCACCGTACGGATAAATGTGAAGCTCAAAGGGTATTTTTTTATCTGCAAGTCCTGCCGCGTACAGCAGGCTGTTATGAACAGGTACACAGCCGTCTTCTGAGGTATGCCAGAGAAATGCCGGCGGAGTATTGGCTCTTATAAGACATTCACATGAATAGGAATTTTCTTCCTCTTTCGTCTGCGGTCTGTGACCCAACAGATTTTCAAAGCTGCCCATGTGCGCTGTGTCAGGTTTGCAGGAAATTACAGGGTAACACAGAACTGAGGCGCTGACCGGTTTGCTGTCGGGGAATACCTCTTTTATCTGGGGACAGTCAAATGATGTAGAGTAATGCGCCGCCAGATGCCCTCCGGCAGAAAATCCCATTATTGCCGTTTTTGATACATCACAGTGCCAGCTTTCAGAGTTTTTATATATAAGCTCCATTACCGCCGCGACTTCCCGCAGCTGAGTCGGATACCGGTGGGGTTTTGTCGAATATGTAAGAACAAAGGCATTGAATCCCCAAGGCAGAAATTTCAGCGCTATCGGCTCAGCCTCGCGCTGACTGCAGAATTCATATCCGCCGCCCGGGCAGATTACAATGCAGGGTCTTTTATTGTTTTGACGTCCCAGTTCTCCTAAATTATCCGGAAGATAAATTTCCAGCGTAGGATTTTTTCCGTCTTCTCCCAGAAAATCAAAGCAGCTTTTAAGCTCGATCTTTTCGTACCTCATAAAACTTTACTCTCCCTCTTCACCTATAAAGGTAAATCTTTTGTATTTTTTGCCGTCGCGCTCGACAGTTTCGTTCCACATATATGCGGGTCTTACCCATAAATCTCCGTCCCCGTAGAGCGCACGGTAAACAACAGTATCTTCCAGTGTTTCTGAATTTTTGGCAATCCCGATAACCTGGTATTCGTTACCTTTGAAATGGCGGTATTTTCCCAATTTGATTTCGGACATACAGTTTTCACTCCATACTGTAAATAAATTTAAGATTATCTATATTTTGGAGATTTTCGCTGTAATACATAAGGGTAAATTCTTTTCCGTCGCCTTCGCGTATATTTTCCGTAAGCTCAGAAAAGCAGCCTGCCGGAATTACTCGGGGAATACCGGTATTGCTGTTTACGGCTGTTATTTTTTTGAATCCTATTCTGCCGTAAAATTCGGTAAGGCTTTCCCCGGCGGGTCTCAGGAAAACTACGCGGCCGCATTTTGAAATATAATCTTTAAGAAGCTGTGTCATGTATCCTTTTGAACGCAGATCTTTACGGGTTGCAACGGCATAAATATAAACTGCCGGAAGTTTTTGACCGGCATTAATCTCGCATGGCAATGCAAAAAACATGGCTGCCGCACTTCCGTCAATTTCAATATAGATACAGTCATCAAAGCAAATATCAAACAACTTTTCCCGGAATTCTGCGTCCTCTTCGCCGAACGCTTGCCTGTAAATTTCAATGCATTGTTCTTTTGTTCCCATATTCATTCCTCTGTACAGCAGCGGTACTTTTTTAAAAGAATGCAGGGTTTCAGCGAAAGTTTTGCCTTTCTGAGCCCTTCCAGTCCCATATCATCTTCACGGTTGATATATTTATATGAAGACAGTTCGTTCTGCGCAAACTGCTGGTTTATTACTGTGTAAGCTTCCGCATAGTCTTTAAGCGCCTTTTCAATATGAATGTCAAAAACCTGAGAGTTAATTTGCGAGCCTAATGTAAATGCTACGACCTTTCCACCGGTTATAACAGCACCGCCGGAAACTTCCAATTTTTCCATATTTGAAAGTATGGTTTCCACTCCGCGTTTCTCACACATCATATAAGAATCGGCACGCTCAGTGTTTTCGCGGTACCATTGTTCCGCGCAGCTTCTGACCGCTTCAATATTTGAAGCGTTTATTTTTTCATACCGCCAGTCAAATTTGTTTGAAAATGCGTTTATATGATTTCTTTTGGAATGATATTTTTTTCCTGAAAGTGTGGATAAATCACTTTGCAGATAAATATAATCAAAAGCGTCGCGGTTTTCGTAAAATCTGTACTGTGGATGATTTTTTTTGAGCAGTTCAAATGCCGGACCTTCCTGAGCCCAGAATACAGGAGATTTATCTCCGCAGTATTTCTGTATCTCAAAAAATCCTTTCTCAAAATCAGCGCCGAACGGAAGGCGGAAGGTCTCTCTGTCTCCGGAGCCGGATTTAATATAAAGCTGACCGTCGCTTACAGCCAACATATTGTTGTAAGTACACTGCCAGACAATCAGATTTACAAAAGAATTTTCACATGAAAGCTCTGAATTGTCTGAAGTGTATTTTTTATAAGTTTCTATATCGTCTATTTCTATTTTTTTAAAATTCAGCATAGTTGTTATTTTGTCCGGAAATTTTAAATATATAAGTTTGCCGCCGCTATTCTGACTGCGTCTGCTCGGATGTTGACTGTTCTGATGACGAATCGGAAGAATCCGAAGAACTGCTCTCGGCTTTTTCGCTTCCGGGTGCTGCGGAAAGTTCTCCTGCGTGAGAAGTACATGCGGAGGGTATATTGCTTTTTCTGTACCAGCCTATTGCTTTGTTCGGACAGGATTCGGTTGCAAGCATACCGGTAGAGGTACAGTAATATCTTTGTACGGCATACGAACTGTCTGTGAATTCCTTTGCTTCGAGTCCTTTGTGTATTTCAGACATTACCGCTCCCCACATTTTCATGGCGATACCGCTGTGCTTCTGAGGTATCGGCTGCATAACTTCGTAACCGCACCAGCAGGATGCTATATAATATGGAGATCCTCCTACAAACCAAAGGTCATTCTGGTCGTTTGAAGTACCTGTTTTGGCATATATTTTCATATTCGGAATATATGACCGCGCACCTGCACCGGTTCCGTTTGAACCGTAAACTACGTTTTGCAGAAGATGATTCATAACGGTTGCGGTATCTTCGCTTATTGCCATCTGAGGCTGGGTATTGTGTTCTAATATAACTTTACCTTTCTGATCGGTAACTTTGGTGTAAAGGGAAGGCTCATAATAATTTCCGCCGTTCCCGAAAATGGCGAATGCGGCCGCCGATTCAAGGGTGGTAAGACCGCCGTTGGTACCTCCCATTCCCAGAGGAGACAAATTTATATCTTCTTCGTTGAGAGTGGTTATTCCCAGTTTCTGCGTCAGAAAATCATAGGATGTCTGGGGAGTTAACTTATTTACCAGATAAACCGGTATAGTGTTTACAGACCGCTCCAAAGCGTACTGGACAGTAATATTTCCCCAATAAGAGTTATACCAGTTTTTAGGAGTCCATCCGTTATAATTTGTTTTTGTATCGTTCACAATGCTTGAATAGGTTATTAAATCCTGTTCTATTGCGGGGGCGTAAGCGGCAATAGGTTTCATAGTTGAACCGGGCTGTCTTACAGCGTCGGTGGCACAGTTAAAACCGCGGTTTGTGGTTTTTTCGCCTATACCTCCGACAAGTGCTTTTACATTTCCGGCATAATCCATTATAGTAATGCCGCCGGTCATATATTTGCCGTCGCTGCTTTTTATGGCATAGGTTTCAGAGTCACTGAAAACTTTTTCGGCAACTGATTGTATCTCGGTATCAAGTGTAGCATATATTTTGTATCCGCCGGTGTAAAAAAGCTTATTGGCATGAGCCTGGTCATAACCGTATTTTTCCGCAAGGTCTTCGGAAACTTCGGTTATAAGTGCGTCTACAAAATAAGAATTTACAGTATCCTGACTCAGCACACTTTTATCTGCGACTATTTTCAGTTCGGCTTCCATAGCCTCGTTATATTCTTCTTCTGTAATGTAACCCTGATCGTGCATCTCATAAAGGACGTTTTCACGGCGTTCCTTATTGTTCTCAGGGTTATCATCAGGTGCGTAGTATGTCGGCCTTTGGGTTATGGCTGCAAGGCATGCGCATTCGGCGATGGTTAAATCGTTTACGGATTTCCCGAAATAATAGTTCGCTGCCACTTCTACACCGTAAGTGCCATGTCCCATGGGTATGGTATTGAGATAAGCTTCAAGTATGGTATCTTTTGAATATTTTCCTTCAAGATACCGTGCACGCATGATTTCCCTGACTTTTCGGCTGGCTTTCTGAGAACGGTCATCGGTGAGATTTTTAACTAACTGCTGAGTTATTGTTGAACCGCCGAAACGTGAGGAGGAAATAGGAATAAACTCATTTATAAATGCAGCCATAGTACGTTTCCAGTCGACGCCTTCATGTTCAAAAAAGCGTTTATCCTCAATAGCCACAAACGCATTCGCAAGCATTTGGGGTATTCCGTCGTAATCCGGGTCATTATTATCTATTGCAACCTTGTCATAATCGACCCAAATACGGTTGAATTCCTCGTGCAGACGGCGGTATTCGGTATAATTTCCCGAGCCGTCGTCTACAAATATCGTGGTAGTGTAATTAAGTGAATTTTCAAGATCCTCGTCCATTGTGCCGTCAACCATGGTGAAAGCATAAAACAGAAAGCTCCCGACCACAAGGCTTACTGTAATAAGTCCGATAAGAAAGACAGTGAGGGTAAATTTTAAAATACGCTGCTTTAAATTTTTCTTTTTCTTTGCTTTCTTTTTCTTTTCGGGTTTTGCTGTTCCTTTATTTGAAGAAAAGCTGTTGAGGTCAAAACTGCTTTCAGTCATTGATTCAAGATTGTCTGACGTGTCATAGCTGAAAAGCTCGTTATCTTCTTTATCATCATAGTTTCCGGAATTGCTGTTTATATCATTGTAATTATTATCCATAAGTACACCTCCGTATAGGGAAACGAATCAAAAAATCCGTATACAAAATTATTCTACCACAATTATTCCCAAAAATCAACTTTAGGCTATTCTCTGTGCCGAAAAAAGAAATTTTGTAACAATTTTTGTAATAATTTGTAATGTTTTTTTCTTTATAAAAATGTTATAATGTTTTTGCGCCTGATAATAATATTTTAAAGGTGAAAATTAAATTTTTAATAGTTGATAGGGAGGTGGGAATATGAGAAAACTGGCAGATAAAATCTTTATTGCGATTATTGCTGTACTGGTACTGGCGCTTGCATTTTCAGGATTTACGATTTACAAAAAAAGTAAAGATATTTCAAAAGTTGAAAAGGAAATGAATCAGGCTGAACAAACAATAACTCAAAATGAGGAAAAAATATCCGGACTGCAGCAAGAACTGGATGGAGCAAAGTCTGAAAATGAAAAGATAAAATCCGAACTTGATACGGCAAAAAATGAAAAGGATAAACTGCAGAAGGAAAACGACAGTCTTAAAAAACAGATTGAAACTTTAAAAGCCAAAAAGAATAATTCTGCGCAGAATACATTGGAAAATTCTGCGCAGAACGGTCAGACGTCAACTCAGAATCCCGTCAACCCGTCATCAGGGAAAAAAGTGTGCTACCTGACTTTTGACGACGGTCCCACATCAAGAACGCCTGAAATATTAAAAATACTTAAAAAATACAATGTCAAAGCCACATTCTTTGTTATCAATACATCAAATATCAATTACATAAAGCAGGCTTATGATGAAGGGCATGCGATAGGACTTCACTCATACAGCCATAATTATGCCGGTATTTATAAAAATGTTTCTGCATATATGAAAGATCTTCAGTCAATATCCGATAAAGTTTATTCGATTATCGGAGTAAGATCTGATATAATGCGCTTTCCGGGCGGAAGCAGTAATCTTGTGAGCAAAAAGTATTGCAGAGGAATAATGACACAGCTTACCAAAGAGGTATCCGAAAAGGGATATGCATATTTCGACTGGAACGTTGATTCCGACGATGCGGGAAGCAGTCATTCAAGCTATACGCGGATTGTCAACAATGTGCTGAAAGGATCGGACGGAAAAAACTCGATATGTGTTCTTATGCATGATGCGGAATCCAAAACCTCAACGGTACAGGCACTTCCTAAAATCATAGAGGGTCTGGCGGCAAGGGGATTCAGGTTTGAACTGCTTACCAGCAAGGTTACAGGTTTTCATCATGGAGTAAACAATTAAATGCTTGACTTATTTTGTAAGTATTTGTAAAATTAATGAGTAACCTTATGAAAAGGTTACTCATTTTATTTTCGGAGTTCAGTTATGGTGAGGAAATCAAACATACATTTTATTTATGTTTTGTCGGCCGCGATGCTTTGGGGAACGGCCGGAATTTTTGTGCGTACGGTACAGAACGATATAAAAGAAATGCAGCTTGTGCTGTGCCGCGCGGTATTTTCAGCCTTGTTTTTCGGAGCTGTGATTTTTTTCAGGGATAAATCACTTTTTAAAATCAGACTTCGGCATCTGTGGATTTTTATATCGGCCGGGCTGTTCAGCATAGTGCTTTTCAATTATTCGTATTACACCGCTATGTCTCTCACATCCTTGTCGGTGGCCGCGGTATTGCTTTATACCGCACCGTTTTTCGTTGTAATAATGTCGTTGATACTTTTTAAGGAGAGGCTGACTTTAAATAAAATTGTTGCCTGTATTTCTGCTTTTATAGGATGCTGTTTGGTAACGGGTATATTTGACTCATCTCATAAGGTGGGAGGCAAAGCTGTATTTTACGGTTTGCTTACGGGGTTCGGTTATGCTCTGTACACGATATTCAGCGAGCTTCTTTTGAAGCGGGGTTACAAAACCCTGACTATAACATTTTATGTTTTTTTGTTTGCCGCGCTATCGTCTCTGCCGTTTGTAAATACCGGCGCTGTGATTAATGGTCTCACCTCAGGACCTAAGGTATTTGTTACGGTACTGCTGATGGCGGTTTTCAACACGGTTCTGCCTTATATTCTTTATACTGCGGGGTTAAAAGGAGTGAGTCCGTCTGCCGCTCCGATTATTGCTACTGTAGAACCGGTTGTAGCCACACTGGTCAGCGTGATTTATAAAGAACCTATCAGTATCTTGGGAGTTGCGGGTGTATTTTTGGTTTTGATTTCGGTTGCCGTTCTCAATATAAAAAGAATGAGCGTCAGGGCAAACGCCAAAATAAATCTGACCCTTGCGGTTACAGGCAAACGGGAGAACGGTTATCATGATATAGATACCGTAATGCAGTCGGTAACACTGAGCGACAGGCTGATAATAACAAAATCGGGCAGGATCAAAGTTGAATGCAGAGGGCTTAAACTCGAAGAAAATGAAAATATCGCTTATAAGGCTGCAAAGGTATTTTTTGAGGAAACCGGAATTAATGGCGGCGCAAAAATCAGGATTTATAAGAAAATACCTGCCGCGTCGGGAATGGGCGGAGGCAGCGCGGACGCGGCGGCGGTAATCACAGCATTAAATATACTTTATGACGCCGGATTAACTGAAGAAAAGCGGAAAGAAATTGCGGCAAAACTGGGAGCGGATGTACCGTTCTTTATAGAAGGAGGAACCCAAAGGGCGCAGGGGACCGGGGAACTGCTGTCGCCGCTTGATAATTTTGAAAAAGGATGGTTTGTGCTTGCAAAAGGGGAAAGCAAGCCTTCAACCGCGCAAATGTATGCAGTCCTTGACAGTAAAAAATATGTTCTGCCGGAAACTGACGGTTTCATAAAAGCGTATACTTCGGGAAACTACGATAAGGCTGCAAAGTTTTTTTATAACTCGTTTACGGCGGCATGGGAAAACAGCAAAACTTATGAAAAGCTGAGGGAAACTGCGGACAATGTTTCTTTGACGGGCAGCGGACCGACATGGTTTGCATATTTTACCTCTAAAAGAGAAGCAGTTAAGGCTTGCAGGTGCCTTGAAAATGAAAATATTGAATGTTTTATAGCGAAACCCTGTAATTTCGCAATAAAATGTGATTAAAAGTTAAAAATCGGTCAATATTCCTTTTGTAAACGAAAGGGAGGATACCGGTTTGAAAAAAAATAAAATTTCTGGAAGAATTATTAATTATTCACTTTTATGCGGATTGATTTGTGCAGTATTTATGTCATTTGCAAGTTTTAATACGGCGTGTGAAGACCTGCGGACTAACGTTTTGCGGTTACATATTATCGCAAATTCGGATTCTCAGGCGGATCAGGAACTTAAACTTAAAATAAGGGACGGTATTCTGGCACGCAGCGAAGAGATATTTACTGAATCTCATAATATAGATGAAGCGGTTGATGCGGCGGAAAAATCTTTGAACTTTATTCAAGATGTCGCGAATGAAGTAATATCACAAAACGGTTTCGGGTATACAGCCGAAGCTGCTGTAAAGGACAGCTATTTTGAAACGCGGGAGTATGATGACTTTACTCTGCCGGCAGGTACTTATAAATCGCTTGTGATAAATGTGGGGAAAGCGCAGGGTAAAAATTGGTGGTGCGTGATTTTCCCTGAAATATGTCTGCCGGCGGCAGGCGACGCGTCACTTTCAGATACAGTGAGTGAGAGTTCGGCACAGATAGCCGAAAATAAACCGAAATATGAAATGCGGTTTAAGATAATTGAAGTATATGAGGACATCAAGAAGAAATTTTCATGACTGCCGTAAATCAGCGGATATTGTTACGCTGCGAATAAAAATATCAAGATTATAAAAAAAATACTTGCATTTTTGCTTTATATGTGATATTATTCATATGTTAACTAGTTAGAAAGGGGTGACCATAATGAAGGAAGGTATTCATCCGCAGTATGAAAAGGTAACCGTTAAGTGCGCTTGCGGTGCGGAATTTGAGACACGCTCAACAAAAAAGGATATCCGTTTGGATATTTGTTCTAAATGTCATCCGTTTTTTACAGGTAAGCAGAAGTTGGTTGACACCGGCGGTCGCGTTGACAGATTTAAGAAGCGTTTCAATATCAGCGAATAACCTTTATTCCGCAGCAGTCATTTTGGCAGCTGCGGTTTTTTATTTATAATAATTTTTATCGGAGTATTTTATGGAGAAATATCTGACTGTTTCAGGCAGCGCCGGTGCAGAGTACGAAGAAAAAAAATCAAGGTTTATAGCCAGTCTGTGCCATGCCGAAAGTGAAGAACAGGCGATGAGTTTTATCAGCAGCATTCGTTCTGAATATTGGGATGCCCGTCACAACTGCTTTGCATACTCGGTAGAGGGAGGCAGATTCAGCCGGTTTTCAGATGACGGTGAACCTCACGGTACCGCAGGCAAGCCTATCTTGGACGTTATAACCGGAAACAAGATAAATGATGTAGTCATTGTCGTGACAAGGTACTTCGGAGGTATTTTATTAGGCACAGGAGGCCTTGTAAGAGCATATTCTACCGCAGCGAAGCTTGCAGTAGAAAACGCGGTAAAAGCTGAGATGGTGCTGTGTACGGTTTATGAAACCGAATGTGCATATACGGATCATACCCGTCTTGTTTCGTTAATAGAAAGCTGCGGTGGGACGATAAAGGGAACTGAGTTTACCGACCGCGTCAGGATAAAATACGCTTTAAGGGACCGAGATAAGGATGAATTTTGTGATACTTTGCGGGAAACTTTTTCGGCGAGATTAACGGCAGAAGAATGCGAAAAAGGTGTATTTGAGTTAAAAACAGAAAAATTTTGAAAAAAACCGTATTAAAAAGAGGAATTTAAAATTTTTCGGCTAATAAATAGAATATGGGGGGGAGGGAATCGAATGAGTGTGCGTGAGATGACCGAGAAAAATGAAAGGCTTATTTTGTCCGATGAGGCGTGTTTATCTTCTCAGAGCCGCGGGAGGAGAAAAGAGGAAACTCCCTGTGAAATCAGGACTGATTTTCAGCGTGACCGCGACAGAATAATTCACAGTAAAGCGTTCAGGAGGCTCAAGCATAAAACACAGGTTTTTCTATCTCCTGAGTCGGATCATTACCGGACCCGTCTTACACACACTTTGGAGGTTTCGCAGATTGCCAGAACGATAGCCAGGGCGCTTAGGCTCAATGAGGATTTGACAGAGGCAATAGCTTTGGGACACGATTTGGGTCATACCCCCTTCGGACATGCCGGTGAGAGGGCAATTAACGGATTGACAGATTTTACATTCACGCATTACGAGCAAAGTGTGAGGGTATGTGAAAAGCTTGAAAAGAACGGCAGGGGACTCAATCTTACATACGAAGTTTTAAATGGGATAGAACGGCATACATGCGGAGAGCAGCCTGAAACCTTAGAAGGAAGAATAGTTCGTATGTCCGACAGGATAGCATATATAAACCACGATATAGACGACGCTGTCCGCGCCGGAGTTATATGTGAAAGTGATTTGCCCGACGATATAGTAAGCGCATTGGGGCGCAGCAAAAGCGAGAGAATAGACACGCTTGTAAAATCCGTGATATCAAACAGCGGCAAGGATATTATGATGGACTCCGATATTAAAGGATACTATGATAAACTGCATGATTTTTTGTTTGAGTCGGTTTATAAAAATCCGGTCGCTAAATCGGAGGAAACAAAGGTTTTCGGGATAGTAGAGGGATTATTCGGATATTATATGAAAAATCCCGATAAAATGCCGGAGGAGTATCTGGTTATTTGCAGGGAGGAAGGCGCCGGTCGTGCTGTGGCTGATTACATTGCGGGGATGACAGATCACTATGCTATCAGCGTTTATTCGGATATATACATTCCAAAAGCCTGGTCAATATAAAAACAAATAATTATCTTGGTGTACATAATTAAGAAAGCGAGGTGGGGTTATGGCTATTCCTGAGGACGTTATAAACGAAATTAAATACAGAAATGAAATAGAACCTGTTATTTCACAGTATGTGAACTTAAAGCGCAGGGGAAAAAATCTGGTGGGACTTTGTCCGTTTCACAGCGAAAAGACCCCATCTTTTACGGTATATCCCGAATCGGGTTCGTTTTACTGTTTCGGCTGCGGTGTAGGCGGAGACATATTCACGTTTACCGGACTGATTGAAAATCTTGATTATATAGAATCGGTGAAGCTGCTGGCGGAGCGTTCGGGGATCACACTGCCGCAGGACGGGTATGATGATTCTTTACAAAAACAGAAGAATACAGTATATGATATAAACCGTGAGACTGCTAAATTTTTTCACGGATACCTGATGTCTGAAAACGGCAGGTGGGCGCTTGATTATCTGCTTTCAAGAGGGCTTACCGTTCATACGATAAAGCATTTCGGCCTGGGAGCAGCGCCTGATTCATGGGACAGTCTTATGAATCATCTTAAGTCAAAAGGTTATTCGGCAGCGGATATGCTTACGGCTAATGTGATCGGTAAAAGTCAGAGAGGATCATATTACGACCGGTTCAGAAGACGGGTTATGTTTCCTATTATAAATATACGGGGAAATGTTATAGGGTTCAGCGGACGGGCAATGCCCGGAGAAGATAAAAAATCAGGCAAGTATGTAAACACGGCGGACACTCCGGTTTACAAAAAAAGCGAAAATCTTTTCGGAATAAATTTTGCCAAAAACCATTGCGTGCAGCGTATAATACTGGTAGAGGGCAATATGGATGTCATATCTCTGCACCAGGCTGGGTTCTGTAATGCGGTGGCTCCGTTGGGAACGGCTTTTACCTCGGAACAAGCCAATTTAATAGCGAGGTATACGAATGAAATAGTGCTGATGCTTGATGCTGACGCGGCAGGCCAGAAGGCAGTAAAACGGGCATCCGAACTGCTTAAAAATACAGGGCTTAATGTCAGGGTAGTAATAATACCCGACGGCAAAGACCCGGATGAGTATATAAAAAAGAACGGAGCAGAAAGATTCAGCGCCCTGCTTGAAGGTGCGGTAAGCGATATAGAATACAAACTGCTTACAGCCGCAGACGGAATTGACCTTGATGCTGATGACGGAAAGCTCAAGTATTTAGCTAAGGCGGCCGAAGTTATAGCGTCGAGCGAAGATATAATGACGAGAGACATTTATATAGGCAGACTCAGCGATAAATACGGAGTTTCACGTACGGCGCTCACTTCCAAAGTGGAAGATTTGCGAAAAAAGAATTACCGTCAGGCGAAAAAACGTGAAATTACCGATATAGTGCGTCCCAAGTATGCAGGTGACGGTATAAATTCGGAAAGAAGGCGTTCGCCGAAGGGCGCGGCGGCAGAGGAAACGCTCATAGCAGTGCTTTTGAATCATCCGGATTTTTGCGAATATGCTATAGACAAGCTGCCTGCGGAAAAAATGATAACATCTCTGAACCGCAGAATTTATGAGATAATCACAGATACGGTAAAAAGCGGCAGAACACTTGATTTATCCGTTTTTTCCGAAAAACTTTTACCGGCGGAATTAGGGGTAGTGGTCTCACTGCAAAACAGCAATAAAGCGGATAAAAACGCTAAAACCGTATTAAAAGACTGTATTGAGGTAATATTAGAGGAAGATATAAGGCTTAATGCATCGGGAAATAAAGACATCTCGGTGGATGAATGGGCCTCAAATCTTCAAAATATCATTGCGAAAAAAGCGAAAGGAAACTGAATGCTATGGAAAATAAAGATAAGGATATGACAAAAGAGCCAAAAACAAACGCAAATATTGAACAGGATTATTATGAAGAGGAAGAAAAGGACCTTTCTATAGATGATATAGAAAATGCGCCAGACGATCCTGATGAGCTTTTTTCGGAGCCACCCATACTTGATCTTGATTTTGACGAGGAGCCTACCGACGACGAACTCAAACTCGAGGAAATGGATGTAGATAAGCTCAGCGAAGAGGATATATCGTTTGATAATATTTCCCTGGACGATCCTGTAAAGGTATATCTGCGTGAAATCGGCAGAGTACCGCTGCTTTCTTCGGATGAAGAAATTGAGCTGGCAATCAGGATAAACGACGGAGATGAATACGCTAAGCAGCGTCTTACGGAAGCAAACCTGAGACTTGTTGTCAGTATCGCGAAAAAGTATGTCGGCAGAGGGATGTATTTCCTTGATCTCATACAGGAAGGCAATGTGGGACTTATAAAAGCGGTAGACAAGTTTGATTATACTAAAGGATTTAAGTTTTCCACTTACGCAACCTGGTGGATACGCCAGGCAATAACGCGGGCAATCGCAGATCAGGCAAGGACTATACGCATACCGGTTCACATGGTTGAAACCATAAACCGGTTAAAGAAAATACAGAGTCAGCTGCTGCATGAAAACGGTTTTGAACCGAGCGAGGAACTTATAGCCGAAAAGATGGATTTGCCCGTGGAAAGAGTAAGGGAGATAATGCGTGTCGCTCAGGAACCGGTTTCAATGGAAACGCCGATAGGGCCGGAAGAGGATTCGCGCCTTATGGATTTCATACGTGATGAAGAGGCTCTGGCACCGGACGAGGCGGCGCTCAAGACTATAACAAACGAAGATATTGACGGTGTTTTAAGAACACTGACGCCAAGAGAAGAAGCAGTTATAAGGCTGCGTTTCGGACTCAAAGACGGCAGATGCCATACACTTGAAGAAGTCGGCAGTGAATTTAATGTAACCCGTGAACGAATAAGGCAGATAGAGGCAAAAGCCCTCAGAAAGCTGCGTCATCCTGTACGCAGCAACAGGTTCAAAGACAGATAATTAAAAGCAAACAAGAGGAATATTGAAAATGGAAATATCATATATAACTAAGGGAGTATGTTCAAGACGCATATTCCTGGAAATGGAAGGAAATGTAGTAAAAAAAGTACGCTTTGAAGGCGGCTGCAACGGCAATACAAAAGGCATATCCGCTTTAGCGGAAGGTATGAAAGCGGAAGATGTTGTCGAAAAGCTGCAGGGTATAAAATGCGGGTTTAAAAACACTTCGTGTCCTGATCAGCTGTCACAGGCGTTAAAGGAGTATTTATCCGAAAAGGGTGATTGAATTGTATTCTGATAATGATATTAAGATAGCAGGTGACAAGCCTTCGCGGGAAATAAGACGTATCAGGGAAGCGGAAGCAAACCAGACAGGACCTGATAAAGCCGCCGTAAAAAAAGCGCGTGAATGGGGAAAAACCGTAGCGACCAAATTTTTGGAAGATGCGGATACTGTCGGTGCAGGAGAAGAAACGCTTGACTGTGAAATGCTGGTTCAGAGAAGAATGCTGCTTTCATTTACTGCTACGGTAGGATTTGAGCAGTTTGCCCCGGACGACACAATAAGCGGAATTGCTCAAAAGAGTTTTATCGACACTGTGAGAAATGCCGACCCTGAGCTTTATAATGCTACCGGGGATACAGGTGCGTTTTCATTTTATTATCTTGCATTCCGCCGCGGAGGAGAAGTAGACCGCCGCATTGGACAGACTTTCGCCATGCTTTGTTCGCATGACGGAGATCCTGTTTATCAGGAGTTGGGCGAAGCGCTTTACTGTTGGTTTTTGTCGGTAGTAAAGGATACCGCGTCTCAGCTCGGACTGAGATGATTAACATAAAAAAAGCCTCTGAAACATATCTTATTTTAGATATGTTTTGGAGGTTTTTTTATGCCGACTATATATTTAAGTCCGTCCACCCAGGAATTCAATCCCTATAACGGCGGGGGCAACGAAGAACAGTATATGAATTTAATCGCAGATGCTATGGAGCCGTATCTTGCCGCAAGCGGAATACAGTATGTAAGAAATACTCCCGATATGACGGCTGCCACTTCGATAGCGGCATCAAACAGCGGAAATTATGATTTCCATTTAGCCCTGCACTCTAACGCTACGGGAAGCGGAGACGGTTCCGTGCGGGGCTCGGAAATATATTATTATCCTACAAGCGAAAAGGGAAAGCGTTTCGCCGGCATTGCTGCTGAAAATCTTCAGATGATTTACCCTCTGCCGGGGAAAGTGCGAACAATCCCCACAACAAGTTTAGGAGAGGTACGAAGGGTAAAGGCGCCTGCTGCGCTTATTGAAATAGCTTACCATGACAACGCCCAGGATGCCCAGTGGATAAGGGATAATATACAGACAATAGCGGCAAATATAGTATTGTCGCTTACAGAGTATTTCGGGATACCGTTTAACGCCCCGCAGCCGATTTTTACGGCAAGTGTGGCCACAAGAGGTTCAAATCTTAATATCAGGTATAATCCGTCTTTGGAAGCGCCGGTAATCAGCAGCATTCCGAACGGGTCGGAGGTTGTAGTATACGCTGTTTTGCCGGATTGGAGTCTGGTAGGATATAACGGTAAGGTCGGTTATGTGAGTTCCCAGTATCTGCAGTATTAAAAAACCTGTTTCTTAGTGTTTGAGTTGACTCGTTTGTATTCTCTGGGTGAAACACCGAAATATTTTTTGAACATTTTGGAAAAATTATAAAAATCATCATAGCCAACCGACCCTGCGGCAATGGTAGGTGATTGGTTGTATACGACCATAAGCTGGGCCGCACGTTCCATTCTGGTCTTAATAATATACTGTTTAGGTGTAAGACCTGTTTTGTTTTTAAAAATGTTGGTTAAATAACTGCGGTCAATATTTACTCTTTTCGCAATATCCTGAACCGATAAAGTATGCATATATTCAGCCTCAATATAGCTTATTGCATTATCAACATAATCAAGCGGAGGATTCCTGCGCTCTATTATTATGCTAATAAGTTCCCATAGTTTTCCCGCAAGATATGCGCTTCTTCCGCCTTCCATATTGACGCATTGTTTCATCTTTTCAAAAATTTTTGCGCCTTCGGGAAGATTTATTACCGTATCCAATTTTACCGGCGGCGTCTCATAGCATTCAAAGCCTATCCAGATATAACTCCACGGAGCTTTACTGTCTGCCTGGTAAAATATTTTTTCAAAAGGTTTTATCACAAACAGGTCGTTTTTTTCTATATTGTATTTGCCGGTCTCATTGATAAAACAGCCTTTCCCGCCGGTAACAAAATGAATCAGCCAGTAAGAACGAAGAGCCGGACCGTATGAGTGACCGGGATTGCAGTCTTCATAACCGAAAATCAGCGGATTGAGTTCTTTGTATCCCATATTGGGAATCAAAATGTCTATCATATAAATTCCCCTTTTCCTTGGGCGGTAGATTTCTCTTACTATACCACAAAATGACAAGTTTTTTCAACATTAAAACATTTATTTTTTTAATATGCAATGTTATAATGCAAAAAAAACGGGGTGGTATTTTTTATGAAACTGACCTTTATGGGAGCAGGAAGCACTATTTTTGCCAGAAATGTTATAGGCGACTGCATGTGCTGTGATGAATTAAAGAACGGTACGTTTGCGTTATATGATATTGACGGCTCAAGACTTGAGGAAAGCCGTGTGATTTTGGAATCTATACGCGCCTCAAAGGGACACTTCGGCAAAATTGAGTGTTACTGCGGAGTAGAACAGCGGAAAAATGCTCTTGCGGGAGCGGATTTTGTCGTAAACGCGATTCAGGTCGGAGGATATGAGCCTTCTACAGTTATTGATTTTGAAATACCGAAAAAATACGGGTTACAGCAGACTATAGGAGATACTTTGGGAATAGGCGGAATAATGCGCGCGTTGCGCACTATTCCGGTAATGGACGACTTTGCGAAAGATATGGAAGAGGTTTGTCCTGATGCCCTGTTT
Organism: uncultured Clostridia bacterium; assembly: GCA_944384855.1. Taxonomy (GTDB): domain Bacteria; phylum Bacillota; class Clostridia; order Oscillospirales; family Acutalibacteraceae; genus UBA737. Next base: position 10,158 of record CALWUY010000066.1, on the reverse strand, counting down.
ATCAATTATACCAATCCTATGGCAATACTCAGCGGATATATGCAGAGATATACTCCGATTAAGACTGTGGGATTATGCCACAGCGTTCAGGTATGCTCAGAATCGTTGCTGAACGAAGTGGGAATGCAGGACCGTCTTGAAGGCCGCAAAGAGCTTATAGCAGGCATAAATCACATGGCATGGCTTTTAGAGATACGCGATAAAAACGGAGTCGATCTGTATCCTGAAATTAAAACAAAGATAGACGCGCGTATCAATGATCCTGAATGTAAAAATAAAGTAAGGCTTGAATATATCAAGAATTTCGGCTATTACTGCACGGAATCGAGCGAGCATAACGCCGAATATAATATGTTTTATATTAAGTCAAAGTATCCTGAGCTTATAGAAAAATACAATATTCCGATAGACGAATATCCCCGCAGATGCATTGAGCAGATCGAGGGCTGGAAGAAAGAATATGAGCAGCTGCGCGAGACCGGAGCCAAAGAGCATAACCGTTCTCATGAGTACGCGTCATACATATTGGAATCAATAGTTACCGGAAAACCGTATCAGATAGGCGGAAATGTTCTTAATACCGGGCATCTTATTTCAAATCTTCCGGAGAATGCCTGCGTAGAGGTACCGTGTCTTGTAAACGGACAGGGAATACATCCCTGCTATGTTGGCGAGCTGCCGGTACAGTGCGCGGCTATGAATATGACAAATATAAATGTTCAGCTTTTGACGATAGAGGCTGCCGTTACGCGTAAGAAAGAGCATATTTATCAGGCGGCAATGCTTGACCCGCATACAGGAAGTGAGCTTGATATCGATACTATCAAGAAAATGGTTGATGAATTGATCGAGGCTCACGGAGATTATCTGCCGAAGTACAATTAAGCCTGTATTGATAAGTTTAATAATAACCCCCGGTGAAGCAGGGCAAACATCCTGCTTCACCGGGGGTTAAATTCAATATGAATAATTTCCGATGTTAAAGTTAAGGTACGGTATAACAAGTATATTATTTATTTTAGGATATTTTTCTTTTAGGTGGTATAAAATATTTGCAGATAACCAATCAAAATTACCCATACCGCCTGATAAAAATGTTTCAATACCGTTTTCAATTAAATCAATTATTATGGATTCGAGTATTGATTCTTTTACTTGTAGGCATTCTCTGTGTCCGATAAAAATTGCTGTTTTATTCATGTAGAATCACCTCATTGGGCTATGTATAGCCTGAAAGTGGTATGTGTAGCCTATAAAACTTAAAAAAATAAGTTATATTATTTTATATAAGTTTGAGTAGGGATGGGAATGATATGTCAGACCAACGTTCGCCGCTGTGCAGAGCTGTTAAAAACAGAATTTTAAAGTTATACGATGAAAATGATTTAACTATTAATGCATTAGCGACAACCGCCGGCCTTCCGCCGTCTTCAATAAAAAACATTCTTTACGGCAAAAGCCAAAACCCTAAAATCGCAACAATTAAAATTATTTGTGACGGGCTGAATATTTCTCTTAAAGATTTTTTCGACTGTGATGAATTTAATAATCTTGAACAAGAAATCAAATAACAGCGGCAGGCAAAAGCGTCTGCCGCTGTTTCAATAAGGGCTTGACTTGCCATTACGCGGTAAGGGTTGGCGCTGCCAACCTCTCAATAAGCGGGGGGGATTTTGTATCCCCACGCTTATTGTGAAAATGTTCCTCGCCGTTTTAACGGCGGGGGATATTTTGCCTTAAGTTATATATTACATTTTAAATTTTAATCAGGCTTCTAATATATTTTTAAATTTTTCAATGATAGCGTCCGCGATACGTTCGCTCGCGTGACCGTCGCCGTAAGGGTTGGAAGCTTTACTCATGCGGTCATACTCCTGCTTGTCTGTAAGCAGGCGGACTGTTTCCTTATAAATGGTTTCGCTGTCCGTTCCTACAAGCTTTAATGTGCCGGCTTCAATGCCTTCCGGGCGCTCGGTGGTATCCCTCAGTACCAGAACCGGCTTTCCCAATGACGGAGCTTCTTCCTGAATTCCGCCGCTGTCAGTGAGTATTATATGGGATAAGTTCTGGAAGTTGTGAAAATCAAATACTTCTAAGGGCTCAATTAATTTAACCCTGTCATCATTGCCGAATATTTCGTCTGCCGCCTGGCGTACCAACGGATTTTTATGGATAGGATATACTACCTTTATGCCGGGTATATCGTCAAGCACTTTGCGTATGCCCCTGAAAATATTCCTCATAGGCTCGCCCAGATTTTCCCGCCTGTGCGCAGTCAGAAGTATCATTTTGTCATTTCCTACCCAATCAAAGACTTCGTGTTTATAGTTGCTTTCCACCGTAGTACTCATAGCGTCTATCGCGGTATTTCCGGTAACATAAATTTTATCGTCGTCAATATTTTGTTTAAGCAGATTCTGACGGCTGAGCTGTGTGGGAGCAAAATACATATCGGTCATACAGTCTACCATCTGGCGGTTCATTTCTTCCGGGTACGGTGAATACTTATTATATGTGCGGAGACCTGCTTCAACGTGACCTATCGCTGTTTGATTGTAAAATGCCGCCAGCCCTCCCGCAAAGGTTGTGGTAGTATCTCCGTGTACCAGCACAATATCAGGCTTCGCTTCCTTTAAGACTGCGTCAACCCCTAAAAGAGCGCGCGTTGTAATGTCGCTCAGTGTCTGACCCTGCTTCATAATGTCAAGGTCATAGTCGGGAGTTATCTTGAAGGTTTCAAGTACCTGGTCAAGCATTTCCCTGTGCTGAGCAGTTACACATAAAATACTTTCTATTTCTTCCCGCTTTTCAAGCTCCTTTACAAGCGGCGCCATTTTTATTGCCTCCGGCCTTGTGCCAAATATGCTCATAACCTTAATTTTTCTCATTTGAAAATCTCCTGTAATTTATTTTTCACAGTTTTTAATATCAAGGCTTTTTTCTTTGCTGAAGCCTTCGGTGCTCTCTTTAATAAATATTACCTTAAGCGTCATAAATAAAAGCCGTATATCAAGCAGCAGCGAGTAATTCTGTATATACATAAGATCAAGCTGCAGTTTATCGTATGCAGAAGTGTTGTATTTGCCGTAAAGCTGTGCTAAACCTGTAAGACCGGCTCGGACCTTGAGCCTGTACGGGAATTCCGGGATATCTTTTGTATACTTTCTGGTGTGTTCCACCCGCTCCGGTCTCGGTCCTACAAGACTCATATCGCCTTTAAGAATATCGAAAAGCTGAGGAAGCTCGTCCATTCTCGTAAAACGCAAAACCTTGCCGACCGGTGTAATTCTCGGATCCGCTTCGGTTGCGGGAATGGGATTTCCGTCCTTTTCGGCATCGACTATCATGCTTCTGAATTTATGAATCATAAACGTCCGGCCGCCGATTGTTGACCGTTTTTGCCTGAAAAATACGGGACCCCCGTCATACAGTTTTACCGCTATAGCGGACAGCAGCATAAAGGGCGAAAGAATTACTATAAGAATCAGCGATATTATGATATCCATAGTGCGTTTGATAAATCGCTGTTCAAAAGAAAGGCCTCCCTGATTTCTGAATAAAAGAAGCGGAGTATCAAATAAATGCAGACTTTCCGCACCTCTTATAAGAATGTCTGAAACCTTTGAGGTGGAATACGCGCGTATATTTTTTTCGTAGCAGATTTTAATCAGTTTATTCCTCATTTCAGAGTGAACATCGAATATGACCACGCCTTCAACGGTATTGATCAGTTTACAGATTTCATCGAGCCCCAAAGAGATACTTGCGGTTTTTTCCACCGCGAACTTATCTTTTCTGGAATTGAGTTTTTCCACAATACTGTCCGGCTGATATTCGTCATATATCACAAGCAGCCTTTTTGCAGGAAAACATTTACTGAATATGAACTCGATTAAAGAAGTTACGCAAATCGAAAAAATTATGTCGAAAATTGTCAGCAGTATAATCGGAGTTACCGTTACAAATCTCGCAGAAAGCAAGCATATAGGCAGATAAATCATTATATTCGTGCATATCACCGAAAGAATCTGCGATATGAAAATGTGAAGTTTTTTAAAATATCCGAATTTAAGACCGTCGAAATTGTACAGAAACATCAGCTGCATTAAAAAGTAATATAATGCCATAAGCATATTTCCCTTCTGCACAAACGGCAGAATTATCAGAGAATTGTATTCAGACATCCAGCAGTAATAGAATACCGCGGTTTGCCCTAATATTAAAAGCAATATAAACGAGTACCTTATCAGGCGTTTATATTGCTGAAGCCCTTTTTTCAAAAATATCACTCCTGCTCGGCGGCGGTATAATATAACATTAGTATACCATATTTTACAAAAAAGTAAAGGTTTTATAATTTTAAAGTGAAAATGCGACAAATTTTAAAATATATTATTATAACAAATCAAGCGGTAATATGGTATAATGAACGCGACGGCGGCCGATATATCGGACAAAGGAGGATAATATATGGGATTCAGCAGAAAAGAGGCTTTTTTCGGGGTGCATTTCGACTGCCCCGCGGAAAAATACGATACGGTCGGAGAACACTGTACAAAACAGGAGGCCGAGCAAGTAATCAATATTTTAAAACCGGATTTTATTCAGTATAATACCAAGCATGGTGTAGGATATACAACTTATTATACTAAAATAGGCAAAAGTTTTGAAAACTTAAAGAAAGATACGCTGAAAATTTGGCGTGAAGCCACGTCACAGCACAAAATAGGACTTTACGGTCATTATGCGGTGTGGTTTAATCAGGAGTATATCGACCGGCATCCCGAATTTGCCCAGCAGAATGCGGACGGTACTAAAAGGCTCGGAAATCCGAAGCCTCATGTTACATACGATTCGCCTTATGCTGACAGTGTAGTCATACCTCAGCTTTGCGAATTGGCGGGAGATTACGGTTTGGACGGAGTATGGCTTGACTGTATGGTGGCCGAGTGCATAGGAGATTACAGACCTGAGATAGTAGAGGAATTTAAAAATATATACGGAACAGATCACGCGCCAAAGGACAAGGGTGATCCGGATTATTGCAAATGGCTGGATTTTACCCGTATGCGTTATACAAAACTCTTAAAGCATATAACCGAAGAAGTGCATAAAAGATATCCTGATTTTGAAATCTGCGCCGCATGGGATTATACGACATATAATCCGGTGAGGGTTGATGCTGATATAGATTTTATTTCAGGTGATGTCTGGGGAAATAATACCGTCAACGAGGCAAGAATAGAGGCAAGATATATTTCACAGCAGGGCAAACCGTGGGATTTGATGCCGTGGGCATTTGCTTCGACCTCGAATGACGGCGGTTTTTATATGTCTGATAAAAGCGCGGTACAGCTTATGCAGGAGGCAGCGGTCATAATAGCGCAGGGCGGAGGAGTCCAGCCGTATATACAGCAGAACAGAGACGGAAGCGTAGATATGAGAAAAGTGGAGGCTATACGCGGATTGTCAGAGTTTTGCAAAGCGAGAAAACCGTACTGCTTCGGCGGAAAGTCAAGATCCCAAATAGCAGTGTTTCTCAGCAGATACGCGTCTGTAAAAATAAATCCGCATGCGTTCGGCTTCTGGGACGGGGATTTGAACGGATTAAAAGGCATAACAGAATGTTTGATAAACGCACAGCAGTCGGTAGATATTGTGTCTGAGCACCATTTGGATAAAAATATAGATAACTACAGGCTCGTGGTAGTAGCTGAATGGGCAGACTTAAATAATAAAGAGCAGCTGCTTGATTTTGCCCGGAACGGAGGCAGCCTGCTTATTATAGGAGCAAAGGCAACAGCGTTTTTCCAAAAAGAGCTTGGCGTCAATATTGAAAAAACTCTTGAAAATCAAACGGTATATATTGACAAATGCGGTTTAATGTCCGCCTTCGGAATGGTTACTGACATTAATAAGGTATCTGTAAAAACGGCGTGTGTGACGGAAGAACAGTATTACTCACCTTCGCGTACGGGTGAAAAATTTATTGCCGCTACTGTCAATGATTACGGCAGAGGAAAAATAGCGGGTATTTATTTCGATATCGGCAAACAGTATCTGAACGGCAGAAGCATAGGAGCCGTACAGTTTATCAAAGATATTACGCAAAATCTTATAAGTGAACCTTTGGTTAATATAAGGGGCAGCAGATATATAGAAACGGTTCTGCGGGAAATAGACGGCAGGCTGCATATAAACCTTATAAACGGCTCAGGGCCGCATAACAATCCCAACACTATAACTTTTGACGAAATATTACCGCTTAATAACATTGAAGTCGATATCAGATGCGTCAAGAAACCCGAAAAAATTATGCTTCGGCCGGAAAATACGCCTTTGGAATTCGAATATGAAAATAGTGTTGCTAAGCTAAAGCTTGAAAAGCTGGAACTGTATAACATTATAGAGGTTTATTAGTGATAATCGCTAAAAACAATCTGATATTTTATGAAAAAGGCTGTATTTTTCAAACCGATAAATTTAGTCTTGCTTTTAAAGTTTTAATGTGATAATATGCATTTGAACTATCGGCAGATAAGCTGAAAATCGGTTCGTGTATATTGGATTTTAAGTTTGGAGAGGTGTCTTTATGAAACATGAAATCGTAACCTGCGGGGTTCCGTTCGGCGCTCCGAATATCAGGGAAATACTTAAAAAGATAAAAGAAGACGGTTTTACCGCTGTTCAGATTTATATGCATTGGAACAGGTTTGAGGGAAAAGGCAGAGGACAGTTTGATTTTTCCTATTATGATAAGGATGTCGAGCTTCTCAGAGAAGCAGGTTTGAAGTTTGTGCCTTTTTTCCTTATGGGACCGAGATATGCCGCTCCTGACTGGTGGCTGAATGACGCAAAGCAAAGAGGATTGGTATGTCTTGAACACGGCACTGAAAGTCCGATAGATTCTATATGGAGTCAGGATTTCCGCGATGAAGTTGACAGAGTAATGGGAGTGTTTGCTGAGCATTATCTGCCAATGGATATACTCGAATCATTCCAGCCCGGTATATGCGGAGACTACGGCGAAGCAATAATGCCGGTTCACGGAAACTGGCCGGGAGCCTATCATTCTCATAAAGGCATGTGGTGCGGCGGAGAGGACGCGAAAGAATCCTTCCGCAATGCGGTAAAAGAAAAATACGGAGACATCGATACCCTTAATAAGACATGGCGTTCGCACTATAATTCATTCGGAGAAATATCCACATTCCTTCAGCATATGGCGCCGTCAAGAACCGCATGGTTTGATTTGATTGAATGGTACCGTAATTCTATGACCGAGTACGCTGAGTTTTGGATGAAAACCTCGCGCAAGCATTTTCCGGACACGCCGATATATTTATGTACCGGCGGCATAGAAACACCTGAACATGCCTCGCTTTTCAGCGATCAGGCAAAAACAGCGGCCAAATACGGCGGCGGTATACGCCTTACAAACGAAAGAAATAATTTCTTTTCGAATTTCTTTGACTGCAACGCTTATATGCATAACGCCTGTGAACTTTACGGTGCATATCTCGGGCTTGAACCGGTAGGTCCTATGACAAAAGAGGGAATAGGCTCAAGGATTTTAGGTTCAGCGATTTACGGAAACCGCCAGATATTCTTTTATTTTTCAAATATTTACCCGAATACGGAAATGGACGGAGAATGTTCCAGGATATTCAGTAAATACATACATCTTATACAGGAACGTAAAAGTGATAATAAGTTTGCGGTCCTGTGGCCGAAATATGTGGGAATTATGGAAGGCGGAATTCCGGAAAGAATCCGTAAAACAGCGAAATTTATCCGTGAGCGTACCGATTATCGCTTTGTAAATGAAAATATGATAGCTGACGGCGCGTTGGATGATATAAGCCTGCTTATTCTGCCGTGCGACTTATATACCGACAATGCTACGCTTGAGTATCTGTGTAAATGGGTCGAAAACGGCGGAATACTGTTTGCAGTCGGCAGGGTTACGGATTTGGAGCTTAACTGCAATAAGAAATTCAACGAAATGTTGGGTATCACTGAAGATACCGAATATTGTGAGGGAATTTCAACTTCTGAAATTATGCAGGATATTCCTTTTAAATCGTATGCCGCTCTGAAAAATACATTTTCTGAATGGGGATACAGCAATATTTCCGATGATGCAAAAGTTATTGCGGTGTCCAAAGGACGCAAGTTTACCGAATATGAAAATTTGGAAACGAGCGATGTTTACAGCGCTTTCTACCGCAAGCACGGAAAAGGTATGGCTATTTCCTATTTCGGACCTGTTGATTTTGAAAATGACCCGCAGGGTATATTCAAAACCGGCGATTTCAAATATCTGCTTGATGATGTTCTGGCGAATTATGCTAAGGATTTGAGAATAGCAGACGGAGAAGTAGTCCGGGGCGAGATTGACGGACAGGTTTACGCACTTATGCCCGACGGTGAAATCAAAAATGTTTAGATAAGATACAAAAAAGGCTCCCATCCGGGCAATGTCATTAAGTTAAGAAAAATCGAACTTCACAAAATGTGAGGTTCGATTTTTTTGTAACAATTTTTAAAGTTTTTTGAAAAAACACTTGACAAATGGAACGAAATGTGCGGATTTTTATCGGCTTCGCACGATAAAAATCCCTTGTAAATAGAAGTATCTCAAATCTACTTACAAGGAGACACATTTATGAAAAATAAGATTCGCACAATTAAGAGAAAACTTGATGATTCTATCTCGCAACTTTGCGATGTTTCTTGGATGTTTTCGTCTAATCCCGAAAAGGATTTTTCAAGAGACAGAAAACTTCCTCTTAAAAAAGTTATTTCAATTTTACTTTCTGTGCAAGGCGGTACTTTGACAACGGAATTACTAAAATATTTTAATTGTTCTCTGGATATCGCTTCATCGTCCGCCTTTGTACAGCAAAGAAATAAAATTAATTCTTTTGCTTTTCCTACACTTTTTGATTTATTTGTAAAGAAAACCAATTCCGCTAAGCTTTACAAAGGTTTTCGTTTATTTGCAGCAGACGGTTCTGACTTTAAAATACCTCATAATCCCGCTCATATTGAATCTCATTACGATGGCACAAACGGTCAGTCCCCGTACAATGTATTTCATTTTGATGCTATGTATGACCTTCTTCAGCATACATACCAAGATGTTGCTTTAGGTGGTGATAGGGAAATGAATGAAAGAAGATCTCTTTGTTCTATGGTTGACCGTTCTAATACACAAAATGCTATTGTAATTGCTGATAGGGGCTACGAAAACTACAATCTAATGGCTCATATACAGGAAAAAGGTTGGAAATTTCTTATTAGAATTAAAGATATTCATAGCGTGGGTGGTATTGCTTCGGGATTAAACTTGCCTGATTTTACCGAATTTGATACCGTTATTAATTTATCTTTAACTACAAAACAAACTAACGAAATCAAGGAGTTATGTGAAAACTCAAATGAATTTCGTTTTATTCCTTCTGCCGTAACCTTTGATTTTTTGCCGAAAACCAACCGTAAATTTGCGCCGACTGTGTTTTACAAGCTTCCTTTTCGTATTGTTCGTTTTAAAATTACCGACTCTACTTACGAAACAGTTGTTACCAATTTGGATTCAATACATTTTCCTGCCACAGAACTCAAAAAGCTTTATGCTATGCGTTGGGGTATTGAAACTTCTTTCAGAAAACTTAAATACACCATAGGTTTATTACATTTTCATTCAAAAAAGGTGGAGTTTATTTGCCAAGAAATCTATGCAAAGCTCATTATGTACAACTTCACCGAACTCATTACCTCGCACGTAATTGTTCAAAAGCTTAATACTAAATATATATACAAAGCTAATTTTACAGTTGCGGTACATCTTTGCAGACAACTATTTCTTGGAAATATATCTCCACCTAATTTAGAAGCTCTTATCCGAAAGAATGTTTCACCCGTTCGACCTGGCAGAAGCAGACCTCGAAATTTAACCACAAAATATGCGGTTAGCTTCCTTTACAGAGTAGCATAAGTTTTCTATTTTGTACAGTACTTTTTGCTGATTTTTTTAATCGGCTTTTTCCTTATGCCTTTTTTACATAAAACACACTTAAAACTGTTTCTCAGTCCTAAGTGTGTTTTATTTCTTTGTTTCTCCCTATTCGCAATATCTTAACTTAATGACATTGG
>CALWUY010000065.1 GCA_944384855.1 uncultured Clostridia bacterium | reverse complement strand
TTTCCCGTTCCCAGCGGTAATATGTTGTCACCTTAATTTTATTCTCTGTACACCATTGTTTAACCGGCTTGCCGGAGCTTCGGCATTCTTGTACCGTAAGCGCCCATTCCTGTAATTTGGCTTTGTGCTTCAGCTCATTTGATGTCATTTTCTTTTCCTCCCGTGTTTTCGGTATGTTGCAGAACTTTCTGTTATGTTCCGCTACTTTCATTATCTCACGGGTGTCTATATACCCACTTATTTGACGGTTACACTGTAAATACTTAAATCTAAAAGTAAAAAGCATTATAAAAGGTAATTCTTATGATGATATATTAAAGCCCGATGGTATTCATCGGGCTTTAATTATGAGGTTTTTCTGTTCACAGAAAAAACCGGTCGCATTTTTTATACAAAAATATTGTCGGGCGGCTAACCAAACCCACAAAACAGAGAAGAAAGCTTTGGTTTTATTTACCGTCAAAATTGCCGTAAGACAAATAAAACTAAAGAATTTTGCAAAATTTGCCCGTTTATTTATTGGGTATATGTTCAATTATTTCGGAAACAGAACAGTCAAGTAATTCACAAAGGTCATCTAACGTATTGGTTGATACTGACATATTTTTACGCAATCGCTGAACCGTGCTGCCGCTGATATTCATTTTAACGCGCAAGGTATAAGTTGACATTCTTTTTTTCTTCAGGGTCTCCCATAATGGTGTATAGACAATCATAATATACCTCCAAATATATCTTGCATATTTTTATTATGCTCGATATAACGGTCATATAAAATGCTCGTATATTGGGCATATATGGGAGTGGTTTGATGGATTGTACATTTTTTGGGCATAGAAATGTGCCAAAAGAGGTTAAGGAAAAACTAAAGGAAATTATAATATAGTTAATCGCAAAGAAAAATGTGAATATGTTTTATGTAGGAAATAACGGCGCCTTTGACAGAATGGTAAGAGAAATTTTAAAAGAGGTAAAAAATAAATACAACATAAACTATTATGTCGTACTTGCCTACATACCTAAAAAAGATGAATACAGCGATTATACGGATACAATATACTTTGATGAATTAAATACTGTACCGTATAAATTCAGAATAATTGAAAGAAATAAAATAATGCTTAAAAAGGCGGATTATGTTATTACTTATGTAAGACACACAGGCAATGCAAAAGATTTTAAAGCGCTTTCAGAAAAACAAGGGAAACGGTTAATAAATCTTTAAAAAACAGCAGACTTCTTATAACGAAGTCTGCTGAGACATGATGTTTTCTCTTATGATAAATTTATTATATCGTCCGGAGTGCCGCCGAAAATTATATTAAGTGTACCGACCGATACACTTATAACAGATTCTTTGCCTATAAATTCATTGCTTACGCCAAGAGGAAAGTCACAGGTTATTTCGGCATCCTCCAATTCATACAGCAATCCTTTTATGCCGACGCCTACCGCTTTGCTTCCGGCAGAGAATACCGAAATATTGCCGCTTTCTTTGGCTTTAAATTTAATTTTTCTGTTTTTTATTGAGGTTATACATAACCCGCCGCCGCAAATAAATCCTGTGCCGGAATTTTTTGCTATAAAGTTAAGCGTTTGTATGTTTGCTAAAGTATGATCAAGTCTTCCGCCCAATCCGCCGTATATTATAAATCTTGAGTATCCCCGTTCAAAACCGGTTTTTACGGCAAGAACGGTATCTGTATCGTCTTTTCTTTTCGGATGCTTTATTATTTCGCATATATTCGGGATATAGTTTAAGGAATCAAAATCCCCTAAAATTATGTCGGGCGCTATACCCAACTTTTTGAGATGGTTATATCCGGCGTCGGCGGCTATGACTAAATCTCCGGCAGATTTGCGGAAATTTTCCGGCAATCCCTCACCGGCCGAGAATATGTAGCAGGTTTTCAAAATATTTCCCTCTTTATTTTTTTATTTTATTTTATAAAAAACAGTCGTCTGAGTCAATAGTTACCAAATAAAAAAACTTGAATTAATTTGTATAATATTGTATAATTAAAAAAATTATATTATATGTTTTCGGAGAATTTGTATTATGAAATTTACTCCTATCGATAATAACGGTCTGGTAGACGGTTTTTGTATTATCAAAAGCATTGACCGGAAAACTTCATCTAAAGGTGATACATATCTTGATATGATGCTGGGAGATTCCGACGGGGAGATAAACGCAAAGCTGTGGCGTTATTCAAAGGAACTTCACGGGGAATATAATATAAACGAACTTGTAAAGGTTCGTGGTATAATTTCTCAGTACAACGGAGCTGATCAGCTTAAAATTGACAGAATCCGGCATGTTACCGCTGAGGATGAAGTAAATCCGGAAGATTTTGTAAAAACGGCCGGTGTATCTGGAGAAGATATGTACAACGAGCTTATTCAAATTGTCGGGGGATTTGCTGATGAAGAGCTGAAAGCAATTGTTTCGGAGGTATTGAAGGATAACAGAATGTGTCTTCTTTACTGGCCTGCGGCCTTCAAATTGCATCACGCGGTTAGGGGAGGACTGCTTTTTCATACCTTGTCAATAGTGCGTTTAGCGCAGAAGGTATGTGAAGTGTATCCTTTTGTGGACAAAGAACTGCTGATTTCCGGAGCCATTCTTCACGATATAGCAAAGCTTGACGAATTCAACGTGGCAGATACCGGTATAGCAGTGGGTTACTCAAACGAAGGCAATTTGTTAGGACATGTTGCGATGGGAGCAATGGTCATAGACAGATATGTAAGAAAATTGGGTATAAGCGATAAAACGGCTATGCTGCTTGAACACATGTGTCTGTCTCATCACGGGGAACCTGAATTCGGAGCGGCGGTAAGGCCGATGTTTATAGAAGCAGAAATTTTAAGCGAATTGGATCTTATGGATTCACGTGTATTTGCGATGCGCGAAGCAGTATCCGGAATAAGCACCGATGATTTTTCATCGAGAATTTGGTCAATGGACAACCGAAAGCTTTTTAACCACGGACGAAAAGATTTGAATACAGACACAAAATTATTTTAAAAATATAATTGAGGCAATATATTACTTGCTGCGTCAGCGGCGGATTTTTACATTATTGAAACAGATAATCTGACAGAGAGGAAGACAATTATGAAAATTACTAAGGACATGCTTATAGGAGAGGTACTGGATATTGACACGGGATGTGCGGAATATTTTTTTGAAATAGGTATGCACTGCCTGGGATGTCCTGCTTCAAGAGGGGAAAGCATTGAGCAGGCCTGTGCGGTTCACGGAACAGACTGTGACGCGCTTGTTGAAAAGTTAAATAAATATTTTGAAGATAAGTAATGCGTCTTTTAAGTAAAAGACTTTCAGCAATAGCTGATTTTGTTGAGGATGAGGCCGCGGTTTGTGATATAGGTACAGACCACGGCTATCTTGCTATACACCTAATCGAAAACTGCAAGGCAAGCCGAGTGATAGCGGTTGATATAAATGAAAAACCGCTTGAAAACGCAAGACGCAATATTGAGAAATTCAAAGTACACGGAATTGAGCTGCGGTGCTGCGACGGGTTTTCAGGCATAGAAAAGAATGAGGCGGATACGTTTATAATAGCCGGCATGGGCGGAGAGGTTATCGCGGGTATCATTAACAGGGGAGCGGATATTGCAAAAGACAAGGATATCCGGCTGATACTGCAGCCTACCACGTCTCCCGAAGTTTTACGCCGGTTTTTATATGATGTCGGTTTTGAAATACAAAAAGAGACGGCGGTTACAGAAAACGGAAAAATATATTCCGTAATGCTTGTGACATATTCTGACATACCGCAGAAAATGCCCGATTATTTCTATTACACAGGCAGGATAGATTGCTGTGACTGCAACGGGTCTATGTATATAAAGAAACAGTACCGACGCTGTGCCGGATGTATGGCGAGTCTTGAAAGCATACCGCAGAAAAGGGAAGAATATTTATATTACAAATCTGTTTGCCGCGGTATTGAAAAAATTTTGGAAGAATCAGACGGAGAAAAATAAATGGCATTCGACGGAGCTTTTTTATACAAAACCGTTAACGAGCTTAAAACTGCTTGCGACAGTCATATTGACAAAATTTACCAGCCGTCCCGTGATGAGCTGGTATTTTTGCTGCGTAAGAAAGGTTTTGCCAAAAGACTTCTTATAACGGCAAAACCCGGATGCGCGAGAATGCATTTTACCGAAAACAAGTACGAAAATCCGGCATCGCCGCCTAATTTTTGCATGCTTCTGAGAAAATATCTGTCGTCGGCAAAACTTACGGATATTACACAGAACGGCTTTGAACGCGTGGCAGAGCTTTGGTTTTCCGCTGTAAATGAGATGGGTGACAGCAGAACATTAAAACTGATATGTGAATTTATAGGAAACCAGACCAACGTGATTCTGGTTAATGAAGACGGAAAAATCATTGATTCGATAAAACACAGCGATGTTGAATCGGCGAAACGTTTCATTCTTCCGGGGGCGGTCTATGAATATCCTGCTTCTGCCGAAAAGCATAATCCGTTATTATTTAATGATTCGGATTTGGGAGGAATACTTGAGTCGCACGGAGAGCTTTTCAAAACACTGCTTGGTTTTTTTGAGGGATTTTCACCGCTTGTCTGCCGGGAGATACAGTTTATTTCAGAAAACTTGATATCTGCCGGAGAAACTCGTGAAGGCGCAATCACCAAAGCGCTTACTGAGGTTTTGGCGTCTCTGAAGAGTACGGGAAGGGCATGTATCGTATGCCGTCCGGACGGAACTCCGTTTGAGTTTTCATACATAGATATAAGACAGTACGGAAAAGATTATCCCAGACATTATCCCGACAGTTTTTCTCAGCTCTTGGATGATTTTTACAGTAAAAAGGATACAGCGGCAAGAATACAGTCCGCGGCGCACGATATAGTAAAAGCCGTTACTAATATGAAGGCGCGTATAGAGAAAAAACTGAATTTAAGACTAGAGGAACTTAAATCCTGCGAAAACCGGGAAAAATTCAGAATATACGGAGAACTGCTTAAAGCAAATCTTTATAATATAGAACACGGCGCCTCTTTTGCCGAGGTGCAGAACTATTATGACGAAAACCTGTCGTTTATCAGGATTCCGCTTGACAGTGCGCTGTCGCCTGCAAGAAACGCCGAAAAATATTTTAAGGAGTACAGGAAGACATATACTGCCGAGCAAACTCTTACAAAGCTTACAGAAAAGGACCGTGAGGAAATAGTATATCTTGATTCAGTACTTGACAGTATATCAAGGTGTACCACTTTAGCGGATCTCGGGGAAATACGACGGGAACTTACAGAAGCAGGGTATATCAAGAATACGCAGGTTTCCAAAAGGGAGAGAAAGGAACAGTTTTCATTCAAAGAGTACACTTCTTCGGAGGGGTACAGGATAATTGTAGGCAAAAACAATATTCAAAACGACTATATCACATTAAGGCTTGCGTCTAAAAATGACTTATGGTTTCATGTAAAGAATATTCCCGGATCGCATGTAGTGGTTTTCTGTGACGGATCTGAAGTGAGTGATAAAACGATACTTCAGGCGGCAGAGCTTGCAGCAGTCAATTCAAAAGCGGCAAATTCTTCACAGGTACCTGTGGATTATACTAAAATAAAAAATGTAAAAAAACCTTCGGGCGCCAAACCCGGAATGGTAATATATACGACCAATAAAACGGTATTTGTAAATCCGGCTGACTGTCAGCCGAAATATTAAAATGAAAGGTGACATAAATGGAAATAGGAGTTTCCACCTCATGCTATTATCCGCTTGAGACTGAGCTGGCGCTTGAAGAGGTAGGAAAGGCGGGAATAAAAAATACGGAAGTATTTTTTAACGCGCTTTCAGAACTCAAGCCGGCTTTTACCGACATGCTTCTTGATATAAAGCAGAATTACGGCATAAAAATAAATTCTATACATTCAGCTGTGCCGTTTGCGGATTCTTTTATGATTTTTTCCGCTTACGAGCGCAGGTTTTACGAGGCCATAGAACAATATACCGAGTATTCTGAAACGGCGGCAAAGCTGGGAGCAAAATACATAATAATGCACGGAGGCAAACCAAACGGTATTTTAAGCGACGAGGAATACTGTGAAAGATATATGATTTTAAAGCGCGCCGTATTAAAAAACGGTGTTACTGTTTTGCACGAAAATGTGGCAAATTACAGATCTGGAGACATAGAGTTTTTAAGGTCAATGAGAAACATACTTGGAGAAGAAGCCGAGTTTTGTTTCGATATAAAACAGGCCATCAGGTGCGGATATGATCCTTTTGAGATGACAGATGAGTTTTTCGGTAATATAAGACATTTTCATATCAGTGATCATTCGATAGCCAGTGACTGTCAGCTGCCGTTTAAAGGCGGATTTGATTTCAGAGAATTTTTTTCTTTTATCAAAAACAGGGGATATAACGGAAGCTGTATTATAGAAGTGTATAATAATGCGTATAAAACCTACGAAGAATTAACGGCCTCTTATTCAGAAACGGTAAAATTACTGCGGAGCCTTTAATTTTATTCAATTTAATCAAATTAAAATATTGCATTATTTCAGAAGTTGTGATAAAATACATAATATATTGTATTTTAGGATGTTTGTAATAAAAGAGCATAAAGGGGGAATTATTTTGAGAGGAATTACAATGCTTGCTCTTTTAAATTTAGCCATTAAAAATATATTGCCATTGATGATCGCCGCGGTCATTTTCGGCGGAGGCGCGTTCGCTTATTGTGAATATGTGGCAGACGAACGTTATTCTGCGACAGGATCTGTGTTAATTACAAACGGCGGAATGAATGTGGGCGATGAAGAAGTATTAAACGGAGATTACGATAAACTTCAGAGTACCGATATAAGTGCGTCATTGAATTTTATGGATACGGCTGTAGATATGCTGAAACAAAATGACATATACAAAACTCTGGCTGACAGAATGGGAAACTCGTATTCTTATAACCAGCTTATGTCTATGTCTAATGTCGAGAGAAATTCCGAAAGGTCACTGTATCTGAAAATTACGTTTACAGCTGATACGCAGGAAGAGGCCATAAGTCTTGTAAATGAGTATATGTCAATTATTCCGGGATATTTCGAGGAACAGGTAAACGGTGTAAAGGCTTCTTACTTTAATGTTGACAGTGCTGTGAAAGTTTATCCCCGAACTGCTGCTTATGTGGCTACTGCGGCTATATTCGGGGCGGGTTTGATTTATATTGTATTTCTGATTATTTTCCTTATGAATACTACGATAGAAGGAGAAGATGATTTTAAGGAGCGTTTTGATATTCCCGTCATAGGAGTGATTCCGGATTTTGCTTCTGCGAGGTCTCAAAAATACGGAAAGAATTATAGAAAATACGGATATTACGGTTACGGGAATTCCGGAAATTACTCAAGGAACGGTGAGAAAGATGCCAATTAAATTATCCGACAAAAAATCCGGCGGAAAAAAAGCACTGACTTCCGACAGCAATATCTCTAATAGCCGGCGGGGACTGTCAGCAGATATGCAAAAAAGACAGGAAAAGTTTATAAATTTTGAAAATCCTAATTCGGTTCCGTTTTCAGTTGTGGAGGCATATAAAAACATACGTGTTCAGCTTACCAATATTCTTGAAAAATGCGGTGGCAAAGCGATAGCAATATCGAGTCCGAACGCATCGGAAGGCAAGTCAACAACCTCAATAAATATAGCTATAACACTTTCTCAGCTTAATAAAAAGGTTGTACTTATCGATACAGACATTCGGAGAGGTACAATTCACAGAAGATTGAAGATTGACAATGAAATCGGATGTACCGATATTTTGGCAGGCATTGCGCCTTTGGAACAGGCGGTAAAGCATTATAATACGTATTTAGACATAATTACAGCAGGGCAAAATTACAGCAATAATTCTGAACTTTTCGACTCAAAGGAATTTGATGATTTACTCAATCAGCTTAATAAAGAATATGATTATATATTGATTGATACTCCTCCGGTAAATCTTGTGTCGGACGCTCTGGTAATTTCTAAGAAGTGCGATGGACTGATTTATGTTATACGGTCAAAGGTAACTACATATGAAGCCATAAAAGATGCGGTAAGCTGTACAGAAAAACTTAACGTAAATCTTTTGGGTGTTATAATTAACGCTGTGGATTCCAATAAGTCCGGCTATAAATACGGCAAAGGCGGATATTATAATAAATACAGACATTACAAAAGTTACTGAAAAACAGATTAAAATGAAGTGTGGCAGTATTTCTGTCACACTGTATTTTTAAAGAGGAGGTTGTTATATTGTTATTTGATATGCATTCTCATATATTGCCGGCCATAGACGACGGTGCGGAGGATCTCAATGAGTCATTAAGAATTTTAAAAATGATGCAGCAGCAAGGAATAACCGATGTAATGGCAACTCCTCATTTTTATCCCGAATTTGATAATCTTGAGGAATTCAGGAAAAATTCAACAGAGGCATTTCAGAAAGTGAAAGAATTCACGGCTAAAAGTGATCTGCCTAACATATATTTAGGATGCGAACTTTTATATTTCAGGGGGTTGAGCAAGGTTGACTCTTTGCCGCAGTTTTGTATGAACGGTTCAAAGTATCTGCTGCTTGAGCTTACCGATTATTGTATAGATGAAACTTTGTTTAAGGAAATAGTCGAAATGCGGGAGAATTTCGGAATAGAACCTGTGATAGCTCATGTAGAACGCTATTTCAGAGCTTTAAAGTACAGGAAATTTCTTAAATTTTTGAAACAGAATAAAATTGCAGTCCAGATAAACGCTGATTCAGTGCTGTCGGATCGGATGAAGAAAACAGTAAAAAAATTACTGAGTTTATCACTTACATGCGTGATAGCGTCGGATGCTCATTCAACCGTTACGAGACCTCCGCGCATGAAACAGGCGCTTGATACAGTTTCCGAAACTTACGGTGAGGAATGCTGTTCAAAGTTACTTGCTGATTCGGAGTATTTATATAAAGAGATAACGGCGGTGTAAAAGGTGATCAAATCCGAAAATCTTACAGTAGTCAATCACGGAAATCTGCAGTATATCTGTTTTCCTAAGCTTTGTGAATGCGGATGCGTAAGGCATATTTTTTCCACTCGTCACGGTGGGGTAAGCAAAGGCGAGTTTTCGTCAATGAATTTAAGTTTCAATCGTGGTGACAGCAGAGAAAATGTACTTGAAAATTATCGAATTCTTTGCAGTGCCGTGGGTATTGATGTAAATAATCTGGTACTGAGCCGTCAGACGCATACCAATAATGTTTTAACCGTAACTAAAGAGCACTGCGGTGTGGGTATAACAAAACAGTCCTTCAATGATGTAGACGGACTTATTACAAACGAGCCGGGTGTGGCGCTTGTCACCCAGTATGCTGACTGCACGCCTTTGCTGTTCTGTGACCCGGTCAATAAGGTAATAGCTACGTCTCATGCTGGATGGAGAGGTACGGTGCAGCTTATAGGAAAGGTGACGGTGGAAAAAATGCAGAGCGAATTCGGCTGTGACGCGAAGGATATAATTGCGGGTATAGGTCCGTGCATACTGGACTGCTGTTATGAGGTGGATGAGCCGGTTTACAATGAATTCGAGAAAATACCGTTTATGGATATGAAAAAAATCTTCACATATAAGCAAAACGGCAGATATATGCTGAATTTGGCTGAAGCAAACCGTCTGATATTGCTTGAGTCCGGAATTTTACCCGAGCATATTGATATTACCGATATCTGTACCTGCTGCAGTCATGAGGAGCTGCATTCGCACAGAGCGACGGGCGGAAAACGCGGTAATCTTGCTGCTGTAATTGAATTAATATAATAAAAGTCCCTGAATATACATAGAGTATGTCAGGGCTTTTAGCTTTATAAAGAAGAATATTATATTTAATAAAAAAAACTTCTTTTTCGGTATTAAATTTGTTATAATATAAATATCTGCGGGCAGTACATGTTTCTGGGAGGAAATCACATGAATACGGTTATTGACGGACTTAATATAGAATATACTGAAATCGGCGAAGGTATTCCTGTACTGCTTTTGCACGGATGGAATTCATCATACGAAGTATACCGCGGAATTATGTCGGCGCTCTGCGACAGATGCCGTTTGGTTGCGGTTAATTTTCCGGGCTGCGGCGGATCGGATACAATGAAGAATCCGTGGACGCTTGATGATTACTGTAATTTTGTAATAAAGTTTATGAAAAAGGTAAATCTTGAAAATCCGATACTTATAGGTCATTCTCACGGCGGAAGGACAATTCTGAAAATGGCGGCAGACGGCATGGTAAATCCCCCGAAAATAGTATTACTTGATTCTGCCGGTATCATCCCTAAGAAAACCGCAAAACAGAAATTGAGGGCATCGAGTTTTAAGGCAGTTAAATGGGCGCTTACAAGACCGGGTATAAAAAAGCACAGTGAGAAGCTGCTTGAAAGGGCAAGAAGGCACTACGGTTCTGCCGACTACAATGCGGCGCCCGAGGTATTGAGGAAAACCATGGTATCCTTAGTCAATACAGATCTGAGGGACATAATTCATAAAATAAAATGCCCCACTTTGCTTATATGGGGAGATAAGGATACTGCTACCCCGCTGTCAGACGGAAAACTTATAGAAAGTCTTATAAAAGATTCGGGATTATGCGTTTTAAAGGGCACGGGACATTATTCTTTCTGCGAAAAACCTTACGAGGCTCACGCAATACTCAGAAGTTTCATAAAATAGCCGGATTAAAGGAGAGTTAAATTTGAACCATTTTTTTACGGTCTCACTTATACTGTTAATGCTTTGCGGTGTTTTTAATATTACCAGGCAGCTGCAAATGCTTCAGCAAAATTCATATTTTCCTTCGCGTTATACAAAATGGCTGAAGACCAATATACCTTTTTTTCAGTTTCTTTTATATTTTACTGTTTCGGTTCTTTGGTGCGCCGGACTTTATACACTGCAGGCGGCAGTTTGTTCGGCAGCGTTGATACTGAGTGTTTATTACTGCTTCAAAAATCAGAAAGAGTCTATAAAAAAACTTGTGTTTACAGGCAGGGTGAAACGTCAGTTTGCGGCAGCGGCGGCAGTATATATTATATTGTTTATTCTTTATATTGCTGCCGGGGATGCGTTATGGGGTAAAATTTGCGCGGCGGCGCTGATACTGGTCTGCACAGTGACTCCGATAACGGTATATATTTGCTATGCCGTAACACTTCCTGTGGAAAAAATGTTTGCGGCGTACTTTATTAATGACGCAAAGCGTATACTTAAATCGTATAGTAATCTTAAAGTAATAGGAATAACCGGAAGCTACGGAAAAACTACAACGAAGTTTATACTTACAAGAATTTTAAGTGAAAAGTACAATACGGTATGCACTCCGCAGAGCTTTAATACTCCTATGGGTATTGTGCGCACCGTAAGAGAAAACCTTAAACCTCAGACTCAGGTGTTTGTCTGTGAGATGGGCGCAAAGAACACAGGTGATATAAAAGAAATATGCGATATTGTGAGTCCGGATTATGCAATTATAACATCTGTCGGCCCTCAGCATTTAGAGACGTTCAAAACCGTGGATAATATATTTAAAACCAAGTTTGAGCTGGCAGACGCCGTAAAGGACAAAGGAAAAGTATTTGTAAACGGTGACAGCACAGAGATAAAAAACAGGATACAGGGAAAAGATTTTTTTGTATATGGTACAGATCCGGCGGCAGCTGCTGCTGCAGAAAACATATCATACACGAGGTATGGGTGTGAGTTTGATCTTAGGATAGGGGAAGAAAAGCTGCATCTGACATCTAAACTTCTGGGACGTCACAGTATAATAAATATAACCGGCGCGGCGGCTTTGGCGTATTCTTTAGGTGTTTCGGCAGAGGAGATCAGATTTGCCGTAGCATCCCTTAAACCTACAGAACACAGGCTCGAGATAAAGAAGTCTTATAACGGTTCACTGCTTATAGACGACGCGTACAATGCGAATCCGGAAGGCTCATTGGAAGCCGTAAGGGTTTTAGGGTCTTTTGACGGGATGAAAAAGGTAATAATAACACCGGGACTCGTTGAGCTGGGGGACAGGGAGTATGAATGCAATTTCGATTTGGGACTTGAAACCGCACGCGAGTGTGATATAATAATATTCGTGGGCGAAAAAAGGTCTAAGCCTATGACCGATGCGGTAAATACTACTGATTTTGACAAAAAAAATATGTTTGTGGCGGCGAGTTTCAGGGAAGCTATGGATATATATTCCCGCTTTGCCGACAGCAATACGGTGCTTTTGATAGAAAACGATTTACCGGACAATTATTTATATTAAGGTGATAAATATATGAAAACAAATGTTGCGGTTTTTTACGGCTGCCGCTCTGTAGAGCATGAGGTATCGATTATTTCAGCCGTTCAGGCTATGAATGCGATTGACCGCGAGAAATATGATGTAACTCCTGTATATGTTACAAAAGACGGTGAGATGTATACCGGAGAGTCTATGTTCACAATAGAGGAATACAGGAATTTGGCTGAACTTCTGAAAAAAAGCAGAAAGGTGTACTTTGTGCGTGAAGACGGCAAGGTTTTAATGAAGAGCGAGACGGTTTCTTTTTTCAAAAGAGAGAAGCCGACAGTAATAGATGTTGCTTTCCCAATAGTCCACGGGACCAACTGTGAGGACGGAACCATACAGGGATTTTTAGAGTATCTTAATTTGCCGTATGTAGGCTGTGACGTGATGTCATCAGCTGTCGGAATGGATAAGTCCGTTTTCAAAGATGTACTTAAAAACGCCGGACTTCCGGTACTTGATTGTATATGTTTCAGGGCAAGGGAATATACGGCGGATAAATCGGTTGTCACCGAAAAAATCAAAAATAAAATCGGATTTCCGCTGATTGTAAAACCGGTAAATACGGGATCGAGTATAGGTATCAGCAAAGTAAGCTCAGAGGAGGAACTTGACAGCGCGTTAATGCTGGCGTATTCCTTTTCGGACAAAATACTGGTGGAAAGGGCAGTAGAGCATTTAAGAGAAATCAACTGTTCTGTTCTTGGGAATGCGGATTCGTGTATAGCCAGCGTTTGTGAGGAACCGTTTATGAACGATGAAATACTTTCTTACAATGACAAATATATGGGCAATTCCAAAACCGGCGGACAGAGTAAGGGAATGGCATCTTTGGGCAGAAAAATACCTGCCGACATAGATGAGGAAAAAACAGAGGAGATAAGGCGTCTTGCCTGCGGAATTTTTAAGGCTATCGGCGCTGAGGGAGTAGCCAGAATAGATTTTATAATAGATACCGACAACAATACGGTTTATGCCAATGAAATCAACACTATACCGGGATCGCTTGCGTTTTACCTCTGGGATGCCACCGGAATAAAATACAGGGAACTTTGCGACAGGCTTATTGAGCTGGCATTCAAACGCCAGAGAAACCGTGAAAATATTTCTTATACTATTGATACAAATATTCTTTCGGGTGTATCATTCGGAACGAAGGGTTCTAAAGGAGCTAAAAATTAATGTCGACATTTCTTATACGTCTTTTTATAAAAAACTATGAAGATGTTAAGGACAATAAGGTTCGTGCCGCTTACGGTACTTTAGGCAGCGCTTTCGGTATTATCTGTAATTTGCTGCTTTCTGCAATTAAGATTACTGCCGGTTCTCTTACCGGCAGTATTTCTATAGTTGCGGACGGACTTAACAATCTTTCGGATATGGGATCTTCGGTTATTACAGGCATAGGTTTCAAGATGGCGAATAAGCCGGCTGATTCCGACCATCCTTTCGGACATGGAAGAATGGAGTATATAAGCGCGTTTATAGTATCTACGCTTATATTGCTTGTAGGCTTCGAACTTTTGAAAGGTTCGGTTCAGACATTGGTGAGCGGTGATCCTGCGCCGGAATATTCGGTGACGGCTTTGATTATACTTACAGTATCTATATTGATAAAATTCTATATGTTTTTATTCAACAGAAAAATAGGCAGGAAAATAGATTCGGAGGCGCTTGTCGCCACAGCTCAGGATTCGGTTAATGACTGTATAACCACAGGAGTGATATTGATTTCTGTGGGAATATCCATGCTTACGAAAGTCCCGTTTAATCTTGATGCGGTCATGGGCATATTTGTCGCTTTATTTATTATTTATTCCGGAATAAGATCGGCCAAAACCACGCTTGACCAGATACTCGGCACGCCTCCGGAAAAAGAGCTTATAGAGGAAATCGAAAATACGGTGCTTTCTTTCAAGGAGTTTGTGGGCATTCATGACTTAATAGTTCATAATTACGGTCCGGGAAGACAGTTTGCTTCTTTGCATGTAGAAGTGCCGCAGAACACTGATATCGTGAAATGTCACGAGCAGATAGATTTATGTGAAAAACTGGTTTCCGAAAAACTCGATGTTTTGCTTGTTATTCACATGGATCCTATTGATACAGATAATGAGGTGGTGCACAACACGCGGAATATTTTGTCTGAAAAGATTAAAGATATTGATCCGTTGCTGACGCTGCACGATTTCAGAATGACTCCGGTTGGCAATAACAGGACTAATCTGATTTTTGATGTTGTAGTGCCGGACAGCCTGAAAATCACGAAAGAGGAATTAAGAAAGCGGATATCCGAGATCGCGAAACAGATAAATCCCACGTTTATGTGTGTAATAACATTCGATACGAATTATGCAGGATAGCTGATAATGTATAGCGGTATGTATACTGGGAGACGATTTCGGTATTGACAGTTTAATAATGCTGTGTTAAAATACATTAGCGATGAGGGAGTAGCGAACACATTATGTGCAGCAAGTCAACATACATGGCCGGAAGGTCTGGCTTGTTTTAATTTGCAAGACTCATGCGAAGCTTAAAGCTTTGCATGAGTCTTTTTCGGTTAAATTAATTATTGTAATTAAGGAATAATAAATATAATTACATTTGATTAAAATATATATTTTTGGAGGAATAAGAATTGGCACCGCATAACCAATCTAAATTTGAAGTTTTGAATTTGCTGGAAACAGATGGGCAAAAAGGTCTGAGCAGCGTTGAAGCGGCAGACAGAAAACAAAAATACGGAGCGAATAAGCTCAGTGAGAAGAATAAAAAGACATTACTGAGACGCTTTTTCGAACAGTTTAAGGATGCTATGATTCTGATTCTTATAGCGGCGGCTGTAATATCTTTCATAGTGGTTTGCGTGGAAAAAAATTGGGGAGAATTGTTTGAACCCGCGCTGATACTGATAATAGTCATACTTAACGCCGTAATGGGCGTTTATCAGGAGGGCAAGGCGGAGAAGGCCTTGGATGCACTTAAGAATATGTCGGCGCCGCACGCCAGAGTAATACGGGACGGACATGAAACGATAATCGACGCTTCTGAGCTTGTTCCGGGGGATATCATACACCTGGAGGCAGGGGATTATGTTCCTGCGGACGCGCGCCTGATAAAGAGCACGGCGCTTAAATCCGAGGAATCAGCTCTTACCGGAGAATCCGTTCCGAGCGAAAAAGACTCGGAGGTAATAACGGAAGAAAACGCGCCTATAGGAGATCGCTCCAATATGGTGTTTTCTGGTTGCAGTATAACCTACGGTACTGCTGCTGCGGCGGTCACGGCGACCGGTATGAATACCGAAATGGGAAAAATCGCGAATTTGCTTGAAGGTGAAGCCGAAACCCAGACTCCGCTTCAGCAAAAGCTTGCCAAACTCGGAAAATATCTGGGTTTCGCGGCGCTTGTTGCATGCGCGGTGATATTTGTTGTGGGACTGTTAAACAAAATACCGGTGCTTGAAATCTTTATGACTTCGGTATCGCTTGCGGTATCGGCAATTCCCGAAGGCCTGCCGGCTATAGTCACCGTTGTGCTTTCAATAGGCGTCCAGCGCATGGTAAAGAAAAACGCGCTGATAAGAAGACTTCCGGCAGTCGAGACTTTAGGAAGCGCTTCGGTTATATGCTCGGATAAAACGGGTACATTGACTCAAAACCGAATGACCTTAACTAAAGCTTACTGTGACGGTATGGAGGAAAGCGAGACGGTATCAGAGAACAATTCGCCGTCGGTGCGGAAGCTATTGATGTACGGCACGCTCTGCTGTGACGGGTCGGTGGTATTTGAAAAGGGTGAAGAAAAACACATAGGCGACCCCACTGAAACCTCTATTGTTCTTGCAGCCTATAAAAACGGCATGCAGAAAGATGAACTTAACAGAGAATATCCGCGTATAGGGGGCATACCATTTGACTCTGACCGCAAACTTATGACAACGGTTAACCGCATAGACGGAAAAAATACCGTTATAGTAAAAGGCGCTTTTGACGTACTGGCTGAAAGATGTATAAGCGGGAATCTTGAAAAGGCAGGAATTATCTCGGATCAGATGAGTGAAAATGCTCTCAGGGTACTTGCAATAGCATATAAGGAAATAGATAATGTACCACAGCAGGCTGTTTCGGAAGAACTTGAAAACGGACTTACCTTTATGGGATTGGTAGGTATGATAGATCCGCCGCGTCCAGAAGCGGCAGAGGCCGTAAAAATCTGCCGCAGGGCTTGTATAAAACCGGTTATGATCACGGGAGATCATATAGTTACCGCGTCTGCAATAGCTAAGGAACTCGGAATAATGAAACAGGGGGATACAGCTGTAACAGGATCAGAGCTGGACGCTATGACTGATGAGCAGCTTGACGAAAAAGTAGAGAATGTGAGCGTTTACGCGAGAGTGTCGCCTGAAAATAAAATCAGGATAGTCAAGGCATGGCAGAGAAAAGGTCAGGTAGTATCAATGACCGGAGACGGTGTGAATGACGCCCCCGCTCTTAAGGCGGCAGACATAGGGTGCGCGATGGGAATCACGGGTACGGATGTCGCGAAGGGGGCGGCAGATATGACGCTTACAGACGATAACTTTGCTACAATAGTTGACGCTGTAAGAGAAGGCAGGGGAATTTACGCAAACATTAAAAAAGTTGTGGGATTTCTGCTCGGCACCAATATAGGCGAGGTTATAACGGTGTTTTTAGCTATGATTTTATGGCATAAGTCACCGTTCCTTTCAATGCAGCTTTTATGGATAAATTTAGTGACCGATTCACTGCCTGCCATAGCGCTCGGAATGGAGACAGTAGAAAAAGATGTAATGGAAAGAAACCCCAAGCCTAAGGATGAGGGGATTTTTGCCCGAGGCTTCGGAGTGCGTATAGTGCTGCAGGGCGTTATGTTTGCGGCGCTGGCGCTTATTGCCTTCAGACTGGGAGAAAGCATTACCTCAAGTCTTGAGGGAGGACAGACCGCGGCATTTATGGTACTGGCAATGTCTCAGATCGTACAGGCGTTTAATATGCGAAGTGAAAAATCCCTCTTTAAAACCGGATTTTTCGGGAATAAAAAACTGAATACGGCAGCTTTTGTTTCGGCTGTTATGATTTTGCTGGTACTTTTTACGCCTCTGAGAAAAGCATTCGGACTCGTTATTCTGCCTGCCGAACTGTACCTGATAGGATTGGGATTAATACTTGTTCCGCTCATATTAATGGAAATTTCAAAAGCGATAGGGCTTATAAAGTCCGCGCATTAATAAAAAAGCCTTTGACCAAGGTCAAAGGCTTTTTTATTTTAAATACCGGCAAGTTAAAAAAATGTTTTCATATTATTAAAGATGGTTTATAATATATGAGATATAATTATGTCAGAAAAAACAAAAGCAGGAGTATAAAAATAATGGAAAATAAAAACCCGTTGGATATATTGGAAAGTATTCCCAATGACGTATTTGATAAGACCCGTCCGTACGTAGAGCTGATAATGAGATATAATTGCGCTATGCTTGAAGTGAAGACTAAGCTGGACGTACTTAACAATCAGCTTAGCCTTGTAAATGACAGAAATCCTTTTGAATCAATAAATTGCCGTATTAAGTCACCTAAAAGCATTATTGAAAAGCTTAAAAGAAAAAATTTTCCGCTGACAGTTGAAAGCATAGAAAAGAATCTTAATGATGTGGCGGGAGTCAGGGTTATATGTTCTTTCCCCGAAGATATATACATGCTTGCTCACAGGCTTTCTTCGCAGGATGACATAAATGTTATAGAAGTAAAGGATTATATCAAAAATCCCAAAAAAAACGGATACAGAAGTCTTCATCTTATTATCGAAATTCCGATTTTTTTAATAGACGAAAAGAAATATATGCGTGTAGAAGTACAGTTCCGCACTATTGCCATGGATTTTTGGGCAAGCCTTGAGCATAAAGTGAGGTATAAAAAAGAAAATTCGGAGCACGATGATGAGATTTATGAGGAACTGAAAGCCTGCGCTGAGGAAATAAGCCGTCTGGATATCAGAATGCAGGAAATAAGGAATAAAATTTATAAAAACTGAAATAAAATAAAAACGTCCGGAAACATCCGGACGTTTTTGATTTACAGTATTGAAACGCTTACAACCAGCGCGGCAAAGACTATTGATACCATTGATAAAAGTTTTATCAGAATGTTTATTGACGGACCGGAGGTGTCTTTGAAAGGATCGCCGACTGTGTCGCCGACAACGGCGGCTTTATGATTTTCAGATCCTTTTCCTCCGTGTACACCGCTTTCAATATACTTTTTGGCGTTATCCCACGCACCACCGGAATTCGACATGAATACAGCCAAAAGGAAGCCTGATACCGTAGCTCCGGCAAGCATTCCCACAACGCCGGTACATCCTAATACAAGACCGACAATCACCGGAACAACAATAGCTATTATAGTCGGAAGTATCATTTCACGCAGACTTGATTTTGTGCACAGATCCACGCAGCTCGCGTAATCTGCCTCGGCTTTGCCGTCCATAAGGCCTTTGATTTCTCTGAACTGGCGGCGGACTTCCTTTACGACACTTTGCGCCGCGCGTCCTACCGAATTCATAGTGAGCGCCGCAAAAACAAACGGCAGACACGCCCCTATAAAGAGTCCTGTTAAAACCGTTGGGTTGTTAATGCTGAGATCCGCAACTTTTTCCGCTCCGCCTTCAATGGATTTGATTTTATCAATATATGAGGCCATAAGAGCCAGCGCGGTAAGCGCAGCCGAACCTATGGCAAAACCTTTTCCGGTAGCTGCGGTGGTATTGCCTAATGAATCAAGAGCGTCCGTACGCTGTCTTACCTCAGGTTCAAGACCTGACATTTCGGCAATTCCTCCCGCATTATCGGCAACCGGACCGTATGCGTCTGTGGAGAGGGTTATTCCTAATGTCGAGAGCATTCCGACTGCCGCCAGCGCAATTCCGTAAAGGCCCATTGAAGCACTTGAAGCGCCTCCTGAAACAAAATAGGCAACCAGTACGCAAACTGAAATAATGATAATCGGAACAAGGGTAGAAAGCATACCGACCGATAATCCGCCTATGATTATTGTAGCAGTTCCGGTTTCGGAAGTGGCGGCAAGGTTTTTGGTGGGTTTGTAGCTGTCAGAAGTGAAATATTCGGTAGACTGCCCGATTAGCACGCCGGATATAAGACCTGCCAATATAGCAAAGTAAACAGCCCAGTTATCACTGCCGAGAATATAGTATACCAGAGGGAAAGAAACTATCGCTATCAGAATCGCTGAGAAATTCGTTCCGTAAGAAAGCGCACGCAACAACTGCTTTTGTGTGGCGCCTTCCCTTGTCCTTACAAAAAAAGTGCCTAATATTGAGCATATAACGCCTATGGCTGATATCATCAAAGGCAGCGCCATGGCTTTGATATCGTGAAAAGCCGCTACCCCTAAAGCGCATGCCGATATAATCGAACCTACATACGATTCGTAAAGATCAGCTCCCATGCCGGCAACATCCCCTACATTGTCGCCTACATTGTCGGCTATAACGGCAGGATTGCGAGGATCGTCCTCCGGTATGCCTGCCTCAACTTTACCTACAAGATCTGCGCCTACATCCGCTGCTTTTGTGAAAATACCTCCGCCGACGCGCGCAAACAGAGCCATTGAGGAAGCACCCATTCCAAAGGTAAGTATCGCACTGGTAATCGCTTCGTTTTCAAGTTTGAAAATGAATTTCAGCAGGAAAAACCATATTGAAATATCAAGAAGACCTAAACCTACAACAGTAAATCCCATAACGCTTCCGGCCGAAAAGGCTACCCTGAGTCCTTTGTTAAGCCCCTCGCGGCAGGCATTAGCGGTTCTGGCATTTGACAGAGTGGCAATTTTCATACCTATAAATCCGGAAAGCGCCGAGAAAAAACCGCCTGTGATAAACGCGAACGGAACATACGGTGTCAGTAAATTAAGTATTGCCATAATGCCGAGAATTACAAACATTATTAAAAAGAATATGGAAACTATTTTATACTGACGTTTTAAATATGCGTTGGCGCCCTTACGGATTGATAATGAAATTTTTTTCATTAAATCTGTTCCTTCGGGTGATTTAGTGACACGCCGGGCGGTAATGAATGCAAAAAGTAATGCAATGACCGAACAGGCAAATGTCAAAATCACAAGCGTTTTTTCCATAAAATTCCCTCCGTTTAACTTCAATATTCAGTATACGAATACGGGTTACTGTCTACTAAAGTCTATCATATTGTAGATAATTTTACCATAAAAGCTAATTGTTGTCAATTAATACAAAAATTAAAATTTTTTTGCCGTGTTATCCGTTATTTTACATAAGGCTGTAAGGTTCGAAATATTTGGTATAAAAGCAGTGCCGTTTGATTGTACGAATGTAATAAAAATATGATCGATATTCAATATTATTGAAAAAACAACTGTTTAGGTATATAATTTTATCAGATTGATAAAGGAGCGGCTGACTGTGAAAGAACTTTGGAAGCATCTTAAAGACTCAAAAAAACCTATTGTGCTTTACGGTATGGGAAACGGAGCCGACAAAATAATAAAGGTACTTGAAGATTACGGTATCAAATACAGCGGAGTTTTTGCGAGCGACGGTTTTGTACGGGATAAAATTTTTCACGGATTTAAAATTTCATCTTATTCTTATCTGAAGGAGCAGTTGGGAGAAATGATCGTGCTGCTCTGTTTTGGCAGCAGCAGGGCAGAAGTAATAGACAATATACTTAAAATTTCATCGGAAAATGAGTTTTACGCTCCTGACGTGCCGGTGATAGGCGGAGAACTGTTTACAGAGGAGTATGTAAGGGAACATTCAAAAGAGCTTGAATGGGTATACGGACTGTTGGCGGATGATTTGTCGCGCAGGACGTTTGAAAACACGATAAAATACAAGCTTAGCGGAAAGATAGATTATCTGATGGACTGTGAAACTGACCCTGAAGAGCCGTATGAAAGTTTTTTAAAGCTTTCGGATAAAGAGAGCTTTCTTGATCTGGGAGCCTATAACGGAGATACAGTGACGGATTTTGTAAACCGGACGAACGGATACCGCAAAATCACAGCGGTGGAACCGGATTTTAAAACCTTTAAAAAGTTAGTGCGCAATACCGGGAATTTGAAAAATACCGAATGTATAAATGCAGTTATATCTTCTTTCTGCGGGGAAGGGACATTCAGCATGAAGCACGGCAGGAATTCGTCGGCGCTCGGAGGTGGCACTCCGGTGCGGTTCACAACGGTGGACGCGCTTGCAGGCAGCGACGGTGTGACATATATAAAGATGGATATTGAGGGAGAGGAACTTAATGCGGTTGCGGGAGCGGCAGACACGATAAGGCGTCATTCGCCTAAAATGCTTATTTCCTGCTATCACAGAACAGAAGATATTACGGCAATTCCGAAGGCAGTAAATGATATAAAAAAAGATTACAGATTGTATATGCGGCATTTTCGAAGTCTTCCGGCTTGGGATACTAACTACTATTTTATATAAAAATGCAATAAAAATCTTGACAAACAGGCGCCGGAACGATATAATAATCTTTGCGACGATAGAGGTGGAAGTATGATTATCGATTTAAAACACATTTTTGTAAATGATAATTCAGTTCTGCCGATTGAGTATAAGCTGGATATGAGCAGCTTTGAGTTTATGGGCCAATATCCGCTCAAAAAGCCTGTAACAATCAAGGGAATCATATCCAACAAAGCAAGCTTGGTAAGGTTGGAAGCTTCAATTGTGTATACTTTTGAGGCGCCCTGCGACCGCTGCGGCAAGGATACCGCGCGGAAGCACACTTTGACAATTGATAAGTCACTCGCCGTATCAATAGAGGGCGAGGAAAGCGACACGATACTCATAACTCCCGATATGAAGCTTGACTTGGACGAGCTTTTGTATTCCGAAACGGTGGTGAGTCTTCCGATGAAGCATCTGTGCAGCGAGGAATGCAAGGGTATCTGCTTTAAGTGCGGAAAAAACCTTAACGAAGGCGAATGCGGCTGCTGTGTTAAAGAAATAGACCCGCGGCTTTCGGCGCTTGCTGAATTATTAAATGATAACAGTGATGATAATTGACTTGAAGGAGGTCTTTGAAGATGGCAGTACCTAAGAGAAAAACTTCTAAAGCAAGACGTGATAAGAGAAGAAACAATTTGTGGAAATTAGATGCGCCTACTTTGGTTAAGTGCTCATGCGGAGCTTATAAGCGACCCCACAGACTCTGCCCTGCTTGCGGCAGATACAACGGCCGTGAGGTAATAAAGGTCGGCGAATAATCTGTAACCCGAAGAGGAGGAGCAATTCCTCCTCTTATTTTTTACACAAGGAGCGAACTTAATTGTCTGTAACGATAAATTCGGTTGAAAAAGGAAGCGCTGCGGATAAAAAAGGCATCAAGCCGGGGGATATATTGGTTTCCATTGACAAAAACGAGATAATGGATGTACTCGACTACCGCTTTTATCAGAATAACAGCAGTGTCAGCCTTGAATATATAAATTCAAAGGGTAAGCTTAAGAAGGCGGTTATCCGCAAGGGTGAATACGAGGAATTGGGTCTGGGGTTTGAAACCTATCTGATGGATAAGAAACATTCCTGCCGCAATAAATGTATTTTTTGTTTTATAGACCAGCTTCCGAAAGGTTTAAGGGAGTCATTGTATTTCAAGGATGATGATTCTCGGCTTTCTTTTCTGTTCGGGAATTATATAACCCTTACAAACATTACCGAACACGAGATAGAGCGGATTATAAAAATGCATATAAGTCCGATTAATATCTCGGTGCATACCACAAATCCTCAGCTGAGGGTAAAAATGATGAATAATAAAAATGCCGGAGAAGTGCTTTCGGTAATAGAGCGGTTCAACAGCGCCGGCATTAAGATAAACTGCCAGCTGGTTCTGGTGCCGGGGTACAATGATGGGGACGAGCTCAAACAGACGCTGAACGATCTTACAAAGCTGGAAAATGTGGAATGTATAGCGGCTGTTCCGGTGGGACTTACGCGTTACAGGGAGGGTCTTGCGGATATAGAGCCTTTTAACCGCAGGACTGCCGCTGATACGCTTGAAATAATAGAAAATATCGGGAATGAATGTATAAAAAAGTTTGGTGAAAGGCGTGTTTTTGCGGCAGACGAGTTTTATATAACAGCGGGACTTGAAATTCCGCAGGCTGATTATTACGAGGAGTTTCATCAGCTTGAAAACGGGGTAGGGCTGGTAGCGCTTCTGAAAAAAGAAGTGTTTGACGCTGTCAGCAGGACTGATTATAAACTTGAAAATAAGCGCATAATTACAATAGCCACCGGAGAGGCCGCATATCCATTTATTTGCGAAATGGTTGACAATATCAAGAAAAAGTGGGATAATTTGGAATGTAAGGTTATAGCGGTTAAAAACAACTTTTTCGGAGGGCACATTACTGTAGCGGGTCTGGTCACGGCGACTGATATTGAGGATCAGCTTAAAGACAGAAATATAGGAGAAGAACTGCTGATACCGTCGGTTATGCTGAGAGACGGCGGAGATATGTTTCTTGACAGCGTGACGCTTACAGAACTGTCGGAAAAGCTGGGCGTTAAAATAACGCCTGTCGATAACGACGGATATCAGTTTTTAGACAAAGTTCTCGGAAAGGATATATGCTATGAATGAATTCAAATATGACACACAGCTGCTGATAGAAGGAACCGGTCTTGATGAGGATGCTATAAACGAGTATTTCGTTTCGCATTTCAAGGGAGACTGTCTTTTGGCAGTAGGTGACGAAAATCTGATAAAAATCCATTTTCATACGAATGAGCCGTGGCTTGTTCTGGAATACTGCGCAACACTTGGCGAAATTTTCGATATTGTGGTAGAGGATATGGACAGACAGTCAAGAGGACTGAAAGGGTAAAGGAGCTAAAAATGGCTAAACCTGTTGTTGCTGTTGTGGGCAGACCGAATGTGGGCAAGTCCACGCTTTTCAATAAAATAATCGGCAGGAGGCTGTCTATTGTCGACGATACTCCCGGTGTTACGCGCGACCGTATTTACGGCGATGCGGAATGGGCGGGCAGAAAACTTATGCTTATAGATACCGGAGGAATAGAGCCCAAGACCGATGATATAATTTTAAGTAGTATGAGGTCGCAGGCTCAGCTTGCTGTCGATACGGCGAGCGTTATAATTTTTGTTACCGATATAAAGTCAGGGGTCACCGCCGCAGACGAAGAGGTTGCGGCGATGCTGAGAAAAAGCGGGAAACCCATAGTGCTCTGCGTGAACAAATGTGACAACATCGGTGATACTCCGGCGGAGTTTTACGAGTTTTATAATCTGGGACTGGGAGATCCTATTCCGGTTTCATCGGTTCACGGACACGGCACCGGCGATCTGCTTGATAAGGTGCTGTCATATATACCTAAGGAAGATTTTACGGATGAAGATGAAAATGTTATAAACGTTGCGGTAATAGGCAAACCGAATGCGGGAAAATCTTCGCTTATAAATAATATATCGGGTGAGGAACGTTCGATAGTATCTGATATTGCCGGGACCACGCGCGACGCTATTGATACGGCGGTTGAAAGAAACGGAGTAAAGTATAATTTTATCGATACCGCGGGACTCAGGCGAAAATCAAAGGTTGAAGATAAAATTGAAAAATACAGCGTTTTAAGGGCAAATATGGCAATAGACCGCGCCGACGTTTGTGTAATTATGATAGACGGCACAGACGGTTTTACCGAGCAGGACTCAAAGGTCGCGGGGCTCGCTCTGGAGGCCGGAAAGGCCTGCATAATAGCGGTAAATAAATGGGATGCGGTGGAAAAAGACGGCACCACGATGGACTCATACCGCAAAAAGCTTATGGTAGATTTTTCATTTATGCCCTATGCGCCGATAGTATTCATATCTGCAAAGACAGGTCAGAGGGTTGACAGGCTTTTTGAGCTGATTAAATATGTCAACGAACAGAATACGATGCGTATCTCGACAGGTATGCTCAACGATATTTTGGCTGACGCTACCGCGAGGGTGCAGCCTCCTACAGACAAGGGGAAAAGACTTAAAATATACTATATGACACAGGCGTCTACAAAGCCTCCTACATTTGTCTGTTTCTGCAATAAGGCGGAGCTTTTTCATTTTTCATATCAGAGATATCTTGAAAACCAGATACGCGCGACTTTCGGACTGGAAGGCACGCCCGTAAGGTTTGTTATCCGGGAAAGGGGCGACAAGTAATGGTAATGACTGCGTTAATTACAGTTATAGCTGCTTATTTGATAGGAAGTATAAACTTTGCGGTAATATTTGCAAAGGCATTTTTAAAAAAGGATGTCAGAGAATTAGGAAGCGGAAATGCCGGAACTACAAATGTAATGCGCAATGCGGGTTTTCTTCCCGGGGCGCTGACCTTTGTGTGTGATGCATTAAAAGGCTTTGCGGCGACGTATATGGGAAAACTGATATTTAATTATATTGCAGAGACTTCGGGGGATATATGGGCAGAAGGAATATACGGAGCATATATTTGCGGGCTTGCCTGTATGCTCGGTCATGTTTTTCCGGTGTTTTTCCAGTTTAAAGGCGGAAAAGGTGTAGCTACCAGCGTCGGAATATTTGCAGTATGTTCTCCGTGGGCTATAATAATAGGGCTTACGGTTTTTGCCGTTATTTTGATAATCTCAAAGATAGTGTCATTAAGCTCACTTATTGCGACAGTTACGGTAGTGGTATGTTCTGTTATTTTCAGCGACGAATCGGCTTCGCTTTTACCGCAGGTTATTTTATCGGTTTTGATGGGCGTAATAGTTGTATTGAAACATAAGGAAAATATCAAGCGTTTGCTTTCGGGCACCGAATCAAAAATCGGGAAAGGCAGGAAGTAATATTGGTTAAAGTTACTATTTTAGGATCAGGCGGATGGGGTATGGCATTGGCGCTGTGCGCCTTTAGAAACGGATGCGATGTTACACTCTGGTCGCCGTTCAGAGAAGAGGTTGAGCTTTTAAGCGATAAGCGTACTAATGAAAAACTTTTGAAAGGTATTTTTCTGCCGGAAGAGATAAAAATTACAGACGACATGTCTGTCGTGGAGGGAGATACGCTTACCATAATCGCCACTCCGTCTACGGCGGTCAGGAAGGTCGCCCGAAAGCTTAAGGCATATTCCGGACAGGGAATAGTTATCAATGTAGCCAAAGGTCTGGAAAAAGGAACGCTCAAAAGGCTTTCACAGGTTATAAGCGAAGAATTGCCTGACAGTCCGTTAGTTATACTTTCAGGTCCGTCGCATGCGGAGGAAGTAGCGAGAAACGTTCCCACGTCAATTGTAGCGGCGTCAAATTCTCTGCCTGCCGCGCAGGCGGTACAGAATATACTGGCTTCAGAATACCTCAGGGTTTACACTTCGGTCGATGTTATAGGTGTGGAGCTTGGAGGAGCGCTTAAGAATATTATTGCGATAGCGGCAGGTATATGCGAGGGTCTTGAACTCGGCGACAATACTCGAGCCGCTTTAATTACAAGGGGACTTGCCGAAATGTGCAGACTGGGAGTTTGCATGGGAGGCAGGGAAACTACATTTGCGGGACTTACGGGTCTGGGAGATTTAATTGTTACCTGTACATCCCGGCACAGCCGCAACAACCGTTTCGGGCACAAGGTCGGAAGCGGGGAATCGGTTGAAACGGCGTTAAGAGAGGTAGGCACTGTTGAAGGATATTATGCTTCCGAAATGGCATATAAGCTGTCTCAGCAGTACAATATAGAGATGCCTATAATCAGAGAGTGTTACGCGATTCTCTATGAAAACAAGGATGTAAGGACGGCGCTTTACGATCTCATGAGCCGTCCGGGAAGAAGTGAAAATTAACGATCTCAAATTATTATTTAAAAAACACTTGATTTTTGTCGCATAGTGTGGTATTATAATTTTTGCTATGCGGATAATTTATCCGTTCCAATAACAGTAAGGAGGTGCAGACCATGGCTAAATGTGATATCTGCAACAAAGAAATTGCTTTCGGTATTAAGGTTTCTCACTCACACAGACGTACCAACAGAACCTGGAAGCCCAACGTTAAGAAGGTTAAGGCAATCGTAAACGGTTCGCCGCGCCGTATCAATGTTTGCACCCGCTGCCTGCGTTCAGGCAAGGTTACCAGAGCTATTTAAGTTAAATTTCTTGCAAATAACCCTCAGCTTTGCTGAGGGGATTTTTGTATATAGGTTAGAGGATTATTATGATTAAGGCTGTTTTATTTGATTTAGACGGTACACTTGTGAATTCGCTTGAGGATTTGGCGGTAAGTACGAATTATGCGCTGACGCGTTTTGGATTTCCTACGTTTGAAACGTATAAATACAAATACTTTGTGGGAGACGGTATGCCTAAGCTGATAGAAAGGGTTTTACCTGAGGACAAACGTGATAAAGATACCTTGAACACGGTTCTGAAAGTGTTTATGGATCACTACGGGGAGCATTTCGCAGATCATACCCGGGTATATCCGGGAATTGAAAGGCTGCTTAAAGATATAAAGAAACTGAAACTGAAAACGGCGGTAATATCCAACAAATCGCAGAAGCCGGCAGAGGCGGTAGTGGGAAAACTGTTCGGTACGGAGTGTTTTGATATAATCTGCGGAAAAAGAGAAGATTATCCGGCAAAGCCGGATCCGGCGCTGACGCTTAAAGTGGTATCGGAACTGGGAGTACATACCGGAGAATGCGTTCTGGCGGGGGATTCGGGAATGGATATGGCAGCGGCTAAGAATGCCGGAATAATCGGTATAGGAGTGCTGTGGGGATTCAGAACAGAAGATGAACTGAAAAATAACGGAGCTTCATACATAGTAGATTCTCCTGAAAAAATAACGGAAATTATAATGCGGCTTAACAGACGCGGCTGAATTATGTTTGCGGTTGCGGATTATTATGCGGGCGGCAGATTTAAGTATAAAATTAAAAGAAGTGTTGAAAAATCAAGGGAAAAAGTATAAAATCTAATATGAGGTGACGGAAGTGAAAAGAGAGGATTATTTAAGCTGGGATGAATACTTCATGGGAATAGCTGTGCTGTCGGCGATGCGAAGCAAAGACCCGTCCACTCAGGTAGGAGCCTGTATCGTAAACAGCGATAAACGGATACTTTCCATGGGATATAACGGTATGCCACGCTGCTGCAGCGATGACGAGTACCCGTGGGACAAGAATGACAGCGCACTCGACTCAAAGTATCTTTATGTTTGTCATGCTGAATTCAACGCGATTTTGAACTGTGCCGTAGGAAGCGTTAAGGACTGCACGGTATACACTACTCTGTTTCCATGCAATGAGTGCGCCAAGGCAATAATACAGTCCGGTATATCGGAGGTAGTGTATATGTCGGACAAATATTCCGACTCAGACAGTGTTATAGCGGCAAAAAGGATGTTTGATACAGCTTCGGTCAAGTATCGCATGTATAAAAAAAGCGACAAAGAAGTAACGATACAACTATAATTCAAGACAAGATAAAAACAGTTGATCAGAGTTGTTTCGTAATGACAGAAAAATATATATTTTGCGGCGGGAACGCCGCATTTTTTTATCTTAAAGTCGCCGAAAACAGCAGCCTGCAGAATAAATTGTAAATTACGGAAAAACGAAAATTCGTATTGAATATTCGGTGAAATATGTTATACTATATTTATTAGATATGTAGAGGTGTAAAAATGTTTATCACAGAAGATATAAAATATATAGGTGTAAATGATCATAATATAGACTTATTTGAAGGGCAGTACAGCGTTCCTAACGGTATGAGCTATAATTCCTATGCGGTAATCGACAGCAAGACGGCGGTCATAGATACGGTTGACGCTGCTTTTACGCATGAATGGCTGGACAATATTGAAAATGCATTGTCGGGAAGAAAGCCGGATTACTTAATTATTCAGCACATGGAGCCGGATCATTCGGCCAACATACTTAATTTCACTAAAAATTATCCCGACACTAAAATAGTATCCTCTGCAAAGGCATTCGGGATGATGAAAAACTTCTTCGGTACCGATTTTGCGGACAGGCAGATAGTGGTAGGAGAGGGCGATACACTTGATTTAGGAAGTCACCTGCTTACATTTGTTGCCGCTCCTATGGTTCATTGGCCTGAGGTTATGGTAACCTATGACGCGAAAGAAAAAGTACTGTTTTCAGCTGACGGTTTCGGAAAATTCGGAGCATTGGATGTAGAAGAGGACTGGGCATGCGAAGCCAGAAGATATTATATAGGTATTGTAGGAAAGTACGGTACGCAGGTACAGAATCTGCTCAAGAAAGCGGCAGGACTGGAAATAGAAAAGATATGTCCGCTTCACGGTCCGGTACTTTCTGAAAATATCGGATATTATATTAAATTATATGATATATGGTCAAGCTATCAGCCCGAAGAAGAGGGAATAGTAATCGCGTATACATCGGTTTACGGACATACCAAGAAAGCGGTTATTCAGCTTGCCGAAAAGCTGGAGGCAAACGGGTGCCCTAAGGTAGTTGTGAACGATCTTGCACGGTGTGATATGGCAGAGGCGGTAGAGGACGCGTTCAGGTACAGCAAATTGGTTCTCGCAACGACTACTTATAATGCAGAGATTTTTCCGTTTATGCGTGAGTTTATAATCAATTTGACCGAACGCAATTTCAGTAATCGCACGGTTGCGTTTATAGAAAACGGAAGCTGGGCTCCTTTAGCGGCGAAGATAATGAAGGGTATGCTGGAGGGCTGCAAAAATCTGACATTTGCGGAAAATTCTGTCAGAATTCTTTCATCGCTTAATGAAGAAAGTTCAAATCAGATTAATTTGCTGGCCGATGAGCTGTGCCGTGATTATTTATCTCAGCAGGATTCTACGGCAAATAAAAATGATTTAACGGCGTTGTTCAACATCGGATACGGATTGTATGTAGTAACTTCCAATGACGGCAAAAAGGATAACGGTCTTATTGTAAATACGGTTACGCAGGTTACCGATACACCTAACCGTATAGCCGTTACAATTAATAAGGCGAATTATTCACACCATATAATCAAACAAAGCGGAATTATGAATATAAACTGTCTGTCGCAGGACGCGCCGTTTTCAATATTTGAAAAATTCGGATTCGCAAGCGGAAGAAATACCGATAAGTTTGCAGATACGCAGATACTGCGTTCGGATAACGGACTGGTATTTTTACCGAGATATATAAATTCGTTTATGTCGCTTAAGGTTGAGAAGTATATTGATCTTGATACCCACGGTATGTTTATCTGTTCCGTAACCGAATCAAGGGTTCTTTCGGATAAGGAAACAATGACATATTCGTATTATCACAGCAATGTAAAGCCAAAGCCTCAGACCGAAGGCAAAAAAGGTTATGTATGCAAGATATGCGGATATATTTATGAGGGTGAAACGCTTCCGGATGATTTCATTTGTCCGCTGTGCAAGCACGGAGCGTCTGATTTTGAAAAAATAGAATAATTTCAGGAGGTAAAAAAATGAGTAAATATGTATGTGATGTATGCGGCTGGGTATATGACGAGGAACTGGGTGACAGCGATCTCAAAATAGCGGCCGGCACAAAATTTGAAGATTTGCCTGAAGATTTTGTCTGTCCTCTTTGCGGAGTCGGAAAAGACAGCTTCACCAAGGAATAAACAGCGTAAACGATCCGCATTATAGCTGCTTATAATGCGGATTATTTTCAGGAGTTACTGTATATGGAATTAGTTATATTAACAGCTGTCGGAGTCGGCGGAGCTACGGTAATAGGCGCATTAATAGGATTTATATTCAAGGAAATATCACATAAGTTTTCCGACATAGTGCTTTCATTTGCTGCCGGGATAATGCTGGCGGCATCAATTTTAGGGCTCATACTGCCTTCGATCGATTATGGAGGCAAATACGGAATTGTATATGCGGTTATCGGTATTTTTGTGGGAGCGGCGTGTTTAAATTTAATTGATAAAATTGTACCGCATCTGCACAAAATCGTAGACAGTGATATAGAAAACGGAAACAATGCTGACTTAAACAAGGTATTATTATTTGTTTCGGCTGTCGCTATACACAATTTACCGGAGGGTATAGCGGCAGGAGTGGGGTTTGGTTCAGGAGATAATACTCAGGCATTGATAATTGCGGGAGGTATTGCGCTTCAAAATATCCCGGAGGGAATGGTAATAATAGGTCCTATGCTTTCTGCCGGTGTATCGCCTCGGAAAACATTCATTTGTGCCGTATTCACGGGCGCAATAGAGGTAATCGGAACGCTGTTAGGGCATTTTGCCGTAAGTGTGGCATCTGCCATTCTTCCGTTTGCGCTCAGCTTCGCGGGCGGAACAATGCTTTATGTAATAAGTGATGAAATGATCCCTGAGACACATTCCCACGGAAGCGAGAGAGGAGCTACTTACGCGCTGCTTGCCGGTTTCAGTATTATGCTTATAACAGACGCAATATTTTGATGAATAGGTTCTGTAATGAACAAACAGTTCGTGTTTTCACACTAACTATATGTTCATTGCAGAATTTTTTTATCTGAAAATGCTTGACAAATAGAACTACACGGTGTAAACTAATTATAGACTACAAGGTGTAATCCAAAGGAGATGATTAATGTGTCAGATATAAATTTGGGAGCAGTAGAATCACGGTTTGCGGATATTATATGGAAAATGGAGCCGGTAGCGTCGCCCGAGCTTGTGAAAATAGCCGCAAAAGAGCTTAATTGGAAAAAATCTACAACTTATACGGTACTCAAAAGGCTTTGTGAAAAAGGGATTTTCAAGAATGAGAATGCTGTTGTAAGTTCCAGGCTTTCGAGAGAAGAATTCTATTCATTGCAAAGCGAAAGATTTGTAGAAGAAGTGTTTGACGGTTCTTTGCCGGCATTTCTGACCGCTTTTACATCAAAAAAACAGTTAGGGGAGAGCGAGTTAAAATATTTGCGTGAGCTTATAGAGCAATACAGAAAATAGGAGGCTGTATTATGAGTGATATATTCCTGAAACTGGTTAATATGAGCATATCAGCAGGCTGGATAGTGCTTGCCATACTTCTGATAAGAATTTTGTTTAAGAAAATACCAAAATGGATAAACGCCGCGCTCTGGAGCTTAGTCGGGATACGTCTTGTATTGCCTTTTTCAATTAAAAGCATATTAAGCCTTATACCGAGCACAAGCACGATACCGCAGGATATAGCCGAAAGCAAAGCTCCCGCTATAAACAGCGGATTTGAAACGGTAAATAATACGGTTAACCCTGTTATTTCCGAAGTCTTGGCTCCGAGTGTGGAGAATAGTATAAGTCCCATAAACGTGATAGTGTATATTATTACGGCGGTATGGATAACCGGCATCATTTCAATGCTTATTTATACAGCAGTAAGTTACAGAAAGATATATTTACGTATAAGGGAAGGTATGCCCGATGCTGATAATACAGTTTTGTGCGACAGAATAGAAACGCCTTTTATAATGGGAATCATAAAACCGAAGATATATATTCCCTCAAATATGGACAGGGAATATAAGGAATATGTAACGGCACATGAAACGGCGCACATTGAAAGACGCGATTATTTGTGGAAACCTTTGGCATTTGCATTTCTTACGGTTTATTGGTTTAATCCGCTTGTTTGGGCGGCATATATTGCATTTTGCCGTGACATTGAATTTGCCTGTGATGAAAGAGTAATAAAACGGCACGGTGAAGAATATAAAGCGCCGTATTCCGAAGCGCTGCTTAATTGCAGTATAAAGAAAAAAACGTTAAATATCAATCCGCTGGCATTTGGCG
This sequence comes from uncultured Clostridia bacterium, assembly GCA_944384855.1. Lineage (GTDB taxonomy): Bacteria > Bacillota > Clostridia > Oscillospirales > Acutalibacteraceae > UBA737. The sequence continues at coordinate 54,029 of CALWUY010000065.1, read as the reverse complement.
AGATCAGTGTAAAGGACAGAATAAAAAATATCTTAAATTATAAAAAACCTTCTTTGTGGATCATATCGGCGTCTATAATTTTGTGCGGATGTTTACTGGTGGCTTTTTTGACCGATCCTGTGGATAGTAAAAAGTCTGAGAATAAGCCTGATTCCACGGAAGCTGTCGTACCGTCTGATGATGAAAAAGAAAAACTTTCGAGTGAAGACACTTCTGCCGAATCTGAGATAACAGTCAGCACTATTACTTCAAGCAAAGCAGAAACACCGGTTTCAGGCTCATCGCCTGCAAAATCCGACGAATCTGACGAATATATAAATGAGCGCGACAACTTCGGAAATCTGGATATAAAAATCGTTAAGGATATCAAGGATATTCTTGATTTAAGATTCGGTGAGTACAGTGTAGAGGATATTTATATAGAGAAGTATTACGGTACGTATTCCGATGGCAGCGTTGTAATCAGTGTGGGTTTTGTAGATAAACGTGGTGAGGCTTATCAACGTCCTGACGTAGCTATTTTATATCCTGCTGTGTATGAGGTGAGCGGATATGTGGTCAATTCCAATTTTCGTCCGTATGTTTATTATAAAGGACGGGTAGAACTGTTGGATACAGCTTTTCAGGAAGGCTTAATATCAGCAAAATCAATAGATGAACTTTTCAATAATAATCCTGATGTTATTACCTATAATGGCGAGATATATAATTAAAAGGATAATTACGGTGATTTAGATAAGGCGAATGTATATAATATTAAAAATTAATATTCAATATATTTGTCAAAATCATTTGAAGAGAGCGGCATTAAAACAGAATTAAAAAGTTATCGGATATATTCATTGAAAAATACTACGGTAAAATGTACAACGGTAAAGTAATAGTATCTTTAAGTTATAATGGGGGTTCAGACAGAGAAACAATTGTTGAAAAAGTGGGTGAATATGATTATATTCATAAGGAAGATCAAGGTATTTTTGTATTTAATAAATATAATAACCAGGATTGCTACGGATGGGGTGAAGTTTCGGTGGAGAGACTTTATCGGTATGATGTAATTACAGACTCCGATCTGAAAAATATATTCGCGAAATTTCCTGAGTTTGTAAAAAAATAAAAAAGGCGGCAGTAAATATAGTTGCATATCGGATAAAAATTATTCAAAGGCTTTCCTGAGCATAACGGAAATCAAAAAAATTATATAAATTATAAAATAACAAAAGCAGAGACAGTTTTTGCTGTCTCTGCTTGTTAATTAGATATTATATTAATTTATGGTTTTGCTGTTTATTTCATCTGACGCCCTTGAGATGAAATCGTCAATGCTCATAGCGCCGAGATCTCCGTCTTCTCCGCGCCTGCGGACAGATACTTCACGCTTTTCTACTTCGCTGTCGCCTATAATAAGCATATACGGAACCTTCTGAAGCCGGGCTTCACGGATCTTATAACCGATTTTCTCGTTGCGGTCATCGATTTCTATTCTCATGCCTTTTGCTTCAAGAGCCGACTTGACCTCATAAGCATAGTCAAGATGCCTGTCTGCGATAGGCAGAATTTTTATCTGAACCGGAGCCAGCCAGAGAGGGAATGCGCCGGCATACTTTTCTATAAGCAGGGCGAGCGTGCGTTCGTAGCATCCGATAGAAGTACGATGAATAATGTATGGATTTTTCTTCTGGCCGTCGCGGTCGACATATTCCATACCGAATTTCTCAGCAAGAAGCTGGTCTATTTGTATGGTTATCAGCGTATCTTCTTTACCGTAAACATTTTTTATCTGGATATCAAGCTTAGGTCCGTAGAACGCCGCTTCGCCGACTCCCACCTTATAAGGAATTTCAAGGTGATCAAGAATTTTAGACATCACATTCTGAGCTTCATTCCACTGTTCATCCGTACCTATATATTTTTCTCTGTCCTCAGGATCCCACTGAGAAAAACGGTAAGATACGTCTTCGTAAAGTCCTAAGGTTTTGAGCATATAAATCGCAAGCTCAAGACACGATTTGAATTCCTGTTCAAGCTGTTCGGGCGTACACATCAAATGTCCTTCGGAAATAGTGAACTGACGAACTCTTATAAGACCGTGCATTTCACCCGAATCCTCATTTCTGAACAGGGTAGAGGTCTCATTATATCTGAGAGGAAGGTCACGGTATGATCTCGCACGGTTCAGGTACGCCTGGTACTGGAACGGGCAGGTCATAGGACGAAGGGCAAAGCATTCCTTGGTTTCGTCCTGCGGATCGCCTAAAACAAACATGCCGTCAAGGTAATGGTCCCAGTGTCCCGAAAGCTTGTACAGCTCGCGTTTCGCCATATACGGGGTCTTAGTCAGCTGCCAGCCGCGCTTATATTCCTCGTCCTCAACAAAACGCTGGAGTATCTGGATAACTTTGGCGCCTTTAGGTAGCAAAATAGGCAGTCCCTGACCGATGATATCTACTGTTGTAAAGTATTCAAGCTCTCTTCCTAACTTATTATGGTCGCGTTTCTTTGCTTCTTCAAGCATATTAAGATACGCTTCAAGCTCGCTGGCTTTCGGAAAAGCCGTTCCGTAAACACGGCAGAGCATTTTTTTAGAGGAGTCTCCGCGCCAGTAAGCGCCGGTAGCGGAGGTAAGCTTGAACGCCTTTACCTGTGAGGTGCTCATTAAATGAGCTCCTGCACAAAGATCCGTGAAATCTCCCTGTTTATAAAAAGAGATTTCTTCCCCGTCATCAATTCCCTCTGCAAGCTCTACCTTGTAAGGCTCGTTCTTGTCTTCAAAATATTTGACTGCCTCATCTCTTGACATCGAAAAACGCTCTAATTTTATATCTTCTTTAACGATTTTTTTCATTTCGGCTTCAATTTTTTCTAAATCTTCGGGAGTGAAGCTGGTTTCTACATCAAAGTCATAATAGAAACCGTTATCCACAGCAGGACCTATAGCGAGCTTCGCCTCGGGAAAAATCCGCTTTACCGCCTGCGCCAATATATGAGATGCAGTATGTCTGAAAGTCCACTTCCCGTATTCATCGTCGAATGTAAGAATTTCTAAATTACAGTCTTCTGTAATTGCGGTGCGCAAATCTGCATTTTTGCCGTTGATTCTCGCAGCACAGGCGTTTTTGGCTAATCCCATACTGAGATCTTTTGCTATCTCAAAGGCAGTAATACCTTCGGGATATTCTTTTACTGATCCGTCTTTTAAAGTTATCTTAATCATAAATTTTACCTCCGAAAAAAATAAAACTTCGCCACGAAAGAATAAACTTTCGGGACGAAGTGTAAAAATCTCCGCGGTTCCACCCGGTTTTTTGATTAATACTAGTTTAATCAAACTCTTATTTGCCTTTAACGCAGGCTTTACGTCTGTGTTGCTACCCACAGCGCTCAAAGTCGGTCTTCGCTTAATCTCTGTTTAAGCGGGTTTTCAGCTAATGCCCGCTCTCTCTTAAAACTTGATTTAAGTTACTCTTCTTATCATCGCTTTAGTATATTAATGATACAACTAAAACGTATCTATGTCAAGCTTTTTATCTGAAAATATCTTCGCAAAAACTGTTAGCAAACATTGTTAAAGCATCAAAATCCATAGAGTTTATATAGTTTTCTTCCAATTCATCATGAACCTTTTTTGCCTCGCTTAGCACAGCTATTGCAGAAAGCATGAGTTCGCGGATTATTTTTTTGTTGAATTTCAGACGTTCGCGGTTTTTAGCAATTACTGCATTATTCATAAACCGCCTTGCGTGTATTCGTCTGCAGTCGGTATTAAAATGCTGGTACTCATATTCTCTCAGGAAACAGAGAGACAGTTCAGGTATTATGATATGGTCTGTAAGAGACGACGGCATAAAAGCATTTTTTACCGTTATTATATTATATCCGTTTGAAAGGGCATATTTACGTATATTTTTCATTATTTCGCTTGCTACGGTACCGAAACGGTCTTCAATTATTATACGGTTGGAAGCAAGGGAAAGCGCACTGTCTGAAAATGATATAATCCCCTTTGGCGTTATTCCGCACAGGAAGCGGATTTCTTCTGAACCTGTTCCCGGCTTTTTGGGAATATATTTTTTTGCAAGCCTGGAAGCAAATTTAGTTATTTTATCCTTTTCGGTTGCATTTTCGGCGATTTTAAGGTTATCAGATATGATTTGTCCTAATGCGTGCATATACCTTGAGGCAACCCGATGAAGCGCTTTGTTTTTATCAGTCAGTTTTATTATGTTATTTTTTTCCGGCTTTAATACTTTTGTATTCCAAAATTCACCGAAATTAAGTATTTCTTCGCACACCCCGGGATAAACGGGATCTACGGTATGAGGAGCGGTGCCGTCCAATACAATTATTTTCTTATCCGGCAATACCACAGCATCCAGGGAATGCGGATCGCTGCTGCAGGGGCAAAGTTCGGCTTTTATGTTGTTTTCAGCGGCTTTTGCCGCAATATATTTCATAAATGAAGACTTTCCCGTTCCGGGTCCGCCTTTTATTATGAAACACTTCCAGCCGTCCTGCGCACTGTACCTGTCTGTAAAGTAAGATACAAAGCCTTCGCATGAATTAGCGGCCAGGAAATATTTTAAATTTGAAATTTTCATAACATTCACCCTGTTTTTATAGTATATAAAAGGAATTGTAACATTATATTTTATTCTTTAAAAATTTTTTTGACACAATATATAAAATGTGATAAAATAACAGCGAGCCGGTCAGGCGGTTGCGGACAGAAATGTCTGAGGAAAGTCCGAGCCCCGCAGGGCAGGATAGCGGCTAACGGCCGCCGAGGGTGACCTTAGGGAAAGTGCAACAGAGATATACCGCCGTATAAACGGTAAGGGTGGAAAGGCGAGGTAAGAGCTCACCGGCCTTACGGGAACGTCAAGGCCCTGTAAACCCTATTCGGAGCAACGCTGACTGTAGCTATACATTTGCCCGATGTGCTACGACGAGCGGCTTGAGCGCAGGGAGCAATCCCGCGTCGAGATAGATAACCGTCCACGACAGAACTCGGCTTACAGACCGACTCGCAGATAAAAAGCAGCGCAGTGTCTTTTAAGACACTGCGCTGCTTTTTATGATCGGTTATACTCTAAAATATTATACTTCAAAATCCATGCACATTCGTGTTTCGGTAAAGGGACGCACAAATGTATCTGCCGCTTTTACATGCGCCGGGTGTACGGCATAGCTGTTTAAATCGGAAATACTTTCAAATTCCGAATATAGCATTATATCAGCGTTTGAACTTTCAAGGCAATCGGTCTGAACGCTGATTTCAATAAGCCCCGGGATTATTCCTTTCAGCGCTTCAAGATTAGATTTTACATCGTTCTTGATTTTTGAATTGTTATATTCGGGTCTGAGTTTCCAAAGAATAATATGTTTTACCATTTTTAGACTCCTCTCAGTCTTACAGCTGCTTTTGGGCATCCAGAAAAATATCACGCGTGTTTTCGCTTGTTATGTCAAGATTTGAGAGCGCAGTTACTTTTTCATCGTTTACAGCCAGATTTTCTATATAAACGTTTTCTAAAACGGCGTCGGGAGAATATGAATGCAGATATATTGAGGGAATAATGCCGCTGTCACAGAAAATCAGTATATTTTTAAAATGTATATCATGAGTGTATCCGGGTTTTGCGTCTCTTTCATCCGCAAATACCTCATTATAGCTGAGGCTCATTTTAAGGTTACTGATTTTAATTGCGTACGGCACAAAGGTTTTCCCGTTGTCTTTGTATTCCATCGCATCATACTCCTGATAAACCTGTTCCCTTATATAGTCCTGAAGTTCTATATTTATATTTTCGTAAAAAATATTATGTATCTCTGCATAATTGCCGTTGCTTATTGCCAGCGCACCGTTGCTGTTGTGAATAAGGTCACAGTTTTTATAATGAATATCGCGGTATTCATCTGCCGCGGTTTCAAGACCTATTTCGAGCGTTTTGCCCCAGTCGCACCACAGCACACAGTTTTCTATCTGAAAATCTTCACACACGGTATGACCGTTTGCCGCCTTTACGCAGATACTGTCGTCAAATGAACGTATAAAGCTGTTTTTTATTTTTACATTACTGGAATTTGTAAGGTCAATACCGTCGGTATTATATCTCCACTGACCTATTATTTTTATATTGTCAATAACCGCGTCTTTGCAGTTAAAAAGCGCGCATACCCAGTTTGCAGAGTCTTTTAAGATTACGTCTTCGATTGTTATACTGCGGCAGTTATACATTCGTATATTGCCTATGGGATAATCGCCCAGACATGTGTCGTCAATTCTTTCCTGACAGCTGTTATCAAGAATTCCGCCGCCGAAAATCCTGATATTCTCTGCGTTTTCGGCGTAAACGGTGGTAAAAACTATCGCCTCAGGGTCTATATACACGCTTTCGTTGCTTTTCAGTTTTAAAAGCAGCGGTTTATGTACTCCGGGTCCGAAATAATAGGTTGCGTTTTCTTTTTCGGGATATTTTTTTATGGGATTGTAAAAAATATGAAGCGCAAAATGAAAGTCATCAAGCTCAAAAACGTAATTGCCGTTTTGGGTCAGCGTAAACTGTACGGTGCTGTTTTCGCGCTTTGTCTGGATTTCTTTTGACAGCGGGCGCACAACGGCGGTTTTGAATTCCCGAAGGCATTTAACCGCTACGTTTACAGGCTCGTCAGCATTAAATGTGATGAAATAAGCTCTCTCTGACTGAGATTTGTCTCTTTGATGTCCGGGCCAGATACAGTTGAAAGGTATTGCCGAAACTCTGCACTCTCTGACCGGACATGCTTTGCCGTTTATTGTTACGGAGTAATCCGGAGGAATGATTTCATACTCTCCTATAGGGCGTTTTCCGTTTATCTGCGGTTCATCTGGAATAAAAAGCATAAGAATACCTTCTTTCTGATTTTTCAAGGTTAGTATATTATATATTTCATTAAATGTCCAGAGCTAATTTGCGTAAAATAACATATTGTTGACAAATCTGAAAATGTAAAATAAAATATTTTTAAAGGATGTGAAATATTGAAACAGAAACCTTTGTGGATTAAATGGATAATTTGTCTTATACCTCTTGTGATAGCGGCGCTTATGTATCTGATGCTGCCGAAATTTCCGCGTTTTACCGAGTATGTTTTCTCACGCGGAATTTTCAGGGCGATAGGCTTCCCCGTTCAGTGGGCGGTATCCGCGATACCGTTTTCGGTCACGGAAATAATCGTTATTCTTATAATACCGTCGGTAATAGCGCTTGCGGTTGTCTGGATAATTAAAATCATAAGAAGTACCGAAAAGACAAAAACGGCGGAGAAGGGAATACGATTTGTCGCCTGGGTTTTAAATCTGGTGTTTTTGGTGTTTATGGTAATGCACGGCGCCAATTATTACAGGCTTCCGGTAAGTGAACTTCTCGAACTGCCCGACAGGGAGTATACCGCCGAGGATTTGTATAATGTGACCTGTGATATTGCAGTAAAGGCTTCGCAGGCGAGGGAAAAACTGCCTGAGGATGAAAACGGATGTGCCGTACTTTCTGTCACGCAATCTGAGATATTAAGACTTGCAAACGACTGTTATGACAATATAAAAGAAGACTATCCGTTTTTAAGAACGGGGGTATGGCGTGTAAAGCCTGTGATTTTATCGCATTTATGGTCGTATACGGGAACGACGGGAGTTTACTGTCCGTGGACAGGCGAATCGAACGTTAATACGGATGTACCGGTTTATAGCATACCTCACACCGCCGCGCACGAGATAGCGCATACAATGGGAATCGCAAAGGAAGACGAATGCAATTTTTTGGCATGGCTTGCATGCAGTAAAAGCGGTATGGCAGATTTTGAGTATTCAGGATACTTGTCGGCATACGGATACTGTATAAATACGCTTTACAGGACAGACAAGGATTTATGGTCAAAAGCGCTGGACATGTGCAGCGAAGGGATGATGAGAGATTTAACAAACGAAAATGCTTACTGGGATACGTTCAAGGGCGAAGTTATGGAATCTTCCCAGAACTTTAATGATTCATTTATCAAAGCCAACCGCGTAGAAAGCGGAATATTAAGTTATGATTTAATGGTGGAGCTGTTGCTGAGATATTATGATATTGATATCATATAAAATATACTTGCCGCAGAAACAGAATTTTGAATTAAGGTTAAACAGACAAAAAAATAAAACCGCAGGAAACTATCCCTGCGGTTTTGAATTTTGGTTAATTTTCACTGTAAATTACGGTAAGATCATTATGAAGCTGGAGAATTGAAGCCGGAACATAAGGAGTTATAGGTCCGAAGAATGACTTTTCAACAATTTCTTTCTTGTTTTTTCCATTCGCTATAAGCAAAACCTTTTTAGCCGACATAATTGCTCCCATACCCATTGTAACCGCCTTGGTGGGCACATCGTCAACCGAAGCAAAAAAGCGTGAGTTGGCTTCAATTGTAGATGGGTCAAGAGTAACAAGGTTTGTGCCTTTGATAAATTTATCTCCGGGTTCGTTAAATCCTATATGACCGTCAAGTCCTATGCCCAAAAGCTGTAAATCAATACCGCCCAGAGATTCAATCAGTTTATCGTAACGGAGGCATTCGGCTTCTATATCATCCGCGCAGCCGTTGGGAACATTGGTGTTATTAATATCAATGTTTATTTTTGTGAAAAGATTTTTATTCATAAAGTAACGGTAGCTCTGATCGTTGCCGGAGTCAAGACCCACATATTCATCAAGGTTTACCGATGTGACTTTTGAAAAATCCAGTTCACCTTTTTGACATTTTTCCGCAAGGTTGGCGTAAGTACCGAGCGGAGATGATCCGGTTGCCAAACCTAATACACAGTCAGGCTTAAGGATAACCTGAGCGGCAATAATATCAGCTGCTATTTTGCTTAATCGTTCATAAGAATCTACTTTAATGAAATTCATAAAATCACCTTTTCAAACTTTTTACGTCTATTTTATCATAAGATATTTATTTTAGCAATCTTAATTTGCGCAGTGACCGTTTTTTATAACTGCATCTGCGATGATATCAGCGTACTTACGGCATAAATCGTCGCTTTCGCTTTCTATCATTATGCGTATTACCGGTTCTGTACCGCTCTGCCTTAGCAGTGCGCGTCCCTTTTTATTGATGAGTTTTTCAACCTCGTCTTTGGCATTTAAAACATCTTTGTCTGAGAGCACGGCCGCTTTATCTTTGACCCTTATATTTTTGGTGTACTGGGGATAAAGCTTAACAGGTTCCGCAAGGCTTGCAAGCGAGGTCTTGCGGTCGCAGATTTCTTCGGTGATCATAATAGCCGTCAGAAGACCGTCTCCGGTGGTGGCATATTTTTTAAGAATGATATGCCCTGACTGTTCTCCGCCGAGCGAATAATCGTTATTCTGCATACACTCGTAAACAAAGCGGTCTCCGACAGTGGTTTGCTCGCATTTGATTCCTGCTTCCGCGAGCGAATTGAAAAAGCCGCTGTTGGACATAATTGTGGCAACCACAGTATCTTTATTAAGCATTCCGCGTGATTTCAGCCGTTTGGCTAGAATGTACATCATAGCGTCGCCGTCGACCACATTTCCGTTTTCGTCTACGGCTATACAGCGGTCGGTATCTCCGTCAAAGGCAAAACCTATATCGAGGTGCTGATCTTTAACCAGCTGGCAAAGTTTTGCGATGTGCGTAGACCCGCAGTCCTGATTGACATTAAGACCGTCAGGCTGGTTTCCTATAATCGTAGTCTGAGCGCCCAATGCGTCAAAAACGGATTTTGCGATCTGCCAGGACGCTCCGTTTGCACAGTCAAGGCCTATTCTGAGATTTTTGTAGGAATTTGACGCTACTGAAATCAAATAACCCACATAGCGGTTTCTGCCCGCAACATAGTCCACTATACAGCCTATACGGTCCCGTACTGCAAGCGGAAGGTCTGCGCCGTTTACCCCTAAGGCTTTGAGATTTCCGTCAATATAAGCTTCGATAAGCGCGGTGGTATTATCGTCAAGTTTTTCCCCGTAACGGTTGATGACCTTTATTCCGTTATCATAAAACGGATTGTGAGATGCGGTTATCATGATTCCGCAGTCAAACTCATCCTGGCGGGTTACGAAAGAAACACTGGGCGTGGTGGTAACGTGAAGCATATAGGCGTCTGCTCCTGAAGCGGTTATACCGGCCACAATAGAATATTCCAGCATATAGCTTGAACGCCTTGTATCCTTGCCGATTACTATGCGCGGGCGGTATCCCGGTTTATTGCATCCGGAAAGTTCGGAAGAAAAATACCATCCCAAAAATCTGCCTACACGGTAGGCCTGCATAGATGTCAGAGTTATATTGGCTTCGCCTCTGAAACCGTCAGTGCCGAAATATTTATTTCCGTCTGATTCCGGTTCAATACGGTCTATTGAGATTTTATCATGCAAAAGTTCGTCTGTTGTAATATCGAATAATTCGCAGATTTGAAGAACTTTGTCTATTTGAGGAAGCGCCTGATCCATTTCCCATTTTGAAACTGACTGGCGCGAAACTGAAATTTTTTCGGCTAACTGTTCCTGAGAAATATCTGCTGCTATGCGAAGTTTTGCAATTTTTTCACCGATCGTCATAATAAAACAATATCCTTTCGTTGCTGTATTTTTGACAATAATTATTATATCAATTGTTCAGGCTGCTATCCACCAACTTTAATTTGAGTTTTTCGCAACTAAAAGTTGCAAAAAAGGACGAATTTACGTTTGTTTTTATTAAAATAATTTCAATACAGCCAAAAACAGCAAATTAAAATTTACATAGAAAGCGCAGCAAATAATTGTCAAGTTCTTTTTTTGATAACCGAGTGCAAAAATTTGTTAATGAATCCCATAATAAATTTCAGATTGATTGCCGCCAGTAATATAAGAAGCAGAATCTCAATAACTAACCAATATTTGATCTCAAAAATCATTATAGCTGTCTGAACAAAAATTATGACAGTATTGACAGTAATATGCATACTGTGCAGATCAAACGGAATATATTTTCTGGCTATGGCCGCCCTTATGATGAACGCCAGCAGATAACCGGCAACAGTTGCCAGTGCCGCGCCCTGAACTCCGAGCGGAGAAGGGATTAGCAAAAAATTCAGTATAATATTGGTAACAGCTCCGACTAATGCGGTAAGAAAGGAAATATTGCTTTTTTTATTGACAACATAAACAGTTCCTGCAAAATTAGTAAACGAGGTAAATATCATGGCTACCGAAAGCAGGGGTACATATTTCCATGCTTCATAGAAATCCGGAGTTGTAAGTATCTTCATAGCGGGCTTTGCGAATACAATGACCGCAGAACCTACAAGAAACATTACCGACTGAAACGATCCCCAGACTGTGCTGAAAAATTTAGCATGTTCTTTAGGGTCTCCGTCCGATTCGGTAACGGCTGAAAACTGCCATGCCTGCATAAAAACAGTTGAAGCCAGCGTAAGCAGAGTAGGGAGCTTATATGAAACCGCATAAATTCCGTTAGCTTCACTTCCTATAAACCCTCTGACCATGTATCTGTCCGAAACGCTTGTTATCCACCAGAATACCGTTGTGGGTATCAGGGGAATGCTGTATTTCAGCATTGCCGTAAAGTCTGATTTCTGTATATTGCGGGTCAACAGTTTCCACAGCTTTTCTTTTATGAAAATAAGCAGGGCGCAAAACGCATCGGCCAATACTACCGAAAGCACATATCCTGATATTCCCATATTGCAAAAAGCCAGGAAGATGATGTTAAGAATAATGACGAGCATTGTATTGATAATACCCTGAACCGCAAAAAAGGCAGTCTTTCCTATTGCGCGTATGTACTGAGAACAGAGCGCATGGTAACAGGCAGCAAGTGTATATACAATTATCAGCCATACATAATTTTTAAAATCATTTATCAGATTTAGCAGCGGAGCGATAACCGTAAACAAAAGAGAGCCTGCGGTAATTACCGAAAAGCTTATGGTAAAAATACTTTTCCGGTCTCTTTCGGCATCAAGGGCGAAACGGAATACCCCTTCTGTAATACCGAAAGAAATTATAGGGAAGAGAAGATTTGCGGTCTGAGTTATAAGGTCGGCAGTGCCGTATTGCGATGTGGTAAGATAGTCTGTATAGAATCTTACCATGAAGAATACGAGCAGTTTTGACCCGAAAGTTCCTATACTTATAAGCAGCGTATTGGAAATCAAGGTGGTATATTTGTTTTTCAAATACCAAACCTCCTAAATATATTCTACTTTTATAATATTGGTGTTTCCTGATTTGCCGGAAGTTTCTCCTCCCGTTATAACTATTTTGTCACCGCTTTTAAGACCGAGAGTTTCTTTTGTGAGCTTTACCGCTGTTTCAAACAGAGCGTCGGTAGAAGTAAATGTTTCGCATAAAACCGGGATTACTCCCCAAGAAAGCGAAAGTTCACGCCAGGTGCGCTCATCGGCGGTAAGTCCTATGAGCGGAGCGTCGGGACGAAAACGCGATACCATTCTCGCGGTCATGCCCGAAAGCGAACATACCGTTATAACTTTTGCATCAATATCAATAGCCATTCCGCAGGTGGCGTGTGAAATAGCGTCGACTGTATTCTTTATTTTGAACGAATAATTAAGAAAACGCTTGCGGTAGTGAATATTCTGTTCTGCGTCAAAAGCTATTCTCGCCATAACCTCTACGGCTTGTACCGGATATTTGCCTGCGGCTGTTTCACCCGACAGCATTATTGCGCTGGTACCGTCGAATACTGCATTTGCGACATCGGAGATTTCCGCTCTCGTAGGACGCGGATTATAAATCATTGACTCCAGCATTTCGGTAGCTGTAATTACCCTTTTGCCGAGCAGTCTGCACTTGGTTATAAGCTGCTTTTGTATAGCCGGAAGCTCTTCAAACGGGATTTCAACTCCCATATCTCCTCTGGCAATCATTATGCCGTCGCATTCTTCGCATATTTCTTCAATGTTGTTGACGCCCGAACGGTTTTCGATTTTTGCAATAATATCTATGTGGCCGGCATTATTAGCCTCTAAAAACCGCTTTACGTCAATCAGGTCCTGGCGGCAAGATACAAACGAGCATGCTATAAAATCGACATCATGCTTAATGCCGAATAAAATATCCTCTTTATCCTGTTCGCTTAAATATACTTGCTTTAAAGTCTTGTTTGGGAAACTCATACTTTTTCTGTTTGAAAGTTCTCCCCCGATATCCACTCTGCAGTTAACGTCCGTATCGGTGGTAGACATTACGGTAAAAGCCAGAAGACCGTTATTGAGCAGTATTCTGTCTCCTTTTTCCAGTTCGCCGGGAAGGCCTTTGTAGTTTACGGAGACTCTGGTATTATCACCTTCGATATCTTCGACAGTGAAGGAAAAATTGTCGCCGTCTTTGAGAAAAATTTTACCGTCCTTAAACGTTTTTATGCGGTATTCAGGTCCTTTAGTATCCAGCAATACGGCTATTGGAAGGCCTAATTTTTCACGTACGCGTTTTACGGTATTTATCCTTTTCTCATGGTCCTCATGAGTGTTATGCGAAAAATTCATACGTGCTACGTTCATGCCTGCAAGGCACATTTGCGTAACTGTTTCCTCACTTTCGCAGGCAGGTCCTAAAGTACATACGATTTTAGTTTTTCTTAAGTTTTTATCCATAATAACACCAGCATTTCAAAATAATAATCTGATATGGTAATATGCCATAATTAACCATAGTATACAGTTTAACATAATTGCGGGAAAATGACAATACAAACACTTAATATTTATTGTAAATTTTAGGTAAAGTATCAGTTTCGTCCCCGGCTGAGATTAAGAACCGTATTTGCGAGATCATCTGTAAGATCATCCGGCTCAAAGCGCCACTCCCAGTTTCCGTCCGCAACGCCGGGAGTATTTATTCTGGCGGACGAAGGCAGCTGCAGATAATCCTGAAGAGGAATTATTACATTGCGCGCTTTTGATTTCATACCGTAGGCTATAAGTGAGAACACCGGGGAATTGTACTCTTCTTCAGACACAAGCCTGTCAAACATCATTTTTTCTTTTTTGCCGGCTTTTTCATACCAGCCGAGCGTCGTATCATTGTCATGGGTTCCTGTATAGCATACACAGTTGCGGTTATAATTTTTGGGGAGAAAAGGGTTTTTAAGATCACCCGAAAAAGCAAATTGCAGTACCTTCATATTCGGAAAACCGCTCATTTTAACCAGATTTTCCACTTCGGGCGTTTCGCCCCCGAGGTCTTCCGCGATGATTTCAGTATTCGCAATGCACGGCTTAACCGAGTCCCAGAACATCATTCCTACACCTTTTTCCCATGTTCCTGTTTTGGCGTTTTTGCTTCCGTAAGGTATTGCATAGTAATCAGCAAATGCTCTGAAATGATCAATTCTGATTACATCATACATTTTTGCATAATGCATAAGACGGTTTTTCCACCAGAGAAAATCGGTTTTCTTTTGAAATTCCCAGTCGTATATCGGATTTCCCCACAACTGACCGTCGCTTGAAAAAATATCGGGAGGCACTCCGGCGACCAGAACAGGAGTCATATCACGCCCCAAACGGAAGCAGTCGGGATTGCTCCATACATCCGCGCTGTTAAGCGAAACATAAAAAGGTATATCCCCTATAAGCTTTACGCCGTTTTGCTGACAGTAATTTTTAAGGTTATAAAACTGCGAATAGAAAAAATACTGCGTGATTTCGTAAAAAGCTATTTCGTCGCCGTAGCAGCTTTCAAAATCCCGCACAGCGGCAGGTATGCGGTATTTTAACATATCGTCCCATTTCAGAAACGGGAGACCGCCGTTATTGTCCCGCATTGCCATAAACAGGCAGTGATCTTTAAGCCAGTAACTGTTTTCATTTTTAAATCTGATAAAGTTTTTATCTTTTGTATTAAAATTATCTGCCGCTTTTTTTAAAAGCGGCAGCTTGAACTTTCTTACGGCTTTGTAATCTACATTTTTTGAAAAAGATTTTTTTGGAATATCCGATTTGTCCAGCAGATTGTTTGCCGCAAGAATATCCAGATCAATATAGAGTATTTCTCCGGCAAAAGTGCTGAGCGCTGAGTATGGGGAATTGCCTTTGCCCGCCGGACACAGCGGCAGCATCTGCCAGTAGGACTGACGGCTTTGTTTCAAAAAATCCGCAAATCTGTATGCCTGTTCTCCTAAAGACCCTATACCGTAATCAGAAGGAACAGCGGATAGCGGAAGCAGAATACCGCTTTCCTTTTTATATTTTGTTTCTTTACCCTTTAACAGCACCGGAAGCGACTCCTTTGATTATATATTTCTGACTTGAAAGATAAAAAATGATAACCGGTATAATGGAAAGTACGAGCATTGCCATCATCGCGCCCATATCTACAGAGCCGTAACCGCCTTTTAAATACTGCACTGCTATAGGAATTGTTTTATAGTCGTTTCCTATTACAAGATACGGCAGCAGGTAGTCGTTCCATATCCACATGGTATTGAGAATGGCGACTGTAATTGCAGTAGGCTTTAAAATGGGAAATACCACATTCCAGAATATCTGAAAGGTATTGCAGCCGTCAATTTTAGCAGCCTCCTCAACGCCGAGCGGCACGGTTTTTATAAATCCTGAAAACATAAATACCGAAAGCCCGGCTCCGAAGCCTAAATATATCAAAATGATGCCTGCGGGGTTATCAAGTCCCAAAACATTTGCCGTTTTGGACATTGTAAACATAACCATCTGGAAGGGAACAATCATTGAAAATACCAAAGTGTAGTACAGTACAGAATTAAACCGGCTTTTCACTCTCGTAATATACCATGCGGTCATAGAAGTGAAAATTATTATTACTGCAACCGAAAAAACCGTTATAAACAGCGACCACATAAAAGCTGACCAAAACCCTGTATTGGCTATTCCTTCAATATAATTCGAAAGCCCGGTGAAAGTATCCTTGTCAGGCAGCACGAACGGGGTGGCAGAAATAGAAAATTTCAGTTTGAATGAATTTATTAAGACTATGAAGACAGGAA
The DNA here is from genome assembly GCA_944384855.1 of uncultured Clostridia bacterium. Lineage (GTDB taxonomy): Bacteria > Bacillota > Clostridia > Oscillospirales > Acutalibacteraceae > UBA737. The sequence continues at coordinate 37,994 of CALWUY010000065.1, read as the reverse complement.
AAATAAATACCGCTGAGAGTAACAGTAAAATAACCAAAAAGAATCGGTCAGCCAGTTTAGTTTTCAATTTATGCTTCCTCCTCTTTAGAACGTGTAAGCCTTAACTGAAACAAAGCGATAGCGGCTACGATAATGAAAAAAATTACCGCCTTTGCCTGTCCTACTCCCTCGTATCCTACACGGGAGTAAAAGGTGTTGTAAATATCGAGCGCAACCATCTGCGTGCGGTTTGCGGGAGCACCTGCGGTGAGAGCAAGGTTTTGGTCAAATAGTTTAAATGAATTTGTAATGGTTAAAAAAAGGCATATTGTAACAGAAGGCATAACAGACGGGATTATTATCTTGAAAAGGGTGGTAAACGGTCCCGCGCCGTCAACACGGGCGGCTTCGGTTATCTCAGAAGGAATGTTCTGTATACCGGCTATATAAATAATCATCATATAGCCTATCATTTGCCAGTTCATGAGAATAACAAGTCCCCAGAATCCGAAATTCGGATTTGATGTTATTGAATATCCGAATTTATACAACACACCGTTGATAATGACCTGCCAGATATAACCCAAAACAATTCCGCCTATCAGGTTAGGCATAAAAAACACGGTGCGGAATATTTTGGTTCCGGGGACTGACCTTGTAAGCATGAGCGCCAGAAGAAAGGCTATTACATTAATGCTTATAACCGATGTTACCGCGAATTTTACGGTAAATATAAGAGAAGGCAAAAATGTGCTGTCCTCGCTGAAAGCGCGTATATAGTTGGAAATCCCCACAAATTGGGCGTCGCTTACCGTGCGGAATTCGGTAAAGGAAAGAAACAGTCCTAATAAAAACGGTATTACAAACGCTATAAGAAACGCAATCAGTGTGGGCAGTACAAAAACAGGGAACCAGCGATTCATGGGATTTTTCATTAATCACGTTCACTCTTCCATTTATTAATTATAATATCTTTTATTTCGTCCCATTTTTTGTCGCCCTGAGCGTAGTCAAGCAGAGCGCTGCCTACTTCGCGCTTGAATGCGTCACTCGGGAAAGCACTGAATGCCCACGGAATATTTTTAACAGAGTCATCCTTCATATAACGGGAAATTTCTTTTGCTAACGGGTCATTGGGAAGTTCACTTTCGCTGAAGGTGTTGAAAGGAGTAATAAAATTCAGTTTTTCGGTAACATATTTTTTACCTGTGTCACTTGAGAAGAGCCACTCAAGAAATTTAAGGGATTCTTTCTGCTGTTCTTCGGTAGCGTTTTTATTAATCGCCAGGTAGTTTTCGGTACCTATGCATATTCCCTGACCCTTTTCTCCTTCTATTCCGGTATAAATAGGAAGCATTTTAATATCTTCTTCTTTTACTGTATTGCCTTCGACACCTGATATCTGTGACCATGCCCAGTTTCCGTTCTGTACCATGGCTGCCTGACCTAAAGCAAACTCTGCCATAGAATCCGCTACTGACTTTGAGCCTAAGAGGGTTTTTGCCGTAACTGAATTATTAAGATAAAGGTCAAATATAGCGGCAAAATTATCAGAATATTTGTAGGTTATCTCATCGGCGTCAAGCATAGTTAAGGACACGTCGATATCCTCTCCCATTTCCGAAAACTCATAATAAAGAGGAATATTCAAAAGATGGGTCTGCCATCTCCAGTCCTCGCCGGAAGAAAGTGAAGTTGAAGCAAAAACTCCTTTTATTCCGAGCTTTTCACGGTTTGCAGTCATGTCCTCGACTACGGCTTTCAGCTTATCAAAGCTGTCGATTTGCGAAGCGTCGGTGAGATCTGTCTTTTTGTTCGGTAAAGCAAAGTATTTTCTCATTATGGCGTCATTATAAATTATTCCGTATCCTTCAACAACATACGGAATGGCATAGACTCCGCCGTCTTCTTTGATTGCAAGGTTCTTATCCGAAAGGAATGAATAGAGTTTTGAATCTTTAAGGTCTAAACAGTAGGTTTTCCACGCTTCATATCCTACAGGGCCGTTGACCTGAAATATCGTGGGTGCATCAGATTTGGCTATTTCAGATTTGAGCGTTTGCTCATAGTTGTTCGCCGCGGCTGTTACAACTTTGACTTTAACATTGGTCTCTTCTTCGTATTTTTTTGCGATTTCCTCGTAAACAGATGCTGATTCCGGCTTAAAGTTAAGAAAATAAACCTGAGAATTTTTATCTGACGAGCATCCTGCAAAGCTAAAAGTCAGCAAAATTGTAACTATAGCCATGGCAAGTGAAGTAAATTTTTGTTTCATAACATACTACCTCCAATAGATTTCTTTTAATAATTTTTCTCCAAAATTCCAAAATATGAATTTTTTTTGATATAATTCAAGATATATTTGCTATTTTGCTGTTTAATTGTCAAGAGCGGTGATTTCGTCAGCAATCATACTGAAAATTTCACCGCACGACTTTGTCTGTCTTAATGTGTTTTCCGAAAAAACGGTTACGGTATATTCAGGCGCATCCGCCGGGAAAAAACCGCAGAACCAGCCTTGACAGATCTCAGTGCCGTCCACGAATTTTCCGGTTTGAGCTGTAGCGGTTTTGCCGGCAGCTGAAACGGTTTTCGGTTTTGCGGATGCTCCGGTGCCTTCGGTTAAAACGGCGCCCAGGTATTCTCTTAAAATCGCTGCGGTTTCAGGTTTCATCACACGTGTGGCTTTACCTTTATCGTATTCTGAAAAACTGCCGTCTTTCAGGCTTCCTTCTATGACCGACGGAACGTAGTATGATCCGTCAGAGGCAATTGAGCAGTAAAGCGTCAGAATGGATATCGGAGACAGCAGAAGTTCGCCCTGACCTATACTGAAGTTTGCGAGGTATGCTATATTTTCCAGTGATGATTTATCGGGCAGGCTGCCTGAAGAAGTCGATATGCCGTCGCATAAAGAAATCGGTTTTCCGAAACGCAGGGTAGTAGCGGTATCGTAGATTTCGTCACCACCTATATTGAATGCAAAATTATAAAAATAGGTATTGCAGGAATTGGCTATGGCGGATTTAAGGCTCATATAACCGTGTCCGTCTGCTTTATGGCATCTGAAATGACGGTCGATTATTTCACAGCTTCCTGTGCAAGTATAGCAAAACGAACTTTTGTTGTTTTCGATTCCGGCAATTGCGACGCAGGGCTTGAAAACAGAACCTACATTGTAAGCGTTTATCGCACGGTTAAGAAGAGGAGAATCTGCTTTTGAAAGATAATCAGAGGTCTTTGTGCAGTCAAAATAAGGCCGGCTTACACTGGCCCGTATTTTACCGGTATCGCATTCCGCAATAACTATAGCGCCGGTTTCAATATAATTCGCGGCTTTCTCGGCGATCGATTGTATATTTATGTCGAGTGTTGTTACGATTCCGTCGGACTGAACCGAGGTATCATTTTCTATTGACGGGGGTGCACCTTCCAAAATATTGCCTTTCCCGTCGCACTCATAATAAACAGCTACATCGCTGTCTGAAAATAATACATCGTCATATGCCAGCTCGAGACCCGATGCGCCTTTTAAATCCACATCGGTGTAACCTATTAAATGCACCGCAGGGGTTTGGCTCGAAGAATGTTCATATACTTCCATACAGATTATTCCGTCGCATTTTATTGCTTCAGGAACTTCTGTAAGGGTGGGTTTTCCGCTTTTGAGTCTTGTAAGCACCGATTCGAGCTCTTCTCCGTCAAGCACCTTGCTTATGGCAGTAACAGCACGGGGAGTGGGCGACACACATGCGATTATTTTTTTCTGTGAGTTTGTGATAGGCACCATATTGCAGTCAAAAATGGTTCCGCGCTGTTTCGAAACGGTTATTTTCATACGGTTTTGCCCCGAATATACAGATTGGAAATCTATTGCGGAAATCGCGGCAACACGTAAAATACAGGTGAGAAATAAAAACATGATTATAAAAAAACATATTGTGCTTCTTAAATTATATATTTTCCAGAATAAACTGTTTTCGTTCAAAATTGTCGCCTCCTACAGTACGAGTATTAACTGAAAATACAAATTTAAACAGCTTTTTGACTTAATGCGCAAAAAAAATATATACTTTTTGAAAAAATTGAAAATAAAGTGTTAAATTGCAATTATCTTATTGCAATTTGGAAAATAATAGGGTATACTATATAAGGCAAAAATTTGAATTTGTAAAAGGAGAACCCAAAATGACCGGTAATGTAACAGTTAACAAATGGCTTGAAGAAATGAAAGAACTTCTTACGCCGGATAACATCGTATGGATTGACGGGACCGACGAACAGAGAGAAGCTCTGCGTGAAGAAGCGGTTAAATCCGGTGAACTTATAAAACTCAATCAGGAAAAACTGCCGGGCTGCTATCTGCACCGCACTAACCCTAATGATGTTGCCCGCGTGGAAGATCGTACCTTTATCTGCTCAAAAACAAAGGAAAACGCTGGTCCTACAAACAACTGGTGCGATCCTGACGAAATGTACGAAAAGCTTTATAAGATTGCGAGAGGAAGCTATAAAGGACGTACAATGTATATTATCCCGTATTCTATGGGACCTATCGGTTCGCCTTTGGCAAAAATAGGAATAGAAGTCACCGATTCAATATATGTTGTACTTAATATGCTTATTATGACCCGCGTAAGCCTTAAGGTTATGGATGTACTCGGCGACAGCAACGACTGGGTAAGGGGTCTGCACTCACGCTGTGACATTGATCCCGAAAACCGTTATATCTGTCATTTCCCCGAAGATAATACCATTATTTCGGTAAATTCCGGTTACGGCGGAAACGTGCTTTTAGGCAAAAAGTGCTTTGCATTGCGTATAGCTTCTTATCAGGGCTGGAAAGAAGGCTGGATGGCTGAGCATATGCTTATACTGGGTCTTGAGAACCCACAGGGTGAAGTTAAATATATAGCTGCTGCATTCCCGTCTGCCTGCGGAAAAACCAACTTAGCAATGCTCATTCCGCCTGAGTATCTGCGCAAGAAGGGTTACAAGGTATGGACTGTAGGCGATGATATCGCCTGGATGAAGATTGGTGCTGACGGCAGACTTTACGCTATCAACCCCGAAAACGGTTTCTTCGGTGTAGCCCCCGGAACCAATGAAAAATCAAACTTCAACGCGCTTGAAAGCACAAAGAAGAATACGATATTTACAAACGTCGCACTTGATCTTGATGACAATACGGTTTGGTGGGAGGGTCTTAACAAGAACCTGCCTCAGAATGCGCTTGACTGGAAGGGCAGACCGTGGGATGCTTCTAAGTTTGATAAAAACGATAAGTCTACCTGTGCGGCTCATCCTAATTCAAGATTTACCGCTCCTGCAGAAAACTGTCCCTGCATCTCAGAAGAATTTAACAAGGGCACAGGCGTTCCGATTTCTGCGATTATATTCGGCGGAAGACGCGCAAAATGCGCACCGCTTGTATATCAGTCAAAGGATTGGGTTAACGGTGTATTCGTAGGCTCTGCCATGGCTTCAGAAACTACAGCGGCTGCTGCCGGTGCAGTAGGTGTTGTACGCCGCGACCCGATGGCAATGCTTCCGTTCTGCGGATACAATATGGGAGATTATTTCCGTCATTGGCTTGATATGGGCAAAAAGCTTGGAGATAAAGCTCCGAAGATATTCAATGTAAACTGGTTCCGCACCGATGATAACGGAGACTTTATCTGGCCGGGATTCGGTGACAATATGAGAGTATTAAACTGGATCATCGACCGTTGTGAAGGCAAGGCAGACGCCGTTGAAACCGCTATCGGATATGTTCCGAAGCCTGAAGATATAGATCTTACCGATCTTGATATGGATATTGATGTACTCAAATCCATCCTTGCGGTTGATAAGGATATCTGGACCAAAGAAGCGGCAGAGATAGAGGAACACTATAAGAAGTTTGGCGATAAGCTCCCTGAGGAGCTCAGAGAGCAGCTCAATAATCTCAAAGCTAATCTTGCGAAAATGTAATTTTCTTAATTAATAATATTTAATAAATATCCGGAAACGTGATTTACAGGCGTTTCCGGATATTTTACTGATAATGCAAAAGATGGCGGCATCACTTATATAAGTGATGCCGCCATCTTCTATTATGATATATTTTTATTCTTTAAATCTATAAGCAATGTTATTATTTATTGCGAATGTCTTTTAATTTTTTCAAAACCTCAATTTGTCCCAAATCAAAAGTAGCGTCATCAAATATGGCGATATCTATCGTTACAATGCCGTTTTTAGCGTTTACGGCATTGACATAATCGCGCATATAGTCACCGCTGTATCTTGAACCGCAGGCGGCCCAGCCGCTGCCGTTAGGAAGATATTTAGGTCTGGGGCTGTTTTGAGATTGCAGCTGCCCCAGGAAAGAGAGGATATGCCAAAGGCGTTTATGGTTATCACTTTCAGGCAGCTGTGAAAATTCAGTCCGCTCTCCGGCAGTGAAATCGTCCGCTTCACGCCACTGGGTTTCAATATCGCGGTTCATATATCCGCTGTCGTCAATGATACCGTCAATAAACGCCTGCTCTATCTTTTCCATTTTTGTTATCGAATGGTCATTCTGATTGATTAAGTGAGCAAATCTGGGGTTATTATAGTTCTTGTTTTCAGTTCCGTTGTTGAATGCGCAGAGTGCGTCCGGATTTCCCGCTCTGGCACATTTTTTCAGTTCGTTTAAAAACTCATCCGTATATCCGTAGAAATCATAGCATCCGTCAAACCACCAGCCTTTTACTCTGTTTCCGTAACGCAGGCTGTATTCTTTGAGGACCGATCCCCAGTTTTTAATGAATTTTTCGGTTATATACTGCCGCCCTTCTATAGTGCCGTCAGGACAAAATCCCATTGCTTTTCCCGCCTGAGTGTCAGCGCACGGACCGTCGCCGGTAAAGTACAAAAATAACGGTATGCCATATTTTTCGAGCGAATCCAGCAAATCATTTATCAGGTCTCTTTCAGAACAAGCTTCTCCGGTACGGTAACCGGTAATGCGGTTGAAATTTTCGTTCGGCGCGCACCAGTGTTTCTGACATTGTCCCATAGTGAAAATCAGGTAGCCGCAGTTAGTTTCATTAAGCGCTCTTGCAAATTTTTCTGTATCAAAGTTATTAATGAATTCGTTGTACTCAGGGACAGGTCCTCCCCGGGATTTGATAAAATTATCATTTCCGAAGTGAAAACAGTGTGTAAAAATCCCCCATTTTCTGCTTGCGAACCATTCTGTATTTGTCATAGTATCACACTCCTGTAATCTGATGTTTTTTATGATTGACTGCAGAATGCCGATGAAATCATATAAGCAACAAATTTTGAAATTACAATACTGATAAAAATCAATGCATACCTGAATAATGTTTTTACGTAGGGTTATTTAACTGCGTATTTTCCTGTGTGACCGTACATTTTGCTTATACTGCTTTTTTCCGCGGCGGCTTTTAATATATTGATTAAGCTTTTTTAACTGTCTGACCGGGTGATATTTTTTAATAATAAATAAAACGGTAATAAAGATGATAAGCAGTGTAATAAGGGTACTGCTTTCTATCGGAAACGGTTCACCGACCATATATTTATTTTCTGAAAATGTTCGGTTAAGCAATACCGGAAATCCTTCGGTCAAGGGAAGACTTCCGATTACGAAAGTACTGAGCAGGGTGTAAACAAAGCGGGCGGTTATTGTAACAACAACGGAGTTTGAAAACTCAAGAAGAAAACAAAGCAGAATATTAAAAAGTATAATATTGATGATATATTTTGTATCCATGGAAAATAGTTTAAGATTCATAGATAAGAAAAGCAAGGTTGTCACAAAGGCGGCGAAAGTGAACCCGTAATATTTTTTATATAATAAAAACAGGTAACCTCTGAAAAGCAGCTCAGATGATATTGCGTTGCAAAGCAATGCCAATATCCAATAATAAGCATGATCTATTTTATTGAATCCTATAAAATTCAAATCTTTGGTTGCGGCTAAAATGGCTATATAAGCTATCGGAATAACAGCTCCGGCCCCAAAGCCCGTAAAAAAAAGCTTTACTTTCTTTTTGCCGTAAGGAAATTTCAGTTTGTTTTTTTCAACGAATCTTAAAAAGACAAAAGTGAAAATTACTGTTACCGCCAGCACTAATGCTTCTGAAATAAGCTTTGCCAATGCGGGATTGGAATTTTGAATTACCGGCAGAAGTGATAACACGATTACTGCGGCATCAAAAAAGAAAAGGGTTTTGAAAATATTAACAATTAAATTTTTCATAATCAACCTCAAAAGCAGTTTTACCAAATAATTATATAATAGTTTCGGGAATATATCAACATTAATTATAAAAAATAAGTACAAAAATATACCGCAGTTAAGCCTTGACATATTAATTATAAAAATATATAATATATTTTATATGACTCTGCAATAGATATATTTATGAGAAAAAATCATATTAACGGATAAGGGTGGGTTTTTTTAATGGCTAAAACTATCAAAATTACCGATGACGGTCTGAAAAAACTTCAGGAGGAACTTGAGATTCTTAAAACACAGGGACGTGCCGACATAGCAGAAAAAATCAAGACTGCACGCGGTTACGGAGATCTGTCTGAAAACAGCGAATATGATGAAGCGAAAAACGAACAGGCAAAAATCGAAGCCCGTATCGTAGAGATAGAAGCAATGCTTAAAAACGTTGAAATTATTGAAGATGTGAAAGGCAAAGCAAAATCCGTAATAATCGGCGTTAAGGTTAAAGTACTCGACTGCGAATACGGTGATGAAAGCGAATATCGTGTTGTAGGATCTACCGAAGCTGATCCGAGAGCGGGACTTATATCGGATGAGTCTCCTGTAGGCAAAGCGCTTTTAGGAAAGAAAATAGGAGACGAAGTTATAGTAGAAGCGCCGGGCGGCGAATTTAAACTTAAAGTTATTGATATTTCAAAATAGAAGATCAATAAATCTTAAGGAATGAGGTAAATATGGATCAAAATAATACAAACAATGCCACTCAGCAGGATTTGAACGAAATATTACAGGTCAGGCGCGACAAACTTTCGGCTTTGAAAGAGTCGGGGAATGATCCGTTTATCATAACAAAGTATGAAGTCCGAAATGATTCGGAGAGCATAAAGGCTGACTTTGAAAATACAGAAGGGAAAAGTGTCAGTATAGCAGGCCGCATGATGTCACGTCGCATAATGGGCAAGGCTAGCTTTGCGGGAATTAAGGATTCCACCGGCAAAATTCAGCTGTATGTAAGACGAGAAGATGTGGGCGAAGACGTTTATGCCGGTTTTAAAAAATGGGATGTCGGAGATATAGTAGGAGTCGAAGGTACCGTATTCAAAACACAGACAGGCGAAATATCGGTACATGTGACGTCAATCAAACTTTTGTCTAAGTCGCTGCTGCCTCTGCCTGAGAAGTTCCACGGTCTCACGAATAATGACTTACGGTTCAGACAGCGTTATGTTGATCTGATCATGAATGACAATGTAAAGCGTAATTTTATAATACGTTCGCAGTTCATAAAATTTATGCGCAAGTATCTTGACAATATGAATTATATTGAGGTTGAAACGCCGGTACTTAACACGATTGTAGGCGGCGCTGCGGCGCGTCCGTTTATTACGCACCACAACACATTGGACATACCCATGTATATGCGTATAGCAACCGAGCTTCCGCTGAAACGGCTTATTGTCGGAGGTATGGACAGGGTTTATGAAATAGGCAGGATATTCAGAAATGAAGGTATGGATCCTAAGCATAATCCTGAGTTTACAACAGTGGAGTTATACCAGGCGTACGCGGATTTCCACGATATGATGGATATAGCGGAAGGCATAATATCCGGAGCGGCTAAAGAAATTTTAGGAACCTATGAAGTAGAATGGTTGGGAGAAAAGATAGATCTTACACCGGGCTGGCGCCGGCTCACGATGGTCGAAGCGGTAAAAGAGTATGCCGGGATAGATTTCGGAGCTATAACCGATGATATGGAAGCGGTAGCAGCCGCGTCGGGTATAGGAGTGGAACTTGCTGAAACGGCGGATAAGACATGGGGGAACGCGCTGTATGCGTGTTTCGACCAAAAGGTTGAGGAGAAACTCATACAGCCGACGTTTATTACAATGTATCCTGTTGAAGTATCACCTTTGACCAAGGCTTCCCCTGTAGATTCGAGACTTACTGAGAGATTTGAGTTGTTTATTTGCAGAAGTGAGCTTGCGAATGCCTATTCGGAGCTTAACGATCCTGTTGTTCAGAGAGAGCGTTTTGAAAAACAACTGGAGCTTCGTGACCGCGGCGACGATGAGGCAGAAATGCTTGATGAAGATTTTCTCACGGCAATGGAATACGGTATGCCTCCTACCGGTGGAATGGGAATAGGTGTTGACAGGGCCGTAATGCTGCTTACAAATTCCGATACCATCAGAGAGGTAATATTGTTCCCCACGATGAAACCCTTGAAAGATGTAAATGCGGGAAATGATGTAGTAAATAATACTCCTGAAACCGTCTCAAATGATGTAAAGGCTGAGCCGGAAAAAATCGATTTTACCAAAGTAGAAATCGAGCCTTTGTTCAAGGATTTCGTGGACTTTGAAACCTTCGCGAAGTCCGATTTCAGAGCTGTAAAGGTAAAAGAATGTGAAGCTGTACCTAAGAGCAAAAAGCTTCTCAGATTCGTCTTGGATGACGGTACAGGCACTGACCGAGTGATTTTAAGCGGTATTCATGAGTATTACGAACCGGAAGAACTGGTTGGCAAGACCTGTATCGCTATTACCAATCTTCCGCCGAGGGCGATGATGGGCATTGATTCCTGCGGTATGCTGATTTCGGCGGTACACAGTGAGGAAGGCGAAGAAAAGCTTCATCTTCTGATGGTGGACAATCATATTCCGGCAGGCGCAAAGCTCTATTAAGATGTACCGTTTTGGGTGACAAAACAGGACGTACTTAATAGTTTTAAAAGCTGCGGCAACGCACTTTTACATCATTTGGCGCATAAAAAGTGTGCACAGATTGAAAAATTGCATAATCAACAAAGCCAATGGGCAATCTCATCTGAGACTGCCCATTTTTAAAAACAGGTTGCAAATTTGAATTTTGTGAAATATAATATCGGAGTAATGAAAAGTGGAAATCAGAAAATGCCGGCAATCAGATTGCAAGGCTATAACAGAATTGTTTTATAACACAGTACATACGGTTAATGCAAAGGACTATACGAAAGAACAGCTTGATGTGTGGGCAACGGGGCGTTTTGATTTGGAGGAATGGAACCGGTCGTTTACAGAACATTACGGTATTGTAGCGGTTGAAAATGAAATTATTGTCGGTTTCGGAGACATAGAGAAAAACGGTTATCTCAATAGACTGTATGTCCATAAAGATTTTCAGGGGAAAGGTATCGCAACAGCTATATGCAACGACTTGGAACAGGCTGTGACAGGAACAATAACTGTCCACGCTTCCATAACCGCTAAACCTTTTTTTGAAAAACGGGGATACGGTGTTATAAAAGAACAAAAGGTTGAACGCGGCGGTATTTTTTTAACTAATTATATAATGAAAAAAGAGCGAAACGATTAAGGTTTTCAAGGATGTGTATACGATGGTAATATTGATTTGCGGCGCATCTCATACAGGAAAAACGAATTTAGCACAGCAGTTGCTTGAAAAGTACGGTTATCCGTATTTTTCAATAGATCATTTGAAAATGGGCTTAATTCGCAGCGGTTATACTAATCTTACTCCGGAAAATGACAGTGAGCTTACAAATTATATGTGGCCGATCATTCGGGAAATCATTAAAACTGTTATAGAAAACAGACAAAATCTGATTGTTGAGGGGTATTACATCCCTTTTGATTGGGAAAAGGATTTTGAAAAGGAATATCTTGATTATATCAGATACTATTGTCTTATTATGAGCGAACGTTATATTGTAAACCATTTCAGCGATATTAAAAAATATGCCAATGCAGTTGAAAATCGTTTAAATGATGATTGGTGTACGATAGAAAATGTTTTAGAAGATAATGCGCGGATTTTGGAGCTTGCTGAAAAATACGGTGTCAATAAAGTATTTATTGATGATGTCTATGAAATAGATATTGATTTATAAAAACAATGTCAAATTGAAAAATTTACACTTCGGAACAAAAACAAATCTAACCTTAATGACTTTGTTATTCAGGTAAATATTTTGATTTTTGGAATTGTGTTTTTTTATAAAATACAGAACATAATTTATAAGGGGATTGAGGATGAAAGATATACCGTTTTTTAAAATATTAGGAATTATTTTTGCATTAGTCGGTTTATATTTTATTGTTAAAAGTACAAGTAATTTTATCGAAAACTGTAATCAAAGAGATTGGCAGGCTGCAACCGCAACGGTAATAGATGTGCAGCAGCGCATCGAGAGAAAAGGGATAAAAACAAAAACGCGGAAGACCGTATATGATTTAGTTTACGAATATACGGTTGATGAAAAAGTTTATACGGGAACTGTTTACGCAACTGCTGATTATTCAAAAAACGTCGGAAGCACTTTTGAAATAAAATATAACCCTAAGTCGCCTGACGAGCATACCAATGTATTGTCTACGGACATTTCAAATTTGATAGCAGGTATAATCGGTTCTTTTGTTTTTATATTCTTTGCTCTTATAATGACAGGCGTTATAAAAATTAAACGTATAAAGAATATTTATAAAAGAAGAACCGAGTAATAATAAGACTGGAATGGATATAAAGCAGCCGGTTGTAAATATATCAAAAGGTTGGTATTTTATTTAGATTGTATGTTTTGAAAATCAAAAATATTGGATGAAGATTATGAATATAAGGGAAATAACAAAAAATAAGAAGCAATACCTTGACTTGCTTCTGTTGGCAGATGAGCAGGAAGATATGGTAGACCGCTATCTCAATAATGGTACAATGTTTATTTTGGAGGATAACGGTGTCAAAGCGGAGTGCGTTGTATTAGATGTCGGCGACGGTGTGCTGGAAATAAAAAATATTGCAGTGGTTCCACAGTATCAAGGGCGGGGTTACGGTAAAGCATTGATTGAGTTTATTATCAAAAAATATCAGTGCGATTATTCAATATTGCAGGTAGGAACAGGTGACAGCAAATCAACAATCCCATTTTATGAAAAGTGCGGTTTTATCCGCTCTCATATTATTAAGAACTTCTTTACTGATAATTATGACCACCCGATTTATGATGGCGGAGTGAAGCTGACAGATATGATTTACTTGCGAAAAAATATATAGCAACAAGCTTATGACTAACAGATAAAATGTTATTATGCGTTGCTTGAAGCAACGGCTCGTTTTGAATATGATAATGATAACGACTGAAAGAAAGGTGGTTATCCAGAGTGTTAAATGAAAATATTAAATCATTAAGAAAGTCAAATGGACTTTCGCAGGAGGAACTCGCTATCAAACTAAATGTAGTGCGGCAAACAATTTCTAAATGGGAAAAAGGCTTGTCTGTCCCTGATTCCGATATGCTGATTTCCCTGTCTGAAGTGTTGGAAACTTCCGTAAGCGTTTTGCTGGGAGAAACGGTTGATGAGCCAAAGCCGGACGATTTAAAAGTGATTTCCGAAAAGCTGGAGGTTATAAACCTGCAGCTCGCAAAAAGGAAAACAACGAGGAGAAAGATATTTCATTTGGGTTTTATCTCGTTGTGTGCGCTGATAGTAATTATTTTTGCGGTTTTATTTGTGCTGAACAGTCCGTATTTGGGGTGGGATTACAGTAAACCCGAAACCGCGGTTATGGGGGTAGGCTTTCACGCGTTGGAGTGGCTGTTCGTAAGGGCAGCGCCGGTTGTCCTGATCGGAGCAATAGCAGGAGCCGTCCTGACACGGGAGAAAAAATGAAATATTTGTTTGGTAATAGATCCCCGGCAGTGTATAAAAGACTCTGCCGGGGATTTTTGCGTAAAAAATTTACGCACAGATTAACTAAAGGGATTTATTGCTGTTTTATTTTTAAAAAGTTATAATGTCTGTGAGACTTTTTTCGTTTTCATACGACTAATAAGTGAAAGGGATGAACAAAAATACTCTTTCACAAAAAGGGGGGGAGCGTCAATGGATAACGGTGCAAGTAGCTACCGCCGTTTCCTTGAAGGTGATGACACGGGAATTATTGAAATAGTAAATGATTACAAGGATGGACTGATTCTTTATTTGAACGGTTATGTCAACAATTTATACGTCGCCGAGGAGCTGACGGAAGATACTTTTTTCAGACTTATCACTAAAAAGCCGAGATATTCGGGTAAAAGTACATTTAAGTCCTGGCTGTATGCTATCGGGCGAAATACCGCGGTAGACAGCATAAGGCGAAATTCCAGACAACTCAATACGCCTATTGAAGATATGGAAAATTATTTAAGTGAAGAAGAAAGCCTTGAAAAATCGTATATTAAGGATGAAAGAAAAATAGCAGTTCATAAGGCGTTCTCAGCGTTGAACAGAGATTACAAAAATATTCTTTGGCTTGTGTATTTTGAGGATTTTACAAACAAAGATGCAGCTGTAATTCTGAGAAAAAATGACCGTCAGATAAAAAACCTGCTTTACCGCGCAAAACAAGCTTTAAAAGCAGAACTTGAAAAGGAGGGCTTTATTTATGAAGAATTGTGATGAAATGGTAAAATCGCTGTTTGAACGCAGAGAAGAATATGTTGCAGAGCAAAGGAGAAAAAAGGAAGCTGTTATCGGCACGGCAGCTTCATTGTGCTGTGTGTGTATGGTCGCTGTGTTAGGATTAGGAGTTTGGAAAAGCGGAATATTTGATAATTCACCAGAACAAACTATGCAGGATGCCTTATATCCGGGCATAAAAGACACTTTTGACGAAAGCAAAGGTGAATCTCCTGACAATCCTGCCGCAAATAACAAAATCATTGTTAATCAGATTGACGATATATCTGTTGCCAAGCATAATATCTGCCTGTTTACAGACGATTTTGTATCAATGGATAATGATGGGCTGAACGAATATTACGGCGTCAATATTTTTCCGGATGTTCCGGGAGATATGGAGGAATGGGAAGAACAGAAAGAACATTTCGGAATATACAGAAGAGACGGCGGCAAGGGTGATGTTTATTGGGATACTCAAGTACTAAATTATTCAAACAAGGATTTTTCGAGAACGGTTAATGTTACGGTCGACAAGGGTGAATTTCCGTTATGTGACTATATGCTTTTTGAAGAGACAGAAGAAAAATCAATTATAAACAATTTGGAAGTTGCGATAGGATATTCTGCCGGCGGACAGTATTATGCACAGTTTATGCATAAGAATGTGGGTTTTCAGATTTCAGCTGAAGGACTTACAGAAGAGGAATTTACAGCGGTTATTTCATCTTTGATAAAGTAAAATAAATATTATTATAACGTTAAACTGGGACGAACACGGCGCCATAAGACTGACTTCTTAATCTTTAATATACTGTTTTTATAAAAAATATCAGTGAAATTAATATTAAATATTGACGAAAAGCAGAAAAAACGTTAGTATAAAATAAATTGCTTACAATATTGAAGTTTAATTTTTATTTTATAAACAAGAGGTGCCTGTTTATGAAAAAATTGTGGTATGAAAGACCTGCGGAAAACTTTACGGAAGCTTTGCCTTTAGGCAACGGAAGATTAGGGGCAATGGTTTATGCCGACCCTTTCGATGATAAACTGTCCTTGAATGAAGATACGCTTTGGTCGGGTTTCCCTATGGATAAATCTCCTGAAAATGCATTTGACGGGATATGCAGAGCAAAAGAATTGATCAATGATCATAAATACTCTGAAGCCGAAAATGTTTTATGGAAGAACAGTTTGGGCGGCTGGACTGAATCTTACCAGCCGGCCGGTTCCCTTATTATAAAATGTTCGGATACCGGACAGGTAACAGATTATTACCGTGAACTGGATTTGGAAGACGCTGTTGCGAAATCCACATATTCAATCGGCGGTCATAAATACTCAAAAGAAGTATTCTGTTCTCATAAGTCGGAGCTTTTAGCGTATCATTTTTCTACGGATTTTGCCGGATCCGAGTCAGCTGTATCACTATCGTCACCGCACCCTTTTAAAAATGTAAGTAAAAGCGGACAGCTTATAATAAAATCCACTGCGCCGTACTATGCCGCGCCCAGTTATTTTGAATGTGAAGATCCGATAAGGTATGATTCTTTTGAAAATAACCGCGCGCTTACATACAGTATAGCGGTAAGGCCTGTTTTACTAAACGGCAGCTGTACAATTGAAAAGGACTGTATTAAAATTAAATCCAGTGATTTTTACTTGTTATTAGATATCTGTACTGATTTCGAAGGGTTTGACAAACAGCCGGTCGACAGTAAAATCGATACCGAAGCGAAGGTTGAGGAGAAACTGTCTCAGGTCGATAAGGATTATCCGCAGCTTAAAGCAGAGCATATTGAGGACTATAAATCATTATTTGACAGAGTTGAGCTTGAAATATCGGGCAAAGACCGTTCGGATCTGCCGACAGATAAGCGCCTGACCGAGTATGAAAAGGATAATTCGGATACAGCGCTTATGGTCTTGCTGTTTGATTACGGAAGATATTTAACGATTGCCGCCTCGCGCGAAAATACCCAGGCTATGAACCTGCAGGGTATCTGGAATGAGGAGCTTCGCGCTCCGTGGAGTTCAAATTATACTTTGAATATCAACGCAGAAATGAACTATTGGCATGTTGAACGCAGTAATCTTTCAGAATGTCATCTGCCGCTTATTGATTTGACAGAGGAGTTGTCGCAAAATGGAAGAAAAACCGCAAGAGAAAATTATCATTGCGAAGGCTGGTGTTCGCACCATAATTCTGATATCTGGAGACAAAGCGAGCCGGTAGGAGGAGAAAACCGGGATGTTTTATCGGTAGGCTATGGATTCTGGAATATGAGCGGAGCATGGCTTTCAAGACATATCTGGCAGCATTATGAATTTACAAATGATGTTGAGTTTTTGAAAAAATATTGGAATGTAATAAAGGGAGCGGCGGAATTTTTAGCGTCATGGCTGGTTGAAAATGAGAACGGAAAACTTGTCACACCGATTGCGACTTCGCCTGAAAACAGATATTATTTGGAAGACGGCAGTATTACGAGCGTATCAAAGGGCTGCGCTATGGATATCGGTATGACGTACGATATTTTTGATATTTGCATTAAGGTCTGCGAGATTTTGAAATGTGATTTTGAGTTTTCGGATAAACTGAAATCTATGTTGAATAAACTTCAGTATTACACTGTAGGTTCAAAAGGACAGATAATAGAATGGGACGTGGAGCGTCCGGAACTCGAGCCGCATCACAGGCATCTTTCATTTCTTTACGGTGTATATCCGGGCAATCTGATTAACGACAAAACTCCCGAGTGGAAGTCTGCCGCGGAAAAAAGTATGGATTTACGCGGCGATGTATCAACAGGCTGGGGACTTTGCTGGAAAATCAATGTATGGGCACGGCTGGGCAAAGCCGAAAGAGCCAAAAAATGCGCTGACAAAATGATGCGCTTAGTCAGGGAATCAGGATATAATTACAATGACGGAGGCGGTTTATACGCGAATCTGATGGATGCGCATCCGCCGTTCCAGATAGACGGCAACTTCGGATTTGTCGCAGGTATTCTCGAAATGCTGCTGCAGACTAATAACGGAGAGGTCCGCTTGCTGCCGGCTTTGCCTGATGACTGGGCAAGAGGCGGAAGGGTAAAAGGTCTGCGCTTAGAAGGAAATAAAACTATTGATTTTGAATGGAAAGACGGAAAAATTACCCACCAAAATATAACTTAGAAAATATGACCCCCGCCGTTTTAACGGCGGGGGTCATATTAATTCAGCAGAAGATAAGATACTCTGACAGCAAAGCGGCTTAAAAGTTAAAGATATCCGCATAGACTTTTTTAGCGCCCGTTTTTAAAAGCTAATTGTTAAAAATAAAGCGAGAAATCATTCCGATAATAAGCAAATGAGCAGGATAAAACCAATAGAAGAAATATTTCATTTTAAATTTGCCGCGGGTTTCATTATAAAAAATAAGCAGCGGAATTGACATAAGACACCAGTATTGTATGCCGCCGGAGCGGACGGATAATAAAAGCAATCCTATGCTGAATCCAAATAAATGCATATATTTTGCCGGAGTAGATGTAATATCCGATTACGCATAAAACACCCAACAAAAAAATTCTCATTAAGTACCTTAGTTTGTTGCGGGTATATATACTGCCTTCCCATATAAAATAAGAAAAAACAGGGAATGCTATTCTGCCGATTATGCGCAAAGCGGTAATATCAGGAAATAATTCGGCTCCGATGTGATCAACCAACATAGAAAAAGCCGCAATAAGTTTTAATATGTTTTGACTTAAGCCGTCAAAGGCTTTTATGTTGAAATTCATTTTAAAACACCTGCCGGTTTTTCATGTTTCGTTCACCTGTATTTACAGAAAAGTTATATAAGCGGAAAGTTAGAAAAATACCGCTGTAACGGTAAACTTTATATCGTTTCTTAATGATGTTCAAGAAAAGTCAGTTGAAAAATTTTTTACAGTTTATTATAACGGCTAAATAATCAAAAGTCAAATCTTGGCATTTATATGCGATAACTAAACGAATAAAATATACGCAAGCAATTTTCGGTATGTTTATTGAATACAGTACGTTTGACTTGAGAATAAGATGAGTTTTAAACTTAAGGCAAAAACTCCTGTAAACTGATAAGTCAACAGGAGTTTTTGCAATTTACGTTATTTTAATAATTACATCGGTTCAGCGCGGTTTATTCTATCCCAATGAAAGTGTACCCGGCATCTGTTATAGCGGATTTTACGGCGTCTTCTGAAAATGCGCTGTTTACTTTAACCGCAGCTGTTCCGGTTTCATGAGATACAACCGCGCTGTCAATGCCTTCAAGATTCTCCAAAGCGGATTTTACCCTCGCGGAGCAATGTGCGCATGACATACCTTCGATTTTGATTGTTTTTTCCATAGTGTTTATCTCCTTTTTATTTTCTTTTATATTATTATCTGCAACTTCAGTTACATTTTTTTCAGGGGACGCATGTTTCCTTATAGGCCTGTCATGTCCGGCGTCATGGACTTTAAACAGATTCAGTCTGAGAGCGTTCATACATACGCTGAAGCTTGAAAGCGCCATTGCTGCAGCGCCCCACATAGGATTCATTTGAATGAATGGGAATACTCCTGCCGCCATAGGAATCAATATTACGTTGTATCCGAATGCCCAGAACAGGTTTTCATGAATATTTCTTAGGGTCGCTCTTCCCAGACGGATTGCCGCGCTCACGTCTGTTAATCCGGAATTCATCAAAACAATATCCGCTGAATCAATCGCCACATCGGTTCCGGCACCTATAGCAATCCCGATATCCGCTTTGGTAAGCGCCGGAGCGTCGTTTATACCGTCGCCGATCATCGCAACTCTGCCCCGCTTCTGAAGTTCGGTTATAACCGCTTCTTTTCCGTCGGGCAATACTCCCGCAATCACCCTGTCCACTTTCGCAATATTACCGATTGCGTTTGCAGTTTTTTCATTGTCGCCGGTCAGCATAACTACTTCAATACCCATATTTTTGAGCTGACTTATTGCCTGAGCGCTGTCTTCTTTTATTACATCGGCTACTGCGATCATACCGAGAAGCTTTTTATCGCAAGCGAAAAATAAAGGGGTTTTTCCTTGCTCAGCCAATTTGTCGGCAGCATTTTTGAAGTTTTGAGAAATTTCACAATTTTCATTAATAAATTTGTAAGCTCCGCCGATAATTTCATGGCCGTCTATGGTGCCTTTAAGTCCGTTGCCTGGCAAAACAATAAAATCTGTTGCGTCTTCAGCCGAGAATCCGTGGGAATCACCGTATTTTACCACAGCGTCTGCCAATGGGTGCTCACTCTTTTTTTCAAGAGAATAAGCAAAAGTTATCAGCTCTTTTTCTGATACTCCTGCTTCGGTTAGTATATCTGTTACCTGGGGTTCGCCCGCAGTAATTGTTCCGGTCTTGTCAAGAGCTGCTATCTGTACTTTGCCGGCGTGTTCCAAAGCAGCGCTTGTCTTGAACAGAATACCGTTTTTAGCGCCCACACCGTTTCCGACCATAATAGCTACAGGCGTCGCAAGACCGAGCGCGCAGGGACACGCGATCACTAAAACCGCAATAGCCCGTTCCAGCGCAAACGCTATATCGCTTCCGGTTACTTTCCAAATTATCGCTACTATTACCGCAATTATAAGGATCGCCGGTACAAAAATTCCTGATACTGTATCGGCTATTCTCGCTATGGGAGCTTTTGTCGCGGCGGCGTCACTGACCATCTGTATAATTTGAGAAAATGTTGTATCCTCTCCTACTTTTGTCGCCTTTGCCTTTAAAAAACCTGACCGGTTCATTGTAGCCGCGCTTATGCTGTCTCCTGCCGCTTTATCCACGGGAATGGATTCTCCTGTAAGCGCCGCCTCGTCTACGGCGCTTGTTCCGTCAATCACAACGCCGTCTACCGGAATGCTTTCTCCCGGGCGGACAACAAAAATATCACCCGCCTTTACATCATCTATATCAACTGTTGCTTCTTTGCCGTCTTTCAGCAGAACTGCCGTCTTCGGGGCTAATTTCATCAGGTTTTTAAGAGCGTCTGTGGTTTTTCCTTTTGAAAGTGATTCCAAGGTTTTGCCGACTGTAATCAACGCAGGTATCATCGCGGCCGATTCAAAATACAGCTGATTGTGATATATCGTCATTAAATCCGAACCGGATGCTCCGTTAGTAACCATATACGTGATTTGATATAATACGTACAGTGACCAGCAGTAAGATATGCCGGATCCGAGCGCTACAAGAGTATCCATATTCGGCGCTCCGTGAAACAGAGAACGAAATCCTGAAATAAAGAATTCCCGGTTTATTAACATCACAATTCCGGACAGCAATAACTGAGTTACGGCAAGTCCGGTATAGTTGCCGTCAAGGAATCCGGGGAGAGGCCATCCCCACATATTGTGTCCCATTGTAATGTACATTAGAAAAGCGAGAACTATAACTGATACAGACAGTCGTTTTACCAGCTTTGGGGTCTCATGATCCTCCAAAGCTTCCTCGGCTAAAGCAAGTTTTTTTCCGGCTCTATCATTCTTTTCCGATTCGCCTTTTAACTTAGCTTTGTATCCCGCGGCTTCTACGGCTGAAATTATCTCTTCTTTGCTGGCACTTCCTGTTACTGACATGGAATTTGTCAGAAGTGATACAGACACAGAATCAACATTTTCTAATTTTGATACGGCTTTCTCCACATGAGCCTGACAAGCGGCGCATGTCATACCTGTTACAGTATATTGATCCATGACAAATATTTGATCCTTTCTGAATGCAGTGTGATTTTGTAAACTGTTATTTCATTAGTTTTTGCAATACCATACAAAGCTCGTCTATCGCTTCGGTTCGGCCTTCTTTTATATCTGACGCAACACAGCTGCGGATGTGGCAGGCAAGCAGTTCCTTGTTAAAACTGTTCAGCGCCGAAGTTGCAGCCATTACCTGAATCAGAATATCCGGACAGTAGGCATCTTCCTCAACCATTCTTTCGATTCCGCGAATTTGACCTTCAACCCGTTTAAGTCTTGTAATTAAAACTCTTTTTTCCTCATCTGTACGCATTTTATGTCTGACTGCACAGCAGTCATGATCTTTAACATTATCTGCAGAGTATTTTTCGTCAATCTTCATCGCTTATTCCTCCTGTTCTGCGTTTATATACCTGTAGTGGGTATTTAAACTGCTTTAAGTATATACCCCGTAGGGGTATTTGTCAAGAGAAATTCAAATAATTTTTATAAGATTGGATTTTATATTATTTCAGTTTCAAATACGCATAAAACCGGTATCGGTTGATCAATAAGCCGTATAATCAATCTTTAAACAGAAACATTTGCTTTTTATGATGTGTTTGGTATTGAAAAATCGCATAAAAACCTGTATACTGAGTGTGAAAAAATTACGTAAATGAATATTTACAGTATACGGGGAGGTAAAATATGCGCAAATTGTATATGATAGGGAACACTCATTTTGATCCGGTCTGGTTATGGAGCTGGGATGAAGGAATGTCATCAATAAGAGCTACTTTCCGTTCCGCGCTTGACAGAATGAAGGAAGACGGCAAATTTATATATTCCTTTTCAACTCCGCCTGTTTTCGAGTGGATAAGAAATACTGATCCCGATATGTTCGAAGAAATAAAGCAAAGAGTTAAAGAAGGCAGATGGGACTTGGCAGAAGCCTGGTGGGTCCAGCCGGACTGCTATTCGGCATCGGGAGAAAGCTATGTCAGACAGGGATTATACGGTCAGAAGTATTTGAAAAACACTTTCGGAATATTCTCCGATACCGTTTTCAATGTTGACAGTTTCGGTCACAGCCCGCAGCTTCCTCAGATTCTCAAAAAAAGCAGGGTAAATAACTATTGCTTTACCAGACCTGAGAAACATCATGTATCTTTGCCGGCTCAGTATTTTTTATGGCAGGGAATAGATTCAAGCAAAATAAAAACCTTTAGAACAGACGATATGTATTCAAAGGATCTTCGTGCTACACTACAGCAAAGCGACAGAGAAAATGACCTGATTATAGTTTACGGGGTAACCGACCACGGCGGCGCGCCGACAAAGAAGATGATAGCCGAGATAAATAATACCCCTGACGCGGTATTTTCATCGGTTTCCGGTTTTTTTGCAATTGACAGAGGGAAATTGCCGGTTTTTGAAAAAGAACTTCTGACCGGAGATTTCGGAGTTTACAGCAATAATCCGAAAATCAAGGCTTTAAACCGTAAGGCTGAATTTTCAGCGCTTAATGCTGAAGCGGCGTCTGTTATATCCGGAATTTATGACAGTGAGAAAATCGAAAACTGCTGGCATGACATACTTTTCAATCAGTTCCACGATATATTGGGCGGAGCGTGTATCAAGGACGCGTATATTGACGCGGAAAATACGTTTGGACGTGCCATACAGACTTCATCTGAAATTATGCATTACAATCTTCAGCGCATGACGGCTAAAATTGATACGGCAGGCAACAGTTTTGATAATCCGTGGAACTTGGTTTTATGGAATCTCAACGGACATGATTATGACGGTTACATAGAGGCAGAGGTACAGTGGCTGCATGAATTCGATTTATACAGCAAAGGCTTAAAGCTGGCAGATTCTGACGGTACTGTATATGAATGCCAGATAATCAAAGAACGCTGCGCGCTTGACGGATTCAGGTCAAGGTTTGTATTCAAAGCAAAGGTAAAATCAGCCGGATATAAAGTATTAAAACTTTATCAGACAGGGGAAGAAATTACAAAAGCGGGAAACAGCGGTAAATACGAAAAGTATATCGAAACCGAAAAATACAGAATTGATTTTTCGGATAAATCCGGATGTATAGAGAGTATAATCGAAAAGAAAAGCGGTAAAAAATTAAGTGGACGAATGCTTGAACCCGTATGTTACATTGATATGGGAGACACATGGAGCTTCAATATTACCGGATACTCAGATGAAAAGTATAACTTTATACCTGAAAACCGTACAGTTACCGAAGACGGAAGTATAAGAACAGTTATAAAGTATGATTATGTATTGAAAAATTCGTTACTTTCTGTTTATTACACGTTTTATCATGATGAGGATTATTTTGATGTGTCCTACAGTGTCAACTGGAATGAAAAGCACATGGTTTTCAAACTTGAAAATGAAGCCGGAAACATACATACGGTATCGGTCCCTTACGGAGCCATACAAAGAGCTGAGAGCGCCGCGGACGTTCCGATGGGCAGCTGGATAAAGTCCGGCGGCATAACCTTTATAGCGGACAGTATTTTTTCATATAATATGCAAAACGGTGTGCTGGGACTTACTGTTTTGAGAAGTCCGATTTACGGCAATCTCAGTATGGATGAAATAGATCATTCTGCTGACCACGAATTTCTTTCTCAGGGTATAAGTGAAGGGAAAATACGGGTTGCCTTTAATTCGGATGGCTATAAGGACGCGCAGAATTTTCTTAATCCGCCGGTAGTTGTATGTGAAACCAATCACACAGGGAAAGACATTGTCCCTGAGAGTGCTTATGGATTGGACGGCGATTCGGTAATGCTCTCAGCCGCCAAAAAGTGTGAGTATGACGACAGCCTTATATTCAGGGCTTTTGAGTATGCGGGAAACGCGTGCGAAGCGGTGCTCAGAATAGGAGAAGAAACCTTCCATTTGGTATTTACGCCTTTTGAGATAAAAACGCTTAAATACGAAGACGGAAAGTTAAGTGAAGTTTATATGACCGAAGCGTAATCTGAATGCATTCCATTGGATGAATTTTTTAATGCAGTAATACAAATATTGATTTTGAGAGGTGCTTTAAATGAAATTCGGAGTTTGCTGCGGAGAAGATAAATTTGAGTCGGTAGCCGGGGCAGGATATGATTATGTAGAATCACCTTTTTGCAGATTTTCTGCTATGACTGACGGAGAATTCAGGCTGTTTACGGCGAAGCTAAAAGACTGCGGACTTAAAAGCGAGGCATGCAACAGCTTTTTTACTCCGGATATAAAGCTTATAGGTGAAGATGTTAATCTTCTGAATATTGAATCGTATGTCAAAAAAGGTATGGAACGCGCTGCAGCGGCAGGATGCGAGGTCGCGGTAATAGGCAGCGGAGGAGCAAGAAGAATACCTGAAAAATATGACCGTCAGAAAGCCGAACAGCAGTTTTGTGAGATTCTTAATCTTTGCGGAAATATAGCCGGTTCTTATAATATCAAAATAGCGATAGAGCCTCTGAATGCAGGGGAGACGAATTTTATAAATACAGTCGCTGAGGGTATAGATATTTGCAGAAGCGTTTCAAATCCCAATGTCGGAGTTCTTGCGGATTTTTATCATATTTACAAAAGCAAAGAGACTCTTGAGGCGGTCGAAAGTGCGGGAGAATTACTTTTTCACGTACATCTTGCCAGACCTGACGATGACAGGGGGATCCCGCATGAGCCTTCTGATACGGAAGCCTGCATAAAATGGAGCGAGGCGCTTGATAAATGCGGGTATAACAAAAGAATAAGCTTTGAGGCGATATATGCTCCTGATTTTGACGGTGATATAGAAAGAGGAAAATCCGCTTTGAAAATATTCGGTATGCAAAGCTGAAAATCAGTCAGTGTTTAGGAGGGCTATCAGCCGGATAATAGGCTTTAATAGGGTTATATTAATTTATAATATAAATAAAAACAAATGTAAGGTGTTAAAAATGTGTACAGCTTTGAGCTTAGTCACCGAGGAACATTATTTCGGCAGAAATCTTGACTTGGACAGGTCATACGGTGAAGAAGTTTGTGTTATGCCGAGAAACTTTTTATTTCCTCTCAGAAAAATGCCGGATATGGAAAATCATTATGCCGTTATAGGAATGGCGACAGTAGCGGATAATATCCCGCTTTTTTATGACGCCGCAAACGAGTACGGACTGTCGATGGCGGGACTTAATTTTCCGGGTAACGCTTATTACGCTCCTTTAGCCGAAGGCAAGGATAATATAACCCCTTTTGAGTTTATACCCTGGATACTGGGCAAGTGCAAAACGGTTAATGAGGCGCGTTTACTTCTTGACCGGATAAATCTTGTTAATATCGATTTCAGCGAAAAGCTGCCGCTGCAGCCGCTGCATTGGATTATATCCGATAAGAACGAATCGTTAGTTGCAGAACCTATGTATGACGGACTGCGTATTTACGATAATCCGACCGGAGTTTTAACCAATAATCCTCCGTTTGATTACCAGCTGTTTAATCTGAATAATTACCGAAATTTAAGTCCGGAAAACGGGGACTGCCGGTTTTCTGAAAATTTGAGCCTTGAAACATATTGTCAGGGCCTTGGCGCGATGGGTTTGCCGGGAGACGTTTCGTCAATGTCACGTTTTGTAAGAATGGTGTTCGGCAGAGAAAATTCGGTCTGCGGTGAAGATGAGGAGTCGTCGGTGAGTCAGTTTTTCCATTTGCTCTCCTCCGTAGAGATGAGCCGCGGAATATGCAGAACCGATTCGGGGAATTTTGATATTACGGTATACAGCTCATGCGTAAACACTAATCGCGGATTGTATTATTACACCACCTATGACAACCGTTGTATATCCTGTGTTGATATGCACAGCACGGATTTAGACTCAGCGGTATTGGCAGAGTTTCCTCTTATAACAAAACAGAAAATACTTATGCAAAACTGAATTGTGAGATACTGTTCAGGAAATAAAAAAGTCGGTTTAAATTCTAAAAGGATTTAAACCGACTTTTCATATGCCGTAAGTTTTAATTTGCGGTAAAAAGCGATATCTTAAGCTATATAAGTCTGAACCTGTTTTTTGAAAACTCGATCAATCCTTCGTCGCGCATTTTGCACAGTTCATTGGACATAGCGCTTCTGTCAACCGAAAGAAAATCGGCTAACTGCTGACGGTTAAAGGGAATGGTAAACGCGGAGCTGTTTTGACGGCTTGATTCCTCGGATAAATAAGACAGTAGTTTTCCCCGTGTGGTACGCTTCGACATGTGCCGTAGTTTTTGAACAAGCTTACGGTTCTTGTCCGATATCGAAAAGAAAAGATTTTGGATAACGGCAGAATGAAATCTGCATGCTGAAGGACAGGCTGTGATTATTTTTTTTGCGTCAAAAAACATTACGGCGCTGTCTTTGGCGGCAATTACATTGTTGAGCATTGCCTCACTTTTGGGAGTAATATACGATTCCCCGAACATTTCGCCCGTGTCAATATTGTTTATAATATTGCTGTTACCCCAGTAATCGTCTTGCTGAATATGCAGCTGACCTTCCACAAGAACAGATACAGCGGAGATATGTTCTCCCTGACGTAATACATATTCGCCTTTTTTATATGATTTAACTTCGGCGCTCAGGCAATCAAGCATAGAACATATTTCATCATCGCCTATACCGCGAAACAATTGAGTCTTTTTTAATATTGGTATATATTTTTTCATAAAAAAACCTTTCCGTTGTAAAAACAACCGATTTGTTGTTTTTATTATAATATAATATTAAACGCAGGTCAACATACACGGAGGTGAAAATTTTGAAAGACAGTGAAATAACAATAAAACTTATAAATAAAATAGGCAAAGAAAGCTGTCACAGAGGTCATAAAATAGGAGATACATTCAATTATGCTGACGACAGAGGAAAGCTTTGCCCTATGGCTATGCATGTTGCCTTTCCGTATATTGATATAATAAAGTACGGCGGTTCGCCGCCTAAGGCGTCAAACGGCGAGGTATGTTTCTGCTGTCCTGACAGCGACGTTATAAATGTATTCAAAATTGAGAGGAGTATAAAAAATGATAAGAAAGATAATTAAGATAGATGAGGAAAAATGCAACGGATGCGGGGCGTGCGCTTCTGCCTGCCATGAGGGAGCTATAGAGATGGTAAACGGCAAAGCGAAGCTTACTCGGGAGGATTACTGCGACGGATTAGGGGACTGTCTGCCGGCATGTCCGGTTGACGCGATTTCTTTTGAGGAGCGGGAAGCGCCTGCGTATAACGAGGCGGCAGTAATAGCCCAAAAAGCGGGGAAATCTGTTCGGCCGCACGCAATCGGCTGCCCGGGTACGCAATCCAGAGCCATTTTGAGAAACAGCGAGGAGAAATCCGGTAATAATCAGGAAAAAATAAAGAGCCGTTTGTCGCAGTGGCCGGTACAAATAAAACTGGTTCCTGTAAACGCTCCGTATTTTGAATCGGCTGACTTGCTTATCGCGGCTGACTGCACCGCGTACGCTTACGGAGATTTCCACCGTGATTTTATTAAAAACCGCATTACACTTATAGGATGCCCGAAACTTGACGATATAGATTATACTGATAAACTTACCGCAATAATAAAAGAAAATAATATAAAGAGCGTTACCGCTGTACGTATGGAAGTACCCTGCTGCGGCGGTATAGTAAATGCTGTAAAAGAGGCGTTAAGGGCAAGCGGTAAAATGATTCCGTGGCAGGTGATTACAGTATCCACTGACGGTCAAATAATTGAATAGATATAATTAATTAAAGGACTCCGATAGGGAGTCCTTTTTATGAACGTGAGCCGAAATGATTTTGTCTTATTTGAAGTTTTCTGTTTTGTAAAAAATTCTCACTGTTCTGTCTGATACATTCACAATGCTATCACAGAGAGGCTAAAGGCGGAAAATATTTGAAATAGATACAGAGAACGGAGTATGCGGGGGTGTACGGGAAAGATGATAGAAATGGAAATGAATTTTGTTTAAAGTAATCAAAGCGACAGAGAGTTTATCTCTGCCGCTTAATTTTTATCTGGCTGCTTAGAGAAAACTATTGACAATTAAGTGCTTATAGTATATAATGTATATGTCTAAACATCACACTGTATGGAGGGAGAAATATTTTGTGAAAATACTTATATCAAATACTTCCGACAGTCCATTATACCAGCAAATCAAGGATCAAATTAAAGATGCCATTTTAAAGGAAGAATTAGTCGAGGGCGATCCGCTGCCGTCTATACGAGCTTTTGCTAATGATTTAAAGGTAAGCGTTTTGACAATACGGAGGGTATATGAAGAATTAGAACAAGAAGGATTTGTTGTGAGTCAGGTCGGGATTGGAACTTTCGTATCAGCGAGTAATATTGAACTGCTGATAGATTCGAAACGCCGTATGGTTGAAGAAAAAATGCAGGACATGATACAGACGGCAAAGTCATTAAATATCACAAAAGAAGAATTAAACGCAATGATGGATATTCTTTATGAGGAGGCAAAATAAATGGCTGCTATTTTAGAAGTTTCCGGCTTGAAAAAAAGCTATGATAAATTTAGCTTGCAAAATGTCAGCTTTAACATACAAGAAGGCTGCATAACCGGCTTTATCGGAATAAACGGCGCCGGGAAGACAACAACTATTCACTCAATTTTAAATCTTATTCACACGGACGCCGGTACAATCAAATTTCGAGGCAAAGATATTTCTTCAAGCGAAAAACAATTTAAGGATAAAATAGGAGTAGTTTTTGACAGCGGTTGTTTTTATGATGAATTATCAATAAAAGATATGACTGCAATCATTTCTCCGTCATATTCAAATTGGGACGACCGTATATTTCAAAAATATTTAGAACGGTTTTCATTACGGAAGGAACAGACTGTAGGAACACTTTCAAAAGGAATGAAAATGAAATATTCTTTAGCGCTGGCGTTATCACATAATGCTGAATTGCTGATTATGGATGAACCTACCAGCGGTCTTGACCCACTGATGCGAGAACAGTTTATCTCTATTTTAAAAGAATATGTGGAACCGGGAGGCAGAGCTGTTTTTTACTCCACTCACAATACAACGGATCTTGACAAGTCGGCAGATATGCTGATTATGATAAATGCTGGCTCTATAGTTTTTGAAGAAGATAAAGACGCTTTATTAGAAAAATTCAGGACGGTAAAAGGCGACCTTAAACATCTTACACCGGATATAGAGGCTCTTATGCTGCGTTGTGACAAAAGCAAATACGGCTTTGAGGGCATTACAGATAAGGCGGAAACAATAAAACAATATTCAATGAATTTATTATTAGAAAGAACAACGATTGAAGAGATTATGCTGGCTTATGCAAAGGAGCGTGGATAAGAATGATTATACCGTTAATCAAAAAGGATATAATGATTGTTAAAGGCTACGCTTTATGTGTAATCGCTTTAGGAATAGGATTGCCGCTTCTCCTCGCTTGGAGGCAGCCGGAAATGGGCGGGTTATATAGCTTTCTAATGGCAGTTCTTATTTCATCAGTCGCATTTAATTTAGCTATTTCTGAAAAAGAAAATAAATATCCGAAAGTCACTGCGCTGTTAGCATCAACACCGTATATGAAATCGGGGATAGTCCGTTCAAAATACTGGCTGCATCTTATTATTTATGCAGTTTGCTGTATCCCGTTTTTTATTGAAACGCGATTTATTCCCGAACTTGCCGTTGATAATTTTTTGCATGGGGCGGCGATTGTATTTCTTATACAAGCTGTTTGTATGGGGATTTTATTGCCTGTGCAGTTTAAATTTGGTTATGAAAAGACGAAATTTTTGGGTTTTTTGATATTTCTGTCTCCGTTCTTATTAACGGCGGCAGAAAATATAAAGCTCCCGCCGGAAATTACAAACTATTTTAATTCAACTCCGGCAGTATTGAGCTTAATGATTTTTGCTTTTGGAATTGCAGCTTGGCTAATATCATTAAATATCTCTAAAAAAATAGTTATAAATAAGGATTTGCTTTAATGCACAGTACGTATAAAACCGTCAGCAGTCACATGCTGACGGTTTTTCCTTTATTAGCTGCCGCTGTCAAAGAATTTCTTTCTCAGTATCGGCTGGTTTTACTGCATGAAGCCGGCATAGAAGTTTTGTTATGCTCGCCCGTCCCGGCGGATTTGCCTGAAAGCTTCTGTTTTCCCTGACCTATCGTTTTCGTGCGGTAAGGTCATCGTTGTACTGCCCGAGTGCAGTTTCCACTTACCGAAAATCAGATGGATACGGTAATTCGTCATGCGCTTGCGGCGGCGGATACGCACTCCACACCGTACCGCAGGAGGAACAGGGACAATTACTTTACGCACGCCATAGCCATAATACCAAATTGCCGCTTACAGCCGTACAAGATTAAAATCATATAGAAAATAAATAAATTTTTAATGATATTGTCGTTGTAATATGATATAATCTAAAAAGATGTAAAACAACGGCTTTTATCTGAAAAAATATTTCGGCAGGGAGTTTGCGTATATGTGTGATGAAAAATGGGTGTGGCCCGAAAATTTCCGGGATGTAAATATTTACGCGGATTTTGTACATAAATTTACGGTCGGCGGTTCGTTTTCAAAGGCTCAGCTGATAATAAGGGCGGACAGTCAGTATGTATTGTGGATAAACGGAAAGTTTGCCGGGTACGGACAGTATCCGGATTATCCGTTTTATACGGTATATGACAGTATAGATATTACCTCTTATATTAAGTCCGGTGAGAACCGTATGTGCATACTGGGATATTGCCAGGCTGAAGAGTCGTCTACATATTATCCGGGGACGCCGGGTATCAGGTTCAGGGTGGAGTGCGATGGTGAAGCCATTGCCAAAAGCGGAGCGGATACACTTTGCCGGCAAGATCCGTGCTACAAAAGCGGCAGTGTCCCTAAAATAAGCGGTCAGCTGAGTTTCGGATTTATCTGTAACGGATGTAATTATGATGGATGGCTTACGGCTGATACCGACGGTTTCGATACGCCTGAATGCAGAGAAAATTCGTCCGAGCCGGTTCTAAGGAAAATAAAGAAGACGGTTTTGCTTGACAATAAGCCTTCCCGATTGATCGCTTCAGGTACGGTAAAAGCCGATTTATCCGACTGCGAAACCGGACGGAGAATGCAGCAGGCGGAGTGGGATCCGGAAAATCCTAACGGTATATATATGCTTTTCGACCTTTCTGAAGAGAGCAGCGGACTGCTCACGCTGAAAACCAATTTAAAGTCCGGGGCAAAAATAGATATAGGCTTCGGAGAGCATATCGAAGACGGAAGGGTAAGAAGCTATATCTGGCCCAGGAATTTTGCAGTCGAGTACACGGCGCCGGCAGGCGATACAGAATTTACGCATTACATCAAACGAATCGGCGGAAGATATATTCAGGTATATATTTACTGCGGCAGGGAAAACATACTGTCATTAGAAGCTACTGTCAGGGAAGTATTATATCCTGTTAAAGATTTGGAAAAACCAAAAGGCCTTACATCTGAGGAAGAAAAAATATATGATATCGGAGTAAGGACGCTTAAGCTTTGCATGCATGATCATTATGAAGATACTCCGTGGCGTGAGCAGGCTTTATACGCTATGGACTCCCGTAATCAGATACTTTGCGGATATTATGCGTTCGGCGAATTTACATTTGCGAGGGAGAGTTTAAGACTTCTTGGATTAGGCATAAGGGATGACGGTTTGCTTGAACTTTGCGCACCGGCTAAAATTCCGATTACTATACCTTCTTTTTCATTGGTTTGGATAGTTGCGGTGTATGAGTATATGTTATACAGCGGCGATATTGAATTTGTGAAGGAAATGCTGCCGATTATTGAAAAGATACTTAATGCGGTAAAGTCAAGAGTATCTGAAAACGGCTTGGTTGACAGATTTTTGGAACTGCCGTATTGGAATTTTTATGAATGGTCTGAAAATTTAGACGGTAATCCGATAGATCGTAACGGTAATCTTGAACCGGGCAGGTACGAACTTCCGCTCAATGCATTTTTTGTTGCGGCGGCTTTGTCGGCTCATAAAATTTATGAAAAGCTGAATATTGAAAAAAATAATTGGCTTGAGTTAGCCCGAAAAACTAAAAAAGCCATAAATGATAATTTGTATGATGAAAAAGGATTTTATTATAATTATGTGATGAACGGCAGTAAGGGCGGCAAAAGCCAGCTTTCTACGGCTTTAGCGGTATGGAGCGGCGTATGCCCTAAGGAAAATTACTCAGATATACTGCCGGTGCTCACAGACAAAACGGACGCGGTAGGTATTTCATTAAGCGCCCAGATATTCAGGTATGATGCTCTGCTGAAAGTCGGCGGTCAGGAAGACTTTATACGTCAGGACATGAATAAACGCTGGATGAAGATGATCGCAAAGGGTGCTACGTCATTTTGGGAAACCGAAATCGGAGCGGCTGATTTCGACAATGCCGGCAGCTTGTGCCACGGATGGTCTGCACTTCCGGTATATTATTACCGTCTGCTGTCGGAAGATAAAAAACCGGTTTTTTTACCGGAAGATATTGTAGAGTGAAGCTGAATATTTTGTTTTAAACAGATGCCGTTTGCTGAGGATGCAGGTCTCAGCAAACGGCATTATTATATTAAAGTATGAAATCAAGAACTGTATAACTTTTCAAACAAGCTGAAGTCCGAATATGAATAATTAAATAATTCTTGACATAAATATTTCGTATATTTTATAATATTTGCATAATTGATATCAAAACGGAGTGGGAAATATGCAAATTACATATGCTGGACAGGCAGGATTTATTTTTGAGACCGATGACGGAGTCAGGATAGGTTCAGACTTGTATTTGTCAGATTGCTGTTACAGATATTTCGGATTTAAAAGACTTTTGCCTTATGTTTTCAAAGCAGATGAGCTGGATTTGGACATTCTGATTTCCACTCACGCGCATTATGATCATTTTGATCCGGATTCCGTGCCGGTTATTATGTCAAACCGAAAAACCAGATTTGTATGTGCTTATGATGTCAGGGCTGAGGCTGAAAGACTGAATCTTGAACAGAACCGTACAACATATTTGAAAGAGGGAGACACAGCTGAAATAAAAGGTGTGAAAATTAAGGCTGTTGCCTGTGATCACGGCAAAGATACCCCCGACGCAATAGGCGTACTGCTGACATTATCGGGTAAAAAAATATATATAGCCGGAGATACCGCTTTCAGAGAGGATTATTTTGCAAATTCCGAGCTTCATAATGCTGATTTGCTCATAATACCGATTAATGGTGCGTTCGGCAATATGGATGAAACCGAAGGTGTAAGGGCAGCCGAAATCTTAAATGCTAAGCTTACGGTTCCCAGCCATTACTGGTGTTTCGCCGAGCACGGCGGAAATCCGGATATTTTTGCGAAGAACGCCGAAGGGAAATTCAATTACCTTTTAATGCGGCCGGGAGAGACATTTGAAATATAGGTGACGTATATGATTTTTGAGACAAGCTACAAAAACCGTCCGGCAGTCGCGATTTCAAACGATATTTTAGCCGCTGTCTTTCTTCCGTTTGACGGAGCGAAAATGGTATCGCTGAAAACCGCTGATGGCATCGAAATGCTTGAACAGGCAAAAGGAAAAGAGTATAAGAGACTGTTTATTGATACAGATTATGCGGCGGCGGAATGCAGCGGGTTTGACGATATGTTTCCCACCATAGATCCGTGCGTGATCGGAAATTTCGAATATCCCGACCACGGAGAATCCTGCCGTATAGAACACAAATGCACTATAGAGGAAAACAGCATATCATTTGAAGCACAGATAAAATCTGTCAATTCCGAAATACATAAAAAGATTTATACTTTCGGCGATGTTTTAAATATAGATTATGTTATCAAAAACAGAAATCCCTTTGAACTGCCGTATATTTGGGCGGGTCACATGATGTTTGCAGGAGAAAAAGGAGCATACGTTACGGAAAATTTCCCTGAAGGTATCCAAAAGACAGTTATGTTTGGAAAAGCGCCGGAAGAAATGAATATTTTAGGGGAATACAGTCCTGCCGGTGAAAGCTATAAATATTATTATAATGATGAAAACAACGCTCTTGAATGCGGAATAGTTTATCCGCAACGGAAAAAACGGATTATGCTGAACTTTGACGGAAACGCGGTAAAGTATCTGGGAATATGGATGAATAACGGAAGTTTCAAGCAAATGTACAATATAGCTCTTGAACCGTGTACTGCTCCGTTTGACAGTCCAGTCAATGCACTTAGAGATGGGAAATCCTCTGTAATCCCGCCAAAAGGGAGTGTTTCTTTTACGGTGAAGCTAAAAATTAAAAACATATAATAGGAGGAAACAAATGAAAACCTTTTTTGCCGACGGTAAGGGTAAGGGCCATTTTGAAAATCTGCCTGAGCCTGCGCTTAAAGAAAATGAAATTTTAGTTAAAATCTGTTATTGCGGAGTATGCGGCACGGACCAGGACCTGTTTTCGGGCAGCTGCAGCTTTGCCGAAAACGGTCAGGTTACATATCCGGTCCGTTTAGGACATGAATGGTCGGGAATTGTGGAAAAGGTCGGAAGCAGCGTGACGAAATTTAAGTTAGGAGACAGGATAGTAGGCGACAATGCCGTAGCCTGCGGTGAGTGTGAAGATTGTACAAACGGAGATTTTGACAAATGCCCCAATACAAGATATGTAGGAACAATAGATCCTGTTTATGACGGCGCGTTTTCTGAATATTTTGTAATTCCGGAACATCATGTTTATAAAATACCCGACGGAATATCGCTTAAAGAAGCTGCTTTGTGCGAGCCGTTTTCAGTAGCCTACGGAGCGACCAAACGAATGAATATCAATTCGGAGTCGACAGTTGCGGTAATAGGCACGGGATGTATAGGTATGGCGGCGGCAGTGCTGTCTATTTGTGCCGGAGCCGGCAAAACGGTTGTAATAGGCAGAAATCCCGAAAAACTGAAAGCTGCCAAAGCGCTTGGGGCGGAAATTATAAATATAAGAAATCAGGACCGGTTTGAAGAAATTGACCGGATGACAGGCGGTAAAGGAGCAGATTTTGTCATAGAATGTTCGGGTGCACAGGGGACTTTTACAGACAGTATAAACCTTGCGCGAGGCGGAGGTATAATCGGACTTATAGGATTTTACGAAAAAAGCGAAACAGATGTCAACGTTGATACCATTGTATCAAAATCCTTAAATATTTTCGGGGTTATGGGCGAGTACGGAAATATGAGCGGAGTGCTTAAAATTTTAGAACAAAAGAAACCGAATATGCTGCCGATTATTACGGATGAATTAAACTTTGAAGACTGTATGAAAGGTTTTGTAAGAAGCAATTATCCTAATTCTATCAAAACCATGATTAAAATTTGCGAGGAGTAAGACAAATGGACAAGGTAGCGATTATAGGAAAACAGCAGCCAATGGTTTTCCGTAAAAAAATGAAGGATTTTCTTGACAGCAAGGGGTATCCGGCAGATCTGCTTGATATGGAGACGAGAAATGCGGCTGACTGGACAGATAAACTTCGCGGATATTCAGCAGTTATCAGCTGCGGTGAAAAGTTTCCCGCCTCGGTATTTGAAGACCTTGACGGGAGTTTAAAATTGATTTCACGTTACGGTGTGGGAACTGACGAGATAGATAAAGCTGCCGCCGCAGAACACGGAGTAGCCGTATGCAACGCGGCAGGAACGCTTTCAACAGCGGTCGCCGAGTGCGCTATGGGGCTTATCATCTGTCTTTTGCGCCGTTTGCCGGATGCGGACAAGGAGGTAAGAGCAGGAGATTGGAGCAGGTTTTTTGAAAGCAAAACCGGCAGGCAGATAGAGGGCAAGACGGTAGGGCTTATAGGTTTCGGAGATATAGCAAAAGCGCTTGCCAGAATGCTTTCAGGATTTAACTGTAAGATTTTAGCCTATGATTTGATTTGGGACGAAAAGACCGCAAAGGCGCTCAACGTGGAATACGCTACAGTTGACAGGATACAAAAGGAAGCAGATATTATAAGCCTTCATGTACCGTCAACACCCGAAACTAACGGTATGATAAATAAAGAGTTTTTAAAGGGAATGAAAAACTCTGCTGTTTTAATTAATACAGGAAGGGGAAAGCTTATTGTCGAAGAGGATCTGGCGGAGGCTTTGAGAACAAAGGAAATCGCTGCCGCAGGCCTTGATGTATTCTGCAAAGAGCCCCCCGATGCCGATAATCCGCTGCTTACACTGCCAAATGTTATGCTGCTGCCTCATTGCGGCGCGGGAACTGACGAATGTCTTGAAAGGGCAGGAGACATGGCGGCACAGAATGTTGCGGATTTCTTTGACGGAAAGCCTGTAAAAACCATTTTGAATCCTAACTATATTAAGCAGGGGGAAAAATAATGTCTAAGGAATTTTTTGCAAAGGTCAAAAACAGGGAATATATAAGAGGAACGCATATTTTTGCAGGTATGCCTCCTCTTACAGAGTGCATAGCAGGCGTAGGTTTCGACGCAATTTGGATCGATACTGAGCATACGCCCATAGGCATTGAATCGCTTCAAAACAACCTTATCGCCGCAAGGGCGGGAGGCACGCCGGCTGTTGTCAGAATAGCCTGGAACGATCCTGTACTTGCAAAGCCTGTGCTTGATATGGGGGTTGACGGTATAATATTTCCGTATGTGCGAACTGCTGAAGAGGCAAAAGCGGCGGTAGAATCCTGCGATTATCCGCCTTACGGGATACGCGGATTCGGTCCTTTCAGGGCATTGGAGTACGGTAAAATAGATGCTGTGGATTATATACATAACAAATATCGCGAAACAGTCAGAATAATCCAGATTGAGCATATAGACGCGGTAAATAATCTTGAAGAAATGTGTGCGGTAGAGGGAATAGACGCTTTCGTAGTGGGTATGAATGATTTATCGGGCTCTATGGGACATCTGGGAGATACGCAGAATCCGGAAATGCTTAAGATTTACGATAAAATCGCCGGGATATTTATAAAAAACAAAAAATCATTCGGAGTTTCTTCCGCGTCAGACCCTAAAATACTGAAAAGCTGGGCTGACAGAGGAGCAAACATCATTTTTTCCGGCGGAGATATAGAGTATGTTTATTCGGGAGCGGTAAATATGCTTAAAACTCTCACAGAAATTAAAAAACAGACAACGTAAAAGGATGGTACTTTTTGAGCAAAATAAATTACGAGTTAGCAAAAAAAGCCGAAGCTTTGAAAAGCGGGCTGAAACATAAAAAAATATATCCGAAACAGCAGGTTCGTTTTGAAAATGACGGAAATGCTTTTCAGAATCTGGCCGTAAAAGCAATAAAAGAGCCTGAATTACCGGTAGTCTTAAAAAGCGGAGAAAGCGTGATACTGGATTTCGGCTGTCATAATGTCGGATACCTTAATTTTTCTCTCAATCATCTACCCGAGCATATTACGGATTCACCTGTAAATCTTAAATTCACCTTTGGCGAATTTCCCCTTGAGATAACCACGCCGCCTGAAAGTTATAACGGATCTTTGGGCAGGTGCTGGCTGCAAAATGAAGATAAAACAGTGGTATTCACACCGTATAC